>NZ_JBMPOS010000001.1:0-1065313 GCF_049340345.1 Undibacterium sp. Di27W | reverse complement strand
CCAGCCTGATGTCAGCCGCACCACCTACATCGTCAGGGAAGGGCTCATCACCCGCTACTTTAGCTATGATGCTGCCAACCGCGTCAGCAAAGTCGCTGTCGCCAGCTATGACCAGCTAGGCAAAGCCTTGCCACAATACTTTGCGACCGTCGTCGATGAACGCATGTACGATGGTGCAGGCCGCACCCTCCAGCAAGGTATCAACAGCGGCATGGCAGCGGGATATCTGCAAGCCCTGCAAGATACCCAACGTGCAGCCTTCGCAGAAAAAGCCACCAAAGACCTCAAATACTACGATGCCAATGGCTTGCTCAAAAAAGAAATCCACAACAATGTCCAGGGGCAGACACAGCAGAGTATCAACTACAGTAATTATGATTCTGCAGGGAATCTGCGTGCCTATAGCAGTAGCGACAATGCTGGCAACTCCGTCAATGTCAGCTTCGATCTCACACTGGGTGAAGGTTATCTGCGTACGGCGTCACAATCGACCTTCAACAATGGTCAGTGGTCCAGCTTGAACCTGTGGAATAGCCAGCAAATCAGCTATGACGTCAATGGCAAGCAGACGCAGGTCACCAATGTCGACAGGACAGGATCGACCACCGTCACTTCCATCCAGCACCAGATCACCGATGCCCACGGTCAGGTCCTGCTCAGTGAGCAGGCCAACACTGCGACCAGCAACCTTATCGTCAATGGCCAAGTATTCAATAGCTGGACGGGGGCGAACCACAATAACTTTGCAGCCAATAATGGCAATGGAGCAGGGAAGGTGGATGTGTGGGTGGAGCCAACGCCTGCACCAGTCCAAGCTGCAGCAGCGCAGTCAGTGCAATCAGCACCACCAACCGCGGCTCTGTTTGCAGCACGTGCCATGTTTAATATGGCGGCGGTTGAAGATGAAAAAGAGCTTGCTGATGCTGCCGACGTCAGTGGAATGAGTCTGGCTGTGGAGGATGAAGCTGGGGGCGAAAGTGCAAGCTTTAGTCCAATGTCGTTCATGATGATGCGGGCGAGCTTGAATGCTACCGCCAGCGCCAATAGCACCTCAAGTGTTGAGGATCAAATAGGGGCTTTGCAGGTGCAATACGATACCGCGATAGGAGACTTGTCGTGGTCGCTCAATGAGCAGTTCCGCTTGCAATCATTGCACACGGCAGAAGGTGATGCACAGGCAGCGACATTGCAGACCCGTATCAATGATCTACGAGCCCAGATATCCGCAATATGGCAGAGAATGGAAAATCTGCGTAACCAGGGAACTGATCCAGGCGGTTCCAGCAATCCAGGTGGCAGCACTGTTCCAGGCATGCCACCCACATTGCCCGATCCCGTTGTTTCAACGGTAATGGGCACGTTGCAAGATGCATTGGCGTTCCGTTCTGGTACGCTCATGGGGGCAACAGTGCAGATACAGCAAATTACAGCAGCTAATCCACCCAATGCAAATGCATTGTTGAATGCTTGGCACACTTATGTTAATGGCTTACAAGCACAAATCACCAGCATACAAGCGCAGATACAGGTCTTGTTGGGGAATACGCCGCCGGTCACCCCCACAGATCCGGGTAATCCATCGAATCCGACAACACCCACGACACCAACCACACCGACTACGCCTACCTTACCGCAGCCACCGGCTTTGCCTCCGGCGGTTGATTCGAACGATTTGGGCATGTTGCAGGCTGAACTGAACTACCGTGTTGGTTTGCTGGCGCAAGCGACCATCAAGTTGCAGGAGTTGACGGCATCCAATCCATCGGCGACTGCAACGCTGACGGCATGGCAGACTTATATAATGAACTTGCAAGCGCAGATCAGTAGTACCAATACGAAGATTGCGGCAATAACAGGTACGCCAACAACACCAACAACGCCGCCGGTGATACCACCTGTTCAAAATGCACCTACGCCAGCTGAGGCACAACAAAATAGTGATTTCAAGAAGGCTACTGCTGCAATCAACGCAACGAGCACGCAGACAACGGGAAGCAATACCAGTAATTTGAATTTGGGAAATGTGAATGCCGCCCAGGCAAAAATTACTGCAGTGTCCACTTCGAATGCAGGTGAAGCACAAACCGTGGCGACAACCAGCGCCCCCACGCAAGCGGTAGATGCAAATGGCAAAACAGCGCAGCAGTTAGCCAAAGAAGCTTACGATGCGGATATGAAAGAGAGAAACCGTGGGCATGCATGGCTTATAGGCGCAGACCCCAAGGGCATGCGCGGATGGGATAGTGGAGGGTTTGGATTTGGTGGTAGTGGCGGTGGAAGTGGTGCAGGCAGCAGCTTGAACGATGAGTTTGGATTTGGCTTGCAGATAAGAGCATCTGAAGACAATAGCAATGGGGCCATGACTTACAGCGATTATGTTGATTATTTCAGTGCACTGCTGGGGAGTGCCACGTCGAATTTTAATGATCTGGCTACATCAGCGATCAGTGCGGGTGAAAGTTTGGTCAATACAGCAGCTACTACGATTGATCTAGCTAGCGTTCAGGCTGGTGACAGTTTGCTGTCTACAGCAGGACAATTGAATACTGCAGTGAGTACGGCGATTGATCTGGCGGGTGTTCAGGCTGGCGGCAATGACGATTTTTCGATCATTAATGGTGACCTCGGAATACTTAAAAAGGATCCATTAACTGGCGGACTCACTGTTTCAAAAACTGCTTTGGCAACAGCAATACAAGTGCCAATGCCAAATGGGACGATGGTGCTGGTACCTATGGTTGTTCCTGGTAGTGCGTCATCGAATGGTGGACTTAACTATAACAGTGGCATCTTTAAGATCAGTTTAGATACTTTAGCGGACGGAATCTCTATATTCCTTACTAATCCTATACGAATACTTGCTATGGTATTAGGTGTGGATACATTTACTAAAGACAATGTGATTGTTAATGATGGAGGGCTAAATGTTGGTGATAAGTCAACCGGTTTGAATGGAAATAATGGAGGACTAAATCCCGATGATAAGTCGACTGGCTTGAACGGAAATAATGGAGGACTAAATCCCGATGATAAGTCGACTGGCTTGAACGGAAATAATGGAGGACTAAATCCCGATGATAAGTCAACTGGCTTGAATGGAAATAATGGAGGACTAAACGCCGATGATAAGTCGAAGGGCGTGATACTGAGCAACGGGCAGAATGGAGGCAGCAAAAATCTTGCTAACGTCAATAGAGGGCGTGCTCCATATTCTGAATTAAATGGGTCAATAGCGGAATTAAAGGGATACCAACAAGCATTGGATCAAGGTAGAATTGGGATTATTCCACCAGGAAAAGTATCTGCGCCTGGGGTGGACTATGCAACATTTGACCCAAATTCTGGTGTGGTATATGTCACTGATGCCAAGTATCGAGGCCCAGATGGAAGTTACCCGACTTCAGTGTCAAGATCAAGTTTTGAAAAATGGATCCAGGAAGTTAGAACAGCAGTTGAAAGTTGGCCTGAGAGTTCTGAAAAGACTCGCATTTTAAATGCTATTGATAATGGTAACGTACAGCCAGAAATTTTTAAATGGCCAAAATAGGAAGAAATAATGGAATTAAATGAAGCCTTATGCCTGCGGCGATGGATGCCCTTGTCACAAATTGGTAAAACCGCCGAACCTGTTTTTCAGGGTTTTTTTAGACTGGGCGCAAATATTTATGCTAGAACTCAAGTCTATAATAAAAATCTTGAGTTGAATGACCCATTGGCTCCGTTTTTAACTGCAGTTTATTGGGCAACTTCCCTTGCGGCTTTAAAACGTGCGTTTTTAAATGATGAATCACCAGTCGATACTTTTGGAGTCATGCCCCCTAAAGAATTATTGATTGGAACTTCCGGGTTGTATTCTGAATTACTGGCGCAAATTCCTAAAAGCGGAAACAGAATTTATGAAAGAGCAGAATACTCAAATAAAGGGTTATTTCAATTCAAGGAGCTTAATATTGATGGCGTTAAGTATTTGTTTTTCAATAATAAAAATAATGTAAATGAATGTGTATCGATAATTGAGTTTTCGTTGATAACTTCGCAAAAATAGAGAGACGAGATCTTAAAAAATGAGCCAGGGCGTGACACGCCTAAGCATTCGTTGGCCTAGTATGACGTGTAGCAAAAGTTGGGGATAACACAAAGCCGGGGTCACCCATTAGCCCCCGGTAGTCAAGTAGTCGAATAAGATACTCGTAACACATCGCGATAAGATTAATTACGCCACCACATGATTGTTTCAAAACGCCGTCGTGCCTTTTGCTTCAACGTGTGGTTGCGTGAATCGCACCAGTCAACCATGTGGATCTAGCGAAATATTAACCTGGATTTCGCCCAAGTAGCACAGCTACTCCAGAAGCATCTCAGGAAAAGTCGGGGTCAAGTCTTACATTGCGACATTCCTGAACTGAACGCCGTGTTTGGTGGAAGCCAAACACGGCGGCTCCCCAAAAACCAACCCCGCTGGCATCAGTACCGCCAGCCTCAATCCGCGGCCTCATGATGCGGGCGGTACGGAAACATGTGCCGGATCGCTGGCTGAGCTTGTACATTGAACGCTGGCTGAAAGCGCCGGTCCAAATGCCAGATGGCAGGTTACAGGAACGCGCGAAAGGAACTATGTGGATGGTCCGCAGTGCTCGCAACATCCAGTTTGAGCGTTATGCGGACGACATCGTATGCCACTGTGCGACAAGGGCGCAAGCTGAGCGGTTCCTGCAAGCACTGAATCGGCGCATGCAAGCGTGCGGCCTGCTACTGCATCCGGAAAAGACCAAATCGGTGTACGGACGTGATACACGGCATTGGAACCCGCGCTTGCGGGGCTGGATCGAGTATTACGGAGCCATTCGGCGTTCATGTGCAAGTAGCGTTCTGAGGCACTTTGATTTACGCCTTGCGAAGTGGTTTGCCACCAAGCATAAGCGAGGACAAAGCGGAGCACTGCGACGCGGCTGGCTACGATTGACAGCGTTTCGTCAGCGTTGCACACACTTCTTCGCACACTGGGCATGGACTGCCCGATGTGCGGGTCAAACGAATGATCATGTTTCGGGACGAGCCGGATGATGGGAGACTATCAAGTCCGGTTCTGTGGGGGCGTGGCGGGGAGGTTCCACCGCGCTACCCGGCGTTAAATCAAATCCTTCTGCCGATCTGCAATCCTTGCACAAATTGGCGAAGGTTTTGGCTCGGCAAAGCGTCGATTTAATTATTTTTCATCGGTGCGAATAATTCACATTATTCGTTTGCTTAAAATATAAACAGATTTTTTCGCAAAAAAAACGGTTCTCTGAACACCACGATATGCTCAAATTCAAAAGTTCTTTTTGTTTTGCGAGAAGAAAGCGAAGGTTGCAAACAGTACGCTGCTAGCAAAGCATCTTAAGCACTAAAATACTGAACAGCTTATGGTTTGCATTGCGCACGCATTAATCGGTGATTTAAATTTCACTTACAATTGACGTAGCATCGGATATGCCACAATTTTTCCAAAAAAAATGATAATCTGGTTAATGTGATTCTCTCACTCAAAAGTCAATATGCCAACATAGAGAGGATTGCTTGATGTGCCTTACTATGACACAAATTGAATCGGCTCGGCACGCTCAACATATTCGATGCTTTTCTGTCCGAATGGGTGGCTAAGAATCCCATCTTTGAAATGCCCCATGAAAACTTGGGCGTTTTTCCGTGCGTCGGGGTGAGGCTTCCAGAAAAACCCACGAATTAACTTGAAAGGCTCTTTTCTACAATAGACGAACATTTCCAGTTGAGGTGTCAAGCCTGGATTCCAACCTTCGACGAGCAGAGTGTTAAGTTTAGCCCCATCGGGCTGTTGAACAAGAGCTTCTCGACACGATGCCCAACCTGTAGTCCCTATCGCGCTTTGTTCTCTTGCTTCACACGCCTTTTCAACAGCTTCGGCTTGGGTTTCAGCCGGATACGGTATGACGGTCGATTGTTTCTCCTGCCAATAAGCGACAAAAGGAACCATTAACTCCTTCGGTTCTAGATGGTGTTGTACGTGGACTGCATGGCTAAATGCATGCCCCATGTAGAAGGCAAGAAAATTTTCATTCACGATGACGGCCTAAAAGTTAAACAAGTTTTTGTGCTTTTTGTTCGGACAAGCAAAACGGCTTTTCTAGACGTAATGCTAATGGAATAGAAGTGCAACCAAACGTCGAAATTGCGTCTAATAGAGTGTAGTATCGCAAACGTTGCCAATTCTGGCAAGAAGCAAACAAGATAGCCGAATCCCCTATTGCTCTGTTTAGTGGTCAGTTAGACCACCTGCTGACCTACGACAAGAACGGCAATGCCGCCAGCGACACCGCCTGGGGCAAAGAACTGGTCGCCCAAATCCCCCTGGGCAGCAATGGCCAGCCCGATCCTAGCCGCAGCACCTACATCGTCCGTGAAGGCATGATCACCCGCTACTTCAGCTATGACGCCGCCAACCGCGTCAGCAAAATCGCTGTCGCCAGCTATGACCTGCAGGGTAACCGTCTGGCGCAGAGCCTAGCAACGGTGGTGGATGAACGACTGTACGATGGTGCAGGCCATCCCATCCAGCAAGGCATCAACAGCGGCATGGCAGTGGCTTATCTGCAGGCACTGCAAGATATTCAACTGGCCGCCTTCGCAGAAAAAGCCACCAAAGACCTCAAATTCTACGACGCCAATGGCCTCCTTAAAAAAGAAGTCCACAACAACGTCCAGGGGCAGACGCAGCAAGGTATCGACTACAGCAATTATGATGCTCAAGGGAATCTGCGTGCTTACAGCAGCAGCGACAATGCCGGCAACTCCGTCAATGTCAGCTTCGATCTCACCCTGGGTGAAGGCTATCTGCGTAATGCGTCACAATCGACCTTCAACAATGGTCAGTGGTCCAGCTTGAACCTGTGGAATAGTCAGGAAATCAGCTATGACGTCAATGGTAAACAGACGCAGGTCACCAATGTCGACAGGACAGGATCAACCACCGTCACTTCTATCCAGCACTAGATCACCGATGCCCACGACTAGGTCCTGCTGAGTGAGCAGGCCAACACTGCGTCCAGCAACCTCATCGTCAATGGCCAGGTATTCAATAGCTGGACAGGGGCAAACCACAATAACTTTGCAGCCAATAATGGCAATGGGACAGGGAAGACGGATACCTGGGCAGAGCCAGCCCCAGCCCCAGCAGCAGCATCAGCACCAACGCCAGCTGCAGCGCATGCAGCAGTATCGGCGCCAAGCACAGCGGCTTTTTTTGCGGCACGGGCCATGTACAATCTGGTCGATGATGCAAGCGAAGTCACCGATGAGCCGGCTATGGCTGACATGCATGACATGAATAAAATGCGTCTGGCTGTTGAGGGTGAAGCATTGGTGATGAGAGGGTCAGATGGCAAGTATTACCTTGACGTAACAGGTTCAAATTCGGCAGAGGTTCTGACTCCAGGTACGACGACAATTACCAGTGCCACTTCGCCGAGAAATGAAATAAATACAGGGGCATACGCTGATACAAGCTGGACTCGCTTACATGGAGGACTGCAAGTATTAGGTGGTATTGGCGGGGCGCTCGGAGCAGCTGCTTTAATGTTGACGGGTGCGGCATTAACACCTGAAACGGCTGGTGCGGGTTTGTTACTTTCTGGATACCGGATAGAATAAATCAGCACCCGCCATGGCGCAGGCATTGCCAGTTCTACCCTGGCAGAGTGGGTGGGCAAGATCGGCGTGGCCGTGCAGCCGCTGGCAGATCGGCTTGCTGAATTACTCAGGCAAAGACAAGCCTTGCATGCCGATGAGACACCGGTGCCGCAGCTTGATCCCGGCACAGGCAAGACCAAACGGGCTTATTTATGGGCTTACTGCAGCACTGCCTATGATGAAGGTCCACCTATCACGGTCTTTGATTTCCAGCCTGGCCGCAGTGGCAGCCATGTCCGGCACTTCCTCAGTGGCTGGCAAGGGTATCTCATGGTGGATGACTATGCGGGCTATAAAGCCTTGTTTGCCAATGGCATCACGGAACTGGCTTGCCTGGCACATGCCAGACGCAAATTCTTTGATTTGCATGCCGCTAACCAGCATCCGATAGCGGCAGAGGCCTTGGGCAAGATCGCAGAACTGTATGCCATTGAGAGTGCAGCTAAAGAGGAGACGATAGAACAAAGAGCTATCAGACGGCAAGAGCAGTCCAGACCAAGACTTGAGGTCATGCATGCCTGGTTGTTGCAACAGCGGCAGAAGACTGCTGATGTCGGAGAATGAAGGTGCCAAGTTCTGGCTATCCGTCCTGACAGAACTCAAGAACCGGGGCGTGCAGGATATCCTGATAGCCTGTGTCGATGGTTTGAAAGGCTTCCCTGATACTATCTACGGACCATCTTCGAGTATCCACCAGAGATACGCAGGGCCATTTATACGACCAATGCCATCGAATCACTTAACAGCGTCATTCGATCAGCCACCAAGCGCAGAAAATTGTTCCCCAATGATGCCTCGGCCATGAAAGTGGTGTACCTGGCGATGCAACAAGCAGCGAAGAAATGGACCATGCCTATACAACACTGGCGACAGGCACTCAATCGCTTTGATATAGAATTTGGTGAGCGCATCAACGCTCACCAATAGTTCTGGGAGAACTTACACAGTTATTTTTACAGGCTCGATCCAATCGATTTATTTCTACTGAAATTCTTTCTAAATTAAAGGGCGATCAACAGATTGCTGGCGCGATAACGGCATCGCCGGCATTTGGCGGAGCGATGGCTACAAGAGAAATTTAGGCGTGTGCGTGAGGAATTGGTTGTGGAGCATAACGACACAACCAATTCCTCACGCACTGAGACTACAACTAAAGCTAATTTAACTGCTCAGTATTCGCATAATTTATATTATGTTAAATATCTTTTGGAAAGTTGACTCAGGAAACACGTAATCCGAGGATGACAGAGGCCATAGTGTATAGGCCCAAACACAAGACTGCGCAAGCATTAAACACGTTGTGCAACTGTTCCCATCTTTCGCCTAATAATTGAATACCCATGGCGAGCTTCACTGAGAAAACTCTAAAAACTATCGAGTGGTGTATCGAAGCATGCTTACTTAATAGAGCGCATTGCTCCTCGGTGCCTAGCAGCAACGAAGAAAATAAAGGCAAGAAACAGTGAGGAAAAAACACCCTTGACATTCTCAGACTTGCCATCGACAAAAGTTTCGTAAGTGCAGAAGGCTGCAAATGCTAACGACGCCAAGCCACAGACCCGAAAAGCGAAAGGAGATAGAATGCCACCGCCCTGACGAACTCCTCTTCCAAAAAAAATTCGATATGCGATTGTTAGCCCGAAGATACCAACAAGTAGTGCGATTGTTGCAGTAGCAATAATTGCTAAAGTCGTTTCAGCTCTAACGATGCAGAGCCACACGCCCAAAGCTCCGATCGAAGCGAATGGGAACGAAAAAACCGCAAGCCCAATACCTGCCAATTGCTGCGACAGCCTAGAAGTTGATTGACCTTCCCACATATATGTATACCTAAGGTTTGAATTGTGGTGCGGCGCAGCCGTCCCCAAAAAATGGGAAATTATACTTCACCAACTGACTTGCCAAAGAAATTCTGCCATTCATTTTGGTGGAATCCCTTGGAATTTTGATGCACGCAATGTATTGCATCGCTCTTTTCAAAAGTGATGCCAGAGTACGTAAAGTTCCGTCGGACTTGCCTTGTTTGCGAACCATGTTGTTTGGCTGGGCCGGATGTTGAGGGCATTGTCAATAAGATATTCCACAGTCGCCTGACACGCATTAACTGTACTATACGGTCGTAGAGTGGATAAATAATGCCAAGTGTCCCCTACTCTATTCAGCGTCATCTCCTACGCTCATCCATCATTTTGACTGACTGTAAAAATCATTTGGACAGCCTATTCTCTTAGCTGGTCGTTATCAACAGCTTAGCGCTATTTAAGCCATCACCAAACAGGAGAAAGCCATGTCAGCAATCACTCATCAGGAGGCCATCAATTATTCGGCAGCAGGTGCTGCGCTGAATGAAAAGGATGATGATCTGCTCGATGAAGTAGAAGTTGAACATAATGGTGCCAAAGATATTATCAAACAATTGGGTGACACAAAACCTGATGACCCTATGTTTGACGCCAAGATCAAAGTCTTCAGCGAGCAAATTCGGTACCATGTGGATGAAGAAGAAAATGCGCTTTTCCCCAAGATCAATGAAACCGATCTCAACCCGGATGTTCTGGGCGATGAAATGACACAACCTAAAGAAGATTTGAAAGAACGATTGGGAGTCTGATTTTTTTGAGCTTTTGTTTAATTTGAGAAGCAACGTCAACATGCGGTTTTTTCAGGTATTCACCGGGACTTACAGGATGAAATTAAATGAGCCTGACAGGAGTGAATCAATATGGCTGATCTGGTTGTCAATCGCAAGGAAGGCCTGTATTGCGTGCCAGGTGATTTCTACATCGACCCCTGGCGCCCGGTACCGCGTGCCATCATCACCCATGCGCACTCCGACCATGCCAGGATAGGAAATGAACACTATCTGACCGCAGCGGCTGGCGTCGGCGTGATGAAATCGAGGCTGGGTGATATCAGCATAGAAGGGCTGGAATATGGCGAACAGCGCTTGCATAATGGCGTGACGATCTCCCTGCACCCTGCCGGACATGTGCTGGGTTCTGCCCAGGTCAGGATGGAATACAAGGGTGAAGTGTGGGTGGCCTCTGGCGACTACAAGGTAGAGGCTGACGGCACCTGCGCCCCTTTTGAATCCGTCGCGTGTCATACCTTCATTACCGAATCCACCTTTGGCTTGCCCATCTACCGCTGGCAGGCCCAGCAAAGTATTTTTGACGACATCAACCAGTGGTGGCGCAATAATGCCGCGCAGGGCAGGACCAGCGTGCTGCTCTCATACTCATTCGGCAAGGCACAACGTATTTTGCATGGGCTCGATGCCAGCATAGGTAGCATTATCTGCCATGGTGCAGTCGAACCACTGAACCATGCTTACCGCGAAGCGGGCATACGCTTGCCAGCAACAAAAATGGTCAGCGATGTCAGCGACAAAAACGAACTCAGACAGGCGATAGTCATCGCCCCGCCATCTGCTGGCAATTCGCCATGGATAAAACGCTTTGGCGATTTCAGCGATGCCTTTGCCAGCGGCTGGATGCAGTTGCGGGGCGCACGGCGCAGGCGTGGCGTGGACAGGGGTTTTGTGTTGTCTGACCATGCCGACTGGCCGGGCCTGATGCAGGCGATCAATGCGACGGGTGCATCTCGCATTATCGTCACCCACGGATCGATACCCGTCATGGTGCGTTATTTGCAGCAACAAGGCTTGCAGGCATCTGGCTTTGATACTGAATATGGAGATGAAGACGAAGCCTCAGCAGCAGTAACAATAGCAACAGCAGCCGTAGCAGAACCATCAACATCCGAAGAAGGCGATCATGCGTGAATTCGCCCAGCTCTACGCCCAACTGGATGAAACCACATCCACCAACCGCAAGCTCGATGCCTTGAAAACGTATTTCAGTCAGTCACCACCTGAGGATGCGGCATGGGCAGTGTATTTTCTGGCGGGCGGCAAACCACGCCAGGCAGTGCCCAGCAAACTGCTGCGGCAGTTTGCCATGGAATATGCCAACATCGAAGAATGGCTGTTTGAAGAATGCTATCAGGCGGTAGGCGACCTGTCGGAAACCATCGCCCATGTCTTGCCACCACCTGTACGGCAAGCCCATGTCGGCCTGGCAAACTGGATGCTGGAAAGGATCGCGCCTCTGCGTGGCGCAACACCAGAGGTGATACGAAGCGCCCTGTTTTCTTTTTGGGATGAACTGACGACACCTGAACGCTTTTTATTGGGCAAGCTGATAGGCGGCGGCTTTCGAGTCGGTGTATCAAAACTGCTGGTCACGCGCGCACTTGGCGATGTCGCCAAAGTCGATAACAAACTGATCGCACAAAGGCTCATGGGCTGGACAGATGGCCGCGTGGCTCCAACAGCAGACGGCTTCATGAAGTTGATCAGCCCTCAGTCAGATCAGGAACATAGCTTGCGTGGTGGTCAGCCCTATCCGTTTTTCCTGGCACATCAGCTATCCGCTGCGCCAGAATCCCTGGGCGACATCACTGGCTGGCAGGCAGAATGGAAATACGATGGCATACGTGCGCAACTGCTGCGCCGTGACAACCAGACTTATCTGTGGTCGCGTGGCGAAGACCTGATTACTGAACGTTTCCCGGAAATAGCCGCCGTGCCCCTGCCAAATGGTACCGCCATTGATGGCGAAATCCTGGTGTGGACTGAAGACCGCCCTGCCCCGTTTGCTGATTTACAAAAACGCATAGGCCGCAAGAGCCTCACTACAAAACTCTTGTCCGAGCTGCCAGCAGTGCTGGTGGCCTATGATTTGCTGGAACTGGAGCAGGCTGACTTGCGCCATCTGCCTCAACATGAACGACGCGCCCTGCTGGAAAAATTGGTCACCATCGTCAACCACCCCATGCTCAGGATTTCTCCCGTCTTGCAAAAACCGGATTGGCAATACCTGGCCCTGCTACGCCAGAACTCCCGTGCACTGGGTGTCGAGGGCATGATGCTCAAGGCTGTCAATGCCCAATATGGTGTGGGCCGCACCAAGGATGTGGGCACATGGTGGAAATGGAAGATCGACCCTTACTCTATCGATGCAGTACTGATCTACGCCCAGAGCGGCCATGGGCGTCGTGCATCGCTGTATACCGATTATACTTTTGCAGTGTGGGATGAAGATACCAGCGGCAAACGCCTACTCGTGCCTTTTGCCAAAGCCTATTCTGGCCTGACGGATGCAGAAATCGCCCAGGTTGATGCCGTGATCCGCAAGACCACCATAGAGAAATTTGGCCCGGTACGCAGCGTCAAACCCAGCATGGTGTTTGAAATCGGCTTTGAAGGTATCTCGCTTTCCACGCGGCACAAGGCTGGCATTGCAGTACGTTTCCCACGCATACTGCGGCGACGTGAAGACAAGCAGATAGAAGAAGCCAATACCCTGGATGACTTGAAAAATTTACTGGCTACTAGTAATGCGCATGAGCTTGGCAACTAAAGCAGTCAAAGACTGGTTTGCTGCAAAGGGGTGGAAAACTTTTCCCTTCCAGCGCGAAGTCTGGAAAGCGGCACAGGCCGGCCAGTCTGGCATCTTACATGCGAGTACCGGCTCAGGTAAAACCTATGCCGTCTGGTTCGCTGCGCTGCTGCGGGCCGTTGAAAAAAAGCCAAATAAAAGAAGCGCAGCAGGTCTCAGAGTATTGTGGATCACGCCCATGCGGGCGCTGGCAGCAGATACCTTGCGTGCCTTGCAAGAGCCCCTGACTGAGTTGCCAAATGAGTTGTTGCCACAATGGAGCATAGGCGCACGCACTGGCGATACCGGCTCTGCCGAGCGTGCGCGTCAGGCCAAGGCCTTGCCTGCGACCCTGATCACCACACCAGAAAGCCTGTCGCTGATGCTCAGCAAGAACGATGCCCAGGCCCAGTTTGCCCAACTTGACATGATCATCGTCGATGAGTGGCATGAACTGATGGGTAACAAGCGTGGCGTACAAACCCAACTGGCCATCGCCAGGCTGAAGGCATGGAATCCGCAATTGCTGGTTTGGGGTCTGTCGGCAACCCTAGGCAATCTGGAACAGGCACGCGATGCCTTGCTGGGTGTCGGCAATGGTTTGCTGGTACAGGGCCAGACCCAGAAGAGGATCAAGGTCGATACGCTGATACCGGCCAATCCTTCCCGCTTCCCCTGGGCCGGTCATCTGGGACTGCAAATGCTGCCAGCAGTCGTCGCAGAAATTGACAAACATCAAAGTACCCTGGTGTTTACCAATACTCGCTCACAGGCAGAAATCTGGTATCAGAACCTGCTGGAAGCGCGCCCCGACTGGGCAGGTGTCATCGCCCTGCATCATGGTTCGCTGGACAAGCAGGTGCGGGACTGGGTTGAGCAAGGCCTGAAAGCGGGACAATTAAAAGCCGTGGTATGTACCTCCAGCCTGGACCTGGGCGTGGATTTCTTGCCGGTGGAACGGGTACTGCAAATCGGCAGCGCACGCGGCGTCGCACGCCTCATGCAAAGAGCCGGGCGCAGTGGCCATGCGCCAGGACGCGTATCACGGGTGACCCTGGTGCCCACGCATACGCTGGAATTGCTCGAAGCTGCCAGCGCCAAGCAGGCCGTCGCCCTGCGCCAGATAGAAGCCCGCCAGGTACCTGGCAAGCCGCTGGACGTTCTGGTACAACATGTAGTGACGGTGGCACTGGGTGGCGGCTTTCGTTCACAAGACCTGTATGCAGAAGTCAGGGCGGCATATTCCTACCGCGATCTGACCTCGGATGAGTGGCAATGGGTGCTCGACTTTGTCGCCCGCGGTGGCCAGAGCCTGATTGCCTATCCTGAATACCATAAAGTGGTAGAAGGCGAAGATGGCATCTATCGCGTACCAGATTCCGCCATCGGCCGCAGGCACCGCATGGGTATAGGTACCATCGTTTCTGAAGCATCAATCAGCGTTAAACTCATCAGCGGCAGCCGTATAGGGACGATAGAAGAATCCTTTATTTCGCGCTTGAAAAAGGGCGATCACTTTTTGTTTGGTGGCCGCATACTGGAATTTATCCGCGTTTATGAAATGACAGCCTATGTCAAACGTGCAGTAGGTAAAAAGGGAACCATACCGCGCTGGCAAGGCGGTAAAATGCCTTTGTCTTCTGAACTGGCCCATGCAGCGCTGGAGCAGCTGCGTCTCGCCGCCAGGCAGGAATTTGATGGCCCTGAAATGAAAGCCCTGAAACCCTTGCTCGACATACAGCAACGCTGGTCTGCGCTGCCAACGCCAGAGATACTTTTGATAGAAACCATGCAAAGCCGCGAAGGCTTTCACCTGTTCATGTATCCGTTTGAAGGGCGCGCCGTGCATGCGGGCCTGGCTGCATTACTTGCCTACCGCATGGCAAAGCACCAGGCAAATACTTTTTCCATAGGCTTTAATGATTATGGCTTTGAGTTGCTGGCACCGCAGTCCACTGACTGGGCTTTATTGTTTAATGCAGGTTCAGGCAAAGAGACAGCCCTGTTCAGCACCGACATGCTTCTGGAAGATGTCTTGCTGAGCCTGAATGCTACTGAACTGTCGCAGCGACGCTTTCGCGAAATTGCCCGCATCGTCGGGCTGGTATTCCAGGGCTATCCTGGTCAGTCAAAATCTAATCGCCAGTTGCAGGCATCATCGAGTTTATTTTTTGAAGTATTTCGCAAACATGATGCTGACAATCTGTTGCTGACCCAGGCCCAGCGTGAAGTACTGGAACAGGAACTGGAACTGACACGCCTGCGCCAGACCTTGCAGCAACTACAGCAAAAACAAATTGTCTTGCGTGAAATCGCCAGACCCACGCCATTTTCCTTCCCGCTCATGGTGGAACTGTTCCGCGAAAAACTCAGTACCGAAAAACTCTCGGACCGCATCGCCCGCATGGTGCGTGAGCTTGAAAAGGCGGCGCAATCATGATGGCACTGGAACTTGAGGTGGCAGGTGAAATGCTCATGCTGTTGCCACAGAAAGCCATGTACTGGCCCAGCAATTCAACACTGATCATTGCTGACATTCACTTTGGCAAGGCAGCTACATTCCGCCGCCTGGGTGTACCCGTACCGCATGGGACGACAGCACAAAATCTTGAATTGCTGGATGAGCTGATGATGCTCTATCCGACCCAGCACATTATTTTTCTGGGAGACTTTTTGCATGCGCCTGATATTTCAGCAGCCACGCTACAAAGCCTGCTCAACTGGCGCACTAGCCATCCCGCACTTGAAATGACACTGGTACGTGGCAACCATGATGTGCGGGCAGGCGACCCACCGCAGGAATTAGGCATCCATATCGTCAATGAACCTTTCCGTAGTGGTCCATTCGCCTTTTGCCATTACCCTGACGTTGAAAGCGATGGTTATGTGCTGGCCGGTCATGTGCACCCTTCTTTTCGCTTATCAGGGCGACACGAGACTCTGCGCCTGCCTTGCTTTTTAATTGGTACCGGCCGGGCGATTCTCCCTTCCTTTGGTGCTTTCACTGGCAGTTACACCATCAAGCCAGATGCGGACGAACAGGTGTTTATTGTCGCCGGTGATAGTGTTATCAAAGCGGTCTAATTCAGGATGTGCAGTTTCAATTTCACCGAATGCGACGTCGTCATCCTGCTTCCGTTCGAGAGCGACAACTTGAGCTTCAGTCAGAACTTCACCTGTTTCAGCAACATGTTTCTCTAGCGCTGAGATCCGCATCTTAAACGATTCGAGATCGTGTCGCAGCCAGACTGACCGCACACCAGAGGGCGAAACAAACACTCCACGTCGACGTAGCTCATTGGAAACGCTAACCTGGTCAAATGCTGGCTGTTCAATTGCAAACGCCTTAACTGCATCTTTAACTGCGTCTTCAACGACATCATCAACACGATTGCGCAGATTTGGCTTCCTCCGGCTGGAATCGATCAGAGCTTCAACTCCACCGCTCTCAACGGCAGACTGATAACGGTAAAACGTGTCCCTTGAAAAACCCGTTACTTCAAATAACTTAGTTGACTGCCTTAAACACGTATGACAATTTTTCCATTTACCTGCCCGGACTCAAGTAAACAATGTGCGTCTTGAATGCGGTTAAACTCAAACACCTCTGCTGGCGATGCTTTGTACACACCTTGGGCCACCAGATCAACTATCTCTTGAAAAGGGATTTCATCCATGGGGAATTCGGTGCTTCCTGTCGCTAATGCGCTGGCAAAGACACTAAGGTGGCGTCCACTCGGTATTTGAAATACGGGCTGAAAGTCACTGATTGGTCCACTACCGCCAAGGAAGCCAGCCAGGCAAACTCGACCATTTTTGGAAACTGCTGTAAGAGAACCAAGCACTGTAGTATTCCCTATCAGATCAAGGACTGCGTCAATTTTGCCAGATCGATGCACATTCAAAGTTTCGTGTAGATCTGGTGCTTCTATCGCGACTTCTTTGGCACCAAGTGCTTTTAATCCAGCAATTCGCTCTGCATTGCGAGTTGTAGCAATGATGTTCACTCCAACATGTGCCGCTATATTGAGCGCTGCCTGGCCTAAAGCTGAGGTAGCGCCACGTATCAGCAAAGTTTGGCCAGGCCTGATCTCAAGATTGCCATACAGGCAACTCCACGCTGTCGCATATGACTCTGGAATCGCCGCCAATTGTTCCCATGCCAGATTGCTGTTGATCGCTGCCACATTGCTTGCTGACACAGTCACATATTCTGCGTAACTGCCATTGATACTACGTCCCATGCCGCCAACAATGGCAAAGACTTTTTGCCCAACTTGAAATTGCCCTGATGGATCTGCGCTAACGAGACCGACGCATTCAATTCCACTGATTTCTGCGACATCACCCCAACTACCCTTCCTGAAATAAATCTCTGCCTGATTAATACCAAATGCCTTTATTTCTATGAGTACCTGCCCTGCCTTCGCTACTGGCATTGGGCGCTCTTCTATTGCCAACACTTCTGGCCCACCATATTGTTTTATAACGATTGCTTTCATTTTGAGACTCCGCTGCTGTAGATGTGCAAGACTTTATCAGTGGAGTTAATTGATTTATACTTTCAAATTCCTAATGACATCATTCAATTACTCTAGTATGAATAATCTGACGCTCCACCAGTTGCGCTGTTTTGATGCGGTGGTCAATCATGGGAGTTTTCAGGCAGCAGCAGATCAATTATTCCGCTCTCAACCCACGGTCTTCGCGGCAATCAAGAGCCTGGAGACGCAAGTAGGTGTCAGCCTTCTGGATAGGAGCAGCTACAGAGTAAAGCTAACAGACGCAGGCCGTTCATTCTATGGCCACGCCCGTGTTCTGCTTCAGGAATATGAAAAACTGGAAGATCACATCACCCAGCTCTCCATGGGTGTGGAGGCTGAATTACATGTAGTGATAGGTGATTTAAGCCCACTGACAGAAACCCTGAGCCTGCTGCGTCGTTTTTTTGATGCTAGTCCCAGTACGAGACTCCACTTGCATTTCGAGGCTATTTCCGGTCCCTGGGAGCGTCTGAGGGATGGCAATGCAGATCTTATCTTTCATCATATTGATGCTAGCGATCCAGGCCTGGAATACATAGAATTACAAAATGTCCAGCTCATTCCTGTTGTTGCTCCCGGTTTTCTTTCTTTCCCGGTCAGCGATAATATTTTGCCAGAACAGATGCGAGACTATGTGCAGTGTGTCATCCGGGATTCAGCGACACACTCCAAGCCGCGCGATTATTATCTGATGGACGGTGCTCGCAGCTGGACAGTAAGCGATCAATTGATGAAGAAAGAAATTATTGTCCAGGGAATGGGTTGGGGGCATATGCCCGATTATTTGATTGAAGAAGACTTGCGTACACAAAAACTGTTGTCGATCAAAGGCCTGCATCTCAAAGGTGGGCAAGTTCGTCTCGTTGCGGCACGCAACCGCAACATCCCTCACGGACCTGTAGCACAAAAACTCTGGAGTTATATCCAGGATCAATGTCAGTAAGCTGCCTCGTCTTTGAATGTATGAACTTCTGGAAAATAAGAAAATACGAAGTATGTTTTTATATACCAAAAGCACTTCCCATTGATGAGTGAGCTACAGTTTATCGAAATTGGCTCAGAGACCGACCATGCCCAATTCCTTTTCTGTATAGCGCGCACCCTGAATTGCCTTTGCAGGAATGACGGCTGCGATATCTGCAAGCTCGGTTTGAGTCAGCACTATGTCCGTCGCAGCCAGGTTTTCTTCGAGATGTGCAAGACGACGGACGCCAGGAATGGGAATAATTGACTCATTCTGCGCAAGTAGCCAGGCGAGAGCGAGCTGTGCAGCAGTAGCACCACGCTTGCTTGCAAGACGCTCCAGTTCCAGGATGGGAATTGCCGGGTCCACCCGATGCTATAAGATGCGACGTTCTGCATGAGCTACTGAAAAAATTTCAGCAATATAAAATTAAATCATGCAAAAAAAATGGGCCGCAATGCGACCCATTTCATTTAAAAGCTTGAGCTAGCTCAAGCGATTTAATACCAAAATTTACTCGGCACCCATTTCCTTGAGCAGACGATCAGCTTTGTCTACATGCTTCATCTGCCACAGCATATAACGCAGATCGACCTGGATGGAGCGGGAATTGGCCTTGTTGTAATCCCAATCAGAAATGATGGAATCCAAAGTGCCGTCAAATGCCAGGCCTATGAATTCGCCTTTGGCATTCAAAGCAGCAGAACCCGAGTTACCACCAGTAATATCAAGTGTCGCCAGGTAATTTACTGGTACTGTTTTGAGTTGCGGATCTACATACTTGCCAAAGTCTTTGCCTTTGATTGCCGCCAATTGCGTTGCCGGGGCATTGAATTCACCCTTGCCTGTTGCTTTGGGTGGAATGCCATTGACTGTAGTAAATGCACTCCAGGCCAAACCATCAGCAGTACCATGGTCACGACCAGCTACTTTGCCGAAGGTAACACGCAAGGTGCTATTTGCGTCAGGATATACCGCCTGCCCCTTGCTGTTCATGTAAGCAATTTTTGCTTTCATGTAGTTACCATAGGCTTGCTGGATTTTACCGGAGAGTTCTTCCTCTTCAGCTTCTTGCTTCAAACCACCTTCATACATGGCAACGGCTGCTTTGATGAAGCTATCATTGCTGGCTTTAAAGTCTGCTGGCTTGGCATTCAACCATGCGCTGCGAGCGGCTTTGTCACCCAGCTTGCTACCAGCATAGAGAGTATCAAGCAGGGACTTAAGCTCGGCCTCTGTCATACCATCCTTGATACCCAAGGCTGCATCAAAATTGGCATTACGTTCCGCTTTTGCTTGCGCTGCATATTTACTCAGGTTGTATATCACCAGGGCTTTGTCGACTTTCTCATCGTAATTGCGCTCTACAGCATCTACGCCTGCCTTAAAGCGTGGCAAATCACGCACCTGGAAGCCAGCTTTACGCTCTGCATCTGGTTTGACCGTTTCATTGGACAGACGATACAAAGTGCGAGCTGTACCAAGGAAGCGAGGGGAAGAATTCATGAGATAAAAATCACGTTTGCCGATTGCATCACGCTCAGCAATCAGTTTTTCCACTTGCACAATATCGCTGGCATATTCTTTTGCACGCGCAGGGCTGCTGTTAATCCAGGCTTTCAGATCATCATGTTCCTTGGCCTTGCGTGCCAGGATATCGCTACCGGCATAGCTGTCAAGCATGCCCTGACGATTTTTGTAGTAGTTGTTAATGCCTGCAACCTGGCCCGCATACTTCAGTTTTGCATCAGGATTATCGCTGGTTTCTTTAGCGATAATGGCCAGCATGTCACCAGAGCCTTTCACGAAAGCGGGATAATTCCAGTCGAAAGTATAGGCAACTTCTGAAGGCAGGCGATGGCGATTGGTGCGACCTGGGTAGCCCAGCACCATGATGAAATCGCCTTCTTTCAAATTGTCTTTAGCCAGTTTGAGGAAATGCTTGGGTACGTAAGGAACGTTGTCTTTACTATAGTCAGCTGACTTACCATCCTTGCTGACGTAGGCGCGGTAGAAGCCGTAGTCACCGGTATGACGTGGCCACATCCAGTTGTCGGTATCACCACCAAACTTGCCTACACCTTCAGGCGGGGCGTGCACCAGGCGGACATCTTTGATTTCCAGTTGCTTGATGAGATAAAACTCAAGTCCACCATAATATGGATAAACATTGCAACGGTGACCGGCATCTTTTTCGCATTCTGCGACAATGGCTTTGGAATTTTTTTCTATGGCATCAACACGGTTTTTGCCGTTCAATTTCGCCGTATTTTTATCGATGATCTTGTCACTGACATTATTGACTTCTTTGGTCACGAAAATGCGTGAGCCTGGAGACGCCGGCAATTCTTCATCCAGGCTATTTGCCAGGAAACCATTGGCCAGCAAATTGCGCTCTGGCTTGGAATTATGGGCAACACTGTTGTAGACGCAGTGGTGGTTGGTCGCAACCAAGCCTTGAGGTGAAACAAACGATGCAGAGCAACCACCCAGACTTACAATGGCCCCCATGGGGAATTCTGTCAGCTTGGTTAATGTTGCTGGATCGAGTTTCAGACCTGCGGCCTTAAGTTGCTTGGCAACTTGCGGCAATTGTTGGGGCATCCACATGCCTTCGTCTGCGCTAGCTATCTGGCAAAGGCTCATGACCGCCAGCGTGGTAAGTGTTTTTTTCATCATATTGTTATAAAAAGATGTGAAAATTATAAATGGTTTCCCTCGTACACCTTAGGGCAAGCTTAGGGCGAACTTAAAGCAAGCTCAAGGCGCGATTAGTTTAGTCTGAGAAACTGAACGAAAGTTCAGTATTTCGCACAAATTTCTGCCAAGAGCGCGATTTGTAAGCGATTGCCAGGCAGTACGAAGCCTTACCATGAAACTAGTCGACATCACTCTCCTTCATTTGATGCTTCTCTTGCAATAGCATTTGCTTTTCATTTTCTCGGGCTGCACGCTCATTAGCCAGTTCTGCCTTCAAGCTTTCTATAAGCTCTCCGCTCTGGTGTAATTGCTTTTGCAGCTGCTCCATTTCGGTTTTGCTGGTGATTAGCATAGACTGCGCCGTCTCCATGCGCCCTCTTTCTATCATTAATTCTTTCATAGTGGAGTCACGGATGTCGGTAAGTGCCGACAACTGTCCTTGCAAGCTACCGACGTCCTGGCGCAAGTTGCCTGTTTGCTCGCGCAAGGCCTGCATTTCCTTCTGGTGGCTATCTTGAGTCTGAGCCATTGAGCTACGCAGCAGATCCAGCTCTTTTTGCAACTTGCCACTCTGCAGTCTTTCTCTGTCCACTTCCATGAGCGCGCGCTTTTCTGCGACTCTGAAGCGCTCTTCGGCAAACAAGGATGCTTGGCGCTGCTTTTCCAATTCCAGAGTAAATTCCTGAGTCACTACCTGTAATCTGGATTGGTACTGGGCTATTTCCGACTTGCTGGAAGCAAGCTGGGTATCAAGGCTCTCATTCCTGACCTGCAAGGTGGTGACTTCATGCTCCATTTCTTGAATGCTGGCCTTGGCTACCGTCAACTCATTCGTTAAAGATCCCTGTGATTTCAGCATCACCTGCATTTCCAGCTCCGCCATTTCTTTTGCGGCATTGGCAGCAATAAGCTGCTCTGCGGTCTCAGCGCGATAAGTAGACAAAGATTCCTGCGCCTGCTCCAAGGCAACTGACCACAGGCTGACTGCCATTGTCGCAGTTGCCTGCCTTAAAGCCTCCGGCAAATCCGGGTGCTCTATTTTGACCCTGCTCTTCTCCCGTAAATCTTTCCAGAAACGGTTCAATGCCTCGGCTGGCGCTGACATGCTGCCCTTGCGCACAAGCTGATAGAGCTTATTGGCAGTTGGCGTCATGCCATAACGGAAGAACATAGTTGCACAAACCTCTCTGTACAAGTCCTGTGTTTGCGTGAATTGCTCGCGCAGCGCTTCAATATCGGCTAACAGCATGCGTTCGTCTGATGTTGAAATGTTCATATTATTTCCATTATTAATTTAATGGATAATACAACGTATTATGTTGGATATTTAATTAAATTAAAAATTAATATGACATTACTTTTATAATGTCATTATAATTTGACTCTTACGTCGAAATACGCAATGCCTGACCACCCAACATCCACGGATCGCAGCAGATAGCCTCAAAAAAATGAATATCGATATTTTGACCATGCCGACAACATTGGAAAATGTGCACTTGCCCAAAGATATGGATGGCAGCAGCGGCAACAACCGAGCCACAGGCAATCGGCCACAAATTAAGGCAGATAACGATATTGATGCCATCAAAGCCTGGTTGGCGCGCTTTTGGGATACGAAAACGACCTTCGATAATTACCGCAAAGAGGCTGAGCGTCTGTTACTCTGGTCGACGGTACAATTAGGCAAGCCACTATCCTCACTGACACATGAAGACTGGCTCAGTTACCAAAGATTCTTAGCCTGCCCACAGCCGGCTACACGCTGGGTAATGCGGGACAAGCGAAAATTTTCTCGCAAACATCCTGAATGGCGACCATTCTCTGGCCCGCTGTCGCTTGGCAGCCAGCGCCAGGCGGCGGTGATATTGAATGTCATGTTTTCCTGGCTGGTGAATGCAGGCTATCTGGCGGGCAATCCACTTTCTTTGTCTCGTCAGCGCAGCAGAAAAGCCAAGCCACGCATTACTCGTTATTTGGAAGATGAACTGTGGTCTGAAGTCAAGCAGAGCATAGAGCTCATGCCTAAAGAAACTGAACGTCAGCGTGAACAATATTTCCGTCTACGCTGGCTGTTTTCCCTGCTTTATCTGTGCGGCCTCAGAATATCCGAAGTGATAGTGAATACCATGGGAAGTTTTTTCTGCCGACGTGACAGAGACGGAAGGGAGCGCTGGTGGCTGGAAATCTTAGGCAAAGGAGACAAACTCAGAATCGTACCCGCGACAAATGAATTAATGCTGGAACTGAGCCGCTATCGCACAGCCAAAGCTTTAAGCCCCCTGCCCTCGCAAGCCGAACCACTGCCGCTGCTGCTGCCTATCGGCAGTAGAACAGATCCAATGACGCGCGGCGCTTTGCACTCCATAGTAAAAAAGGTTTTTCAACAAACAGCAGAGAGATTAAGGCTGCATGGAGAGTCATACTCCGCCCTTGCTGACCGCGTTGAACAAGCTTCTGCACACTGGCTGCGGCATACAGCTGGTTCGCATATGGCCAATAATGACATCGACTTGCGTCACATTCGAGATAATCTTGGACATGAGTCCTTAAGCACCACCAATAATTATTTGCACACCACAGATGACGCACGCCACACCGAGACAGAAGCCGGGCATAAAATTAATTGGTGAGTCAATTCGCCGAACCAAATAATGTGAGCTTTGCAAAGTAGGCAAGAGAGGTAATAGTGCTTGAGGTGCGACCCGGTACCACCAAAGCAAGTCCTTGAAAATTCTTTGTAAACAGATCAAAGAATTTTTCTCAATGCCTCGCGCAACTCGGATAATTTGGGCGGCTTACTCAATACATAATCCACATGAGATGGGGAGTCACCGTCGTCAACAAGGCGCTGACCCCAGCCTGTCAGCATGATGATGGGGGTGGCAGGAGATTTTTGCTTGATTGAGTTCGCCAGTTTGCGGCCATCAACATAAGGCATGCCTAAATCTGTGATGACAACTGCAAATGGATCGCCTTGGGCATGAGCATCATTAAACGAGTCTATACCCGCCTGACCGCCGTCAGCAGAAATCACGCTGTGGCCATCAATTTCCAGTATATCGCGCAGAGATTTAAGTACCATGGGGTCATCATCAACTACCAGGATACGTCTTTGTGTTGGGATAGTATCGGGCGCGGGCAAGTGCGAGACTTCACTCACGGTTGTTGGCACCAGAAAACTCAGGCGCATGGTCGTGCCTTTACCGATTTCTGTCAATATTTCTATATGCGCACTATGCCTTTCTACCATGCCATACACCATGGCCAAGCCCAAACCCGTACCGCGCTCTCCTTTGGTGGTGAAAAACGGTTCCAGGCAACGGCGTCTGGTATCGTCCGACATGCCTACGCCAGTATCGCAAACGTCAATACACACCTGCTTCAAAATAACTTCTTTGGTTGACTCAAGCAAGTCTTGCACGACATTGGTACGTACCGTGAGCACCCCGCCGTCAGGCATGGCATCTACCGCATTGAAAATCAAATTGGTCAGCGCTTCCCTGATTTCGCCATGCACTCCCATGATGTCAGGCAAATCAGGGGAAAACTCAGTATTCACATTAATGACGATGCCACGCTGCTGCGGCATATCGCTCCACCGCGCACGTGTCAGATCGATGACTTGTTGCACCAAATTATTGACATTGACAGGCAACAGGGTCAACTGAGGGGCGCGCTGACGATAAAACTCCCGCATTCTGGCTACAGTAGCTGCGACATCGTCGATAGCGCGGGAAATGACTTCGAGATAGTTGCGGCCTTTGACGCTAAGATTTTTTTCCGTTTCAAGCAAGGATTCAGTATATAAAGCCACTGGGGAAATTGCATTATTGATGTCATGTGCGATTCCACTCGCCATCTGCCCAAGTGCACGCAAACGTTCCTGCTGCATAATGGATTGCTGGGTTTGGCGTAAATCATCATACGCCTGTTGCAATGCTGTATAGAGTTGCGCCTGGTTGGCTGCCAATGCGACATGCTCACTCAATTGCCTTAAGAACTCACATTCACCACTATTAAAGCTATGCGCTTGCCGCTTGGCGACAACCAGCACACCAAAAACAGTACTCTCTGCTCTCAAAGGTGCCATCACCAAGGCATTAAGCCCACCTGCAAACAGCCTTTGTGGAAACGGAAAGTCAACCTTACTGATATCCGCCTCATAGACAAGATGCCCACGCACGCAACGCAACAAACCATTCTCATCAATAGACACTTGGGCATTTTGCGTCATGGACAACTCCTGTGCCAATGACTCACTACGCAAACCAACACTGGTGACGGTCAGTAAATTTTTCTCCTGGTTATAGAGACAGACACAACTAAAATCGACCGGCAAATGATCTTCAAGACTGCGAATAACGACCTGGAAGATGCTGGGTAAATCCTGGCGCTCACCTATAGAGCGAGTGATCTGATGCAATAAACTGAGGCGTGCGAGTTGTGCTTGTGCTTTTTTTTCTATTTGCTGGCGTTCAATTATTTCTGCCTGCAATTCTTCATTGATATTAAACAAGGCGTCACGTGACACCGTGGTCAATTTGAGTTTTTCTGTCATGCCATCGAATGCGCGGGCAAGGTCTCCTATCTCATCCTGGCTTTCAAATCGCAAGGAAAAATCGAGGTTGCCAGCGCCCACAATTGCCGTTCCCTCCCGCAGTTTCTCTAGCGGGCGACTGACACTTCTGAGCGTAATGTAAATAGTCACTGTGACGACCAGAACAACGATACCGCCAAATAAGATCACTGCATTGAAAGCCCTTTGTTGCGCATTCAAAGCACCAATACGGCTTTGTTCAGACAAATTCAAGGCATCTGAAATCATGGCCTGGGTTTTATTCGTTATTTGACCAAGCAAGCGTGATTCCAGCTCTTCGAGTATCTCGGCTTTTTCCTTTTCGCGTAGCAATTCATGATGATTACTTACTAGGAGAGTAAATAATTGCTCTATGTTTTCATTGGCACTACGCAAGTCAGAAATGGCTTCCTTATCAGTGAATTCTGCAAGCTCTTCCGCACTTGCCAACCGCTTTGCCAGGGAATTGCTACGCAATTGCCATTGCGCCCTTGTGCGCTCATCATGACGCAAAGCGTATTCCAGTGTTAAATATCGCAAAGAAGTCACTGCTTGCAATAACTCGCCAGCAGCTTCGTTTTTTGCAATTTCCCGCTTCATTTGCAAAGTAGTAGACAACAGAATGACTGCAATCACAGCCACGATGGCTAAAGAGATTAATTCCGCAAATTTCAGTCGAGTTGAAATTTTCACTTTGGAATCTCAATGAATAATGGTCACTGCAGAGGGTTTTATTTTCTCCATGCCATCGAGGTAGACATAATCGAGATAATTTGGTACTTCAGTCTTGTTGGTCAGTTTGTTCTTGATAGCCCATCTCGCCTGATCCTCTAAAGCCAGCAACAATCCCTGATCAAGCACTATTTCAAAGCGGTAGGTCGCCCATGCAGCGCGCTGTTCCTTGGTATCCGTTTTCTTACCTGCTTCATGGATCACTCGTGCTGCATCGGGCATGTCATTGCAGTATTGGCTACCCTGGTCTAATGCACGCAATACCTTCCTGATGGTTTCTGGTTGCTCGGCGATATAGCTGCGCATGCCGACCACATTGTACAAACTCTCATAGACATCCTTACCATAAAAAACCACGCCATTACTGCCAAGACGCGTCATCATGGTGTTTAAAAATGGCTCCCAGGAAGCAACAGCATCAACTTCACCACGATCAATTGCATCCGCAAATTCTTCTGGTTTGTAGTTAATCACGGTGACATCTTTCACCGATAATTTTTGGCGATTCAAAAATGCGCTAAGCGTGAAATGGCTGGACGTACTGAGTGTTACACCCACGCGCTTGCCTTTCAGGTCAGCGGGCGTCAATACGCCGCGATCCCTGCGCCCAACAATGCCGTGATCTTTCTCGGTCTTGAATATGGTAGCAATTACTGAGACAGGTCTTTGATCAAGCCCGGCAAACATGACAGGAATGTCGGCCACTGTTCCAAGATTAGCCTGACCCTGCAAGACGGCATCCATGGCAGCTTTACCACTGGAATGCGATTGAATCAAAACGACAATGCCTTCTTTGGCAAAGTAGCCCTTTTCTCTTGCTGCTGTAATTGAGCAAGTCCCAACATATTCTGTATTGGTTGCGATAATGACTTGCTGTAGCGAGGACTCAGGTTTCGCAGGTGTACGCATTATCCAAAGATAGAGAAGGCCGATCGAGAATGCCACCAAAAACAGGCAGACCAGCCAGGTCAGGACAGTCTTATTATTCAATTGCCTGGATTTCACACCCGTCATGCCGACTCTCCTTCTTAATTTTCCAAATACCCACTCCGTCGATACCGAAACTGCGCACAGGTGGAGATCAATCTAGTAAAAGTTTATCTGGTGAAGTCAGGATATTCTTGCTGTTGAAGCGACCTCTTTGCGCCTGGAGCAAATTTTTGCAGCAAATAAGTGCAAATTTGTTAATTTTATTCTAGTTCTTTTAGCAAATTTAAGCAAGCAATCGCAGTTTTGTTGTCAAGGTCATCTTCTTCATGCCACGCTGAAATGGATATGGCAACTAGTTTGTACTGACGTAGATAAGTAAAGAGTGCCCTTATTTCTGCATGGGATGGACCTTGTTTTACATGATACTTTAATGCAGGCAATTTTGCCTTATCATCAATCACATCTGTATCAAAATGCAGATAAATGTTCTCTCCTGGCAACAAGTGCTTATGTACATCCTCGATTTTGCAGATGCTTATTCGAGAGCTTTCTAAAGACTCTTTTTCACCAAGATCAAGGTCACGCGCATCCGATAAAATAATTTTTTCTTCAGGAAAGGCCTGAATACCAATTGCATCCAGGAAGGCGCCAACTGAGTCACGACTATCTTTGCGCCGGTCTCGTTTACCGACCAGCATGGCCAAAGGCATTCCTCCAAGATATTTAGTGTGCGTCGTTCCCCAGGTATGAAAATCCCCGTGAGCGTCCAGCCACAATATACGGTCTGGCAAATTGCCAGCCATTTGCAAACCTGCCAGCGTACCTAAAGCAGAGAAACAATCACCCGCGATAGTGACAGGCCGACCTCCACGCTCAAGGATTTGTCTGACGGCATGGGCATGTAGCGCATAAATTTGCCCCATTCTGCGCAACTTTTCATTAGCGTCATTAATCTTGCCTTCGACGAACTCAGGAACATCCAATACCTGCCACTGCTGTGGACTGACATCATTGACACGCGCCAGACCATCCCTTCTCTGGCCTGTCAAAAATGGAACGAGCAAGTGATTTTTTATAACCATGTTTCAGGATTCATTTGATAAGCTAATGCATCCATCATTATCTTTACCTCTCTTCGCTCAGCCAGACGTAATAGACTATCTTCACGTTTTCGCCAGCGCCTTATTTTGGGAGCCTCGGTTGCCATCGTTACAGGAAAAGCCGGTAATCCAGACATGTCCTGCAAGTCCAGGTAAGAAGTGATCTTCTTAATAACGCTGGCAGGCTTGGACAAAAACTCTTCAAAAGAAACCGACAAACAGCTGACTTGACTGTCAAAGATAGATTGATGAGCAGATAGCCATTGATTCAGACACACCTCCTCCAGGTTGGCGTTGATATATTCTTTCCAGTTTGGTGGCAGATCAAATTTCCACCAATGCTTTCCAAAGCCGACGAGATTGGTATATCCCTTGATTGCCAAATCAACCCCTACTGATTCCACATTTCGTGAAAAGAAAGCGATGGGAGAAAGCCAGCCATCCATCAAACCATTTACTGACTGCGCATAGCCACGGGTCAAATGTATGTATCTGATTTGCGCATTCGGAAATAATTGCTCATACATCCCTATTCTATAAACGTCAGGTGGTGTTTTAAAGAGCAGGGTTTTGTCGCCTGCATCAGCAGGTCCGAATGGTCGTCTATAGTGACGTGGGATGACAAATGGAGGCTCTTCCAATTTAATCACCTCATTAAAGCAATGGCTTGCTGCTGGATTTTTTTTGCCATCATAGTAATCCAGTCGCCAGGTCTCATTTTTGAAGACTCTGGACAAGACCAGTTCCTGCAACATGGCCTCACCTTGTATTTGCTGCTCTCTGGCCTGATCAAAGACCGTCTCTAGGTCCCGCACAAGCTGAAGATAGATTCCAGCTTGAGAAAACAATGCAGGATATTGCAGTAAGAGGCGTTTTTTCCATCGATCCTGAAGTATGTCGTAGTCAGGAACCTCAACGGCAGGCAAACTCATGTCATCAAGGATATTGTCCAGCAATGCTTCTTTATCATTCAAGTGCGTGATGACATCACTATCGCTGTTGCAGGCAAAGCCATTTCTGGTCAAGGCCAGGAATGGTTCAACTTCGCCATCCATGGAGGCAATATCAGGATGGGCAGATAGCACGCTCTTCAATAGACTGGAGCCAGATCTTGGTGCAGTCAAAATGACTGCCACCTTTTTGACAGCTTGGCCACGATCTGTATGTGCTATTTGGCGCAAATCATTAATGGTATCGATGACATCCATCACTACACCGTGGACTTTGCACGCCTCATGACAAAGGCATAGAATTTCTTGGTCTCTGCCTTATCCGCTGCTGCGCTTGCCAATGTCCTCACAGAGAAACCGGCAGCTTTTGCCAATGCCTTGATCTCATCAATGGCACCAAAATTGGATTGTGCAAAATAAATCCGTCCTCCTGGCTTCAAATGCTTGCCCACGTCAGTAAAGAACTGGGTATTTGTCTTGAAATCTGTATCCCATTGTGATCTTGCAACCACATCAGGGGCGGGCTTGTTACGAAAAGGCAGATTGGCCGTAATAACATCAAACTGCTCATCTTTAAGTGCCTGGAACAGATTGGATTTTTTTACCTTCATGAGTTTATCAAAGCCATGCATTTTGGCATTGTGCTTCGCACTCTTGATAGCTGAGGGATTAATATCTACTGCAGTGACTTTACTCGCGCCCCCATAACAGGCGAATATGGCAATGACCCCGGAACCTGTCCCAACATCCAGCACACTTTCACCTGCCTTGATTTTGAAACTTTGCACCAAAGGTTGACTGTCCGTGAATGGCCAGAAAGTTTCAGGGAAAACCAGGAACTCCTTGCCCAGGTACTTGACAGTTTTCCCATTAGGATCAATGTCCTTAAAAGCCTTTTGTCGGTTTTTTTGCCAGCGATCTATGTGAGTAAGGTTAGATGCAGATGTTTGTTCCATGGCTATCCCTTTCAAAAGATAATTGCAGAAAATACCTACCTCAAGCATTTCTCAGCAAAGTCACAAGCTGAAATATGGATCTTGTTCTAAGCCCGTTTTTTATTCGCAGCAAACTCCAGGGCGAGGTCTATTACTTCACTAAATTTTTCTATGTCTATCGGTTTAGTGACATAAGAGAAAAAACCAGCACTATTTCCTTTTTCAAGATCTGCAGGCATCGCATTCGCAGTGACAGCAATAACCGGGATGTGCGCAGTTTTCGGGTCATCGTGCAGGAAACGGCGCGTTTCTATACCATCAATACCTGGCAAGTTAATGTCCATCAAAATCACATCCGGCAAATACAATCGCGCTTGTTCTATGCCCAGCAAACCATCTGTTGCAGTCAACAACACCAAATCCGAACGCAGACGTATCAACTCAGCAACCAGGCGCAAATTAGTTGGATTGTCTTCAACATAAAGCAGTGACTTCTTGACAGATGTTCTGTCGTTTGTGATGCTTCCGTGAGTCAACTCTTTAGTGTTCATTTCCTGGCTTGCAGGACTGGTGGCTGCCCCTGGAAATTTAACCCAAAATGTGCTGCCTACACCTACCTGGCTGTGTATGCCTATGCTGCCTTGCATGGCCTCTACCAAATGTTTTACCAGTGACAAGCCTATGCCAGTGCCCTCTTCATTGAACACTTCTCGCCCCAGGCGATTGAATGGCTGGAAAATGGTTTCCAGCTGGACTACGCTCAGCCCTATGCCGCTATCCATAACTTGAACGCAAATAAGGCCATCCTCGCTGGCATGAACCGTAATCTTGACGGTGCCACTTTCACGATTGTATTTGATGGCATTGGATAAAAGATTGATTAAAACTTGTTTTAAACGAATGCGATCAGCCGTCACAAAAAAACGCGTATTTTCTTGAAAATCTACGCTGATCCTACGCTTTTTAGCGAGTGGCTCTATCATCGTCTTGCACTCACCAAGTATTTCATCAAGAGCGATAGCTTCTACCGACAACTTCATCGCACCAGACTCCACTTTTGCCAGGTCCAGGATTTCATTGATAAGTGTCAGTAAATGACTCCCTGCTTCTTCTATGTGCTTGGCGAATTCTTTCTTTTCATCCAGGCTGGTCTGCAGTGTTTCAGAGGCGAGTATTTGTGCAAAACCCAGGATGGCATTCAAAGGCGTGCGTAGTTCATGACTCATATTGGAAAGAAAGGTCGACTTCGCACGATTGGCGATTTCTGCCTGTGTCCTGGCTTGCTCGAGGTCTTTATTGAGCGCCACCAGCTCTATCGTATGCTCACGCAATTGCCGTTCCAGTTTGGCATTTGCCATACGCAAGTGGCGCGTATCCATGGCGCGTACCAGCACCGGCAAGATGGATGAAATTTTGAATGGTTTGATGATGTAGTCAAGTGCACCAACCTTCATGGCCTTGACTGCGGATGCAATACTACCTTCACCCGTCATGACGATGCATGCCAGATCAGAATCAATTTTTCGTGCCGACTCCACCATGGCAATGCCATCCAGGCCAGGCATCATCAAATCTGTCAACAGCAGGTCAAATGTATTGCTGCGCAAATAATCGAGTGCTTCGATCCCGTTTGCAAAACCAGTCGTTGCATAGTTGTGGTCACGCAACAAATCACACAAAGCTTGTAAGTGTGCAGTCTCATCATCAACTATCAAAATGCGTGCTTGCATTTGGGATAATGTCATTCGAACTCCTGGCACAGTCTGAACGTTCAACATCTATCACTTGCCTGGCAGATTTACCCAGGCTAGCAAACCGAACATGGACTGACGCACAATGTAGATTGCCGGACAAATTGATTTAGGTGATTCTTCTTATAAGCATATTAGCATTTTTTGAAAACGATGATAAAAAATAAGCAATGCAAGAATGCCTATAGATGCAATACTTTGTAAAAGAATATGAAATATCCTGCCGCTTCAGTTGAAGGGCGCTAATGGTAAATGAACATTAGAAATCAAGACGGATGCTTAAGCGCAGACTGGTCTACAAAACCTGTGCGATGCAACATGACAATAGCTTCATGCGTATTTCCGCCTATGGCATCTTGCAGCGTGTATTTATCCAGTGTTGCATAAAATGCATATAAGGCCTGATCAAGCACGGACTTGAGCTGGCAATTACCTCGCAGGGCGCAAGGCGGCGTAGCGCAATCGATGAGTGCAGTCACGCCTTCCAGTTCGCGAATGACACTACCCAGGCGATATTGTTTTGCATCCTGGGCCAGGGCCATACCACCGCCCTTCCCCCTGGTTGTGATAATCCAGTTTTTCTGAGCCAGAAAATGCACGACCTTGACCAAATGATTACGGGAGACGGAAAACTTGTCAGCAATCTCACTGATAGTGACGGGATCTTGCCTGTCTTTGTGACTCAAATACATGAGCACACGCATGCCAAGATCGGTAAAGTGGGTCAATTGCATAAAATTTTTCTGATATGTCCTTATCGCTTGCGCATAGTAATACAGAACTACATAAAACAAGGCCATACGCTTTTGTTTCTTGCAAGGATATGGCCTAAAAATGAATTAATGCGCAAATCCACCACTACCGAAAGCTTCTTTATGTATACGGTCTGAGGCGATACCCATATCCCGCAAACTGGTGATTTGTGCCTGCATGAACGCACGCGGGCCACATACATAGTAATCAGCATCAGCCAATAAAAAATCTGAAGACAAATCTTGCAGATTCAATCGTCCCTGTTGATCGTAATCAATCGCAACCTGGTCTTCTGCGCGAGGCACTTCGTAGTACGTCATTGTTTTGACTTGTGCAAATTGCTGACTCCACTCACGCACTTGCTGTTTGAAAGCATGCACCCCACCATGACGGCATGCATGCAAAAAACGAATCTGACGTGGAGTATTTTGCTTAAGTAGATGTTCCAGCATCGCCAGCTTGGGCGTCACACCGACACCAGCGCTGATTAACACAACTGGCGTATCTCGGTCTTCATGCAACACATAATTGCCCATGGGGGGCGCGACATCCAGCATGGCACCTTGCTGCACATCTCTATGCAATACATTGGAAACCAGTCCAGCAGGTTTTCCTGGCATCTCTGCTTCACGTTTGACAGAGATGCGTAAATACTCCTGACCTGGTGAGCACGACAGGCTGTATTGCCGTGGTTGCATGATGCCCAGTTCTGGCACAAATACTTTGACAGAGATGTACTGCCCCGGCTGATAGTCAGGTACTGCGCCACCATCGGCTGGTTTCAGATAAAAGGAGCTGATCTCATCACTTTCTACTATTTTTTTGCTGACTACAAAACTGCGCCAACCTGTCCATCCACCAGGAATCGTCGCTGCTTTTGCATAGATGGCAGTCTCTTGCGCAATTAATACATCGGCGAGCTGACCGTAAGCAGCTGCCCATGCCTGCAATAATTCATCGCTGGCAGCATTTCCCAATACCTCTTTGATCGAAGCCAGTAAATGCTTGCCGACTATAGGGTAATGCTCTGCCCTGATACCAAGGCTCACATGCTTATTTGCCACCAGCGTAAGTACTGGCAACAAGACCATGGGACTGTCTATGTGTTCTGCATAAGCCAGCACCGCCATTGCCAAGGCTTGTTGCTGGCTGCCGGATTGCTGATTGCCTTGATTGAAAATGGGTTTTAGTTCGGGGTTGTGAGCAAACATGCGTGCGTAAAAATGACGCGTCAATGTGACGCCATGCTCCTTCAATACCGGAACTGTCGCCTTAACCAAATTTCTAGTAGTAGTGTCTAACATAATAGTCTTAGATATATATTAAATACATGTTTAAAGCCGCATCAAAACACGAAGGCTAAAAACAACCATGAACATCACTGGGATTGCATGGACACATCATAAACCCTTAAACATATATTGTAAATACATGTTTATATCCACTCTGAGCCAGATCAAAGATTTTAAAAAATGCATCTCTTTTGGGATTAAGCATGAATCTCTGCTATTACATGAGATCCATGCCATCTTACTTACAATAAGCGACTATGCCTGGGCAATTTTGCAGACAAGTACTCAAGTTGATCAGCTATCACATTCCTGCCACTCAATATGAAATGCTCGAAACGGCAAGGAGCATAAGGAACATAAATTAAAGGCTTGAAATCATGTACCAATTTGTTGCCTTTTGCATGATTGCAGTCCTTGCAGGCAGTCACACAGTTCTCCCAGATATCTTTCCCGCCACGTGAGGTCGCCAGGATATGATCGCGGGATAAATCCAGATAAGGAAAAACTTCTCCGCAGTAGGCACAGATATGCCTGTCTCGTGCATAGAGCAGTCTGTTTCCATCTCCTAATGGAATCTGGTGACGGCTGTTTTTTGACATACGTTCACTATTCCTGATGGAGATGATGGGTTTGATGGCGATTTTTGATTGCTCGCCATCTTTGTTATAACCGCCACGCAGCGTGAAGACTTGATCACCTATATCCCACGCCACTTTGTTTGCGGCGTAATGGGTCGCAGCATCATTCTGACTTATCCAGTCATAGGGTACCCCAGCTATATCCAAAACCAATATTTGTTGCATACATCACCTGTTTCTATTGGGATGTTTTTCAATTTGGGAAGACGGCTGACAAAAACTCAATACACATCACTAGTCATGACTTCATTGTAGGCAGGAAAAGTCGATGCTGTAAGGCATGATGATCAAAATTCATTTTCTAAACATTTTCCAGCAAGATCTAACGGCGTTTTTTCCAGGAATATTCTGGTCCCGGATCGGCAACGCCTGCGCGGCCTACTGAATTCGGATTTTCACATGACATGGTGATATGGCGAATAGCCATACCTTGACGCTGCTCTGCACGCAAGGATTCAGAGAACTGCAAGGCAGCAGCCATATTTTCACCATCAAACTCTTTTGAGCAAGTTCGCTCTTGTCCATCTACCAGGATGGACCAATAAATCATAAACATATTTTCTATTTTTCTTATTTTTTTTGAAATTACAAAACGCATGCAGAACAATATCTGGATATTCTCCACATTTCAGCATGTTAAAAGAGGCTTTCATTCAAACCACTTTTAAGATGCTGCGGACAAATGATTAGCCCGCTACTAGCACCTCTTTCCATCCTCAAAAAGATGAAGCTTGAAAGGATCGTCAATACGTCGTCCCAAATTGTTAAAGAATCCCGTGTTACCCGGCGTTTTCCGGCACGACCGCCCCAAGGCGGGTTCTACTACTGGGTTTTCAGAGCAGTTAATCTGAAAACCAAAAAGGTAAAAAGCCCGGTGCATTATAGGCATCCGGGCTTTTCAACTCTCAATTCAGAAGGCAGAGACATGTCTGCTGCTCCTGAATTCAAGGATTACTCCCCCGAATATCCATCATGATAGACCTGTGAAATGCCAGCTCCCAACCGCTGCCCTGCACATAAAAACCAGTAACTGGTTTAGACCTTGCCAACGGCACAGCACCTGGTATTGCACTACCATTAGCTTCATTTGTTTCCAGCCAGTTGCTCAATAGCAGTCCAGCTCGCGCCGCGAGGCCCAAGCTTGGTTTAACTGACGATTGATGCATGGCTTGAATAATCATATCTTTGTTGATGTTGACGCTTTTTTAGTATTTACCAATTCATCTTGACATAATTTTTTCCAACAAACAAGTCTTTAAAAGAGTAATTTCTTCATTTAAAGAAGAAATTAAATAGAGTGTAGTTTTTATTACTTATTTCTCATGATGGAAATAAGCACTACCTTAACCTTGGCACTGAATTAATTTAGTCTATCTAACAAAGCTTGAGCCAATCCCTTTAACTCCAATTGCAATTGCGCAGGCTTGCGAATAACAAAATCAAAAGGCAAGGAAGCCAGTTGCCGTGCGAACCAAGCTAGATCATCGGATTGGTTATAAAGTAATACACCCTCAGGTGTTTGCTCCAGAACGGCAATAGCATCTGACAGATAATGACGTGCCGTCTGCATATCTGTGGCCAGCATAACCTCAACGCTATAGGCGCGCGGGATGCTTGCTACAGCACTGCGCAAGTGGTCAAGAATATTAAAGCCCATCGGCAAGTCAAAATACTGGGCCAATAGTTCAAACTTGAGAATGCGGTCAAGCCGAAAACTGCGTATGTCACGCCGCAAATGGCAATAGCCCACGACATACCAGTAAGCGGCATGATATGCGACACCATAACCATTGACTACGCGCTCACTCTTGTTGCCATCTCCTCCCTGGTAATACAGATGCACGCTGCGCTTTTGCGCAATGGCATCACTGAGCATGGTCAGTATCTCCTTGTCAGCTGGCATCATGGCAGGTTTCAGGTTCAGCTCTATCGACGCATTCGTGGCGGCCAGTCTTAGTCTGAGCTGCTCAGGCAAAATTCTTTGCAGTTTTGCCTGAGCGCTGTCTATTGCAGTTGGCACATCAAGTAACTTCATTTTGCGCGCAACAGACAAGGCAAGGGATATGGCGAAGCCCTCCTCCTCATTAAACATCATGGGCGGCAATTTAAAACCCGGCATGATGGCATAGCCGCCGTGGCGACCTCGCACTGCCATGATGGGTATGCCCATTTCCTCAAGGGTAAGGATATATCGACGCAGGCTGCGGCGATCAATTTCCAGCATCTGTGCCAACTCAGCCCCACTAAGCTGCCGATGATTTTGTAACAACTCCAGTAGAGCCAGCACACGGGTGGTTGGATGATAGGCTTTAGACATAGCGCAAGTTTATTTATTTAATAGGATAAATTATGCCCTATATATTCTTTATGCTGGCAGCTCTCGCTTCAGTTGAAGCAGGTTCCACAAGGAGAAAACATGAGCACAATAACAAACACCAGCAGTGTTAAGGATTTTGACTTTTTTATCGGCGATTGGATCGTGACACATCGTCGTCTCAAAGAGAGGCTTGCAGGCTGCCATGAATGGCAGGAATTTAAGGGCAATACCAGTGTCAGCAAGTTACTCGGTGGAGCAGCTAACGTCGATGACAATTTGCTGGAAATGCCGGATGGAGCCTATCGGGCAGCGACTCTACGTGCATTTGATGCAGACAAAAAAACCTGGTCTATATGGTGGCTGGATGGCCGCTACCCATCCCATCTGGATGTGCCTATGCAGGGACAATTCAGCAACGGTATTGGTGAGTTTTATGCAGACGACAGCTTTGCCGGGCAAACAATACGTGTACGCTTTTTATGGAGCATGCCAGCAATAGGTCAACCGCGCTGGGAGCAGGCATTTTCCACCGATGGCGGCATCCATTGGGAAACTAACTGGGTTATGGATTTTCACAGATCTGCTCTCCATTCCACCTGATCATTCGATGGGAACATATCACATGAAATTATTTGGCAGCATAGATTCTGGGCATTCATTCAAGCCACGCTCATTTCTCTTACTCACGGGCATACCCCATGATTATTATGGGGTAGACCTTGCGCTGGCCAGGTCTGCGCGGCCAGCCAATTTTGTCTCCGTCAGCAAATTTGGTGAAGTGCCCGTGCTTGTGCATGGCGAACAGGCCATGTGTCAATCGAATGCAATACTGATCTATCTGGCACAAAAAACCCGACTGTATTGTGGACACGATGCCGCTGAGTGGCAATCCATACTCGAATGGCTAAACTGGGAAAGCAATCGCATAGGCTTTAGCATACCCAACTTGCGCTATGCTTTGCGCTGGGCACCTCAAGCACCAGAAGTCTTAGTTTATTTGCGTGATCGAGCAATGGCTGATTTATTGACACTGGATGGTGTATTTGCCGAAAGCGAATTTTTGCTGCCATCAGGAGTTACCATTGCCGACCTCAGTTGTTCAGCTTATTTGTTTTGGCTTTCGCAGGCAGGAATCGATGAAGCAGCATTCCCGAATATTCAGCGCTGGCTGTCATCGATTCGTGCATTGCCCGGCTGGGTTCATCCAGATATCGCATTGCTAGCAACCAGCAGTTAAAGCTGACCACCAAGTACAGGGCGGGAAAAGCGTTGCTCCATGACCTCTTCCCCCCATTGTCGGCCAGGCCGTTCTTCACGCAACACAAATCCGGCGGCTTCATACAGGCGTCGTGCCGTATCCAGACCTCTGAAGGTCCACAATTGTATTTTGCTGAATTGCTGTTGCTCGCAAAAAGAAATTGCTTCAGAGAGCAAGCGTCTGCCTATACCACTACCACGCACCTCATCATCGACGATAAACCAGCGTAAATGCGCAATATTGCTACCCAAGTCCTCGCCATCGATTGCGATAACAGCGACGACTTGAGCCTCGCGCATGGCAAACCATAGTTGATTGCATGATTTATCCATGCGTCCGGCAAACTCAGCCATGCCGCTAGCCACTTTAGCCTCAAAGAAATGCCCAAATCCTGCAAAACCTGCATAGTAACGGGCGTGCATTTCCACAGCGCGGCCCAAAACTCCTGGCCGGTAACCACGCACTATATTCACCCCATGCTCCACGGGAAATACAGTTGGGTGCACCTTTTTGCGACTAGCCGCCAATGCCTCACCATAAATACTCAGCCCATGTTGAACCTTACTTTGCGCCGATGCTGGCATATTGATCAGCGCATTACTGACTTGCGCATATGCGAACTGGTTGATAGCCGCAAGGGTTTGGTGACCTTTGGCGCTCAGAGTAAGCTGTTTTTCACGACCATCTCTTTCGGCGCAGGTTTCGATTAACTCCCCATTGTCTATCAACTTACGCAGCATGCGGCTGACACTGGATTTTTCCAGGCACAGCACATCGCAGAGTTCAGCCGCACTACTAATACCATTTTCCCCAATTTCGATTAAGGCATGGACAGCAGAAGCCGGGAGATGAGTACCAGCCAAGGTCGGTTTCATGAAACCCAGTTCACGCACTAATCTACGTGAGGCATCACGAATAGCTGGAATGGATAATTGAGGATTAGTAGTATTCATGGTCGCCTGCCATATAGTTGCATCATACAACTATATGGCTTACTCTCGTTTTTTACAAGCCTTATTTCCACCCTTCGCCGCCGGTTTCCCACTATCAAAAACAGAAGATTGTCACATAAAGAAAAATAAGCGCTTTTATCTTGAAGTAAGCCAATCCAAACCGCCAAAAATGCCCTTAGCGATTGAAACAAAGTTGGTATTGATATATATTCTCATTATCATTTAGAGTTACATATAGACCAAAGGAACGACGCCATGAGCAGCCTGCCAACAAAGCAAGCAATTGCCACGACATTGAATCAAATGCGCGTGGGTGACTCTGGCGTGGTTGTTGATGTTGAAGATCAGGGTGATGCAAAAAACGAGAGCCTGTTCAATATTACCCGTCGCCTGAAAGAACTGGGTTTTGTCAAAGGCGAATCAGTCAAGGTACTGCATAAAGGTTATTTTGGTGGAGAGCCCCTGGCTGTCAGGATTGGTCAATCCACCTTTGCCTTGCGAAATTTTGAAGCTGCTTTAATCGGCGTTACCCATACAGAAAAAGTAGGAACATAGTGAACGAATTGTTTTCTCCGCGCATTGCTCTTGTCGGTAACCCTAATTGCGGAAAAACTGCACTTTTCAATCGATTGACAGGTGCACGGCAAAAAGTGGCGAATTATGCTGGTGTCACGATAGAACGAAAAGAAGGTAAATTCCGTTCTGCTGCAGGGCGTCACTGGCAAGTGCTGGACTTACCAGGCACATATAGCCTGCACGCCATCACCCCTGACGAAAAAATCACGCAGGATGTTGTCACTGGCCAGCGTACAGATGAGGCTATGCCTGATGCCGTCGTCTGTGTCGTCGATGCCACTAATTTAAAGCGTGGCTTGCGCGTGGTATTTGAATTACTTGCGCTTGGACAGCCCCTCATACTCGCCATCAACATGATGGATATTGCTAAAAAACGCCATATCCATATCGACATTGCTGCTCTGAGCAGTACGCTGAATATTCCCGTGGTCGAAACTGTTGCTGTCGATCCTGCAGGCGTCGATGCCTTGCTGAGTGAGCTTGAGTCACTGGCACAAACACTGCAACCCAATGGCAATACGACGCCACATGCACTGTCTGCACAAAGCCCTGAAAGTTTGCAACAGCAAGCCAATGCTGTACTGGCTGCCTGCGTTACACAAAGTGTTGACGCTGCCAGCGAGCGCGCTGCCAATCTGAGTTTTCGCCTGGATAGCTGGATTTTGCATCCCTTTATCGGCCCGATTATTTTTGCCACCCTGATGTTCCTGGTATTCCAGGCGGTATTTGCCTGGGCACAGGTGCCCATGGACTTGATCAAGTCTTCCATGGACAGTGCAGGCACTGCCGTAGAAGCTGCTCTGGCGCCAGGCATATTGCAAGGCTTGCTGGTGAAAGGCATCATAGGCGGGGCCGGTAGTGTACTGGTATTTTTGCCGCAGATTGTGATCCTCTTCTTTTTCATTCTGGTGATGGAAGATTCAGGTTATCTGCCGCGCGCCGCTTTCTTGCTCGACAGGGTCATGGGCAAAGTCGGTTTGTCAGGTCGCGCCTTTATCCCTTTGCTATCAAGCTTTGCATGCGCCATTCCGGGCATCATGGCGACCCGGACCATACAAAACCCCCGTGATCGTCTGGTAACGATCATGATTGCGCCTCTGATGACTTGTTCAGCACGTCTGCCGGTGTATGCGTTGATCATCGCCGCTTTTATCCCGGAGAAGACAGTGCTGGGCGTATTGAACCTGCAGGGACTGGTCTTGTTCCTGCTCTATCTGGCGGGTATCGTGTCTGCCATGCTGGTCGCCTATTTCTTCAAGACGAAATGGGGTAGCCAAATTCACCAGCAGGCCTTGATGCTGGAGCTGCCTGATTATCGTTTGCCCAATATCCGCAACCTGCTATTGGGCTTGTGGGAAAGAATCAAGATTTTCGTTACCCGTGTAGGTACAATTATCCTGGCCCTCATGATTTTGCTTTGGTTTCTCAGCAGTTTCCCTGGTGCTCCGGAAAATGCTACTCAGCCGGCGATCTATTACAGCATAGCCGGATATCTGGGCCGCATGCTCGAAGTTGTATTTGCCCCTATTGGCTTCAACTGGCAAATCTGTATTGCCCTGGTGCCTGGGCTGGCTGCACGCGAAGTGGCAGTAGCAGCCTTGGGTACGGTGTATGCGCTCTCACAATCCGGTGAAGAACTGAGTCGTTCGCTGGAACCCTTGATTGCCCACTCGTGGAGTATACCGACAGCCCTCTCGCTGCTGGCATGGTATGTATTTGCCCCACAATGCGTAGCCACCTTAAGTGTAGTCAAACGCGAGACCAACACCCTGCGCTATCCGGTATTGATGGCAGCTTATTTGTTTGCGCTAGCTTATGTTGCCTCTTTCCTGACTTACCACATTTCTGCTTTTTTCCTGGGGAAATAAGCCATGCAAAACCTGATCGCTACGCTATTGCTCGTCCTGGCTTTTGCTTATCTTTTACTGAAATGGATGCCAGTCGGGACTAAAGAAAAGATCAGGATGTATAGCATGAGCCGCTTCCCTGCCATGGAGCCCTTATTCAGCAAACTGGTCAAGCAAACCACAGGATGTGGCTCAGGTTGCAGCAATTGCTCGAGCCCATCCGATGATAGTTGTACAAACTCGCTTGACGTAAAACCCATCAAGCTGATTCGTAAAACATCACCTCAAAGATAAGCGATGCTTATCGCCGCCTTTCATTGGCAGCATGCTTGAATTGATGTATCCTCAAAAAAGCAGAAACAATTTCTGACATATTGAGACAAACAAAGGCTGTAGCTGGACATGACTGCAAGTATCTACGACAAGACAGAAAAAGGCCGGGAAGAAATCACCACCAGGAAATATCAACTGGCGCCCAGATTGCGCACTTTATTGGTCATGATAGATGGCAAGCAAACCGCTGCCGAGATCATGAAAAAAGTATCAGCATTGGGTTTAACGCAAGAAAATCTGCAAGAACTGCTAGAGCAAGAATTCATTGTTGAAACATCTGTACAAACTGACTTGCAAACAGACACCTCGACCACTGCGGCGGAGGCTGAGGCGAATGAACCATCATCAGTATCCCCAGAATTATCGATGACGGATGCTGAGCGTTTTCAGGCACTCTACAGCTTTTACAATGAAACCATCAAGAGCGCCATAGGTTTGCGCGGCTATGGCTTGCAACTCAAAGTGGAGCGTGCTGCAAATATTGAAGATTTTCGGGCATTGAGGCAAGTATATGTAGAAGCAGTTCAAAAAGCCAAGGGGCCGGAAATGGCACGCAGCTTGAGTGACAGGCTGGACTTATTGCTAGGCAAGTCTTAATTAATTAAATAATTACTTAAAAGCCTCATTTCCATGCACGAATAAAAAAGCCAGGTATCAACCTGGCTTTTTCTTTATTCCCTACCCTCTTTTACTCGATACCTTGACTACTCAGGTATTCTTCATAAGTGCCCTGGAAATCGATAATTTTGTTTTCCTTGATTTCCAATACACGTGTCGCCAAAGAGGACACGAATTCACGGTCATGCGATACGAAAATCAGGGTGCCCGCATATTTTTCCAACGCGATATTCAACGACTCGATAGATTCCATATCCATGTGATTGGTGGGCTCATCCATCAGCAAAACATTATGGCGGCCCAGCATCAGCTTGCCATACATCATGCGACCTTTTTCACCACCAGACAGCACCTTGACTGATTTTTTAACATCATCACCACCGAACAACAGGCGACCAAGAATGGAGCGCACGGCCTGGTCATCATCGCCCTCTTGTGTCCATTGACCTATCCAGTCAGTCAGGTTTTTATCGGATGCAAATTCTTCGGTAGGATCTTGCGGCATATAGCCTACATTGGCATTTTCTGCCCATTTGACAATGCCATAATCCGCATGCATGCCAGCAATGTCATCGCCACCTATGCAACGCAACAAGGTGGTTTTACCAATACCATTGGCACCGATAATCGCAATTCTTTCACCTGCCTCTACCATCAGATCAACATTCTTGAACAATGACTTGTCATAGGCTTTGCTCAGAGATTGCACTTCCACTGCCAAACGATGCAATTTCTTTTCGCCATCGAAACGCACGAAAGGATTTTGACGGCTGGATGGTTTGAAATCTTCAATCTTGATTTTATCAATCTGCTTGGCGCGTGAAGTTGCCTGGCGCGCTTTGGATTTATTGGCAGAGAAGCGGCGTACAAAGTCTTGCAGCTCGGCGACCTTTTCCTTGGCCTTGGCATTGTTTGCCATTTGCTGTGCGCGTGCCTGTGACGATGCCAGCATGTAGTCATCGTAATTACCCGGATATACTTTCAGCGTGCCGTAATCCATATCTGCCATATGCGTACATACCTGGTTCAGGAAATGGCGATCATGTGAAATGATGATCATGGTGGAATTGCGTTCGTTCAGGATGTCTTCCAGCCAGCGAATGGTGTTGATGTCCAGGTTATTCGTCGGCTCATCAAGCAGCAGAATGTCTGGATTGGAGAACAGGGCCTGTGCCAGCAAGACACGCAGTTTCCAGCCTGGCGCAACCGCACTCATGACGCCCTGGTGTTGATCAGTTGGTATGCCTACGCCCAGCAATAATTCACCGGCACGCGCTTCAGCAGTGTAGCCATCATATTCAGCAAACTTGGCTTCCAGGTCTGCCGCTTTCATGTAGTCATCGTCAGTCGCTTCAGGATTGGCGTAAATCGCGTCCCGTTCCGACATGGCTGCCCACATTTCTATATGGCCCATCATGACCACGTCCAGCACACGCATGTCTTCAAAAGCAAACTGATCCTGGCGCAATTTACCCAGACGCTCATTCTGATCCAGCATGACCGTGCCTGAAGATTGCTCAAGGTCACCACCAAGAATCTTCATAAAAGTGGATTTGCCGCAGCCATTGGCACCGATCAGGCCATAACGGTTACCTTCGCCAAATTTGACTGAGATATTTTCAAACAGCGGCTTGGGGCCGAACTGCATGGTGATATTAGCGGTAGAAAGCATGTAAGTTTAAATCTTTATTTAATTAAATCAAAGCGTTAGGCACAATCTTCCCATTATACACCAACCACTATTGAGCACTGTATAGCACACTGAAAATCAATGACTTACAACTGTATATTTAATAATTAATCTTTTATAAACAGCAAAAATTGAAATTTAAAATGGATACATGATGGTATTTGTGACGCTCTTCTTGCTGGCGTTGTGTACTATTCAATCGTCGACAATCATCTCACCAACCAAAGGCACATCGGGTGCCACATGGCTAGTCATCAAAATGCATTGACTAGCCTGCCGTGCCGGATCGCTTAATTGCTCGCGCAGGTAATATGCAGCTTCAACATCAAGCGCATTGAACGGCTCATCAATTAAAAGCAGCTTCACGGGTAAAGCTAGTGCCAGGGATAAATACATTTTCTTGTGCTGGCCTAGCGAGAGTGTGTCGATAGTTTGCTTTAGCATAGGCAGCAAACCAAATGCGGCCAAATTGATGTTCAGGTCTGCGGCACGCGCTGCCGGATACAGGCTCATGTGTAAATCAAGAAATTCCTGTACGGTCAGCCAAGCGAAGTCCGGAGTTTCGCTACTGCACCAAAAACATTGCAAGCGCCACTCAAAGCCTTGCTGACGGAGATTGCAGCCATCAAGAAAAATGTCACCTTTAGGGGCATGCAGTGATCCGGCCAATAGTTTTAATAAGGTGGTTTTCCCTGCGCCATTTCTGCCGCGCAGCCATGTGATACCCGCGCCCACAGTGAATGAATACTCCCAAAAAAGACTGCGGTTCGGGTAGGCAAAACACAAATTTCGTACACTCAATTCCACAACTCACTCCCGATTGCCGTCAGAATTACCATAAATAAGATAATGATGCGAGCGCGCACTGCTGATGATAAATGGCTCAAGCTCACAATGATCACCTGCGCTATTAATTGCGCGCCAATATACCAGTGAGCCACCCCGGCATGAAAACTGTCGCCCTTGCCAAACAGTAGTACGGCAAACAGCGCCAGCAGCACATTAGCAGGAATGATACACATGAACTTGCTCAATATCTCGAGAGGCAACAATGCAAATGGTAGTGCGCGCAGGTGCGGGCGCAAACGCTGCATTTGCTCCTGGACCGCTTTGCTGCCCTGGTCGGTTACGATCAAGGCCAGACTGCTGGCGCTGATGCAAAACAAAAAGCGTACAAACGGCGAACCTGGTTGCAGCCAGAGCCAGAACATTGCTGCGGCGGAGATGAACAGTATGCATTGCTTGATACCTATCCCATTTTCCAGACGCCAGAACGGCAACCAAAACAGCTTATACCATTGGTGCAGCAGGCCTGGACGCTGGCTTTGCTGTTGGTAGGACAACATCGATATCGCAAGAGGTTTGTGCAATGTGGCACGCATCAGCCTCCATTCCAGGCTTTGTTGGCGTAAATGTAGCACCAGTGTGCCAAACAACAGTATCAGTGCCAGCGTTATGAGCATCATCGCTATACCGGTAACCGCCACCTGATGAATGGCAGGCATTTCAAACCAGCAGGCAAGGGTTGAAAGCGCATAGGCAATACCAAGCGGAAAAATGAAGAGTCGAACCACAGCAACGTGCGCCAACCAGCGCGCGCTCGGCTTGACAGGTAGCGCACGACTCCACAGCAACACATCCCTGGGTAATAAACGCTTACGTAATAAGAAGATCGGCAGTGTCAATATCGCCGAATAAGCAAGCAATACCCCAAGCACGTTTTGCAAAGGCCAGTGTTCTGACATCCATATTGCGTTGAGCCACAGAGGCCAGGACAGCAATGCCACTGCCATGAGCATCGCTTGCCCGGCAGCAAGCAAGATCACTTCCATCGAGCTCTTCATACTCGACGCGAACTGGTATAACCCGTACCGGGCTTGTTTGACATGAAATTGGGAATAAGCAGTCATTGAGTCATATCACTTGGCAGTAATGGTAAGTCAAGCATTGGCAAGATTGCTTCTTCACCAATAGAAAATGGCTTATCTGAAGATTACCCCAGACAAGCCATTTTTAATTTCAAGTAATTTACTTAATTGAAAGTTTTTCCTTCTGCTGCCAGTTTTGCCAGCAAAGGAGCTGGTTTCCAGGCATCGCCATGACGGCCTTTGGCATATTTTTCCATGGCCATGACCACATTAGGCAAGCCCACGGTATCGGCGTAGAACATAGGCCCACCAGTATGCAATGGGAAGCCATAGCCGGTCAGATACACCATATCGATATCAGAGGCACGGGTAGCGATGCCTTCCTCCAGAATGTAGGCAGCTTCATTGACTAGGGAGTAAATCAGTCGTTCGACAATTTCCTGATCAGAAATTTTGCGACGCGTAATACCCAGGTCAGCGGAATGCTGGATGATCATGACATTCACGATCCCTGAAGGATAAGCTTTGCGGTCGCCCGGTTTATAGTCATACCAGCCTGCACCAGTTTTTTGCCCGAAACGCCCCAGCTCGCACAGCAAATCTGCCGTTTTGGAATAAGTAATCTGTGGTTTTTCTACGTAACGGCGTTTGCGGATATACCAGCCGATATCATTGCCAGCCAAGTCGCCCATACGGAATGGACCCATGGCAAAGCCCATTTTTTCTACGGCCTTATCCACTTGTTCAGGCGTACAGCCTTCTTCCAGCAAGAAACCTGCCTGACGGCTGTATTGTTCTATCATGCGGTTGCCGATGAAACCATCACAAACGCCGGATACAACGCCAGTTTTCTTGATTTTCTTGGACAGGCCCAACACCGTCGCCAGTACGTCTTTAGCAGTTTTTTTGCCGCGTACGATTTCCAGCAATTTCATGACATTGGCCGGGCTGAAGAAATGGGTGCCGATGACATCTTCAGGGCGTTTGGTGAAATCAGCAATCTTGTCGACGTCCAGCGTTGAGGTATTCGACGCCAGAATAGCGCCCTGCTTCATGACTTCATCCAGTTTTTTGAAAACTTGTTCCTTGACACCCATGTCTTCAAACACAGCCTCAATGACGATATCTGCCTGGGCAATTTCTTCATACGACAAAGTACCTGTGATCAGGCCCACACGCTGGTCAAATTTCTCTTGAGTCAGCTTGCCTTTTTTAAGCGTGTTTTCATAATTCTTGCGGATAGTCGCCAGACCTTTGTCCAGTGCTTCTTGCTTCATTTCCAGAATTTGCACAGGGATGCCAGCATTGGCAAAGTTCATCGCAATACCACCACCCATGGTGCCAGCCCCGATAACGGCAACTGATTTGATGGGGCGAGTTGGTGTATCTTCCGGTACATCCGGCAATTTGCTGGCAGCACGCTCACCAAAGAAGGCATGACGCAAGGCTTTGGACTCTGTGGTTTGTACCAGATCGACAAATAATTCACGTTCAAACTTGATGCCATCATCAAATTTCTTGGTGATGGCAGCCGCCACTGCTTCCACGCATTTTAAAGGTGCGGGGAAAGGGCCAGCCATGGCGCGCACTGTATTACGTGAAAATTGCAGGTAAGCTTCGTAATTCGGATAATCAATCTTGATATCACGTACTCTTGGTAATGGGCGCACATCGGCCACTTTGGCGGCAAATGCGAGTGCCGCTTCCAGTACATCACCTTCCACAACCTCATTGAAGATCGCTGTCTTGGCCAGTTTTTCAGAGGGCACAGGCGTACCAGAGACTATCATGTTCAAAGCCATTTCCAGGCCCAGTACGCGCGGCAGGCGCTGCGTACCGCCAGCTCCAGGCAAGATGCCCAATTTAACTTCAGGCAAGGCAATTTGTGCGCCCTTGGACGCTATGCGGTAGTTACAACCCAGCGCCAATTCGAGGCCACCGCCCATGCAAACAGTATGAATAGCCGCGATGACCGGTTTATCCGATCCTTCAACCACATTGATAAGGGTGTGCAAGCTAGGCTCGGCAGATGCTTTGGGGGAATTGAACTCCTTGATATCTGCACCGCCCGAGAATGCCTTACCAGCACCTGTAATGACGATGGCTTTGACAGCATCATCATTCAATGCCTGCTTCATGCCATTCACCGCAGCTGTACGGGTAGCATGGCCTAGTCCATTGACAGGCGGATTGTTCAGAGTAATTACGGCAATATTGCCATTCACTTGGTATTCGGCGCTCATGTCTCTTCCTATAGGTGAAATACTGCTTGGATTTACCAGTTCAGTGCTTAAAAAATTGGGAATAAGCTTATTTTTGCTTACTATACCGCAAAATAGTACGAGCGTATTATTTTTATTCAGGTTTTTATTTTGCTTTTTGCTGGTATAAACATCTGGTTAAGCAAGCCTTCTGGCTTGTGAAATATCAATAAATTAAATATCTTTGTCACTATATGCCAAAATCAGGAGAAATCCTTCCTTATGTGAGATTGGCAGCGACCAGGAGCTTGTGAACTCATGCTCGATACCAGACCTGCGTGGATAGATGAAATAAAGATCGCCGCCATCACTTGCGTCGTCGTACTTTTGGCATGCCTGCTAGGTATATTCAGTAGATCCATGGGACATCTGGCAGGCCTATGGCCAGCAAATGCTCTTTTGCTTGGTATGTTCGTACGCTTTCCCTTCCTGAGCAAGCCCTGTGGGTGGCTGGGTGCCGTAGCAGCGTATATCGCATCTGGCGTATTGAGTGGTGAAAGCTGGTCAAGCAGTTTATTACTCAGCACTGGCAACCTGGCTTGTGTCACCGTGGGGTGCATGCTGTTTTCATGGCTAGACCCAGGGCATCGCCGCTTGAAGCATCCGCTGTCTGTGTTATATCTCGCTCTGATCGCCGTTATTTGTGCAGCTACTGCTGGCATAGTGAGCACGATCGCTGACCCTGTCCTGTCGAATGACAGTCATCTCAAGGCTTGGACATTTTGGTCAGTGACTGAATTGGTGAATCTGCTTGCCATTCTGCCTGTCATGCTGAGCTTGCCCAATACTTCAAAATTCAGACTCAATCGACGTCGTTCAGGGGATGTTTATCGCCTGAAAATCGACAAACTATTACCAGTTGGCGCGCTATTTGCATCTTTTGCCTTGGGTATCATGCTAGGTGGCCCGGGTGCACTGGCCTTCCCTATTCCAGCGCTACTTTGGTGTGCCTTGAGTTATGGGATCTTCACGACCAGCATAATGACCTTGCTGTATAGCGGCTGGGTATTAATTTCCATGTCTTTGGGCTATCTGCCTATCTCTATCGTCAACATGAATTCACGGTCCATGCTGCTGTCCATACGTACTGGAGTCAGCATGCTCGCCCTGGCGCCATTGACTGTAGCCAGTGTCATGGCAGCTCGTGAAGAACTTTTACGCCATCTTGAGTATATTGCAGAACATGATGCACTCACTGGCTTATTGAACCGACGCGCTTTTTATGATCGCGCCCTGAGTCTGTTAAGCGAGCTTGCGCAGCAAGAAAAACCAGTAGCAGTATTGATGCTGGATATAGACAAATTCAAGAGCGTCAATGATAACTACGGGCATGCTGGCGGTGACCAGGTACTGGTAGCTTTCGCACATATCGCCAGCTCAAGTTTGCGTGAGGTTGATATGCTGGGTCGTATAGGTGGAGAAGAGTTTGCCGCCATATTGCCTGGCTGTGCTCATGAGGAAGCAGACCGAATTGCCCAACGCATACGCACTAGTCTCGCCAGTAAATCCGTAGATATAGGTGATGGACAACAAATTTCCGTGACCGTGAGCATAGGCTGCACTTTCGTCACCCTTGCCATACAGGATATTGAGGCCTTATTACTGGTGGCCGACAAGGCGCTCTATCGTGCCAAGGAAAATGGACGAAATCGGGTTGAACATGATAATTTTGATGAAGTCAAAAATGACAATGATCAGGCCGCAAATAAACAGGCCTGATCATTATTTTTTAAATATCGTTCTTACTATACTTCCAGCCATTCTTTACGGATGTTTTCATTGGCACGCAGATCAGCTGGCGTGCCTTCAAAAACGATACTGCCGTGCCCCATGACATACACGCGCTGTGAGATTTCAAGGGCAATGGCGAGTTTTTGCTCCACCAGCAAGACGGATATACCACGATTCTTTAGCTCTTTCAGATATTCTGCCACCAGCTCCACAATCTTTGGTGCCAGACCTTCTGTCGGTTCATCTATCATGATCAGGTCAGGGTCGCCCATCAAGGTGCGGCATAAGGTCAGCATTTGCTGCTCGCCGCCCGACATCACACCAGCCTGGGTATTTCTGCGTTCACGCAGGCGTGGGAACATCTGGTACATATCCTCCATGCTCCAGCGTGGCTTGCTAATTTTGGAACGACCGGATTTTTCACCCAGCATCAAATTTTGCTCTACAGTCAGACTAGGGAAAATGTCGCGGTTTTCAGGCACGTAACCCAATCCCTTATGGGCTATCTGAAAAGCTTTCAGACCGATAATTTCTTCGCCCTTGAACAGGATGGAACCTGTTGCATCAACCTGCCCCATGGTGGCCTTGACCGTTGTGGAGCGACCGACACCATTGCGGCCCAGCAAGCTGACAATTTCACCAGGATGAACTTGCATATCCACACCATGCAAGACATGACTCTTGCCATAGTAAGCATTCAGATTTTTAATCGTGAGCAAACTCATTCAACCTCCACCGGCGCATGACCACCCAGATAGGCGTCTTTGACTTTTTGATTATTACGGATATTGGCTGGAGTATCACAAGCGATGACCTCGCCATAGACGACTACGGCGATTTTATCAGCCAGCCCAAAGACCACGCTCATATCATGTTCGACCATCAACAGCGATTTACCGACCGTGACTTTGCGTATCAATTCAACCGCTGCATCTGACTCAGAACGACTCATGCCAGCAGTGGGTTCATCCAGCAGTATCACATCAGCACCGCCAGCAATCGTGATGCCAATTTCCAGTGCCCTTTGCTCTGCATAGGTTAACAAACCGGCAGTCACGTTGCGTCTGCGCTTGAGGCCAATTTGCTCCAGCACAGCCTCGGCTCTTTCATGCGCATCCTTCAAACCATTCAGTCTGTGCCAGAAAGAATATTTATACCCTAGCGACCACAATACGGCACAGCGCAGATTTTCATACACAGACAGGCGATGGAATATATTCGTGATCTGGAAACTGCGTGACAGGCCGCGACGATTGATTTCATATGGTTTCAGACTGGTAATGCTGTCGCCATTGAGCAGGATATCTCCTGAACTGATAGGGAAGCGGCCAGAAATCAGATTGAACAAGGTGGACTTGCCAGCACCATTGGGGCCAATGATGGCGAAGCGCTCACCCTTGGGCACCTGCAGGCTTGCCCCCCGGATGATTTCTGCACTGCCAAAAGATTTGCGTACTTCTTTTAATTCCAGCGAAAAGCCTGTCATGCTTGCGCCCTCCGCATTTGCTCTTCAATTTCAGTATTGACTTCACCCCAATGCTGAGAAAAACCACCTTTCAGCCTGGTGCAGGCCAAAATACCAAGAGCAATGACAAGCATCGTCATTGCCCACCAAACACCGCTGGCAGTGTCTATGGAAATACCAAACATTTCTATGACGGCACTTTGTGTTGCCTCCAGCGTGCGTTGATACAGCATTTCTATCGCCAGTATGACGGCGGCAGCGGTCACTGCAGCGGCCAGCACCAGTTTCCACATGCTGGGCCATACCCGCTTGAACAGGCCGAATTTTGCCACCCGTAAATTCATCATAAGTATGCTGGCAACACCGCCAGGAGCGTACATGACGATCAGAATAAAAAAGACCCCCAGATATAATTGCCAGGCCTTGGTCAAATCAGACAGCATCACGGTTAAAAATACCCCAAAAATTGCTCCTATCATGGGCCCGAAGAAAAAGCCCACACCGCCAATAAAGGTGAACAGCAATACTGCCCCGGAACGCACTGCGCTGACATTTTCCGCCGTCACGATCTCAAAATTAATGGCTGACAAACCACCGGCAATGCCTGCAAAAAAAGCAGACAGTATCAGCGTCATATAGCGTACCCATTGCGTATCGTAGCCTATGAACTCGACACGCTCGGGGTTATCCCTGACGGCATTGACGATACGGCCCAAAGGAGTTTGCGTGAATGCATACATGCCTATGGTGCTGATGAGTAGCCAAAAGGCGATCAGGTAATACACCTGGATTTGCGGCCCATAAGTGATGCCCAGAAAAGGCTGGCCTATGACGCGATTGGTAGAGATACCACCCTCGCCACCAAAAAAACTGGGGAACATCAAGGAACAGGCAAAAACCAGCTCCACCATGCCCAAAGTGATCATGGAAAAAGTGGTGCCCGATTTTTTGGTCGTGACGTAGCCAAACAGGACACCGAAACACATACCGGCGATACCGCCTATCAAGGGGATCAGCGTGATAGGAAAATGCAAGCTGCCAGCCGCCACCATATTCATGGCATGGATGGCGAAAAATGCTCCCAGACCGGAATAAACGGCATGCCCAAAAGACAGCATGCCCCCCTGCCCCAACAACATATTGAAGGAGAGGCCAAAGATCATGACTGTGCCCATTTGTGAGAGCAGAGACAATGAGCCGCCAGAGCTGAAGATCAAAGGCGCAAGAACCAGCAAAATCACAAAGCTGCTCCAGATAATCCAGCGCGCCAGATTGATAGGCTTGAATATTAAAGGTTTGCTCATCTTTTATCCTTCGCGTGTGCCAAGTAAACCCCTGGGCCTGAAAATCAGGATGAGTACCAATAAGAGATAAGGCAAGATAGGCGCAGCCTGGGCTATCGTCAGACTCAACAAGGCATAAGCTGGTGCATTCGCTGTAATCACCATCCCCAGTTTGGCAAACATGGTGACGAATGAATAATCAAGCGCCACAGCAAATGTCTGCAATACGCCTATCAATAGCGATGCCACAAATGCCCCCGCCAAAGATCCCATGCCACCAACCACCACGACCACGAAAATAATGCTGCCAAGAGTGGATGCCATCCCCGGTTCAGTCACAAAGGCATTTCCCCCGACTACTCCTGCCAAGCCTGCCAGTGCGCAACCACCACCAAATACCAGCATGAAAACCCGAGGCACATTGTGCCCCAGCGCCTCGACGGTATTTGGGTGAGTGAGAGCAGCTTGAATCACCAAACCTATGCGTGTACGTGTCAATAAGAGATAAATCGAGGCCAGCATCAATAGGGCAACTAGCATCATGAAGCCACGATAGATGGGAAAAGTTGTTGTGTATAAGGTAAATAGCGGGCCATCCAGAGATGCTGGAATAGGATATGGCACGGTAGATCTGCCCCAGATCAATTGCACCAATTCGACAATCACGTATGAGAGCCCGAAGGTGAACAATAACTCTGGTATATGCCCGTATTTATGTACCGAACGCAAACCATAACGCTCTACCATGGCCCCCAGCAAGCCAACGACTAGTGGTGCCAGAAACAAGGCTGGCCAAAAGCCGATTTTAATACTAATGGCATAGGCAAAATACGCACCCAGCATATAGAAACTGGCGTGGGCGAAGTTGAGTACGCCCATCATGCTGAAAATCAATGTCAATCCGGATGAAAGCATGAACAACAGCAATCCGTAACTGACACCGTTCAGCAAAGTGATCAGTGTGAATTCCACAGCAAAGATCCTTTTCAGAAAATTCTTGAACGATCGTACTATTTATAGACAAAAAAAGAGAGTGTACATACAGCCACTCTCTTTTTACATGTGTTTAGCCTGGTCGTTTCATTTGGCAAGAAGAAGGTTGCGACGCGACGAATGCATCTATCTTCTGATTGGTTTTCCAACCCATGCCGGTATTTTCCTGATCAAATTTGACATCCTTGCCATTGGTCTTTACCCAGGTGGCGATATACAGCGGCTGCTGAATTTGATGATCGACTTTACGCATACTGTCATCGCCATTCAGGCTCTTGAAGTTCAAACCCTCGAGCGCCAGGGCCACCTTGGCAGGTTCTATGGATTTAGCCTGTTTGACAGCCTGCCCCATAGCTGCCAGGACAGAGTAAGTCGCCATGGAATAATAGTCATCTTTGTATTTGGCTTTGAAACCTTCAATGATGTCTTTACCTGCGAAAGTTTCATTGTTAGCATTCCAATAACCTACATATTTGACGCGGTCTATACCTGCTGCACCCATGGCTGTCGGCACACCCGTAGTCGACGCATAATAAGTGTAGAAATTGGCTTTCAAATCAGCGTCTTTCGCCGATTTGATCAGCAAGGCCAGATCGGCACCCCAGTTGCCTGTAATGACTGTGTCTGCACCGGAAGCCTTGATCTTGGCGACATAAGGAGAGAAGTCCTTGACCTGCCCAATAGGGTGAAGGTCGTCACCGACGATTTGTATATCAGGACGCTTGCGTGCCAGATATTCCTTGGCTGCACGTGTCACCTGATGACCAAATGAATAATTCTGGCCTATGATATAAACCTTCTGGATATTTTTGTCTGCCGCCATGAAGGTCGTCAAGGCTTCCATTTTCATATCCGAATTGGAATCAAAACGGAAATGCCAGAAACTGCATTTGCTGTTTGTCATATCAGGATCAACGGCTGCATGATTCAGGTAAATGATTTCTTTTCCTGGATTACGCTCATTGTGCTTATTGACTGCGTCCAGCAAAGCCAGGCCTACTCCAGATCCATTACCTTGAGTGATATAGCGAAAACCTTTATCGATGACAGTCTTCAAGACATTCAACGATTCTTGCGGGCTGCCCTTATTATCAAAACCAACTACTTCAAACTTGTGTTCCCCCGCCCATTTTTCAGCATTCGCTTTGTCAGCAATATATTGATAGGAATTCAGAATATTTTGCCCAACTGGCGCAAAGGCACCTGAAAGTGGATCGATATAGGCGATCTTGATGGTATCAGCCATCACTGATGGTACGGCGAAGGATAAAGCGACTGCAGCAAGGCTGGCACGTAAAGGAAATTTCATTTGTCTCTCTCCGGTATTCTCTTTGTTTGGAATCTAGATTTTTTTCGTTTTGTCGCTACTTCCAGGGCATATCCCAGCTCACAATGATCGGCCATGCCCTGCACTTCCTATGCAGTTGGTAGTTTATATTCCTTGAATTGCTCCCTTAGTTTATTTTTCAAAATTTTCCCTGTCGCGCCCAAGGGCAGGCTTTCGATAAAGACGACATCATCGGGTAACCACCATTTGGCAACCTTGCCTTCAAAAAATTGCAGCAATTCCTCTTTGGTGACTTCGGCGCCTGGCTTTTTGACCGCCAGCAACAAGGGGCGCTCGTCCCATTTCGGGTGAAACACACCTATACAGGCGGCCTGCAAAATCGCCGGATGTGAAACCGCCACATTCTCCAGATCTATCGTACCTATCCACTCACCGCCGGATTTGACGACATCCTTGCTGCGGTCGGTAATTTGCATATAGCCATCGGCGTCTATGGTTGCTACGTCTCCGGTAGGAAACCAGCCATCCTGCAACACATCACCGCCTTCATTTTTAAAATAACTCTGGATGATCCACGGACCTTTAACCAGTAAATTGCCATAAGTTTTGCCATCCCAGGGCAATTCCTTACCTGCATCATCGACGATTTTCATGTCCACGCCATACAAGACATGGCCTTGTTTCTGGAGTATGGCTTCTTTCTCTTCTTCCGCCAGATCAGTATGCTTGGCCATCAAGGTACCTGCGGTGCCCAAAGGCGACATTTCTGTCATACCCCAGGCATGTACCACTTCCACACCATAGGTATGGCGCAAGGTTTTCATCATGGCAGGCGGGCAGGCTGAACCTCCAATCACAGTACGTTTGAAGGTCGAGAATTTCAAGTTATTTTGGGCCACATAAGTCAGCAAGCCCAGCCAGACGGTAGGTACGCCAGCAGAAAAAGTCACCTTTTCTTGCTCAAACAATTCGTAGAGCGATTTACCATCCAGATGCGGGCCAGGGAAAACCAGTTTAGCCCCATTCAAAGGTGCGGAATAAGGCAGACCCCAGGCATTCACATGGAACATGGGGACCACAGGCAAGACAGAGTCCCGCGCCGATACATTCAAGCCATCGGGCAAAGAAGAGCCATAAGAATGCAAGATGGTGGAACGATGGGAATATAAGGCACCTTTAGGGTTACCTGTCGTGCCCGAGGTATAGCAAAGACTGGAGGCGGAATTTTCATCAAATTCGGGCCAGATAAAATCATCACCATTGGCTTCGATTAAATCTTCATACGCCATCAGATTCGGGATTTTGCCATCAGCAGGCAATTTATCCCTGTCGCACATCATGATATAGCCCTTGATACCCGGGCAATGCGGCACCATCGCCTGCACGATAGGCAAAAAAGTCATATCGAACAATAAATACTGGTCTTCTGCATGATTGGCGATATAGGCAATCTGCTCAGGATGCAACCTGGGATTAATCGTGTGCAGGACTGCGCCAGAACCAGATACTGCATAATAGGCTTCCAGATGCCTGTAGCCATTCCAGGCCAGGGTGGCGATACGGTCGCCGAGCTTGACGCCCAGCTTGGCAAAAGCATTCGCCAATTTTTTTGAGCGTTTATGACATTCGCTATAGTTATAACGATGTATATCCCCTTCCACCCTGCGGGAAACAATCTCATTCTTCCCAAAATAACGATCAGCATGTTCAATGAGGCTGGAAATAAGCATGGGCTTGCTCATCATTTGCCCCATTACGGGACTCATAGCATAAGACGACATTTGTTCTCCTGAAATCTGCAGCGTTATCGATTACTTTGGTATTTCGTTAATTTTCTGAATATTATTCTTTATCGATTTTTGTACGACCGTACTAATCCGTCAATCAGTATTTTTTTTGCAATGCACAAAGGATATCTTGTTTAGCTTCAACTTTTTTGTTTCCCCACAAACAAAAATGCGGAAGAAAGCTCTTCCGCATTGCAGCAATCAACAAATTTGCTTTGTCTCGAAAAGAGAGCCTTGCTCTCCTTGACGAACACATTCTCTTAACGTTTTCCAGTTGTCCCCGCTTCGCCGGACTCAAGTACAAAACCAGCCCCCCCATCTTTGCCCAACACTTTGACCAGATAGGGCATGACTTCCTTCAGGGTAGCCAGCAAAGTCCAGGGTGGGTTCAAGATAAACATGCCGCTGCTATGCAGGCCAAAACCATCTGGCGATGGGCCACTGATGGATAAAGTCACATTGAGCCAGCTATTCGCTTGCAGGCGTTTGAGTTTTTCTGGCAGGGAGCACGATTCCTGACGCTGCAAGACGGGATACCAGACCGCAAAGGTACCAGTAGGGAAGCGTTTTATGCCATCCTCAAGGCAGACCTTGACGCGACGATAGTCATCCTTGACTTCATAGGGAGGATCGATGAGTACCATGCCACGGCGAGATGGCGGCGGCAACAAGGCCTTCAGGCTTTCAAAACCATCGCCAGCCGAGATAATGACGCGCTTACCCCTGACTGTCTGGCGTATGCCCTGCTCTGCTGCATGGTTATCAAGCTTGCGGAAATTTTCGCTCAATATCTTGATTTCGCTGGGATGCAGCTCAAACAGGCGCAAGCGGTCTTGCTCACGCATGACGATATTGGCGCAATATGGTGAGCCAGGGTAGTAACGCATTTTACCGCTGGGATTGAGGCCCTTGATCAAATCCATATAGGAAGCCAGAGCCTCGGGGATATCTTTCCTGTCCCACAAAGGAGCGATACCAGTCTCAAATTCCGCATTCTTACTGGCATAGCCACTATCAAGTGCATACAAACCAGCACCTGCATGGGTGTCGATATAGGTATAGGCCGTATCTTTTTGGCCCAGATAATCAAGCAACTGGATCAGGACAAAGTGCTTCAGGACGTCGGCATGATTACCGGCATGAAAGCCGTGGCGGTAGCTCAGCATAATAAAATCTTTCAAAAATGGATAGGCAACCTGCCATAGGCAAGTCACCCGAAATGGTAGCAAGCGAAAATGAAAAGCTAGTTCAGGCTACCCGCTTGCCGAGTATGATCAAATCGCGCTCTATGCCATCCAATGTCGCTACCCGTGGCATATTTGCCCAGGTCGCAAAATCAAACGCAGCAAATAACTTCAGACTAGGGACATTATGACCAAAAATAAAGCCTAGCAGAGTGTGAACCTTGATTTTAGGTGCATGGGCAATAGCCTGATTCAGGAAATAACGTCCCAAACCCTGACCACGTGCTGCTACATGCAAGTAAATAGACAATTCGGCAGTGCCTGAATAGGCAGGCCTGCCATAAAAATTCGAAAATGATAACCAGCCTATGATCTGGCCATGTTGTTCGCAGACCCAGAGCGGTCGTGACTCCGGGTGATGCTCATGAAACCAGGCATGACGTGACTCTACCGTCACCGGCTCGGTATCTGCGGTAACCTCACGGGACTCAATGGTGGAGTTATAAATCTCCACGATTTGTGGCAAATCCTCAAATTGAGCCAGTCTATGCGTAAATTCTGCAGCCATCTTCATCAAATCGTATGCGTGGCCCGGGAAGAACGTACTGCCGCGCCTAGCAATTCTTCTACACGCAAGCGTATCCTGGTACCACTTTCATCATCCGGGAAGTGCACACCTATACCTTGCGACTTGTTATTACCAGCACCTGCAGGAGTGATCCAGGCCACTTTGCCAGCGATAGGGTATTTGTTGGGGTCATCCAGGAGTGTCAAAATCAGATAAATCTCTTCACCCAGGCGATATGTCTTGTTAGTAGGCACAAAAATACCGCCATGCTTCAAGAAAGGCATGTAGGCTGCAAACAAGGCAGCTTTTTCTTTAATTGCCAGTGATAACACCGAAGGTCGATTCGGTGAAGGCATATTGAGCGGAGCACTAGGGTCTGCTGGTAAATCTGACATGTTCAGGCTTTCTCAATTCTTTAATTAAATAGTGCTGAGTATTCAAGCAGCATGTCTTCCAAAAATAATTTGGCCGACAAAGGATGGCTGGCTATCGCCTGTCTTTCATTGCAATTCTTGATGAATTGCTGCAAAGCTGACGCATCAACCTGCATGGACAAGGCTTTCAACTCTTTCTCATAGCGAGGATGATACCGGATTCTGCCACTTTGTTTATAGGAAAATATATCGTAGAGCCAACGTTGTAGCCAGCCAACGACGACGGGCATTTCCATTTTCTGCATCTTGTCAGCTGTTTTGAGGCTCAGTTCTGTACCTGGCTTGCTCAAAAAGCGGATAAATTCATCCAGGTCAGCACGCAAGTCTGAATGCGCCATATCCATCGCTGCCAAAGGGGCGCCGCCCTGTTGTGCAAGCCAGACGTCGGCGTCTTTGATCCCTTGTTTTTGCAACCACTCCAGAGCGACAGCAGCATCAGGCAAACCTAGCCCAAACTTGTGGCAACGCGACAAGATCGTTGGCAACAACCTGTCTATGCTATTCGAAACCAGTATGAATACTGTATTGGCATTAGGCTCTTCCAGCGATTTCAGCAAGGCATTTGCCGCTGGCACATTCAGCGCCTCGGCAGGATACAAGACGATGACGCGCCTGCCGCTGCGGTGAGTGGAAATATTCATGAAATCCGACAAAGCCCGGATTTGGTTGATGACGATTTCCTTGGAAGGTGCTTTACTGGCCTTGCTGGTCTTAGCAGCAGGTTCCGTCTCATCACCTGCTGGCGCGTCTTCTTCATCCAGCAACTCTGGCCTGACGCGACGATAATCAGGATGACTGTATTGTGCAAACCAGCCACAGGACCCACATTGCTGACAAGCATGCCCACCCTTCCCCGGGCTTTCGCAAAGCAGGGATTGCGCCAAATGCTCGGCAAACACAGTTTTACCTATGCCTTGTGGTCCGTGCAATAGAAAAGCATGAGGCAAGCGCTCCCCCAAAGCCTGCATCTGCTGCCAGGCTTCTTCTTGCCAGGTATAAAGTGGGTGCCTCATATCACTGCATGCGCCGATTTTAGCAAGTCGTCGATCAAGACATCCAGCTGCAAACGAATTGCCTCTATGCTTTGCGTGGAGTCTATGATTCTGAAACGCTGTGGAAATTCCGCAGCCCTGCGTAGGTATTCATTGCGGGTAGCGGCAAAAAAATCGGCTTTTTCTTGTTCAAACTTGTCCAGATCACGTGTTGCGTCCAGGCGGGCACGTGCCACTTCCAAAGGTACATCGAATAATAGCGTCAGGTCTGGCTGCAAATGCGGATGCACCCATTGTTCCAAGGCATTGAGTTTATCCAGCGATAAATTCCTGCCACCACCCTGATAAGCAAAGCTGGCATCCGTGAATCGATCTGAAATAACCCAATTACCCTGAGCGAGTGCAGGCTCTATGACTTGCGCAATATGTTCACGACGCACGGCAAACATCAATAAAGCCTCTGTTTCCAGATGCATTTTTTGCTTCAAAAGCAATTCGCGCAAGGTCTCACCTAGCGGAGTACCACCTGGTTCACGGCTACAAATGACTTTTACTTCATACGCTTGCAGTCTGTTTTGCAAACGCTCTGCCACATAGGCGATATGGGTGGACTTACCTGCACCGTCTATGCCTTCAAAGCTGATAAATTTTCCTGTGGGCTTCATTCTTGATTTTATTAATTAGCGTTGATACTTGTTCACTGCGCGATTATGGTCATTCAGGTTATCTGAAAACTGACTGGTGCCATTACCACGCGCCACGAAGTATAAAGCATCACTGCGTGCTGGCGCCAAAGCCGCGAAAATCGACTCCATGCCAGGCAGGGCAATCGGCGTGGGCGGCAAGCCAACGCGTGTGTAGGTGTTATAGGGCGTATCGGTCAGCAAATCACGTTTATGTATCTTGCCTTGATAGCGCTCACCCATGCCATAAATAACGGTTGGGTCGGTTTGCAACAGCATACCTGTACGCAGGCGATTGACAAAGACCGAGGCTATCATAGGGCGCTCGGATTTTTGCCCAGTCTCTTTTTCTATGATGGAAGCCATAGTCAGCGCTTCATAAGGATTCTTGTAAGGCAAGCCATCTGCGCGTTTTTTCCAGGCTTCATCGAGTTTCTTCAACAATAGGGCATGCGCCTGCTGATATAGCTGAACATCGGTACTGCCCTTGGCAAAGCGATAGGTATCTGGAAAGAACAAGCCTTCTGCCTGCGGAAAATCAGGTGTGATCTTGCGCATGAGCTCAGCTTCACTCAAGCCCTGGGTTTCATGCTTGATGGCTGGATGTGCGTCGACCAGCTTGCGCATTTGTTGAAATGTCCAACCTTCTATGACTGCCAGGCTGGCCATGGAAAATTCACCATTGACGATCTTATTGAGCAAATCGACTGGAGTTTTACCCGCCTCTATCTCAAAAGACCCTGCTTTCATGCGATTAGCCTTGCCTAATGCGCGTGCCAGTGCCTCAAACAGCAATGGCTGCACCGGCACACCTGCCTCATAAACCTGGCGCGATGCACTACGTACGCTGCTACCTGGCTTGATGGTAAATTCCCGTGCTGCGCCCTCGCTGAAAATAGGGAGTTGCATCCAGTAATAGAAGCCGCCACCTGCGGCCAGCGCAAGTAAAATCAATAATACAAATAGTTTTTTTATGAAACCCATGTAGACAGCTTAATCAAAATTGAGGGAGTTCTGACGAGATTTTGCAGACACTACTATAATTCGCCTGAACAGGTGCAGGCGGTATTGTAAGGCCAGCGCAGACATTAAGCGAATCAGCAGATAAATCAGCAAATAAGAGTGAGTATATCAATATGACGTGGGAAGACTTTTTATCCAGCCAGGGCGCAGCGCTTGAAGACTTGAGCATTACTGGTTTCGTACCGCATTGGCAGTCAGATGCCCTGCAGACAGGGTTTATTGCTCCTTTGACCGATCTTGGTCTGATTCGTGTCACTGGTGAAGACGCCGCCTCATTCTTGCATAATCAATTAAGCAACGACGTTGAGCATTTGGGTGGCAGTGAACTGCGCCGCGCTGCCTATTGCACTCCCAAAGGACGTATGCTGGCCAGCTTTGTGTACTGGAAAGATGGCCAGGATATTATCCTGCAACTATCAAAAACCATACAAGCGACTGTACAGAAACGCTTGCAAATGTTTGTTTTACGGGCCAAGGCCAAATTACACGATATCAATGCTGAATACGTCGTTTTGGGGCTAGGCGGAACTGCTGCGTCAGCAGCACTGCAAGAATGGTTCCCGGAGTTGCCAGCCAAAGTTGACCAAAAACTGAGTAATGAATATGGCAGCCTGCTGCGCATGAGCGATGCCAAAGATGCACCGCGTTATCAATGGATAGCGCCGGTGGAAATTGCCCAGCAAGCCTGGCCAAAATTAAATACCCAGTTAAAGGCAGTGAACACCAGCGCCTGGCGTGTGACTGAGATTCAGGCGGGCATTGCCATTGTCATCGCCAGCACACAAGAGAAGTTTGTCCCTCAGATGATCAATTTTGAACTCATAGGCGGAGTGAACTTTAAAAAAGGTTGCTATCCAGGCCAGGAAATAGTCGCGCGCAGCCAATATCTGGGCAAACTCAAGCGTCGTATGGCAATAGCACTGGTACACGCGAAAGATGTAGCAGCAGGAACCGAAGTATTTAATAGCGATGATGTCAGCCAGCCTTGCGGCATGATCGTTAATGCAGAACAACATCAGGAAGACCGTTCGCTGGTGCTGATAGAAATGAAGCTGGCCGATCAGGAAAGTGGTCAACTGAGCTTGGGTTCGGCCACTGGCGCGGCAATAGAGATATTGCCTCTGCCGTATGCGATAACCGACATTACGCAATAATTATACAAATTCGCGCAATAAAGAATTAAAAGCAGGCATATGAATTGCTATATTTATTTTAAAGCCAGTGCTGACAAAGAAGCTGAAGTGCTGCAACAGGAGCAGTTGTTGCAAAACCTGATGCGTCAGGCTGACCAGCAAAGGCCAGGCTTGCAGAGACGTCCAGCGGAACAGGATGGCATGCATACCTGGATGGAGATTTATCATCAGGTTACGTCTGATTTTGAACAGCGACTTGAGCTGGCTTACGCGCAAACTGGATTACAGCAATTACTGTCTGGTAAGCGACATATGGAATATTTTATGGATGTAGACTTATGTGCCTGATTGTCTTTGCCTGGAAGTTGATACCCTGCACACCATTTGTGTTTGCCGGTAACCGTGACGAATTTTATGACCGGCCTGCCTCTGCGGCAGACTGGTGGCAAGACAATCCCAAAATATATGCGGGACGCGACTTGCAATCCGGCGGCACCTGGCTGGGCATGACTACACTGGATGGCGCAGATAGCCTGACCAGCAAATTTGCCGCCATTACCAATATCCGCGCACCTTCCGAAAGACGGGAAGATGCCCCATCGCGCGGCGAACTGGTTGCCAATTACCTCAATAGCGACTTGAGTGCGCAAGAATATATCGCCAGCATTCGCGATACCGTCGCGGACTATAATGGTTTCAATTTACTGATCGGTGACAAGGAAGACTTGATCTGGTTTTCCAACCGCAATCAGGACGATGTACGCAATGGTCAACCCCTACCCCCTGGCATCTATGGCATTTCAAATGCCTCGTTAGATACTCCCTGGCCTAAAGTTGTCCGTACCAAGGCGGAATTTGCCAGCATGATATGCCAGCGCGCCCCGGTAGATGCCTATTTTGAAGTGTTAGCCAACACCACCCCCGCCCCCGATTGCCGCTTGCCTGATACTGGTGTTTCTTTCGAGATGGAGCGCTTATTGTCCTCGCCCTGCATAGTCTCACCCAGTTATGGCACCAGGGTTTCTACGGTAGTCAAAGTTCACAAAGACTATCCGGCGGAATTCCATGAAAAGCTGTTGCGCTGAGTAGTATTCAATATCTGGCCTGATCGTCATTCATTGCTAGTCAGGCCTTATATTTTTTCAAGTTTGGCTTTCCACAACAAAGCTGCCGCCAGCAACTTTAATATGCAGGGTAAAGCTGCATACGCCAGTGTCAGCGCCTGCAAGCCCTTGGGACTTGCCACACCAGGCACATAGCCCAGGTATTCCAGCGCTGGCAAGGCAAGGCCTGCTGCCACGGCCAGGTTCATTTTGCTGGCCCAGTTCCAGACGCCAAAATAGCTGGCTTCGTTTTTTTCACTATGCCCTGCGGCATGGATGACGCCTGCCAGCAAAGCCGGCGGCAATGCCAGGTCTGCTCCCAGGCTAATGCCTGAAAAAATACAAATCATAGCAAAAGCCCAGGCATCACCAGCATCCAGGGCCAGCACGCCAACAAAACTGAGGACTGACAGCAACATCGCAAACAGCCATGCTTTGACTTCGCCTTTTCTTTGGGCCAGGTGAGTCCAAAAAGACATGGATAAAGCAGCAGCCAGAAAATATATCAGCAACAACACGCCGGACAAATGTGCCAGATGCAGGCGATCTTTAGTAAAAAACAGGAACAAGGTCGCCGGTATGGCAGCGGCTATGCCATTGACTACAAATACCAGAAACAAGGCTTTGAAACTGTGATTGGCGAATAGATGACGCAAAGACAGCGGGACATGATCTACTTCTGTCACACCCGACTTTCGTGACGTACGGCGTATCAAAAGCAATGCAGTTATCAGCAGACTAAAACTCAAGATGCCAGACAATATTGTGACATTGCCAAACTGTATGATGATGGCTGTCGTAATCACGCCAGCAAGGCCACATGCCTCCCGTACACTGGTCAGCCTGACTCTTTGACCTGGCTCTTGCGTCAGGGCCGCCCCCCAACTTTGGTAAGCAATACTGGCCAGGCTGAATCCGGCATATACAACCACCAGTGTCACGAAGAACCAGGCGAAAGCAGGATTGCCTGACAAGTGAGGAGGATGAAATAGTCCAATGAAACCAATAATCAATAATGGCAATGCCAAAACTATATACGGTGCGTAAGTACGGCTCTGTGGCCTGCGGTCTATCACTGCTCCTATGAATGGATCAATGAAGGCATCCATGATGCGGGTCAACAATAATGCAGTACCTATTGCCGATAAAGACATGCCCAGGCGGTCGGCATAAAACTGTGGCACATAGACATAGATGGGCAAAGCTACCATCGCCAGCGGAAAGCCAAACAAAGCATAGGACAGCAACTGCGATAGTGAGAGGCGCGGCATATCTTCCTGTTTGTACTGACTTGAGAAAAGAAAAAAGCGTGGTCATTATTGCATGACCACGCTTTTTTGTTTAATTTCTGAAAATTTAGCTCAGTTCTTCCAGGCGCAACTTCGTCACGGCACCAAAGACGGAATCGAGTTTTTCGATTTTCTCTATCGCTGCGACAATATTTTTTTCCTTGGTCTGATGCGTGAGAATGATGATATCTGTCTGCGTTTCACCTTCAGCCGGTTCTTTTTGCAGCATGGCATCGATGGAAATCGTCAAATCTGCCAGGATACGTGTGACATCAGCCAGAACACCAGGTTTGTCTGCCACATGCATACGCAGATAATAACTGGTGACGATTTCTGCCATAGGCAAGACTGGCAAATCACTGAGGGAATTAGACTGAAAAGCCAGGTAAGGCACGCGATGCTCAGGATCAGCCGTTGCCAGGCGCGTGATATCCACCAGATCGGCAATTACTGCAGACGCGGTAGGCTCAGAACCAGCACCCTTGCCATAGTACAGCGTTGCGCCGACTGCATCACCATGTACCAGTACCGCATTCATGGCACCCTCCACATTGGCGATCAGGCGCTTTTCCGGGATCAGGGTTGGATGCACACGTAGTTCTATGCCAGCTTCAGTACGTTTGCTGATACCCAGCAATTTGATGCGATAACCCAGTTCTTCTGCATAACGGATATCACTGGCTTGCAGTTTGGTGATGCCTTCGACATGGGCTTTGTCAAACTGCATGGGAATGCCATAGGCAATTGATGCCATGATAGTAGCTTTGTGCGCAGCATCGACACCTTCGATATCAAAGGTAGGGTCCGCTTCTGCATAGCCCAGTTCTTGCGCCTGTTTTAACACAGTGGCAAAGTCCAGACCTTTGTCACGCATTTCAGACAAGATGAAATTGGTCGTGCCATTAATGATACCGGCGATCCACTGTATGCGGTTGGCAGTCAGGCCTTCACGCAAAGCCTTGATGATAGGGATGCCGCCAGCAACCGCGGCTTCAAATGCGACCATGACGCCTTTTTCTTCTGCCGCCTTGAAAATTTCATTGCCATGTGTGGCCAGCAAAGCTTTATTAGCAGTGACCACATGCTTGCCATTGGCAATGGCTTTCATGACCAGGTCTTTGGCGATGCCATAACCACCGATCAATTCGATGACGATATCGATATCCGGGTTAGTGACCACCAGATTGGCATCATTGACGACTTCACATTCACCATTGGTCAACTCACGCGCCCGCTCAACGTTCAGGTCTGCCACCATGGCAATCTCAATCGAGCGACCTGCGCGACGCGTAATCTCTAATTGATTGCGCTTCAAAACGTTGAAAGTGCCGGAGCCGACGGTGCCTATGCCTAACAGGCCTACTTTGATGGGTTTCATAAGTTTTCTAAACAGTAAAAAATGAAAATTTCAGGACTTTCGCAAAATTGTCCCAGCAAGGCATGACGACGAAGGCAGTACAAATTGTACGACTAGGAGTCATAACACCGCTGGGGCGGTTTTGCGCAAGTACTGCTAATTGGTGCCGTGACGCTTTCGGTATAACTCTAAAAAGTTAGCTATACGCCCGAAAGCATCTGTCAAATCATCCGTATTGGGCAAGAACACCACACGGAAATGGTCGGGATTGATCCAGTTAAATCCCGTTCCCTGTACCAGCAACACGCGCTGCTCGGTCAGCAGTTCGTGGATAAACTCCTGGTCATCCTTGATGGGATACATCACGGGGTCCAGTTTGGGAAACATATACAACGCAGCCTTGGGTTTGACGCAAGTCACACCAGGAATTGCCGTCAACAGCTTGTGCGCCAGATCGCGTTGCTTGAGCAAGCGACCACCAGGTCCAACCAAGTCATTAATGCTCTGGTAGCCACCAAGCGCCGTCTGGATAGCAAACTGCCCCGGCGCATTTGCACACAAACGCATGGAGGCTAACATATTCAAGCCTTCAATATAATCCTTGGCATGACGTTTTTCACCGGATACCACCATCCAGCCTGCGCGATAGCCACAAGAACGGTAATTCTTGGAAAGCCCATTCAGCGTCAGGAACAGCACGTCATCGGCCAGCGAAGCAATCGAGGTATGCTCTTCGCCATCATACAAAGTCTTGTCGTAAATTTCATCTGCAAAAACGATAAGCTGATGCTGGCGTGCTACTTCGACTATCTGCTGCAAGACCTCAACCGGGTACAAGGCACCGGTAGGGTTATTCGGATTGATGACGACGATGGCCTTGGTGTTGGGCGTGATCTTGCTCTTAATGTCGTCGATATCCGGCATCCAGTCTGCACTTTCGTCGCAGACATAATGCACAGGCTTGCCGCCTGACAGACTCACTGCCGCTGTCCACAATGGATAATCAGGTGCGGGCACTAATACTTCGTCACCACTATTGAGCAAGGCATTCATGCCCATGACGATCAGTTCTGACGCGCCATTGCCGATATAAATATCTTCTATCGTCACACCACGGATATGCTTTTCCTGGGTGTAATGCATGATGGCTTTGCGCGGTGCGAACATGCCTTTGGAGTCGGTATAACCGGCTGCATTTTGCATATTGCGTATCATGTCCTGCACGATTTCATCCGGCGGATCAAAGTTGAAGACAGCCAGATTGCCTATGTTCAGCTTGATGATCTTGTGACCTTCATCTTCCATCTGCTTGGCTTTTTCCATGACAGGGCCACGGATGTCATAACAAACGTCTGCTAGTTTTTGTGATTTTTGTATAGGTCGCACCGCTGCAATCCTTGATAATATTCATGAGTTGGCAACATCCACATTTACAAGCTAAGCTGAAAGCAGATGAAAGCCTACAATACAGAAAATAAGCGCAATACAGAAAATGCTGCACTGCCGAACGTTCCATTCTGCACAAAGCGCCGAATTTTATCAATCAGAACTTAGCAAAAGGCGAACTCACCAGCAGATTTGCATGGATAGAGTCGCAGCATGTATCGTAAATGAGGGTTTTGCCACCTAATACGCTTATCCAGACGCAGATAAAGAGAGCAAAAAGTACTGCATCTATCATAAAGCCTTGAACACCGAATAAGAAACCATCATGAAAAAACTCTTGCTTTCCGTCTTATTGACATTCGCACTCCTGGAGAATGCCCGCTCACAAAACGTCCTGGAAGCCATCGCCATCGATAGTGGTGGCAGGCTGAGCGCCAGCCTTCTGGTGCTGGAAACAGGACAAAGCCTGTGGATATTGCCGGATGCGCCAGCACCGATGCAAGGTGTGAGCAAGTTACCTATCGTCATGGCAGCATTGGCAGCTGTGGATCAAAACAAGCTCAAGCTGGATCACAAGATCGTCGTTAGCAAAGAAGACTTGCTCAATGAAGAACAACATAGCTTGTTACGCGACGAACACCCCGACGGCAATTTTAAAATTACCTTGAAAGAACTCATGCATCATGCCATCGCAGATAGCGATGGCACAGCCAGCGATGTCTTGTTGCGTTTGCTGGGTGGGCCAAATGCAGTCATGCAATATCTGGCACGACTGGGAATACAGGAGATCAAGATCATTGATACCGACAAGGAAATGGCAAAATCCTGGAATATGCAGTACCGCAATGTGGCCACACCCAAAGCCATGATCAAGCTGTTACAAGCTTTTCAGCAAGGTAAAGCGCTCAGTCCCAAAAGTCATGATTTGCTCATGCAATGGATGACCGATATTGACACCAAGACTGACACTAAGCCCAGCCCGGGTCGCATCAAAGGCTTGCTGCCTGCAGGCACACCTGTCGTTCACATCAGCGGTAATTCGCCCCCTCGCGGCAGCTTGACCCCTGCCCATAATGACGTAGGTATTGTGACTTTACCAGATGGTCACCATATGGTAGTTGCCGTCTTTATCACTGACAGTACAGCGCCGCATGTCTCCCGCGACCTCACCATCGCCAAAATTACGCGGGTAGGATGGGATGCCTGGACAAAAAAATAAGCCTGAAATCGCAAGGATAGTATGAGCAGGAATAAAAAACGTTACAATGCGCCACTCATTTCAGCCCCAACCTTTGAGCTATATCGATGAAGTTGCATTCTACCCCTACGCAGCAATACCAGACCATCACTGCCTACGAACGAGACAGTGTAGAAATTAATGCAATTACTTATGCCCACAGCCTGATTGTGCTGCCGGAAACCAAGCCCCAGCATTGGTCTGCCACCAGTTTTGAGCATTTGAATAATGCTGACTTCGCACAAATCGAAGCCACAGAGCCAGATGTTGTCATTTTAGGCACAGGCAACAAACAGCGCTTTGTGCACCCCAAGTTGACGGCTGCTCTGGCTGCCAAACGTATAGGCGTGGAATGCATGGACAATCAGGCGGCTTGCCGGACATACAATATATTGATGGCAGAAGGCCGCAAGGTTGCACTGGCGCTGATTATGGAAGCTGCATGAACCACACCTCCCCTTACGATTCACCGCGTACCTTATGGGCGCTGACCATCGCCTTTTTAGTGGTCTGGTTTTACATGCTGGGTGCAAGAACCCTGGTGCCGACGGATGAAGGCCGCTACGCCGAAATGGCGCGTGAAATGCTGGCCTCGGGCGACTGGATCACTTTGCGCTTGAATGGCATCAAGTATTTTGAAAAGCCTCCCCTGCAAAACTGGATGAATGCACTGACCTTTGCCATCTTCGGTCTGGGGGACTGGCAAGCACGTCTTTGGACAGGTTTGAATGGCTTGCTGGGTGTTGCTGCTGTAGCTTATACCGGCAACAAAATATTCAGCCGTCGCGTTGGTATAGTTGCCTCCCTGGTACTGGGCTCAAGCTTCTGGTGGGCGGGCATGGGTCATGTCAACTCTCTGGACATGGGCTTGTCTGGCATGATGACGCTGGCATTGTGTGGCTTGCTGGTCGCGCAAATGGCAGGTACCAATAGCAAGACTGAGCGCAATGCCATGCTGGTTTGCTGGGCTGGCATGGCATTAGCGACGATGTCGAAAGGCTTGATCGGGTTTGTATTGCCAGGGGGGGTATTGGTTATTTATACCCTGGTGACGCGTGACTGGGGCTTATGGAAACGCTTACATATGGGCAAGGGTTTAATCCTGTTTTTTGCTATCACAGCGCCTTGGTTTATCTTGATCGCGATTAAAAACCCTGAGCATCCACATTTCTTTTTTATTCATGAGCACTGGGACAGGTTTACAAGTGACGTGCACAAACGTGGCGGCCCCTGGCATTACTTTATTCCCCTGCTTATCATAGGTATCGTTCCCTGGATAGGAGTCTTGCTTCAGGGCTTATGGTCTGGAGTCAAAGATAAAACACCAGGTTTTCAACCGCAAAAAATGCTGCTCATTTGGGCCGCCTTCCTGTTTTTCTTTTTTAGTATTTCAGGTTCAAAATTGCCAGGCTACATTCTGCCTATCTTCCCTGCGCTCGCGCTTCTTATCGCTTGCGACCTGGAGAAATCAGATAATAGCCCAGTGAAAATAGCAGGCATCCTGTTCATAATATTTGGCATAGCTATTGCGATCGGCCTCACAATCTATCTAGGTAAATTACATGAGGCAGACGCATTTGACCAAGCCTTGGCGATTGCATACAAACCCTGGATAATTTGCGTAGCCGTGTTGGCGATCATCGGCGGGGCACTCACATGGCTGCTGGCACGTAAAGGCACAACAGGAAAAGACTGGGCGATTATTTGCCTTGCTGCCAGCGGTTATCTGGTAGGTCAAATTGGTTTTCTGGGACATAACCCTTGGGGTAAATACATTGCGGGCAGCGAATATATACTCGCAATCAAGGCAGAATTGACCTCGCCAACAACGCCTTTCTATGCAGTTGGCCGCTATGAACAGGCCCTGCCATTTTATCTTGAGCGCACTACGACACTGGTTGAGTTCCCTGATGAAATGCAGTTTGGCCTTGAGCAACAGAAAGAATTGTGGATACCAAAGCGTGAAGACTTCGTCAAACAGTGGCAGATGCATCAGGACAAGGGTGAAACTGCCGTTGCCATCCTGCGCAATGATATTTATGACGATTTGGCAAAAACTGATTTCCCCATGAGGGTGATTGCCAAGGACCCGCGCCGGGTGATCGTCGCCAATCTGGCCAATAAAAACAAATAAATCATTATGAATATCAATACCTTTGGCTTTATCTTCACTGGCATTATGCTTAATGCTGTTGCCCAGCTTTTGCTGAAGAAAGGCACGAATGCAGTTGGTGCCATACATCTTACTGCGGAGAACTGGTTCTCGACAGGCTTGCAACTGGCGACACAGCTACCCATCATTGGCGGCCTGACTTGTTATGTCTTTTCAGTCGTCGTCTGGATTATTGGTCTGTCACGTGTCGATGTCAGTATTGCTTATCCCTTATTGTCCCTGGGTTATATCGTCAATGCCATCGGTGCGTGGTATTTCCTGGGGGAAGTCATGTCCCTGCAAAGGATGCTGGCAATCGGCGTCATCATCATAGGTGTAGCCTTGCTGGTAAAGAGCTGAATTACTGCATTAGGCCACATCTCATATTCCACAAGAATAGTTCTGTTTTATTGAAAGGTTCACCATGAGTGACGCATCCACATTTTTGCCATTCACCAAACCAACTATCGATGAAGAAACCATCGCAGCCGTCACCGAAGTCTTGCGTTCTGGATGGTTGACGAGTGGACCCAAGGTGCAGGCACTGGAAGCACAATTATCTGAATATTTTGGTGGTCGCCCTGTGCGCACTTTCAATTCTGGCACCTGCACCATGGAAATTGCCCTGCGCATAGCTGGCATAGGCGCTGGCGATGAAGTCATCACGACACCAAATTCATGGGTGGCGACCGCCAATGTCATCATAGAAACAGGTGCAACGCCTGTGTTTGCTGACATTGATCCAAAAACACATAATATTGATCTCGACAAAGTCGAAGCTGCTATCACGCCGCGTACCAAGGCGATTATTCCCGTGCACATGTGCGGCCTGCCTTGCGATATGGATAAACTGTATGCTATCGCCGACAAATACAAGCTGCGCGTTATTGAAGATGCAGCGCAAGCGATAGGTTCCAGCTGGAAAGGCAAGCGCATAGGCGCTTTTGGTGACTTTGCTTCATTCAGCTTCCAGGTCAACAAAAACATCATGACTGGCGAAGGTGGTTGCCTGGTCTTGAACAATGCAGAAGAAGTGCGCCTGGCAGAAAAATACAGGCTGCAAGGCGTGACGCGCAGCGGCCTGGATGGCATCGATGTTGATGTACTCGGTGGCAAATACAATATGACCGATATTGCCGCTGCCATAGGCCTGGGGCAAATGAAGCATCTGACAGAGTTCAATGCCAAGCGCGCGGCCTTGGCACAGCATTACTTCACGAGCTTTGGTACTGACTTTGAACAAAAGACAGGGGCAGAGTTACCCGTTGCCGATTTTGAAAACAGTAACTGGCATATGTTCCACCTAGTTTTGCCAGAAAGCGTCAATCGCGCAGCTTTCATGCAGCAAATGCTGGATCAGCAAATTGGCCTGGGTTACCATTATCGTGCTATCCATTTGTTCAGCATGTATCGCGAACGCGGCTTTACCGATGGCATGTTCCCGATTGCTGAACGCATAGGCAAACAGATTGTTACTTTGCCACTATTCCCATCAATGAACACAGAAGATGTCGAAAGAGTCGTGTCTGCGGTAAAATCCTGCCTTCTCTGAAATCGGCAGAACAATACCAATGAAACCCGAACTCTCTGTTGTCATACCCGTCTACAACGAAGAAGCTGGCCTGGCCAAGCTGTTTGATCGTCTGTATCCAGCGCTTGATGCACTGGCAGCGCGTAGCGTCAGCTATGAAATAGTCTTTGTCAACGATGGCAGCCGCGATAACACGCCTGCCTTGCTGGCTGACCAATATCGCCTGCGTCCTGATGTCACGCGTGTCGTACTTTTCAATGGCAATTATGGCCAGCACATGGCTATTCTGGCCGGTTTTGAAGCCACGCGTGGTGAGATCGTCGTCACCCTGGATGCGGATTTACAAAACCCACCTGAAGAAATCGGTGCCCTCGTCGATAAAATGCGCGAAGGCTATGATTATGTAGGTTCCATACGCCGCAAGCGCCAGGATTCTGCCTGGCGCACTTACGCATCCAAGGCGATGAATCGCTTCCGCGAAAAAATCACCCGCATCAAGATCACTGACCAGGGCAATATGCTGCGCGCCTATGGCCGCAATGTGATTAACCTCATCAACCAGTGCAGCGAGGTGAATACCTTCGTCCCTGCCCTGGCGTACACCTTTGCCCGCAAGCCTACAGAAATCACGGTTGAACATGAAGAACGTTCGGCTGGTGAATCGAAATATTCGATCTATAGCCTGATACGCCTGAATTTTGATTTGATGACGGGCTTTTCCATCATGCCTTTGCAATGGTTTTCCATGCTGGGTATGGTCTTGTCCGTCTTATCTGGTGGCCTGGTGCTACTCTTGCTGGTGCGCCGTTTTGTACTGGGTGCTGAAGCCGAAGGCTTGTTCACCCTGTTCGCCATCGCCTTCTTCCTGATGGGCGTCATTTTGTTTGGTATAGGCTTGCTCGGTGAATATGTAGGTCGCATTTACCAGCAAGTGCGCGGTCGCCCGCGTTATGTGGTGCAAACCATACTTGAGCAATCCAGCGCAGATTTGCCTGAAGTTAATTAAGAAAGCAGAGATGACACCATCAGCATCCCCTGCAAAAGCAGTAGTTTTTGCCTATCACAGCGTCGGTGTGCGTTGCATCAAGACTTTGCTGGCACGTGGCGTAGACGTCAAACTGGTCGTTAGCCATACTGACAACCCGGCAGAAACTATCTGGTTTGAATCCGTTGCCGATCTTTGTCGTGAGCAAGGCATACCCTGCATCACTCCTGACGATCCAAAATCAGCTGAGCTGAAAGAACAAGTGGCAGCTATAGCGCCAGATTTCATTTTCAGCTTTTATTATCGCCACATGCTGCCGCTGGATGTATTGGCGCTGGCAAAACGTGGCGCTTACAACCTGCATGGCTCCTTGCTGCCTAAATACCGTGGTCGTGTACCGGTCAACTGGGCTGTATTACATGGTGAAACTGAAACTGGTGCCACCTTACATGAAATGGCCTTAAAACCTGATGCAGGCGACATTCTTGCTCAAGTATCAGCGCCTATTTTGCCGGACGACACAGCCTATGAAGTATTTGGTAAATTGACCGTGGCTGCTGAACAATGCCTGTGGAATGCCCTGCCAGATTTGATCGCAGGCACCGCCAGACGCTTACCTAATGATCTGTCAACTGGTAGTTATTTCGGTGGCCGCAAACCGGAAGACGGACGTATCAACTGGCAACAGACTGCCCAGCAGGTATATAACTTGCACAGAGCCGTTGCCCCGCCCTACCCTGGTGCGTTTACCGATCAGGCTGGCAAGCGTTTTGTTATCGGAAAAGCACGCTTATCCAAATCTGATACGGCAAATTTGCCGACAGGCTTACATGTAGTAGATAATAACGTCCTTGGCGTGTGCGGCGATGGCCGGGCACTGCATATTATTGAATTGTTAATGGATGGCAAAATTGTGGGCACGCAAGAATTGGCGGCCCTATTGAAGCAAACGGCATAAGCCTTTGTTTTGCGCATCTGAACTGGCAATCAACATTTACTTTAAAAAGAATTCATTATGAAAAAAGTCCTCATACTCGGCGTGAACGGTTTTATCGGTCACCATTTGTCCAAGCGCATTCTGGAAACCACAGACTGGGAAGTGTATGGCATGGACATGCAAACCGAGCGTCTGGGCGACATGATCAACCATCCGCGCATGCATTTCTTTGAAGGTGACATCACCATCAATAAAGAATGGGTTGAATATCATGTCAAGAAGTGCGACGTGATCCTGCCGCTGGTGGCAATCGCTACACCTTCCACATACGTCAAACAGCCTTTGCGTGTTTTTGAGCTGGACTTTGAAGCCAACCTGCCTATCGTCCGCTCCGCGGCAAAATATGGCAAGCACCTGGTGTTTCCATCCACGTCTGAAGTCTATGGCATGTGCCATGACGAAGAATTCGATCCGGAAGAATCTGAACTGATTTGCGGCCCTATCAATAAACCACGCTGGATTTATTCCTGTGCCAAGCAATTGATGGATCGCGTAATCTGGGGCTATGGCATGGAAGGCTTGAACTTCACTCTGTTCCGTCCATTCAACTGGATAGGTGCTGGCCTGGATAATATCCACACACCTAAAGAAGGCAGCTCACGCGTTGTGACGCAATTCTTTGGCCATATCGTCCGTGGTGAGAATATCTCCCTGGTCGATGGGGGTGCGCAAAAACGTGCTTTCACTTATATCGACGACGGTATCGATGCTTTGATGCGTATTATCGATAACAAAAACGGTGTAGCCAGCGGCAAGATCTATAACATCGGTAACCCGACCAATAATTTCTCCATCCGCGAACTGGCACACATGATGCTGGATCTGGCTGCTGAATATCCTGAATATGCTGAAACAGCCAAAAAAGTAGAACTGACAGAAACCACTTCTGCTGCCTACTACGGCAAAGGCTACCAGGATGTGCAAAACCGTGTACCAAAAATCACCAACACCTGTGAAGAACTGGGCTGGAAGCCAGTGACAACCATGCCAGACACCATGCGCAATATTTTTGATGCTTACCGCAGCCAGGTAGCTGAAGCACGCGCCTTGATGGACTAATACGGGACTACATGCCTACCATCGTTCTCAAGATCGACGTCGATACCTATCGCGGCACTCAAGAAGGCGTACCTAACCTGGTACGCATTCTAAAGAAACACAATGCAGGCGCAACTTTCCTGTTTTCTTTGGGCAAGGACCACACGGGCTGGGCCTTGCGCAGGGCATTTCGCCCTGGTTTCTTCCAAAAAGTGTCGCGCACCTCAGTCCTGGAGCATTATGGTTTCAAGACCCTGATGTATGGCGTTTTCTTGCCAGCCCCGGATATCGGTAGCTGCACGACAGAAATGCAGGCTGTGCGTGATGCTGGCTTTGAGTGTGGCATCCACACCTGGGACCACGTAGTCTGGCAAGACAATGTACGAGTACGTGACCTGGACTGGACACGCAAACAAATGCAGCAAGCTCACCAGCGCTTCCAGCAGATTTTTGGTGCCACGCCAAAAACCCATGGTGCGGCTGGCTGGCAAATGAATGATCATGCTTTTGCCCAGCTTGACCAGTTTGGCATGCAATACGCCTCTGACGGGCGCGCCATGCTCAATGAAGATGGCAGTCTCACCAATGCAGACGCAGGCCCCTACCGCTTGCAAGTAGGCGGCAATGTCATGTCCTGCATACAGATGCCGACTACCCTGCCGACTCTCGATGAGTTGCTGGGGCGCGACATCGCTGGCAATGTCATTAGCGAGTCAAATATCGCTGCGAATATACTGAAACTGACGGCAATTCCAAAAGATCATGTATTTACCTTACATGCAGAGCTTGAAGGACAAAAACTCGCCCCCATATTCGAGGAATTGCTGACAGGCTGGCACAAGCAAGGTTATCGTTGTATTTCCATGGCGGACTACTATGCGTCCATCAAGAACAGTGACTTACCAACCCGTCCATTGTCATGGGCTAGCTTGCCAGGTCGTTCCGGAGAACTGGTCGCCCTGATCTAGTCAGTCAGCAACATTTCTCCACCCCTAACCAAGGAGATGAAAGTGGCTGAGACCCCTTCCGCACTACACTGCCAGGTACCAGAATTTTCCGCCGTCATGACTGGCGGCAAAGCGTTTCAATTAAGTGAGCACGTTGGTAAAAATATCATTATTTATTTTTACCCCAAAGACAACACGCCAGGCTGCACCACGGAAAGCATCGCCTTCCGTGACTTGCACCCACAATTCCAGCAAGTTAATTCTGTCGTTTTTGGTGTCAGCCGTGACAGCCTGCGCTCTCACGACGGATTTAAAAATAAATTAGACCTGCCTTTCGAACTGATTTCTGACCCGGATGAAACTTTGTGTTTGTTGTTCAATGTCATGAAAATGAAGAACATGTATGGCAAACAAGTGCGTGGCATAGAACGCAGCACATTTGTGATTGACGGCAATGGCAAATTAGTGAAAGAATGGCGTGGAGTCAAAGTAGCAGGACACGTAGACGAAGTACTCGAATTTGTGAGCGCCCAAACTTAATTGAACTCTCCAGAATTACTCTTGATAAAAGCCGTGAAAGACAGTGCCAGCAGCGATGTTGGTAAGTCCTTAGCGGCTTTTAACTTTTCAGCTCTCACTTTTTGATTGAGGTTTTCATGCCATTGCCAAAAATGCCGACCAAGCCAGCAGCACTGCTTTCACCCAAGGATTATCCGAAGGCAGAAAAAGGCAAACCAGCCAAAACAATAAAATCCGCAACGCCAGAGAAAATCAAAGCTATTGATGTAGCACCCGCACCACAAAGAAAGAAAGCCTTACCTGTACCGGCAGTGGTCAGTAAGCCAGTCGCAGAAAAAGCAGCGCCAGCTGTCATCGCCAAAGCATTGCCCGTTGTCGCAGCAAGCAAGGCCAAGACCCATGATAGCCGCGTCAAGTCTGGCACCAGCCGTGCTGCAGACAAATCTGGCACAACTAAATTGTTTGTACTCGATACCAATGTTCTGATGCATGACCCATCATCGCTATTCCGTTTTGAAGAGCATGATGTTTACTTGCCCATGATCACGCTGGAAGAACTGGATGATCATAAAAAAGGCATGTCTGAAGTAGCCCGCAATGCGCGCCAGGTATCGCGCTCGCTGGATGCATTGGTAGGCGACATCGATCATCACGATATAGAAAAAGGCATCTTGCTGTCCAAACTGGGCAACAAGGATGCCAAGGGCCATCTATACTTCCAGACCAAGCTGCAAAGCGCCGACCTGCCCGTTGGCCTGCCCAAAGGCAAGGCAGATAACCAGATTCTTGGCGTAGTACGTGCACTGGAAACAGAAATGCCAGGCCGCCCTGTGGTACTGGTGTCGAAAGACATCAATATGCGCATCAAGGCGCGCGCCATGGGCTTGCCAGCAGAAGATTACTTCAATGACCATGTGCTGGAAGATTCTGATCTGTTGTATTCAGGCATAGTGCAATTGCCTGATGACTTCTGGAACAAGCACGGTAAGGGTATAGAAACCTGGCAAGAAAACCGCAATGGTTTGAGCACAACTTTCTACCGCATTACCGGACCAGTCATCCCTTCTCTGCTGGTGAACCAGTTCGTCTATCTGGAACCCAAGAATGGTGAAGCATCTTTCTATGGTCAGGTAAGACAGATCAACGGCAAGACTGCAGTACTGCAAACCTTGCGCGACTATGGCCATATCAAGCATAGCGTGTGGGGTATCACCTCACGCAATCGCGAGCAGAACTTTGCATTGAATCTGTTGATGGACCCGGAATGCGATTTCGTTACCCTGCTGGGCCAGGCTGGTACCGGCAAAACCTTGCTGGCACTGGCTGCAGGGCTGGCGCAAGTGCTGGAAACCAAAACCTACAATGAGATCATCGTCACGCGCGTTACTGTGCCAGTCGGCGAAGACATAGGCTTCTTACCTGGTACTGAAGAAGAAAAAATGTCACCTTGGATGGGTGCATTTGACGACAACCTGGAAGTACTTAACAAGTCAGATAATGATGCCGGTGACTGGGGTCGTGCCGCGACTCAGGACTTGATACGCTCGAAGATCAAGATCAAATCTCTGAACTTCATGCGTGGCCGCACCTTCGTCAACAAATTCCTTATCATCGACGAAGCGCAGAACTTGACACCAAAACAGGTCAAGACTCTGGTGACACGCGCAGGTCCTGGCACCAAGATCATCTGCCTGGGTAATATTGCTCAGATCGATACACCTTACCTGACAGAGGGTTCCAGTGGTCTCACCTATGTTGTGGACAGATTCAAGGGTTGGGCACACAGTGGCCACGTGACACTGGCACGCGGTGAACGTTCACGCCTGGCAGATCACGCGAGCGAAATTTTGTAATTCACAAAGACCTCGCAAATGAAAATGGCACCCAGTTTGGGTGCCATTTTTTTGTTCAAGACCCGGATAACAGATACCTGAAATCCAGTAAAAATCTATTAAGATATAGGCAGTTCCCATGGATAAGGGACATGACCTGGCGGTGGTTCTTCACCTACGCTTGGATCATGGTTTTGTCCGCCATTACTATTATCCGCACCAGAAACCAGCAATATTTCCTGCTCAGTCAATACACGTGCAATCTTCATTCCTATAACACCAGCCTCAGCTTCATTTTTTTTAGCTTGGATATTCATTATCAAAATTTCCCATGATTGCGCAGATTTCATTTGCTTTGGTACATAGTCTGCGATCCCATGTACCAAAGAAGTGTGACATAGTAATGTGTCGTCATAAACTCTTGAAAAGTATTTTTCAAAATTGGTGACACAAGTGCATTTTAACTTTTATAAAAAATGTTAAATTGCGCATCAAGTATTAAAGCAATGACATCAAGTGTCAAGGAAATTAAATACAATATAAATTAATAGTTGCAAATTAGATTGCGTACTACGGTGTTACATGAAAAGTGTTTCTTCAGATTTTCATGGCGGATATGAAAAATGGCACCAACAGGTGCCATCTACTTTCTCCCACAATCCTGCCATCGCTTTATTTTTTGAATAATAAATGCAATACGTCCGTAATCGCTGGAGTAAATACGCCGCCATGATCAGTTTTATATGCTGGTAGCCGTATCAGGTTCAAACCTTGATAATTACGAGCTAGCATCTTTTGATAGGCAGCTTCTACATCACTATCAAAACCTGCACCGCCAGCGCTGGCATAAACAAAGGTCGTATCTGGCATTTTCCCTGCGGATGCAAGGAACATCGCGTTGTCCAACTGCGCATTTTCCACGGGATTTCTTAAAGGACCATCGACGGCAATAAAATTCCTGAACACACGCTTATCTGGCCTGTCCAGTGTTAATGCTGTTTGCACAAAATCAGCCCCAAATGAATGCCCAACCAGGGTTCGCTGTTTGGAATTGACACGATAGTCTACCTCGATAGAAGGAACAAGTTCATTACTGAGGAATTTATAAAAATCCGTGGCGCCAGGGAGCAAATAATCAAAGTCCCTTTTTCCTGCAGTCGCAACGCCGACCAGGATCACGCGAGTACCCTCGTCCATCAAGATTCTGCGCATCACTTCAAAAGGGCCACCACTCAATTCACCATCCAGGGTGAATATAACGGGTAGTGCATCACTGGTGCGCGCGTAATCGGCGGGAACATATACATTAATCGGATACAACACGCCTGTAGACTTCGATAAAAAAGTGCTGCTCTTTGTTAAGGCAACATCAGCAGGAATACCGACGGCATTGCTATTAGCACTTGTACCACCACTTCCGCCACCACATCCCACCACTAGCAAAGCTATCAATAGCCCACTTAAATATTTTTTCATTTTGTCCCTGATGTGAATGCTGCCTCAAAAAAATGCTTTCCTTACTTCCAATCCCCTCTTAAGAGACTGACCTGCTCTTGCAAAATTTGTGGCGTCACATCCTTGGCTTGCATAACCTCCCCCACCACCAATTCAAGTTTGGAAAATGGCCCACGGCGAAAAGCACGTTCAAATGAATTACTTTTGTCACGAGAAAAAAAGCTACCCCATAAACCACGCAAGGCCAGCGGATAAACTGGAACAGGGCTACGCTCCAGTATCTTCATGACTCCACCTTTAAATTCATTCAACTCCCCTGTTGCTGTCAGCTTACCCTCGGGGAAAATACAGACCAGCTCACCTTCATGCAAAGCCTGGGCAACGTCGATAAACGACTTTTCCATCAGCCACGGATCTTCTTTGGCAGGTGCGATAGGAATAGCTTTGGCAGTCCTGAATACCCAGGACAAGAAAGGTATTTTGAAAATCCTGTGATCCATCACAAAACGTACTGGCCTGGGGCTGGACGCCATGATGACGATGGCATCCATATAGCTGACATGATTGCAGACCAGGATAGCAGCCCCTTCATCCGGCAAACGTTGAGTATTGACACCCCTGACTTTATAGATCGTGTGTATCAATATCCAGGCGATAAAGCGCATCAAGAACTCGGGCACCAGGCTAAAGATGTAAATTGCCACGATTGCATTCAGTATGGCGGTCGCCATAAAGATTTGCGGTATTGTGAGACCTTTTTCCAGCATCGCCACGGCAGACAGTGAAGCAACCACCATGAACAAGGCGTTCAGGATATTCATGCCAGCTATTGTGCGTGACAAATGTTTTGGATCGCAACGTGTCTGTATCAAGGCAAACAGTGGAACAATATACAGGCCACCAAAAATACCTATCATTGTGATGTCAAACAAGATGTGCCAACTACCTGTTTGCTTAACAAACTCCATTGCACTAACGGTTGCGATATTGGTATAACTGATACTGGATAAATACAGATCAAAGCCAAATACAGACAAGCCTATGGCACCAAACGGGACCAGACCAATTTCCACCTTATGGCCCGATAATTTTTCACACAGCAGGGAACCAGCACCTATGCCAAAAGAAAAAATTGTCAGCAACAGCACGAAGACGCTGTGGTCACCATGCAGATAGTCTTTGGCATATAAAGGGAATTGTGCGAGGACGATGGCACCATAAAACCAGAACCAGGAATTGCCCAGTAAGGATAAGAATACCGGGCGATTTTGTTTGCTGAAGCTGATATTCCTGATCGTTTCTGTGACCGGGTTCCAGTTAATTTTCAATTCAGGAGCCGGGGCCGGTGAATCAGGAATGCGCAACGCCGTCAGATAACCCATGATGGCCACAACGATCGCACCACCAGCCACTAATTCAGTGCCCCATGGTTTGTGCACCACGAGCATGGCACCGAGTATTTCACCCAACAGAATGCCAACAAAGGTGCCCATTTCTATCAAGCCATTGCCGCCGACCAGCTCATCTGTCTTCAGGTGTTGTGGCAAATACGCATATTTGACTGGACCAAACAGAGTCGAATGTATGCCCATGCCGCAAACAGCAGCGATCAAGAGCCACAAATTGTGGGTTTGCCAACCAACTGCGGCGACCAACATGATGCCAATCTCTAGCAATTTAACCTTACGGGCCATCCTGCCTTTTTCAAATTTGTCGGCCAATTGCCCCGAAGTCGCAGAAAAAAGCACAAAAGGTAAAATAAATAAGCCGGGAATCAGGTTATTCAACAAGCCAACTTTCATATCAGTCCAGGACAATGCGTCATACGTCAGTATGGTGAGTAAGGCTGTCTTGAAGACATTGTCGTTGAAGGCGCCCAAGAATTGCGTCCAGAAGAAAGGAGCAAAGCGACGCTGGGACAGCAGGGTAAACTGGCTATGTTGGCTCATGGATGATATCTGCTACCTGAAAATTAAGATTAAAACCGCAAGAATTGTAACTTACTCAAGTCTGAATTGAGTGAAAAGCATTTTTTAGCTCAGGAAAGAAAAAAATCTATTGCCCTGTGTACAGGTAGCAGTTGACACCCCTCTTGTGTCGCTGCCTGCAATGCTGTTTCCAGCAACGCTGGCGTGGCGCCCCAGGGGCCTGGCGTTTCGCTGACTTCGTGCGTATATAAAATCAACCAGCCCCCTTCTGTAGCAGTATGTTTGATCAATGCACCCAGCGCATCAATATTGCTGCTGGCAGAATACAGGGATTGCGCACGCAAGGCAGACAAATCAGCCCGCCCTGTCTGCGTGCCGCCACCAGTAATGCGGCTATATGAAAATCGTTTGGATGCCGCCAGTTTACTGCCCAGGGCATAAGCACCGAAAGGAAAGGCAAAACCGTGGTGAGTAATGCCGTGCTGCCTGAAGAAAGCCAGATTACGTTCCCAGTCCTCCAGCAAAAAGCCCGAAGATGCATTGGCGCAATTGGTATGTGAATAAGTGTGGCAGCCAATTTCATGCCCGTTTTCCAACAGCCGCTGTAAATCGACTACGCTATGACATGCTTGATTTTGTTCGACACCATCCGTGAGACCACCGCATACATAGAAAGTACCGCGCGCCTGGTATAACTCCAGCAGCATTGCTCCCTGATGACAGGCGCTGGCAGGCACGTCATCAAAACTGAAACTGACCACCCCCCTGCCTTTATTCAAGGGCAACCAGCGATTAGCCAGATGACGGGCGGCGAAACGGCTCAGTCTTTGTTGGAATCCCATGATCAGCGCAGGCTATCAGAAGCGCTCAAGGAATGTTGATAGCGTTTCAAACCCATACGCGAATTACTCCCTGGTAAATTTTCATAGGTATATTCCAGTCCCAGCTTGACGACGGATTGCTTCAAATTCACACCATCAGATTCGCGCTGTACTTTTTCATAAAAACTATCGAGTACCAGGCGAAAACCCCGCTCGAACTCATAAGCGCCACCTAAGCCTATGCGCATCAGCCTTTCTTTGCGCGAGGTGCCCGGTGCACCATCAGTCACGCTCGCCAAACGGGGCACAAGTACGTTATCGCTATTTTGCAGCAAAGTGGAAAAATTCATTTGCGATTTTTCTGAGTACTTCCACTGCGCATCAAAGCGCATGGCCTTACTCAGGACGTAAACTACCGTGCGGTCTACGATGGTAAATGGCCGGTCCCACAACTGTAAATCCAGGCGCAATTTTGGAGAATAGTGATAAGTACCGCGCCATAAGATGTTTGAGAGGTTCGTATTGCGCTCAGTAAGTACATCATATTGGCGCTTGATGATACCAAGATGCGCACTGGTGACAGACTTGCTGCTATAGCGCCATTCTGCATCAAGAAAAACTTCCGACTCTTTATAGGCTTTATCGAGGTCAGCAATATCCTGGGCATTCCGGTCAGGAAAACTGGTTTCTGATAAACGGCTACCGATTTCAACACCGGAGCCTGTAGGCGAGTAATAGCGCCCACTCAATTGCCTGCCACGTTCATCAAAGTTATATAACTGATTCAGTGGCAAATCATAATTCAAGCCTGCACGGTCAACTTTGACGTTCAGCGACCACTCATCTGTCAGTTTAAAATTCAGGTCGGCAGCAGCACGTTTTTGATGCGAAACATCTTTTTCCGTCAAGCTGCCGTTAATGTATTGGAATAACCTGTCTTCCTTGCCTACGGACACATGCCCATTGACGATTTGCCCGGCGGCCCACTCCAGGGTTGCGTCGGCTGCGGTCAAATGATGGTCAAGGTCTTTATAGTTTTTATAGTGCCGGTTACCCAGGGAACCAGTCAATATCAGGCGCGTACGCTCAGACAAAATGGGAATAATGGCCCCGGCCCGCAGATCAGTACCGGTCACGCTATCGCGATTGCGGAACTGTTGAGTGGGTGATGCTTCAGTTTGATCCGGCTGATCTGCTTTTGAAGTTTGCTCGTAAAAGCGAAAAGGGTTGCTGTCACTGGTCAGCGAAGTTTCCAGTTGCAGGACCAACTCAACAGTATCAGCGGCTCTGGCTGTACCCCCCAGGAGAGATAACAAGCCAAGCACTAACCAGCCACCAGGTTTGGTAGGAAAATGAGCTAGGGGAAACGTGCTGTGCCGTCTCCTGATATTCATTTTGCTGGTCTTTTGCATGCCATTTCTTACTGTTGTTGCAAACCTTGATCAGTTAAACGGAAAACGCGGTCACAGCGACCGGCCAATTCTGCATCATGAGTGACAATAACAAATGCTGTACCAAGCGTGCGCGACAATTCCAGCATCAGGGCAAATACCTGTTGCGCAGTACTGCCATCCAGATTACCGGTAGGTTCATCTGCCAATACGCAAGCAGGCTGGGTCACCAGGGCACGCGCCAAAGCTACTCGCTGCCGCTCCCCCCCAGATAATTCGCCAGGCACATGCTTGAGTCTATGCCCCAAACCCACTTTTTCCAATATGGCTTGCGCAATTTTTTGAGCTTCAGTCCGTGCCATGCGACGAATGATGAGGGGCATGGCGACATTATCCAGTGCTGAAAATTCAGGCAAAAGATGGTGAAACTGGTACACAAAACCCAGGGCATGGTTACGCAAAGTACCGCGCGCGGTCTCATTCAAGCTGGCAAAATCCTTGCCCTGCAGGGTCACCGTTCCTTTACTCGGTGTATCCAGGCCACCCAGCAAATGCAGCAAAGTAGACTTGCCGCAACCAGAAGCACCGATGATAGCCACCCTCTCGCCACGGAATATGCTGAGGTTGATTTCTTTCAGAACATTGACCGAGTCCTGTCCCTGAGAAAATGTCTTAGCCAAATTACTGCAGGATAAAACCGCAGCTTTATTCTCTTCTTTGTTCAATACTTGATCATTCATAACGCAATGCCTCCGCAGGTTTCACGCGTGAAGCACGCCAACTAGGGTAAATGGTGGCCGCCATGGCCAGGACCAAAGCAACACCGCCTATGGTCAGCACATCAAACAATTGCACATCGGATGGCAATTTGCTGATGACATATACTTCTTTGGATAGTAGCTGAATACCCAGTAAATTTTCTATAAAAGGCACGAGCACATCAATATTGAGGGAAATTAATAGCCCCAGGCCTACGCCCAAGAGCGTCCCCAGGCAACCAACTATCGTTCCCTGTATGACGAATATTTTCATGATGGACGAGGGTGCTGCCCCCAGAGTACGCAAAATGGCAATATCCGCCTGCTTGTCAGTCACGGTCATGACCAACGTGGAAACCAGATTGAAGGCCGCCACTGCGATAATCAGTGTCAGGATGATGAACATCATGGTTTTTTCTGCTTTTACAGCAGCAAAATACACTTTATTTTGTTGCGACCAGTCGCGGATTAGCAGGTCACCCGACAAGGTGCGCGACAACTCTTGCGCAATTTGAGGTGCCTTGAGCATTTCCTTGATACGCAAACGCAGACCGGACGGAGAATTCAGGCGGAAAAATTTTTGCGCATCTTCTATATGCATGAAAGCCATGCCTGAGTCATATTCATAATGACCAGCTTCAAATATGCCGACTACGGTAAACGCTTTCAGTCTTGGTACCATCCCGGCTGGCGTCATTTGCCCTTCAGGCGCGGCCAGCGTAATTTTTTCCCCTACCCGCACACGCAAACTGTTTGCCAGTGCTGAACCAAGGATGATATTAAATTCGCCTGCGCGCAAGTCTGCCCATTTACCATCCTTGATCTTGCTGGCCACATCCGACACCTTGGGCTCTTCTTCTGGCAAGATACCGCGCAGGATAACGCCGCGCATGACATCTTCGCGTATGATCATGGCCTGTCCATCTACATAAGGGGCAGTGCCCTTGACGGCTGGATTTTTTTGCACTTCCAGTGCTGTAGCGCGCCAGTCAGGCAAAGCACCACTGGCATCGAACACTTCCACATGGGCCAGCACGGACAACATGCGGTCCCGCACTTCTTTCTGGAAACCGTTCATGACTGAAATAACAACAATCATGGCTGCTACACCCAAGCCTATGCCCGCCATGGAGATCAGCGAGATAAAGGAAATAAAACCATTACGGCCACTACGCCGACCCGCCCGCGTATAACGCAGGCCAACCAGCCATTCAAAAGAGAGATTTTTCACTGCATTTACACTTCAAGTAATAAGGCAGCCAGCAGTTTGCCATACGTTTGCCATACAATACAGCACTATGAGCCATTTAGAATTGATAATCCCGTTTGGGATTCCCCCAGCAAGCCTAGCCAAAGACCTGTTAAAAGAAATGCGTACCCCTGGTTTGGCCAGGCTGATCGCTTGCGCAGGCAAAGCCAGCCTGCAAACCATAGACGATTTCTCGCGTGCACTAAGCTATGAATACTGGCTTGCGGACCAGTTCCCCCCTGCAGACAATGCGAATAGCCCGGAAATTGCCTGGAACCGCATGCAAAGCCTGGGTTTGACACCTGAAGCTGGTCATTGGTTCATCTTGCAACCCGTACATATTCACATTGCCCGCGACCATCTGGTGCTGACCGATCAGCGACGCCTGGACATTAGCCTGGCCGAATCCCGTGCCTTGTTTGAGTTGGCAAAGGCAAGCTGCGAAGAAATGGGTTTTCAGCTCTTATTTGGTGATGCGCAGACCTGGTTTCTACGTGCTGATGCATGGGCTGGCTTGCAAACAGCAACCGTAGACGCCGCCAGCGGCCACAATATTGACATCTGGATGCCCAAAGGCGAATTTGAACGCCCCTGGCGCAAACTGCAAAATGAAATTCAAATGCAGTGGTTCACTCACGATCTCAATACACAGCGTGAAATGCGCGGCGCCAAAGTCATTAACTCTGTCTGGATATCTGGCGGGGCGCAAGCTGTCAACCCCAAGCTTAAGCAATATACTACACAGACTTACCAGCAACACCATATGCATTCAAATGCCGGGGCCAAGCTCCAGACCGTCTTATTGGACAAGCTATGCGAGCCAGCGATCAGCAATGACTGGGCATTATGGCTGGACGGTATGCAAGAGCTGGAAACAAACTGGTTCTCGCCTTTGGTGGCCGGCTTGAAAGGCAAACAGCCGGACAGCCTTAAGCTGATATTCAGTAATGCGCACAGCTTGGCCAGCTTTGATCTGACACCCTGGTCGCTGCGAAAATTCTGGGTCAAACCCTCATTACATCATTTATTTACGATTTCATGACACGCATTACTGTACGTCCCTGCCCTTTCCGTGAATCTGAAATGCTGCGTCAGAATGGCCTGCATCCCGTCCTGGCACGTCTGTATGCATCGCGAGGAGCAACGGACGAAAAAGAACTCAGCACTGAACTCAATGCCATGTTACCGCCAGCTGGGCTGTTACATATAGGGCAGGCAGCACAATTCCTGGCTGATGCCATAGCGCAGAAGAAGAAACTGGTCATCGTTGCCGATTATGACTGTGATGGCGCTACGGCCTGCGCAGTAGGTTTGCGCGGCTTGCGCATGCTGGGTGCGAATGTCGACTACATCGTCCCGAATCGTTTTGAATATGGCTATGGCCTGACGCCAGAAATCGTCGCGCTGACGCAAAAAGAGAAGTCGCCGGACGTCATCGTCACTGTCGACAATGGTATCGCCAGTGTCGATGGTGTGGCAGCGGCCAATGCTCAGGGTATAGCCGTCGTCGTCACCGATCACCATTTACCGGGCGATCATTTGCCAGACGCAGCCGTCATCGTCAACCCCAACCAGCCTGAATGCGGCTTTCCCAGCAAGAATCTGGCTGGCGTTGGTGTCATGTTTTATGTATTACTGGCGTTGCGGGCAGAATTGCGTCAGCGTGGCGTATTTGATCAGCAAAACCAGCCCAAGCTGGATACTTTACTGGATTTAGTCGCACTAGGCACAGTCGCCGACGTCGTGAAACTGGATGCCAATAACCGTATTCTGGTGGCACAAGGCTTGAAGCGCATGCGTGCTGGCCGTATGTGTGCCGGGATCGCAGCTTTATTTCGCATCGCTGGCCGCGAACCAGGCAATGCCAGTCCCTTTGACCTGGGCTTTGCCTTGGGCCCCAGGTTGAATGCTGCTGGCCGCCTGGCAGATATGGCGCTAGGCATAGAGTGCCTGACGACGGATGACGAAGGCCGTGCCTGGCAAATTGCCCAGGAATTGAACAGCATCAATGCTGACCGCAAAGATATAGAGCGCGAAATGCAGGATGTTGCACTGCTCCATCTTGATGATTTCCAGCCACAGGACAGCAATACCATCACCGTATTCGATGAAAGCTGGCATCAGGGTGTCATCGGTATCGTTGCATCCCGCCTCAAGGATAAATTCTACCGGCCAACAATTACCTTTGCCCCTGGCGGCGAAGGCTTGATCAAAGGGTCGGGGCGCTCCATCCCCGGGTTTCATCTGCGGGATGCGCTGGATCTGGTGTCCAAACATGCTCCCAGCCTGATACAAAAATTTGGCGGGCATGCGATGGCAGCCGGCCTGACTTTACGCACAGAAGATTTTTCTGCATTTCAGCAGGCTTTTGAAGCGGTAGGTAAAAACTGGTTGCAGGCACACCAGCTTGAACGCGTCGTGGAAACCGATGGCCCCCTGGAAGATGCGTATTACACGACAGATTTCATACGACTACTTGATACCCAGGTCTGGGGACAGGGCTTCCCTCCCCCCATATTTTGCGATGACTTCAAACTGATCTCGCAAAGAATATTAAAAGAGCGCCACCTAAAACTCGTGCTGGAAAAAAATAAGCTACGCTATGATGCGATATGGTTTGGTCATACCGATACTTTACCCGAGCATGTGCATGTCGCTTTCAGGCTCGATGCCAATGAGTACAATGGCGTGACCAGAGTGCAGCTCCTGGTGGAGCATATAGAATAAATTATTCGAACCAGCACTCTCGAACTATACCAATAAAAAATTCTTCACGTGGCAGGCCAGCAAACACATATTACGCTCGAACAGGTTTGCTGCCTCCACTACATTTTCTATTGGTATTTCCAAATATGATGACCAACTAGCACGAGAACATGTCTGTTCTCAGTTTCGACATCAGGATAATTCTGACTGAGCAGTCTCAATTCATCACCGCCGCCCTGGCTTAGAAATGTATGGATTTCGATTATTGCTTATGCGCAGATCGCATATGGCATTTGGATATCATTGCCTATTTTTTCTTCCATAACTCTGCACCGCAATAGTCATGCATGGGAATTCATCATATTTGCAACACAGGGCAAATCTTCTATGCAGGAGGATTTACCCAATAGCAGTATTTATGTTTGTCAGTTCTATTTTCAAAATTTTCTTCGGGCTTGTAACAAAATAATACAAAACCTATCGAATTACTGCACAATATAAAAGTCTATGCAAGTCGGCCATGACACAATCGACTTGTTGCTTTTTTACTGGCACTTATTCACTGTGGAGAGTCTGGATGAAAAAAGGTAATTGGCTGTTGAAGACTGGCGCTTTGGCTGTATTGGGCACCTTTGTTAGTTTGCATACTGGCAGTGCGATGGCGGCAAAGACTTTGGTATTTTGCTCGGAAGGTAGCCCGGAAGGTTTCAATCCGCAGTTTTTTACGACTGGCACCACCGCTGATGCTGGTTCGGTACCGATGTATAACCGCCTGGTGGAAATGGAAACCGGCACCACCAATATCACCCCCGCCCTGGCAGAATCCTGGGATATTTCTGCAGATGGCCTGACCTATACCTTCAAGTTGCGCAAGGGTGTCAAGTTTCATAGCAATGCCAAATTCAAACCCAGCCGCGACCTGAATGCTGACGATATCCTGTTCAGCTACTATCGCATGGCAGATGAAAACCATCCCTTCAATAAAAATACGCCAGGCCAGACATATGCCTATTTCCAGGATCTGGGCATAGCCAAGATCGTTGACAAGCTGGAGAAAGTCGATGATTTGACTGTGCGCTTCAAACTAAAGCGCCAGGAAGCCCCCTTTCTTGCAACGCTGACGATGGACTTCATGTCTGTTCATTCTGCTGAGTATGCGCAGAAAATGAAGGCAGCAGGGACACCAGAGCTAATCGACAAGGAAATCATAGGCACAGGCGCTTTCCAGTTTGTATCCTACCAAAAAGACGCCATCATCCGCTACAAGGCGCACGATGGCTATTGGGATGGTCGCCCAAAAATCGACAATCTGATCTATGCGATTACCCCGGACGCATCTGTGCGCTACGCCAAGCTCAAGGCAGGTGAATGCCATGTCATGTCCCTGCCCAAACCGGCAGATGTAGAATTGATGAAGAGCGATGCCAATATCAAACTATTGTCTCAACAGGGTTTGAATATTGGTTATGTCGGTTTCAATGTAGAGAAAAAACCTTTTGATAACAAGCTGGTACGTCAGGCTTTGAATCTTGCTGTTGATCGCGCATCGATACTCAAATCCGTGTATGCGGGCACAGGGCAAATCGCCAAGAATGTCATACCACCCACCATGTGGTCGTATAACGACAAGATCAAGGAATATCCTTACGATGTCGCCCAGGCCAAAGAATTACTGGCCAAGGCAGGCTATGCCAATGGGTTTGAAATGGAACTTTGGTATTTGCCAGTGTCGCGCCCTTACAATCCTGATGGCAAGCGCATGGCTGAACTGATACAGGCCGACTGGGCAAAAATCGGTGTCAAGACCAAGCTGACGACCTATGAATGGACAGAGTATAAGAAACGCAGTAAAACGGGGGAGCATCATTCCATGATGTTTGGCTGGTCTGGTGATAATGGCGATCCAGATAATTTCTTTGAACCAATTTTGGGCTGTGAAGCTGTCAAAGGTGGCGGCAATATCCCAAGGTGGTGCAACAAGGATTATGAAGAGTTGATACAAAAAGCCAAATCGACACCCAAACAAGCCGAAAGAACCAAACTTTACGAAAAAGCCCAGGAAATAGTTCGCGAAGAAGCCCCCTTACTGCTGCTGGCACACTCTTTGCGTTACACACCTGTACGTAAGAATGTGATTGGTTTCAAAATGGACTCCACTGCACATCATTACTTTAAAAAAGTAGATTTGGATAAATAAGCAATATACAAATGTGGCGCCAATTTTGCTCTATGCAAATTGGTGCCATGATTTTATTTGCCTCGCTGCTTCCAATAAACTGAAAAGTCAATTGCACCGCTTTCCAAAGGTTTTTAGATGCTGGGTTTTATTTTTCGACGCCTGGGGGTAGTCATCCCTACCTTCCTCGGTATTACGCTACTCGTCTTCTCATTAATACATCTGATACCTGGCAATGTCGTAGAAGCCATGACGGGCGAGCGTGGCATGGACGCCGAGCGCTATGCCAGTCTCATGCATTTGTATGGACTGGATCAGCCTCTATATCAACAGTATTTTTCTTATCTGGGCAAAGTCCTCCAGGGCGACCTGGGGCGTTCCATCATCACGCAAGAACTTGTCAGCAAAGAATTTTTCACCTTATTCCCGGCGACACTGGAATTATCACTATGCGCGATTATTTTCGCCGTTGCGCTTGGCTTGCCAGCAGGCATCTTGGCGGCCTTGAAGCGCAATACTTTTCTTGACTACTCCGTTATGGGTGCATCCCTGACTGGCTATTCCATGCCCATCTTTTGGTGGGCACTCTTGCTTATCCTGATGTTTTCGGTGACCCTGGGCTGGACACCTGTATCTGGCCGCATTGATATCGTGTTTGATTTGCCGCCCGTGACAGGATTGATGCTGGTTGACAGCTTGCTATCAGGTGAAGAAGGTGCTTTCAAATCCGCAGTCATGCATCTGATCCTGCCTGCGATAGCCTTAGGCACGATACCCTTGGCTGTAATTGCCCGCATGACCCGCTCTGCCATGCTGGAAGTGCTCAAAGAAGATTATGTTCGTACTGCACGCGCCAAAGGCATGTCATGGATGCGGGTAGTCTGGGTGCATGCCTTGCGCAACGCGCTGATACCTGTCATCACCGTGATTGGTATGCAAGTAGGTACGCTACTGGCTGGAGCCATCCTGACTGAAACCATCTTTTCCTGGCCGGGTATAGGTAAGTGGCTCATCGAAGCGATACAAAGGCGTGATTACCCGACCGTTCAAGGTGGGATATTACTGATCGCCACCATCGTCATTACCGTCAACCTGATTGTTGATGTGCTGTATGGCGTGATTAATCCGCGCATACGCCATTGATGCCATGCTCAATACTCGTCATCATACAAAAGACTTCATCGCAGAATTATGAGTAATACTAATTTACCGGCTGCAGCAGGCATTGTCACCAACTTGTCACCACCTCATCCCTTGATTGAGTTCTGGCACTACTTCAAGCAAAACCGCGGTGCCGTCATCGGCCTGGTGCTGGTTAGCATACTGAGTTTGTGTGCCCTGTTTGCTGAATGGATAGCGCCACACTCAGCCATAGAACAATTCCGAGAATCCACGTTGACACCTCCCGCATGGACGGCAACTGGCAGCAGCAAATTTATACTCGGCACCGATCCGGTTGGTCGCGACATTTTATCCCGTCTCATTCATGGCTCACGTTTGTCATTGTTCATAGGCCTGGTCTCCGTCACCCTGTCCATGGGTGTGGGTGTGACCCTGGGTTTGATTGCCGGTTTTTCCCGCAGCTGGGCCGGCCGTTTTGCGCGCATGCTGGAAACCATTATCGTGCGCTTTATGGATATCCTGCAAGCCTTACCCAGCCTGCTGCTGGCAATCGCCGTCGTGGCCATACTCGGCCCCGGCCTGATGAATGCCATGTATGCCATTGCCATTGTCCTCATGCCTTCATATGCCAGGTTAACGCGTGCAGCAGTCAGCGGTGAGCTGAACAAAGACTACGTGAATGCTTCACGCATAGCTGGCGCTGGCAATTTACGCCTGATGTTCAATTGTGTTTTGCCCAACTGCGCTGCCCCCATCATCGTCCAGGCTACTCTGGGGTTTTCCACAGCAATACTGGATGCTGCTGCCTTAGGCTTTTTGGGCCTGGGTGCGCAACCACCGACCCCTGAATGGGGCTCAATGCTCGCTAGCGCAATGGAATTCATACAAAGCGCCTGGTGGGTCGTTACCTTCCCCGGACTGGCCATCCTGATTTCCGTATTGGCCTTTAACCTCATGGGTGATGGCTTGCGCGATGCACTCGACCCCAAGTTAAAACGCTAAACAACACTTCCACATGAAACCATTATTGGATATTAAAAATTTAAGCGTTGAATTTGGCTCGGAAGCTCAGCCATTCAAGGCAGTTGACGGTCTTGATCTGCTCATAGAACAAGGTGAGGTGGTCGGCATCGTCGGCGAATCAGGTTCTGGCAAAAGTGTGACTTCGCTAGCCTTGATGGGCCTCATCGACTTCCCTGGGCGTGTGCGAGCAGATCAGATGGAATTCGATGGCCGTGACTTGCTGAAGATGAAGGATAAGGAAAGACGGCAATTGCTGGGCAAGGATATTGCCATGATCTTCCAGGATCCCATGACCAGTTTGAATCCCTGCTATACCGTGGCTTTTCAGTTGATGGAAACCCTGCGCCTTCATCAGGGTGGCAAGGAAAAAGACTTGCGCGCCAAGGCCCTGGCTTTATTGAAGCAAGTGGATATCCCGGACCCGGAAAGACGCATGAATGCCTACCCGCACCAGCTTTCAGGCGGCATGAGTCAGCGTGTCATGGTTGCTATCGCTATCGCCTGCAACCCACGTCTGCTGATTGCGGATGAACCTACTACGGCACTGGATGTGACTGTGCAAGCGCAAATGCTGGAACTATTGCTGCAATTGCAGCGCGAACGTGGCATGGCCCTGATGTTGATTACCCATGACCTGGCCGTAGTTGCCCAGACTGCCAAACGTGTAGTGGTGATGTATGCTGGCCAAGTACTGGAAACTGGCACCGTGCCAGAAATATTTGACACCCCCAGGCATCCTTATACCCAGGCTTTACTGGCAGCTTTGCCAGAACATAATATTGGCAAAGCGCGCCTGCAAACCATACCTGGCGTTGTACCTGGCCTGTATGACAGGCCAACAGGCTGCCTGCTCTCACCACGCTGCAGCTATGCGACCGAACGCTGTCAGACTGAAAGGCCACAATTGCAGGGACAACCCAATGCCCAGGTGCGCTGCCATTTCCCACTGGATGCACAAGGCGTGCCGGGTAATGAATGGCAAGCATCACAAATTAATCGGGCGGCATGATGCAAAATACCATTACTACTCCTGTCTTACTGGAAGCAAAAAACCTGGCCAAGCATTACGCTGTATCACAAGGCTTTTTCAAACCCAAAGCGCTGGCCAAAGCGCTGGACGGTGTCTCATTCCAGCTGACTGCAGGTAAAACCCTGGCCGTGGTTGGTGAGTCCGGCTGCGGTAAATCCACTCTCGCCCGCCAGATCACGATGATAGAAACGCCTAGCAGCGGCGAACTCTGGATGGGTGGTAAAAACATCGCACACGCAGATAAAATTACACTTAAACAAGTGCGGCCTTTGGTGCAAATGGTATTCCAGAATCCCTATGCCAGTCTGAATCCGCGTAAAAAAGTGGGGGCCATGCTGGAAGAACCACTGATCATCAACACTCGTCTGCTATCTGCAGAACGAGAAGAAAAAGCGCGTGCCATGATGGCAAAAGTAGGCTTGCGGCCTGAGCATTATGGACGTTACCCCCATATGTTTTCAGGCGGACAAAGGCAACGGATCGCCATCGCCCGCGCACTCATGTTAGACCCCGAAGTAATCGTCGCCGATGAACCAGTCTCTGCACTGGATGTATCAATACAAGCACAAGTCTTGAATTTATTAATGGATTTGCAACAACAGAACGGTGTTGCCTATCTGTTCATCTCGCATAATTTATCGGTGGTTGAGCATATAGCCGACGATGTTCTGGTCATGTATCTCGGAAAGACCGTAGAACATGCTGATAAACAAAGTATTTTCCAGCGTCCTCTGCATCCTTACACCAGGGCATTACTGGCATCAACCCCACGCATCAATCCGGCGCAGCGCCAGCAGAAAATGATGTTGGACGGTGAATTGCCCTCACCATTGGCACCACCGCCTGGCTGCGCCTTCAATAATCGCTGTCCACACACCATTGAAAGATGCCGTCAAGAAATACCAATATTGAGACCGTTTGATAACAGGCTCGTCGCCTGCCATAGAGTGGAAGAAATTAACTAAAACTTTTACTAAATCTGGCGAACTTCGTTAAACTCTCGCAGTCTTATTCAGACTCAGGGAGAGCTGCAAGTATCATATTTGTTTTTGCAGCAATATCCAGGGCAAGCTTGAGGCTTGCCTTATTTTTAACCCAACCTTCACTCTCAGGAGACCCCCCAAGTGAAAGCACAAGTACTTAGCGCCATAGCGCTGATGATTGCCGGTACAGTTGGCAGTCAACTCGCGACAGCCGCAGAACCAGCGAAACCAGTATCTGCAACATCCGTTTTGTTGTCCGGTATAGAGTCCAAACATAATGATGGCGCAGTCCGCGCCCAGGACGATTTTTTTCGCCATGTGAATGGTAGCTGGTTAAAAAATACAGAAATTCCTTCTGACAGATCGTCAGCCGGTGCCTTCATGGATTTGCGCGAAGCAGTTGTTCCGCGCCTGCATGGCATCATTGAAGGCTTGGCCAAAGCGAAAAACAAGCCTGGTACAGATGCGCAAAAAATTGCAGATATGTATGCCAGCTATATGGATACAGCCCATATAGACTCACTGGGTTTAAAACCTTTGCAAAATGAATTTGCCAAAGTGGATAGCTTATCTGACAAAAAACAAATCCCGGGCTTGATAGCATGGTTGAACCGCGCCAGCATAGGCGCACCTTATGAGTTCCAGATCCACCAGGATAATAAGGATTCCACCAAATACGTTCTGGATCTTGGCCAATCCGGCCTCGGCTTGCCTGATCGTGATTATTATCTCAATAGCGATGACGCAAAATTAAAAGAATTCCGTACTAAATACCATGCGCACATAGAAAAAATGCTGAGCTTGGCGGGCGATAAGGATGCAGCTAAACATGCTGCAGACATCCTGGCCCTGGAAACAGAACTCGCCAAAGTGCAATGGACCAAGGTTGAGTTGCGTGATCCGGTCAAGGCCTATAACAAAATTGAAGTCAGCAAACTGGATGCGTTGACGCCAGGCTATGACTGGAACGCTTATCTGAGCGATCTGGGTGTCAAGGGCAAGATTGATTATGTCATCGTCAGCCAGCCTAGCTACCTGACAGGTTTGAACAAAATCCTGCAAGAAACCTCGTTGGACAATCTGAAGACTTATTTCAAATGGCATATCCTGCGCTCTGCTGCTGGTCAATTGCCGACCCAGTTCAGCGACGAGAGTTTTGCCTTTAACTCCACCACTTTACGTGGCATCCCTGTCCAGGAACCACGCTGGAAACGCGGCGTACGCCTGGCTGACTCTGCACTTGGTGAAAGTCTGGGCAAAATGTATGTAGCCAAGCATTTCCCGGCTGAGAGCAAGGCCAAAATGGAAAAACTGGTAGGTAATTTGCTGCTGGCCTACAAGCAAAGCATAGATACCCTGGACTGGATGAGCCCGGAAACCAAGAAAGAAGCCCAGGCCAAACTGTCAACCTTCATGCCCAAGATTGGCTACCCTAACAAATGGCGCGATTATTCTGGCCTGACGATTACCAAAGGTGATGCCATTGCCAATTTGCGCAATTCCCGCATCTTTGCAGCACAGTTTGAACTCGACAAATTGGGCAAGCCAGTAGACCGCGATGAATGGGGCATGACACCGCAAACCGTCAACGCTTACTACAATCCAGAGTTGAATGAGATAGTTTTCCCGGCAGCGATTTTGCAGCCACCATTCTTCAATGCCAAAGCTGATGATGCAGTCAACTATGGTGGCATTGGTGCGGTGATCGGCCATGAAATCAGCCATGGCTTTGATGACCAGGGTGCACAATATGATGGCCTGGGTAATTTACGCGACTGGTGGACCAAAGAAGATCATGCTAAATTCGCCGCTAAAACTGCTGTCCTGGTCAAACAATATAGTGCATTCAGCCCTATTCCTGGCTACAACGTCAATGGCGAATTGACACTGGGTGAAAACATTGCCGATAACTCAGGCCTGGCAATTGCGTACAAAGCGTATAAATTGTCCCTGGGTGGCAAGCCTGCGCCTGTAATTGGCGGCTTGACAGGTGACCAGCGTTTCTTCATGGGCTTTGCCCAGGTATGGCGCGGCAAAATGCGTGAAGCTTCTACCATAGTCCAATTGAAGACAGATCCACATTCGCCTGCAGAAATCCGTGCCAATGGCACTCTGCGCAATATGGCTGGCTTCTATGACGCTTACAAACTCAAAGAAGGTGACAAGATGTATTTGACACCGACAGAACGTGTAAGCATCTGGTAATTCTACTACTGCCCTATTTGGGCAGTGCAAGTAAAAAGGCAGCACTGAAAACAGTGCTGCCTTTTTTATTGGCAAATACAGGGGGCTACCAACAAACCATTAAGCTGGATTTTTTATTTTCTTAAAAAATGCCTGCACATCTGCCAGTTCCCGCGTGCGAGAAAAACTCGGCAAACTTTGCCAGATACGCTTGCCATAAGGTTTCGAGATCAGCCTGGGATCGCAAATCATCAAGACCCCTTTGTCACCTTCATCGCGAATCAGGCGACCAGCCCCCTGTTTGAGGTTGATAATCGCTTCGGGCAATTGATGATGGACAAAGCCATTCAAGCCTTTTTTCTCCATCGCCGCTATACGGGCAGACAATACCGGGTCATCAGGTGGCGCGAAGGGCAGCTTATCGATAATCACTAGAGACAGCGCATCGCCACGCACATCCACGCCCTCCCAAAAACTTTGACTACCGATGAGGACGCCGTTACCAGCAGCGCGGAACCTGTCAAGCAACTCGGTCCTGCCCGCATCCCCGTGAATAAACAAAGGGAAATCCAGGCCGCGCTTCTGGAATTCATCGCGCAAACGCTCGGCACTATGTTTGACAGCTTTCAAGGTCGTGCACAGCAGGAAAGTCTTGCCTCCCGCCGCCTCAATGACGGGCAAGGCAGCATCAATTACCGCGTCCATGTATTCATATGAATTTGGCTGCGGCATGCCATTGGGCACGTATAAGTAGCCTTGCTCCTGGTAATTGAAGGGGCTGGGCCAGGTGCGCGCTGGCTGATCCCATAGACCCATTTGCGACACATAATGGCTGAAATCATTCTTCACCGCCATGGTAGCGGAGGTAAATATCCAGGTACGCGGGACGCCTTCACGCTGTTTGTTGAAGATGGGAGCGATCGACAAAGGGGTGCGGTGCAATTGCAGGGAGGTGGAAAAGGCCTCTACCCACAGGACATAGTCACCGGACTTGCCATCATCGGCAGCATTCCATTTTTCATATTGCTCAGCCAGCAATATCGACCGTGCCCGGCATTGTTCCAGGGTTTCTGCACGCTCTGCCTGCTTTTCCAGCACAGTGATCATGTCATCCATGCTGGATTTCAAAGTTTCCAGCGCTTCAAAGAAAGGGCTGGAGGGCGCAATCTGATCTATGGAATAACGGACGATGTCTTGCGGAAAAGCCAGGCGTAAATCACGTGCAGCACGCTCGACGGGTGCCACCAGCTTGGACCACTCTGCTCCATCACGTGCATGCGACAAGCCTTCTGCCTGCACATCACGACAAAGCTCCAATACTTGCGAGGTTGAAACGGTATCACCAAAAAATAAGGTGGCAGTCTCGGGCAATTGATGTGCTTCATCAAAGATGACTGTATTCGCCGAGGGCAACAGTTCGGCAATGCCAGTATCTTTCAAGGCCACATCCGCAAAAAACAAATGGTGATTGACCACCACCACATCTGCCTGCTGTGCTTCCTTGCGCGCCTTCATGACAAAGCAATCCTGATAGTACTGGCATTCCGACCCCATGCAAGTATCTTTGGTTGACGTCACCAGACTCCAGACCGAGGCGTTTTCTGGTACACGTGCCAGTTCTGCCTTGTCACCCGTCATTGTGGTTTTAATGAAACGCCCTATATCACGTAAATAACCTACATCCTCACGGGAACTGAGGCGACCATTTTGTATGGTTCTTTCCAGGTGATAGTGACACAGGTAATTAGCCCTCCCCTTCAGCAGGGCAATTGATACAGGGGCTTTCAATACCTTGCGGATAGTGGGTATATCGCGCAAAAACAATTGATCTTGCAGATTTTTGGTGCCGGTAGAGACGATGACCTTGCCCCCCCACAGCAAGGCAGGAGTAAGATAGGCGTAGGTCTTGCCTGTACCCGTACCTGCTTCAGCCAACAAGGTTTTTTGTCCGGCGATGGCATCAGCAATGGCTTTTGCCATTTCTGTCTGCGCCTGACGTGGGCGATAACCTTTTATCGACGCACTTAAAGGTCCGGTCAGGCCAAAAATATGTTCTACTTCTGCATCATGAATGCCAGTTGCATTCGGCGTGGCGAGTGGTTCAGTCAAAATGAGGCAATCAGAAACTAACTATAAAGCTAAGGAAAAGTGGATAATCATGCAGGGACATCAGGTGTCAGTTGCATTTTTAATAAAGTAACATGATCTTTTAACTGTAATTTTCGCTTTTTGAGGCGACGCAGTTGTAGTTCATCGTGGCAAGGATCCTTAATCAAGGTCTCGATTACCACATCCAGGTCTCTATGTTCAACCTCAAGTTCAATAATCCGTTGTTGTATTTGTTCCGGGTGGCTCATAGTCTTCTGGTTGCAGTAAAATAAAGTTTAATTAAGGAAAGACCATTTTTGGGTTTATCCCGTTAGTTTAATCTACCAAGACGTATGAGCCAATATAAGATCGAAGCTGGAACCGGACAACATATCGGCGACAGGCAGGAACAACAAGACCGCACAGCACTTTTTGCGGCACCACATGCGCCAGGCTATGTCATGGCCATCGTGGCAGATGGCATGGGTGGTAAAAGTGGCGGCGCACTTGCCGCAGAGCAAGTTGTGCGCACAGCAAAACAATTATTTGATGAATTTTATCCCGGAAATGATGTTCGCAATCTTTTAGAAAATATCGTCAACGAAGCACACACCGTCATTAAATTGTCTGGTGTCTCCTCAGAAAAAGAGCCTCACAGTACTTTTGTGGCCTTAGTCATTACCCCAAAGCAAGAAGCTATCTGGGCACACGTGGGCGATTCACGCCTATATCGGTTTGATGGCCCCAATTATGCAGAAAAAACCAAAGACCACTCCTATGTAGAAAAATTAGTGGATGAAGGCAAGATCTCGGCAGAAGAAGCAAAAACCCACAGGCTCTCGAATATTCTGGTCAATGTACTTGGTTCCAGCACAACTGCACCCTATATTACCTTTGGAGAACATAACGCGCTTAAAGCACATGACAGTTTTCTGTTATGTTCTGATGGCCTCTGGCATTATTTTGAAGATGCCGAATTATCTGCCGCAGTTGCTGCCAACAGCCCGCGACAGGCTTCAGAATTTTTAATCAGAAAAGCCAGGGACAGGGCTAGTGGTCGCGGTGACAATTGCACTTTCGCGATAGTCAAACTGGTTGAACCACCTGCGCAAGCCAAAACCTATACGGTGCAAAAAATGCGCCGGGCAGTATAAGTAATATTGGCTGACGCCTGACCTTTACCGCCAACGTCAGCCAAGCTGCTTATTTTCCGCGATTTGCCATCAATTCCTGATTTGCTTTGCGATCGGCGTTGACCTTTTGCATGGTCGGTCTGTCTCCAATGTGCTTCACATACTCACGTGTCGGTAAATCTGCCAAAAAATCCCTGCCATAAATGATCTTGGTTGCCATCGACACCAGTGGGAAATGTACAACGGCAGCGCAATCCGCCAAGGTAAATTGGGTGCCGCCTACAAAGGGCTCAAACTTGGCCAAAGTCGCAAAGGCCGCAATATTACGACTTAGGAGTTTTTCTGCTTTGGCCTTTACTTCATCCGTCACCTTGCCTCCAAAAAAAGCTTCCGCATACAACTCGCGCGCGGGCAATTCCATATGCAATTCAATGAAGGTAATCAATTCCCGCAATTTGGCCGCTGCAAATGGGTCTGATGGCATCAGGGGCTTATCAGGGAAGCGCTGCTCGAGATACTCGACGATGACTTGGGACTCACAAAGTGAACCATGTTCAGTCTCTATATAAGGTATCTTGCCCAAAGGAGAATGGACTAGCGATTCAGCAGACTTTCCAGTCCAGATCAATTGCTCTTCAAAGGGTATGGCTTTTTCCAAAAGAGCCAATTTCACTTTATTGTAGTAATTACTGATAGCAAAACCGTAAAGCTTGATCATATGTCCCCGTTTTATTTTTTTAAATCCTGGTTTCGAATTATTCCGCTTGCGACAGCAAGCGCACTCATCAATGTCTTATTTCCCTCTGGGAAAATCTATAGTCTCGAAATTAATCAAATTCGAATCTGTCGCAACTTCTTTTGATGAAACTTCATCGTCATCCAATGGCAAGTCCGGCACATTGGTCCAGGCACGCTTTCTGTCAGTTCCACTAAAAGCATGCGATTTTTCCAGCTCGTTTGCCACTGAAATCAATAACAATATGTCGCGATACACTGGTAACTCGAAACCCATGCGCTTACCATCCCTGTCATCAACCAGCAGACTTTCGAGGAAAGGCAAAATATCGTTGGTACTCCACATACGGCATATGCGATTCATCAAATGCTCGAAGTCTTCCAGTTGCCTGCTAGGCAATGTCGCCGGGTCAACTTCAAACTCAGGAATATTGGCATTGAAAAATACGATAAACCTGTCTCGCAATGCATCGTATTTTTCCTTGTTCGCTGTGACACGGTACAAGTCGAGCAAATACAACCAGGGTACTGGCGATTCAGGTTGCTCTGCATTGGCCTGAGGTTCAAGAATTTCTATCGCTCTCTGCGGATCGTTCACGGAAATCCAGAATTCCGCTTCTTGCGTTACATCCGATATTTCCTCTACATTGACTGACTGACCTTTGGTAGAGAAGAAATTAAAGGTGCTGCTATTACTATCTTCCAGCGTAGGCACGTAGGCTTTGTTAAATGCAGAAGGTGCATCCAACTTACCAAGATTGGTATCTGTTGCAATTTTTTTGGACGTGGCGACCACCGGACGACTCACGCCAGCACGCTCATCCTCATCATCGTGAACCTGGTACAAGGCGCTGGTCGTTGTTGGTCCATACGAAGCTTGTATACTATTGACGATTTCTTCTATATTCTTTTTGGATTCCGGCTCTGACACAGGTTCTTTTTGCTGCCACCAGGTCGAATGCATTTTTTTACGCATACGACTGACATAGTACAAAAGCAAACCAATAATGACTAATCCGGCAAAAATGAAGACGCTCAGGCCCATGACCCAATTGCGCGAAAAACTGCCTTCTTTAGCTTCTTCCAGGGCTGCCTTGTCAAGCTGACTTTGTCGCTTGAGTTGCTGTGCCTCTTGCTGCAGGCTAAGAATTTTCTGCTGCTCGCTCTGTAGTTTTTCCTGCGAGATTTGATTTGGTTTTTCATCACGCAACATGGCCGCAAGCTGCGCCTGCGCAGCGCGCAATTCTTCTATATTGGATTGCGGGCCTCTGACAGACAATTGATCACTGAGACGTAAGCCTTGCGGCAAAATCGGCAAATCATCGGAAAGCCTTAGTGTGTCTTTTGGTACCGTGGCCAGCTTATCTGAATTGGCTTTAAGGTCTGGTGGCCTGGACGGCTTTTTTTTTGATATTGCTGTTTCAGCAGGAGTGGCAACAATTTCCGATGCTGCTGGATTGAGCTTCTCTTTCCGGCGACTGCTTTTTTGCACAACAGGCCCTGCAGACGCAATTTGCTGCTCCACTACCAGATTTGGCCTATTGCCTGCACCATTTTTTGCAGCACTGGCGAGCGTCGCTGACAGTGCCGGGTTAGAAAACGGTGGATCAAGCAAAATCAGAAATTCACGATGAAGCTGAATTTCACACCCCATGTCTACCATGATCTTCACTGCTGGTTCCAGGATGTCTTTCCTGGTTACCAGAGTGAGGTAGCGTGCACTTCCTTTTTGTACGAGATTGACATTGATTTGTGCGAGCGGATTGCCATCCGGGCTTTCTACCTTGGCCTTGAAACAAGATTGCTCTATCTCCGTCGCATCATTACCGGTCAATTCCAGTTGCGCACGCAGTTGCTGTCCCAGACCGGATTGAACAGTCAAATTACTAAAGCCCAGAGCATGAACCTTCCCTGTTGCGCCGGATGCAAGTGCACCAAGGCAAAGCAGATATAGCGTAGATCGGCGGAATGGAACCAATATGATAATGACCTCAGAAAGAAAATGCGTTACTTCAGAAAATCAATTGCTATTCCTGAATGTATATTAACTGCAATCTTACTGGCTTTATAACAATCCTTGAAGACGTTACCAAATGTAAAACGCAAACAAAGGTTAGAATGTTTGTCGATTTCAACATATTTATCAATTGTAACAACAATTGCAAATCACCGTTTCATTCGGCACAAATAAATTATGCGTTACTTTTCCCTTCAATTTGAAGGAAAACTACCGAAAAAAATCTATTCTGCTTTTTAACATTACTATTTAGTTCAATTTGCTAAAAAGACACAGGCAGCAACATTCTCATCGCCCAGACTCACCTGCAGATGCAGTTATTTCTTGCTGACCTCAACAATTTTTCTTGCTATTCCCCTCAAGATATTCACTTCTTCTACTTCTAGTTGCGTACGAGATAACATACGTTTTAAGCGAGGCATCAGTTTTTTGGGATTGTCTGGATTCAAGAATTCAATCGCAACCAGGGCTTCTTCCAGATGTTTGTACATGCCATCTATTTCATCTACTGCCGCCAATTGCCCCTGGAAACCGATATTTCCGGCAATCGACAAGCCCGCGTCCTCGGCCATGCGGCATTCATAAGAAAGTAATTGTATTGCCTGAGCCAGATTCAATGAAGAATAAGCAGGATTGGCAGGAATATTGATCAAAGCATGGCAGTTCATGACGATCTCATTCGGCAGGCCGAAACGCTCATTGCCGAAAATCAGTCCTATGTTGGCATGCTGACTTTGCGCCATTGCTTCAGAAAATACTCTGGGACTGAGAATGGGCGGAGAAAATTCACGCAACCTGGCGCTGACGGCAGCGACATATTCACAACCCTGCAAAGCCTCATCAATATGATCCACGATACGGGCGTTGTCGAGCACGTCTTGCGCGCCACTGGCAAGGGCGATTGCGTCCGGGTGCTGTAAAGCGTCAGCAAAGCGCGGTTTCACCAGGATTAGCTCACTAAAACCCATGGTTTTAATCGCTCTGGCGGCCGAACCTATATTGCCAGGATGGCTGGTCTCCACCAGGATAAAGCGCATGCGCTGAAAAAGAGATGTGTCGGTTTTGGGCAAGTTCATTTAAAATAGCGGTATCACGCGTTAATTTTTGTTCGGTTGTGCGTCTTGCTAGTGCAGATATTTGCCAGACGAATGACAGATGAATGTCAATTACGCACGCTCTTTATCATTTTTGTCTAGCATAGCAAGGACATCCTTTTTTGGGGATAGTCGTTTGCATGCTGTCATTTTATCGGAAACCTTATGCACCCAATGCTGAATACGGCAGTAAAAGCCGCTCGTCGTGGCGCGACTATTATTAATCGCGCATCTTTTGACCTTGACCGTGTCCAAGTCACAGAAAAACAATTCAATGATTTCGTGACCGAAGTCGATCACGCTGCTGAAGCTGCCATCATAGAAGTATTGACTTCTGCCTACCCCGACCATGCCATCCTGGCTGAAGAATCGGGTGCATCCGCTAATTTGCATGATGAAAATGATAATGTCTGGATCATTGATCCTCTGGATGGTACCACCAACTTCATCCACGGCTTCCCACAGTATTGTGTTTCCATCGCCCTGCAACAGCGTGGCGTGATCACACAAGCTGTTATCTATGACCCTACCCGCAATGAAATGTTCACTGCCAGCAAAGGTGGCGGTGCTTTCCTCAATGATAAGCGCATACGCGTTACCCGTTGCGACAAACTGGCTGACGCACTGATAGGTACGGGCTTTCCTTCGCGCGACCTGTCCGGCCTGGATGAATACCTGGCCATGTTCAAGGTCATGACCAGCAAGTGCCAGGGCCTGAGAAGACCAGGCTCTGCTGCATTGGACCTGGCCTATGTTGCAACTGGCCGCCTGGATGGCTTCTTTGAAAAAGGTCTGGCCCCCTGGGATATCGCTGCTGGTTCACTCGTCATTACCGAAGCTGGCGGCATCGTCGGCAACTTCTCTGGTGACTCGGATTATCTGCATAAAGGCGATGTTCTGGCTGGCACTCCAAAAGTATTCGCCCAGATGGTCAATGCATTGCAACCGTTTTCCGCTAAAAAGTAAATTCTCACGCTTCTGTCATTTGACGGGAGCGCCTCTCTCTTCGGGCTGGTGCAAATCAGTCCGATCATAAAGAAACACAGTAAAACCACATGGCATCATTCAACGAACTCGGCTTATCCGAGAACATTGTCCGCGCAGTCAGCGAACAAGGCTATACCTCTCCAACCCCGATACAGCAGCAAGCAATTCCTGCTGTCATCAAAGGCGGCGACTTGCTGGCTGGCGCACAAACTGGCACCGGCAAAACCGCTGGCTTTACCCTGCCTATCTTGCAGCGCCTGTCCACCTCAGCCAACGCACCAAAAGACAAAACCAGCAGGCGCCCCATCCGCGCCCTGGTGCTGACGCCTACGCGCGAACTGGCAGCCCAGGTAGAAGAAAGCGTCAATACTTACGGCAAATATGTACCGCTGAATTCTGGCGTGATTTTTGGTGGCGTGGGCATCAACCCGCAAATCAAATTATTGAAGCAAGGTGTAGATATTCTGGTAGCGACGCCTGGCCGTCTGCTGGACCATCATCAGCAAGGCACGATAGACCTGCGCCATATTGAAATTCTGGTTCTGGATGAAGCTGACCGCATGCTGGACATGGGCTTTATCCATGACATCAAAAAAGTGCTGGCGATCTTGCCTGCCAAACGTCAGAATTTGCTGTTCTCGGCTACTTTCTCTGATGAGATCAAGGCTTTGGCTGACCGCTTGCTGGACAATCCGGCGATGATAGAAGTGGCACGCCGCAACTCTACGGTAGAAGTCATTGCACAAAAAGTGCATCCGGTGGACCGCGACAAAAAGCACCCTTTGCTGGCGCATCTGATCAAGACGCATCAATGGTCACAAGTTCTGGTATTTACCCGCACCAAACACGGCGCCAACAAGCTGGTGGAGCAATTAGGTAAAGATGGCATAGCCGCCATGGCTATCCACGGCAACAAGAGCCAGTCTGCCCGTACTAAAGCACTGGCTGAATTCAAGGATGCCAGTCTGACTGTACTGGTTGCAACCGACATCGCAGCCCGCGGTATTGATATTGACCAGTTACCCCACGTTGTCAATTATGATTTGCCGAATGTGCCAGAAGATTATGTGCATCGCATAGGTCGTACGGGCCGCGCTGGTGCCACTGGCGAAGCCGTGTCCCTGGTGTGCGTCGATGAATTCAAATTGCTGGCAGACATAGAAAAACTCATCAAGCGCCAGATACCGCAAGAAATCATAGACGGCTTCATTCCCGATCCACATGCCAAGGCAGAGCCCATACAATTGCGCAGCTTTGACCATCGCGGTGGCGGTGGTGGCAGAGGCCAGCCATCGGGTCGTGGACAACCAGCACGCACCCCCGGCAAAGCGGCTGCACCACAAGGCGGCAAACCCCGCCCAGCAGGCGGCCCGAGGCCAGCGGTAAAGCAATCTGCTCCGCGCAGGTCCGGTAGTCGTGGTAATGGCTAATACCCAGCACAGCTATGCATGAAAATATAAAGGGCCGTCAGGCCCTTTATATTTTCTACAAACACGCATATTTATTTCATCCCTTAGCCACAGCAAACCCTGCCTGTAACAAGTCCGCTCGAGAGTAAAATATGCTGAGACAATCTATTTATACTCAGATTTTTCAAGCTTAGTGATCGCATTCACCTGTATCAGCAATGGCAGAGACGAAGTTTCCATGCCGTGTACCCGCGCTAGATGATCCAGTTGTGACCTTAGCTCTTTGTCCTGTACGGTAATACGACGACCTGATTGTTCGCAGACCAGGCATATCTCTTCGGCAGCCTTGCTGGCATGTGTCAATCGATACTTTGCCTTGCCATCAACATCAAAAGAGCGCTGCAGGAAATGAATGGAAGTCAGGTCTGCCAACACTCTATAGATGGTGGTGATGCTACCCAGCCTGCCCTGCCTGAGCAGTTCTCTCAGAATATCCTCAGGGTAATGATAACCTTCTCCAATTTGAATAAGCGCCGCTAACATACCTATGCGGCCTACCGTCGGACGTAGCCCTGCACGCTGCAATTGCTCTGCCAGCCGCGGAGTCTCATCGGAATTCATCGAATTAAGTCTAGTTTTCTTTTCCATTTTTATATTCTAAGCAAGCCTGGCTATCTACATAGCTGGCTATGGTGAGTGAACTAGTGCTGGAGCCTGCGAATGTTTAGCGAAGCTCAAGGCATGAATGATAATAGTTCTCATTACTATTTACAAGAAAATATTTCCACTATGCTATTAAAAATATAAATTATTGAAATATGCGCGCAGTCCCATTTGGGCCAACGATGATCTGGAATGGATGTGCAGAGCAAACAGTAAACGCAAAAAGCCCGGTAACCATAGACCAAGGCAATCGTCTATGATATGGTGCGCACCAAATTTGAGCTGACTGGATATCAAGGCCAGATCATCAACAAGCATAATCAAGAAAATAAAACGAATAAAATCAAAGCCTTATGACAGCAAAAGAAACTCAGCACACTCCCATGATGACCCAGTATCTGCGAATAAAAGCAGACTATCCAGAAACCCTGGTGTTTTATCGCATGGGCGATTTTTATGAACTGTTTTTTGGCGATGCTGAAAAAGTCTCGCGTCTGTTAGGCATCACCCTGACCCAGCGCGGCAGTTCTGGTGGTGAACCCATCAAGATGGCAGGCGTGCCGTTTCATTCACTAGAACCCTATCTGGCCAAGCTGGTCAAGATAGGTGAATCAGCAGCCATCTGCGAACAGATAGGCGACCCGGCCACCAGCAAAGGCCCGGTAGAACGTAAAGTCATGCGCGTGATCACGCCAGGCACGCTGACTGACACTGACTTGCTGCCAGAAAAATCTGACCGACCATTGCTGTCACTGTGCATGCTGCAGCAAAGAAAAACTGTCAGCATAGGTCTGGCATGGTTGTCACTGGCTAGTGGCGCGCTAAAGCTGATGGAAGTATCCACGGATGAGAAATCCCTGCCGCAACGCCTGCAACAAGAGCTGGAGCGCATCAGCCCGGCTGAAGTACTGCTGTCTGCTGGCACGCTTTTGCTGGATGAGCATTATGCTCAACTCCCTGGTAAATTCTCTGAGTTGCCCGACTGGCATTTTGATGTCAAGCAAGGGCAAAAAGCTTTGCAGGATCAACTGGGCACAGCTTCATTGACAGGCTTTGGGGTAGAGAACCTGAGTGCTGCGCTAGGCGCAGCTGGCGCTTTGCTGCGCTATGCCGAAAGCACGCAAGGCCGCGGTCTCAAGCACGTCAATACCCTCAATGTCGAGAGCGAACATGAGTTCATAGGCCTGGACACTGCTACACGTCGAAATCTGGAATTGACCGAGACCTTGCGCGGGCAAGAATCCCCCACCCTGTTTTCTTTGCTTGATCATTGTCGCACCGCCATGGGTTCACGCCTGCTGCGTCACTGGCTGCACCATGCGCGCCGCGATCAGGCGGTTGCCAGGGCGCGCCATGATGCTATCAAGGCGCTGATACAGGCTGATTCCACCGATGGCCTGGCGACCACTTTAAAGGCCATCCCTGACATAGAACGCATCACTACACGTATCGCACTGCAATCGGCGCGCCCGCGTGATTTGTCTGCGCTGCGTGATGGCATGCAAAACCTGCCTGGCCTGCGCAATTATGTCAGCCTGTGTATCGCTGATAATCAAACCAGCCTGCTAACCAAGGTCTTGTCTGATCTGGATACACCTACTGAATGCCTGGATTTACTGGAACGTGGCCTGATGTTGCAACCAGCGACCATGGTACGTGACGGCGGCGTGATTGCGACTGGTTTTGATGCCGAATTAGATGAGTTGCGTGCCTTGTCAGAAAACGCCGGGCAGTTCCTGATCGATCTGGAAGTATCTGAACGTGAACGCACTGGCATTGCCAATCTGCGGGTTGAATATAACCGTGTGCATGGTTTTTATATTGAAGTCACGAACGGGCAAAGCGATAAAGTGCCGGACAATTATCGCCGTCGCCAGACCCTGAAAAATGCTGAGCGCTATATCACGCCAGAATTGAAAGCTTTTGAAGACAAGGCCTTGTCAGCCCAGGAACGCGCCCTGGTACGCGAAAAAATGCTGTATGAGCGCCTGCTGCAAGACTTGCTACCACAAGTGCCATTGCTGCAAAGAGTAGCAAATGCGATTGCCCAGCTTGATACCCTGGTCAGCCTGGCCGAGCATGCCACCAAGAATAGCTGGTGCGCGCCGCAATTGGTGGATGAACCTACCCTGCATATCGTCCAGGGTCGCCACCCTGTAGTCGAAAACCAGATAGAACGCTTTATCGCCAATGATTGCGATTTTTCTGCCGAGCGTAAGTTATTGCTGATCACCGGCCCTAACATGGGTGGTAAATCGACCTTCATGCGCCAGGTTGCCCTGATCACCCTGCTGGCTTATGTGGGAAGTTATGTACCTGCCACCGAAGTGACAATAGGCCCGATAGACCGCATCTTCACGCGCATAGGTGCGGCAGATGACCTGGCAGGTGGGCGTTCTACCTTCATGGTCGAAATGACAGAATCTGCCGCTATCTTGAATGGGGCTACTGAACACTCGCTGGTATTGATGGATGAAGTGGGCCGCGGCACATCGACCTTTGATGGCCTGGCCCTGGCCTGGGCAATTGCCAAGCACCTGATACAGGTATCCAAGAGCTACACCCTGTTTGCCACGCATTATTTTGAACTGACACAGTTGCCGGATGTCCATCCATCGGCAGAAAACGTGCACTTGTCAGCAGTGGAACATAAGGAAAACATTGTCTTCCTGCATGCGGTACAGGCTGGCCCGGCTTCACAGAGTTATGGTTTGCAGGTGGCACAACTGGCGGGTATACCGCAGGCCGTTATCCGCTCCGCCCGCAAGCACCTGGCCGATCTGGAAGCGCAGTCGCTGCAATCGACGCCGCAGTTTGATTTATTCTCTTCCCCGGCTGGTGCGCCTGAAGTAGAGGTTGTAGAGTCAGCCCCCTTCAATGCTGAGCTGATGGATACGCTTGACACCATGGATCCTGACAGCATGACGCCAAGAGAGGCACTGGCTGCCTTGTATGAATTAAAGAACCTGGCAAAGCAGGTCTGATACAAACAAGTCCCTTCAAATGAAAAATGCCGCTGAAAATATTCAGCGGCATTTTTTTTAATTTAGTGCAAAGGATGGCTGCGATATTCGTCGCCCATGCCTTCATCGTCCTCATCATCTTCGTCATGCTGGTGGCCATGCGCACCGTGCACATGACCATGAGCGATTTCTTCATCAGACGCTGCGCGTACATCTTCTACCGTCAGGCTAAAGCGCAAGGCTATACCTGCCAGAGGGTGATTACCGTCAAGCACGACTTTATCGTCGGCGATGTCTGTGACGGTAAAAATATGGGCATTGTCTTCATCCGCATCTTCATCGGATTCTTCTGGCATGCCTTCAAATTGCATGCCGACCTCCAACGGTGAAGGGAAACGCTCACGTGGCTCCACTTTCACCAGCTCGGCATTGTAATCACCGAAGGCATCTTCTGGATTGAGGTGGATGACGGTACTAAACCCCTTTTCCTTGCCTTCCAGTGTTTCTTCTATTTTAGGAAACACATTGTCGTACCCGCCATGCAGGTAAACCATAGGCTCCTGACCTTCTTCTATCAGATTGTCTTGTGCGTCTTTCAAGGTATAGACTGCAGTAACAACTGAATTTTTGCCTATCTTCATAGCAATTCCTTAAAAATTTATTTGCCCTGAGATTATACCCGTCTAGTCGAGTCCTTTAGCTCGGCCTATAATGCGGGCATGAAAAAAAATACTACTCCCCTGCCCCTGCTGGGCGGCATTACAGCAGACGAATTTCTCAGCGAATACTGGCACAAGAAGCCTTTATTGATACGCCAGGCCATCACTGACTTCCAGCCACTTATCCCCAAAGCTGATCTGTTTGACATGGCTGCCCGTGAAGATGTCGAATCCAGGCTCATCAGCTTCTTCAATAAGCACTGGGAAATGAAGGCAGGGCCGCAAGCCAGCCTGCCAGTCAAAGAAAAGAAAGATTGGACCTTGCTGGTGCAAGGCGTTAATTTGCATGATGACAAGGCCGACGCCCTGCTGAGGCAATTCCGCTTTATACCTGACAGTCGCCTCGATGATCTGATGATCAGCTTTGCAGCCGATGGTGGCGGTGTTGGCCCCCATTTTGATTCCTATGATGTATTCCTGCTGCAGGCACATGGCCAGCGCAAGTGGCGTATAGGTGCGCAAAAAGACTTGACGCTGATTGATGGCATGCCACTCAAGATTTTGAGCAACTTCAAGGCTGAGCAAGAATTCGTCCTGGAACCCGGTGATATGCTCTACTTGCCCCCAAAATATGCCCATGATGGCGTCGCCATAGGCGAATGCATGACCTATTCCATTGGTTTCCGTGCACCGTCGTATCAAGAACTGGGGGAATCCTTCCTGCATTTCATGTCGGACTCAATAGACTTGCCAGGAAGATATGCAGATCCTGATTTAAAACTCAGTACGAAACCAGCAGAGATAGGCGACGACATGCTGGATCAGGTTGCAGCAGAGATTGCCAAGATTCAGTTCACGGATGATGATGTACTCATCTTTTTGGGCGAGCACCTGACTGAACCCAAGCCCAGCGTCTTTTTCAATGGACCAGAAAAACCGCTGACGCCCAAACGCTTCCATCAAACAGCCCTAAAGAATGGCTTAAAACTGTCACGTAAATCCGTAATGTTGTATAAAGGAAAACATGTATTCATCAACGGCGAATCATTCGCAGTTGGCAAAGAAGACAAGATTTGCCTGAATAAATTGGCAAATCAAAGAGAACTGGGCGGTGAGGATCTGGGAAAAATTTCCGCAGATGCGTTAGAAACTTTTTGCCTTTGGTATGAAGACGGCTGGCTGGAAATACGCTGAACGATGCTGCAATGCGTCATCATTCTGGAATATGAAAGGAAATTTTCTTTCAGCGAACAGGTCATTTTCAATAAAAAGCCGGAAATACCTATTAAATATAGCGTCTTACCTCTAAATAATGACTGATTTGAGTGCAAAAATGCATCTATGCCTATTCCAATAATGGAAAAATCATTATAATCCCGGGTTAGGAAACTTTCGTAGGGGCCGAATGTCGTTTTGGCGAGAAGCTCGCGAATTAACCTATAGAGCGATAATTACCGGTAATTATTCATCGCAAAGTTTTGATCTTCTTTTTTGATCTATTTATTGAAAGTACAAACATGAAAAAATCACTCTTGCTCGTTTCCCTGTTGGCATTGACTCTGGCTGCTTGCGGCGAGAAAAAAGCTCCAGAAGCATCCGCATCTGCAGCAGCATCCGTAGCAGCTCCAGCTCCAGCATCTGCTCCAGCAGTAGAAGCTCCAGCAGCAGCTCCTGCACCAGCAGCAGCATCTGACGCAGCAGCAGCATCTGGCGCAGCTCCTGCAGCATCTGCAGCAGCTTCCGCTCCAGCAGCAGCTTCCGCATCTGCTTCCAAGTAATTTTTAATTACTTAAGAAAAACCGACCTTGAGGTCGGTTTTTTTTCGCCCATTGCATTCGGTTACATCGAGCTCCAAGCAGATCAGTGGAGTATAGACAAAAACACCACCAATGCAAAGAGTGAAAAGATGATTGGGTGACAAGATGTAAAAAAGCCACGAATCATCGTGGCTTTGCGAATAAATAATAGTGCTACTAAGAGTACTACTTATTTTTTCAGTGTCAGCTCGCTAGGCAAACTATGCAAATACGCAGCAATGTTTTGTATATCCTTATTTGACAAAGCTTTGGCTTGAGTTGCCATGGTTGGGTTGGAGCGCCCATTTGCTGCATCGCCACCGCGCTGGTAAGCACGCAAAGCCTGCGCAAGATAATCAGCATGCTGACCCGCCAGTTTAGGATAACTTGGATCGATAGGCTTGGAGTAGCTTTCGCCATGACAAGACGCGCAATTGAATTTTTTTGCAGCTTCTTTGCCTGCTTCAATATCGCCGCCAGCGTAGGCAGCAAAAGACAGGGTAGACAACAAAGTTGCCATCAACAGGGTTTTCTTCATGATCCTATCCTATTCTTATTTTTGTTGAGAGTAATATGCTGCCAGATCTGCAATGTCTTGCTCAGTCAGGCTACCGGCTATACCACGCATGGATGGATGCTTGCGATCACCTTTTTGATAGGCTTTCAGTGCATTTTCTATATATTTTGCTGACTGCCCGCCTATCATAGGCACTTGGTACACTTCAGGAAAAGTCGCCTTGTAGCCAGGGATACCATGGCAACCGATACACATGGCTATTTTCTTATCTGCGGCATCTTTAGGATTGCCAACCGGATCTGCTGCCGTAGCAGCTTGAGCGAGACTCGCCATAGCGAGTAGTGCAAACAATTTTTTCATATTAGCGATTATTAATTAGCAGGCAGATCAATAAATACAGTGTTTTGATATAACTCAGCATTTTAGCTGATTACAATCAAATTTGCGTAAAAAACCTGGGGTTAGCCTCTGCGAACAAGACAAAAAAGCTGCACTTTCGCAATTGTAAAAGAAAAATTTATCAGTCATCTTCACTAGCTGCGTAGAAAAAAGAACAGCCGTTCACAAGAGGGCAAATTCTCGCTTATACTCCTTACATCCTCAAGCAACCTACCATGTCGAGTTTATATCCATGACACAAGCTCCAAGCACCTTACGTTTTGATGGCGCTGACAATTATGTCGCCACCGATGATTTGAAACTGGCAGTTAACGCCGCCCTGAGTTTGCAACGCCCCTTATTGATCAAAGGTGAGCCAGGCACAGGAAAAACCATGCTGGCAGAAGAAGTCGCCGCTGCCCTGAACATGCCTTTGATGCAATGGCATATCAAGTCCACGACCAAGGCACAGCAAGGCTTGTATGAATATGATGCAGTATCGCGCCTGCGCGACTCCCAGCTAGGAGATGAGCGGGTTAAAGACATTCATAACTACATCATCAAAGGTGTATTGTGGCAAGCCTTTACCGCAGATGAACCAGTGGTTTTACTCATCGATGAAATCGATAAGGCCGACATAGAATTCCCTAATGATTTGCTGCGAGAACTTGATCGCATGGAATTCTATGTCTATGAAACCCGTGAAATGGTACGCGCCATACACAGGCCCCTGGTGATCATCACTTCAAACAATGAAAAAGAGTTACCTGATGCTTTCCTGCGTCGCTGTTTTTTTCATTACATCAAATTCCCTGACAAGGAAACGATGCAAAAGATCGTGGATGTGCATTTTCCCAAGCTAAAGTCCGATCTATTGGCACAGGCTTTGCAAACCTTTTATGAAATCCGCGACGTCGCCGGCCTCAAGAAAAAACCTTCCACCTCAGAATTCATAGACTGGCTGAAACTCTTGCTGGCAGAAGACATACCTGTTGAAGCCATGCGCAGCAAGGATAATAAGGCTATCGTCCCTCCCCTGCATGGTGCCTTGCTAAAGAACGAGCAAGACGTGCATTTGTTTGAACGCCTGGTGCACATGTCGCGCACCAACCGCTAACAAAACACGATAACAAAAATGGCGCTGCAAATTTGCAGCGCCATTTTTGTTTATGACAAGATGATGTTGAGCCAGCTTACTGGGCTTACTGGGCTTGTTTCAGTTGCTCCAGGATAGCTGGATTTTCCAGCGTAGAAACGTCCTGGGTGATTTCTTCACCTTTTGCCAATACGCGCAACAAACGGCGCATGATTTTACCTGAGCGCGTTTTCGGCAAATTGTCACCGAAACGGATTTCTTTTGGCTTGGCAATGGGTCCAATTTCTTTGGCAACCCAGTTACGCAATTCAGTCGCGATTTTTTTGGCATCATCACCAGTCGGGCGCGCGCCTTTCAGCACAACAAAAGCACAAATTGCCTCACCCGTGGTCTCGTCCGGCTTGCCAACTACAGCAGCCTCCGCCACCAACGGGTTGGCAACCAAAGCTGATTCAATTTCCATGGTACCCATACGATGACCAGACACGTTCAATACGTCATCGATACGACCAGTAATCGTGAAATAGCCGGTGTCCTTGTTGCGGATTGCACCGTCACCTGCCAAATAGACTCTACCGCCAAACTCATCCGGGAAATAACTCTTCTTGAAACGCTCAGGATCACCCCAGATAGTGCGTATCATGGAAGGCCATGGGCGCTTCACTACCAGAATACCGCCCTGACCATTTGGCAAATCATGTCCAGTCTCATCTACTATGGCCGCCATAATACCTGGCAGAGGGAGAGTGCAAGAGCCCGGTACCAGTGGTGTCGCTCCTGGCAAAGGCGTCATCATATGACCGCCAGTTTCTGTCTGCCAGAAAGTATCTACCACTGGGCAATTGCCACGGCCGATATTATTGTAGTACCACATCCAGGCTTCAGGATTGATAGGCTCACCCACAGAACCCAGCAGGCGCAATGAGGATAAATCAAATTTATTGGGATGAATATTGGCATCACCATCTGCCGCCTTGATGAGCGAACGTATCGCTGTTGGCGCAGTATAGAAAATAGTAGCCTTGTGTTTTTCTATCATGCTCCAGAAACGTCCCGCATTCGGGAAAGTTGGCACACCTTCAAAGACAATCTCTGTTGCACCAACTGCTAATGGACCGTAAGTAATATAAGTGTGGCCAGTCACCCAGCCTATGTCAGCGGTACACCAGAACACGTCTGCCGGTTTAATATCAAACGTCCATTTCATCGTCAAAATGGCCCACAACAAATAACCACCCGAGGAATGCTGCACGCCTTTTGGTTTGCCGGTAGAGCCAGACGTATACAGGATAAATAAAGGATGTTCAGCACTAACCCACTCAGGCTCACACTCTGCCGACTGTGTCGCAACCAGCTCATGCAGCCAGATATCACGACCGACTGTGAGATTGATATTGCCGCCAGTGCGTTTATAGATAATGACACTTTTTACTTTGTCACAATCCCCCAGGGCCAGGGCTTCATCCACGATATTTTTCAAAGGCAGATGCTTGCCACCACGGACCTGCTCGTCTGCAGTGATGACGGCTACCGCGCCCACATCAACAATACGTTCCTGCAAAGATTTTGCCGAGAAACCACCGAACACCACAGAATGTGTTGCGCCTATACGTGCGCAAGCCTGCATGGCCACTACACCCTCAACCGACATGGGCATGTAAATAACTACGCGATCCCCTTTGCTGATGCCGAGAGATTTCAGACCATTGGCAAACTGACAGACTTTTGCATGCAATTCCTGATAAGTCACTTTGGTGACTTCACCACCGTCTGCCTCAAATATCACGGCGACTTTATCACCATTGCCTTTTTGCAGATTTACATCCAGACAGTTGTAAGAGACATTTAGCAAACCATCTTCAAACCATTTATATAGAGGAGCAGTAGACTCATCCAGCGCCGTGCTGAAATCTTTATGCCAATGCAGGTTTTCACGGGCCAGGCGCGCCCAAAAACCTTCATAGTCCTGCTCTGCCTCATTGCACAAGGCTTGGTAGGCCTCCATGCTGGGGATGGCAGCATTGGCAGCAAATGCGGCAGGAGGATAAAAAATGCGGGATTCTGTTTTGGCTTCTGTTTGCGCAGTATTGTGGTCAGACATGTTATCTCCAGCTTGTTATCGTTTGATTGAAATCGTCGCTTCTGTCGTACATGGACAAAGTACCTGGCCTTCACCATGTCTCTTACAGTCCCATCAAAAACCAGCATCATGCCTGTCTCTGACAGTCAAACTCAGGGCAAACCTTAAACTTGGAGACTTACTCAAGCCTTACGGTTGCACTTTGATAAAATGATACCACAAAGATACCATTGCATCACCACTACATACCTAGGTATCTGTCTCACCTACACGAGCAGGCCTCGCCCATGTAAAATATGGGCTTGCGTTAAAAACCACCCTTTCATCAACGATTGCCGACATGACCAAACCCGTTTCTTCAGCCAAACTATCACCCCTTGCCAGCCTGATCTTCTTTAGCCGCTGGCTGCAATTACCACTTTATCTCGGTTTAATACTTGCGCAATGCGTTTATGTATTTCACTTCTGGGTGGAGCTGACAGATTTGATAGGTGCGGCAATGGGCAACGAAGCAGCCCTGAAGCACATCATTGATGCAGTTTCTACAGGTGCCGTCAGACCAACAAAACTGACGGAAACCACCATCATGCTGGTTGTGCTGGGCCTGATAGACGTCGTCATGATTTCCAACCTGCTCATCATGGTCATCATTGGCGGTTACGAAACTTTTGTGTCACGCCTCGGGCTTGATGGCCACCCTGACCAGCCTGAATGGCTCTCGCATGTCAATGCATCAGTCCTCAAGGTCAAGCTGGCTATGGCGATCATCGGCATTTCATCGATACATTTGCTCAAGACCTTCATCAACGCAGGTAACTATGATGCAGGTACCATCATTGCACAGACTTGCATACATATCGTCTTTTTAGCGTCCGCCTTGGCGATTGCCTATTGCGATCAAATCATGACCAAGACTGCACAATCTGCCAACGACCATTAATTTGAACAGACCATTTATCTTTTTACCATTTAGTTTTATTACCTAGCCAAGAGCCAAATCATGACAGTCATCAAGCAAGACGATCTGATCGAGTCAGTAGCCGCCGCACTGCAATACATCAGTTACTATCATCCAGCCGACTATATCGCCCATCTGGCACGCGCTTATGAAACCGAGCAAAGCCCGGCAGCAAAAGATGCGATTGCACAAATCCTGACCAACTCGCGCATGTGCGCCGAAGGCCGCCGTCCGATTTGCCAGGACACAGGTATCGTCAATGTATTCCTGAAGATAGGCATGGGCGTGCGCTTTGAAGGCTTTAGCGGCTCGATCATTGATGCAGTCAATGAAGGTGTGCGTCGCGGCTATAACGACCCCGACAATAAACTGCGCGCTTCTATCGTTGCCGACCCTCACTTCGAGCGTAAAAACACCAAGGACAACACTCCTGCTGTAGTGCACATGGAGCTGGTGCCTGGCGATACAGTCGATGTCAAAGTGGCGGCCAAGGGCGGCGGTTCCGAGAATAAAACCAAGTTCGTCATGTTGAACCCTTCTGACTCTTTGATAGACTGGGTCATGAAAACCGTACCGACCATGGGCGCTGGCTGGTGCCCACCAGGCATGCTGGGCATAGGTATAGGCGGTACTGCAGAAAAAGCCATGCTGATGGCGAAAGAATCCCTGATGGATGACATCGACATGTATGAACTCAAGCAACGCGGTCCGCAAAACAAGACTGAAGAATTGCGCATAGAACTGTGCGACAAGATCAATGCACTGGGGATAGGCGCACAAGGTCTGGGTGGCTTGACGACAGTACTCGACGTCAAGATCAATATGTACCCTACCCATGCGGCATCCAAGCCTGTTGCCATGATCCCTAATTGCGCGGCGACCCGTCATGCGCATTTTGTGCTCGATGGTTCTGGCCCCAGCTATATAGAACCACCAAAACTGTCTGACTGGCCAGATGTAAGCTGGGCACCCGACACAGAAAAATCCAAGCGCATCGATCTGAACACCCTGACCAAGGAAGAAGTCGCGTCCTGGAAGCCGGGCCAGACCTTGCTCTTAAATGGCAAAATGCTGACTGGCCGTGATGCAGCCCACAAACGCATTCAGGACATGCTGGCCAAGGGCGAGTCATTGCCGGTCGATTTCACCAACCGCGTGATTTACTACGTAGGCCCGGTTGATCCTGTGCGTGATGAAGCAGTTGGCCCGGCTGGCCCGACTACCGCTACCCGCATGGATAAATTTACCGACATGATGCTAGAAAAAACCGGCCTGATCTCGATGATAGGCAAGGCAGAACGCGGCCCAGTCGCCATAGAATCCATACGCAAACACCAGTCTGCATACTTGATGGCTGTAGGCGGCGCAGCTTACCTGGTTTCCAAGGCCATCAAATCAGCTACGGTCGTTGGTTTTGCTGATCTCGGTATGGAAGCGATTTATGAGTTTGATGTCGTCGATATGCCAGTCACGGTGGCGGTTGATTCCAGTGGTACATCGGTACACAATACCGGCCCCAAAGAATGGCAGGCGAAGATAGGTATTATTCCTGTCAGCGCATCCTGATCGCATCCTGACTATTGCTGAATTTTACTGACAGAAACAGGAATTAATACCCCAATGGCATCAAAGGAATTTGCACGCTCCGCTCCAATTGGAGTATTTGATTCTGGTCTTGGTGGTCTGTCAGTATTGCAGCATATACGCCAAACTCTGCCACATGAAGCATTGCTGTATGTGGCAGATTCAGGTTTTGCACCTTATGGTGACAAAACCAGTGCAGAAATTCTGGAACGCAGTATCGCCGTCGCAGATTTTTTGTTGAGCAAAAAAATCAAGGTCCTGGTAGTTGCCTGCAATACAGCTACTGCTGCGGCAATCAAACATCTGCGACTGCATTATCCAGACCTCATCATTGTTGGTATGGAACCGGGTTTGAAACCGGCAAGCCTGCTCAGCAAAACAAAAAAAGTCGGCGTACTGGCTACCCTCTCTACATTACAAAGCGAAAAGTATCAGCGCTTAAGCACAAAGTTAAGTACGGAGACCGGAGTGGAATTTATTCCACAAGCCTGCGTAGGCCTGGTCGATCAAATAGAAAAAGCCGAAGCAAATGCAGAGCAGACCAGGCTCTTACTGGAAAAATATCTGAACCCTTTGCTAGCCGCAAAAATAGATACATTGGTACTAGGCTGCACCCATTATCCTTTTGTAGCCAAGCTCATACAGGAACTCATATCTGCGCATATTCCGGAAGGTGAACCCATCAAACTCATTGATACAGGAAAAGCCGTTGCATCCCAAATACAACGTTTGCTCATTGAGCGCGATCTGAAAACCAGCAACAGCGATATTCCCCGCATTAATGCTTACACCAACGGCAATCCAGAAAAGCTGAAACACGCCTGCATCCAGTGGATTAACATCCCAGAAGAAAAATTAAGTGTCTCTACCTTCAACACCTGATTTGAGCATCAGCCTTACCCGTTTATGATGGCTCTGGCAAAACCCGCTTTATAGACGCAGGCAAATCCAGATAAATCAAAGCACAAACAATTTAATTAGGACTCCTTTACATATTCATTTTCTTGCGCCATAATACTTGCATGAAAAAGCCAGCCAAGCATCCATGGGAAGAAACTCCAGCAACCAGTGAACGCATACTCGATGCTATCGCCAGAATTGCAGGCGTCTTGCGCTCTGGCACCTGGCAATTCGCTACTTCTGAAGGTTTGAATCCCACCCAAGTCGATATCATAGATATGCTGGCGGCACGCAAGGATGCTGTCAGGCTGTCATGGATAGCCGAGCAATTGGGCGTCAGCACCGCCAGTGCCAGTGATTCTGTCAGTTCATTGACTGCCAAGGGGCTGGTAGAAAAGACCCGTGCATCAGACGATGGCCGGGCCATCGCTTTGAGACTTACTGCTGACGGCCATACCCTGGTCAAAAAAATATCTGGTGCAACCGGGTTTGCCAGCGAGGCTATCGCGCAATTGTCACCTGCAGCACAAGAGCAAACTTTTACCAGTCTGTTGAACCTGATAGGCAAATTGCAGCAAGCCGAGCATTTCCCTGATATACGCGCCTGCGTCACATGTGCCCACTTCATGCCAGACAGGCACGACGATTTGTTGGCGCCCCACCACTGCGCCCTGGTAGATGCCCCTTTACGCAAAGAGCAATTACGCCTCGATTGTCCTGAACATCAACAAACAGCAAGTAACATCATTCGCAGCAACTGGAAAAAGATAGAAATGAAATAAGAATGAATAAGTGAGAATCGAACAGCTGAAATGAGTGAGCTAAGGCAGATTGCCTATTTTTTTACCCTATATAATTAGGATTCCTATTTATATAATTTGATGCTGTGGTTCTTGCATCGGATATGAGCAGTACACGCATCAGAAATTCGCCTGGCAATGCGTGGCAAAAAACAGAACCGTCATATGACATTTGAAAGATAAACATGAAACACAGATACAAAAAACTCTGCCTCAGTCTTGGTTTTGGTCTCAGCCTGACCATGGCCAGCACAACGCACTGGGCAGCAGCGCATGATCACGCACATCATGGTGGCATACAAACTGAAGCCAGCAGCAAGATCAAACCTGACTTTGATATTTTCCATACCAAGATTACCACTGAAGCTAATGTGGCAATTTTTCATATTGCTGTCTCTGGCAAGGCTGGCAAGACCAGGCCTGCCAAATCAGGCAAGCTGGCGGGCAGCTCTGTTTTCTCTTATGTCTGGCCAACTACGCTGGACCCATCCGTAGTGGGTTTCGAGCCCAAAAGCGGCATCCTGGCTTTTGTCGTTACCTCTCATCCTGACTTTGACGACACCCCGCTGTTTGATGAAAATGGCGATGGCAACCCCAATAATGATGGCGATGTCTGGCACTCGCACTGGGTAGTCTTGCAGCCCGACCAGGCTTGTGGCAAAGATGCGTTGAAGGTAGTTGATATTCCCGAGGGTAGCAAACCCCGCCTGCCCAAAACCTGGCCAGGCTTGCCAATACTTATAGACAGCCCGGGCTGGAGCCCCATATTCAAAGGCAAGACGCTGGAAGTGCGCGTGCCGTTTGATGATATTGCCAGCATTCAATCTGCCGGTTTCGATGGCGTCACTGCGGCCCTGCGTGTCAATGCCAGTGTCCATGCGCCACTGCTCTGCGTCACCAATGTTTTCAAAGTCGCCTCAGGCAATTTAAGCCTGCCAGGCAAAATCAATCAGTAAGTCAACTCCGAAAGGAATCACCATGTCCCATGTTCAACTCATCAATCTCAAAGAAACTTCTGGTACCCGTCATGCCATTTTGAATGACATCAATACTGCTTTTGGTGCCACACCAAATATGTTTCGCGCTGTTGCCAACTCCACCGCCGCCCTCGATAGCATGTGGTCTGCATTTGCGGCCCTGGGTAAGGGTGTCATCCCGGTAAAACTGGGAGAACAAATTGCAGTGGCAATCGCAAACCAAAATCAGTGTGAATACTGCCTCGCGGCACATACAGTTCTTGGACAAAAAGCGGGTGCCAGCAGTGCAGAAATGACGGCAGCCCAGGCTGGCAATTCGCATGATGCGAAAACTGATGCCGTATTGAAATTTGTCTTGAAAGTAGTCAGCCAGCGTGCGCAAATCAGCAAAGATGACGTGGAAACATTGCGATCACATGGCTATGACGATGAACATGTCGTAGAAATCATGGCACATATTGCCCTCAACCTGTACACCAACTATATCAATGTCGCGCTGGATGTCCCGGTGGACTTTCCCAAAATCAAACTGAATACCATCAGTAAAAATTAATCTGGCTTTTTCTGGGTGCGGCTGGCGCCGCACTCAATTCAAATGAAAATGAGGAAATGACAATGTCTTTAATCAATAGCATCGCACCAGAGCTCATCACTACAGACTGGCTTAATACTGATACAGCCATCGACTTGCATTCTTTATGCGGCAAAGTCGTATTTCTGCATAGCTTTCAAATGCTATGCCCTTCCTGTGTTACGCATGGCTTACCACAGGCAAGCGCGGTAAGAAATGCATTTTCGCAGCAAGAACTTGCGGTGATAGGATTACACACTGTATTTGAACATCATCAGGTGATGGGCAAAGCAGCCTTACAGGCCTTTATTCATGAATACCGCTTAAGTTTCCCCATAGCTATCGACATGCCAGACCCACACAGTGGAATACCTTTGAGCATGCAGAAATATGGCTTACGTGGCACACCCAGTATCTTGCTGATAGACAAAAAAGGTCGTATCAGATTTCATCACTTTGGCCACATTGATGACCTTAAACTGGGTTATATACTAGGTCAACTGATAGCAGAAACACATGCTACAGAAAAGCCTGTTACTTCAGATATAAAACAAACTGAAGAGGCCAATGGATGCAATGAGTTTTCATGTAACAGGCCTTAGAACCTCAGCCTTAAATCAGGCCCATCAATTCAAATTAAAATTGCGGCATCCTGGATTTTCCAGATTATGGCTGGGATGACCCGGCGATGTGCCTGGGGTGTCTATCATCCAAGGCGCTGCTTGCGCTCGCATAAGCTCATTGGAACATGCTGCATGAATTGCTATCGGTGACTACTATAGGGATGTAAATAAAAATCCCCTATTTTGCAAAAACAGGGGATCTATATAAATTAAGCCAGAACAGCAGCAATCGCACTAGCAGTTGCTTCTACATTTCCGGTATTCAAACCCGCAACGCACATACGGCCAGAACGCACCAGATAGACGCCGAACTCTTCCTTCAAACGATCACATTGTTCAGCAGTCAGACCTGTGTAGCTGAACATGCCGCGCTGTGTCAGGAAATAACTGAAATCACGGCCTGGCAATTTTGCACTCAGCACATCATGCAATTTACGGCGCATCAATTGGATACGGTCACGCATGGCGACCACTTCTGCTTCCCACATAGGGCGCAACTCAGGATCACTCAATACACGGGCTACCAACTGGCCGCCATGCAAAGGTGGATTGGAGTAGTTGCGACGGATAGTTGCCTTCATCTGACCCAGTACATTCACTGCCTGTGCAGCATCTGGGCAAACCACGCTCAGGGCACCGCAACGTTCGCCATACAGGCTCATGCTCTTGGAGAAGGAGTTGGCAACGAAGAAGCTCAAACCCTGGTCAGCCAGCAGGCGCACAGCATAGGCATCTTCTACGATACCATCGCCATAACCCTGGTAAGCCAGGTCGAGGAAGGCGATCAGTTCACGCTCTTTCAATACTGGCACCAGTTGTTGCCATTGCTCTTGCGTCAGGTCTACGCCAGTAGGATTGTGGCAGCAGGCGTGCAACAGGACGATGCTCTTCTTTTCTGCAGCTTTCAATGCTTCTATCATGGCGTCAAATCGCAAGCCACCAGTTGCCGCATCATAGTAAGGATAGGTTTTGACAGTCAGGCCACAACCTTCAAACACAGCCTTGTGGTTATCCCAGGTAGGATCGCTGAGCAGCATGGTCGATGTTGGGAAATAACGTTTGATAAAATCGCCGCCTACCTTCAGACCACCGCTGGAGCCGACAGACTGTATAGTCACGACACGGCCAGCCTTGACGGCTGCGCTGTCTGCACCAAACAAGAGTTCCTGCACCGCGGTGCGGAAATTTGCTGCACCTTCCATAGGCAAATAAGGACGTGCACCTGCATCTGCCACGACCTTGTGTTCTGCTGCACGTACGGATGGCAGCATGGGAATCTTGCCAGCATCGTCAAAATAAATACCAATAGACAAATTGATCTTGTTGGTGCGCGGGTCTTTACCAAAGGCCTCGTTCAAAGACAAGATAGGATCGCCAGGATAGGCTTCGACGTGCTGAAACATGATAGAACTCCAGATGGTTGGACATAGAATCAAAGCTGCAAGGCCAAGGCAATCAATAATATTAATGCAACATTAAATGCGCCCAGCTTATGCGTCAGACCTCTATTGTGACACATGCCATCGGCAATTTAGGATACAGGCAGGCAAAATCGCAGGAACAAACTGTATGCTTGTCCTACGAAAGATGTAAAAAATGCAGCTATTTTTTGATCAATAGCTGCATTTTTTTTTGATTCAAAGCTTATTCCAGATAAATATCAATGCCCGTGCGCATGCGCCTCTCCTTCCACAGGCATCTCCCCACCATTTTTACCCTCAAAAAAGAAAGCCTTACGCGCTTTTTTGGTTTTACCTACTTCATTCAAGGTACCAGCTTCATACAGACGCCCATTCAGCATGACGTGGCTGAGTTTGTCTGATTGCTCAATGTTTTTGAGTACGTCACCATCAATAATCATCAAATCAGCCAGCTTACCGACTTCCAGAGAACCTATGTCTTTATCCATGCCCAGATAGCGTGCGCCGTTAATGGTACCACTGCGTATCGCTTCCATGGGCGTCATGCCGCCTTTGACCAGCATCCACAATTCCCAGTGCGCTGCCAGACCTTCACGCTGACCATGTGCACCCAGGTTAACGGGAACACCAGCGCGTTGCAAGGCTGTTGCCGCTTGCGCTACCTTGATCACATTGAAGTCCTCTTCCGGCGCGGTTTCACGCCTGACACTGCGTGGCTCCAATACCGAACGCGGCACATATTTACTCAACAACGGATGTTTCCAGACATCGGTGCGGGCATACCAATAGTGTTCGCCATCGAGGCCGCCGTAGGCAACACCCAGGGTCGGCGTATAACCAACTTGGGTCTGCGACCACAGTTGCTTGACATCGTCATAAACTTTCTCAACTGGCAAGGCATGCTCCACACCAGTATGGCCATCGACCACCATGCTCATATTGGTCTGGAACAGAGAACCACCTTCAGGCACCACCATCATTTGCGTCTGGCGTGCCGCTTCCAGAATTTGCTGTCGTTGTTCGCGCCTTGGCTGGTTGTAGCTCTTGACCGATATAGCACCTGCTGCCTTGAGTCGTTTCAGATGCGTCAAGGCGTCATCGAGATTATTCACGATGGCGGCGAAATTACCTTTGGCACCGTAGAGTATGGTGCCGGTAGAGTAAATGCGTGGTCCCAGCACTTGCCCTGTTCTTTGCAATTCGCTTTGTGTGAATATCTCACCAGTATCGTTCGATGGATCGTGGATAGTCGTCACACCAAAAGCCAGAGATGCATAATTAACCCAGCTTTGTTGCGGGATGATGCCGCTCTCACCCATGGCGCCATGCCAGTGCACATCAACCAGGCCCGGCAAGATGGTTTTGCCTTTGGCGTCGATCTGGGTTGCGCCTGCAGGTATGGCCACATCCGCAGATTTGCCGACACTGACAATGCGGTTATCCTTGACGACGATACGGCCATCTTCTATGACTTCTTCGCCTTTCATAGTGACGATTCTGGCGCCAGATATGACTGTATAGCCATTCGGTTTATCAGCCACCTGACGGAAGCCTATCTTTTGGCCCTGCTCTACCGGCTTAGGTAATTCAGCAGGTGCGCCCGGCACGAAAGCAAAAGTCTCTTTCAAATCACGGCTAAATAATTCATCACCGAGTGAGAAATTGATGCGTTTGCTGTCGCCAGACCAGTGCAGGTATTGACCGGCATTCACATCCAGTTGCTTGACTGGCAGGGCATCCATTTTCTGCCCTATGGTGACTGCCTTGCCAGCCAGGGGCAATGGCGTCACATAAGCATGGTAGCGCTCACCAAAAGCCAGCCATTCGCCATCTGGCGAAATCGCAAATTCACCAGCAAATTCACTTTTTGCGACTGGCTGCTCAGGCTGTCCATCCAGAGGTAGGCGTACCAGTGAAGTAGTCCAGTCAACTTCGCCTGTGTACTGGGTACGTGTGACATACACCGCCTGCCCATCCTTGCCAAATTGCGGCGAACCACCCTCTTCCGTCAACAGACGCGGCTCGGATTTGCCGTCTGCATTCGCCAGGAACACACCCGTTTCCATGCCATACCAGGGCGTAGTCAGGTAACCGCCCTTGGCTTTGACATAGGCGACCTGCTTACCATCAGGTGAAAAACGCGCCTGTAAATATTTGCCCGGTGCTTTGGTGACGATGATCTCCTTGCCGCTGGCAAGTTCCACTGTTCTGACTGCACCCAGTTTTTCATCATTCCAGCTACTAAACACCACGGATTTACCATCGCGTGAAAAGCTGGGGAAGAATTCAAAATGCGTGTTTTGCGTGGTCAGGCGATGAGGCGTGCCGTTTGGCAGGTCTTTGACATAGATATGTCCTAGCGCCGAGTAGACAACTTTATCCCCGTGCGGCGCGACATTCACCCAGCGCAACTGATGGACATCAAACTGATCAGGCGCAACCTCTTGCGGGAAGCGCAAGGCACTGCGCACCTCCCTGGTGTCTTGTACATGAAAAGGAATATCCACTGCCTTGTGGCTAAATGGGTCGAGACGCCATAGCTTACCCTTGGCCCAGACAACGATCTCTTTGCTGCCCGGCATCCAGGCAAAGGCTGGATACACGCCTTGTATGGCCCAGGCTTCCTGCATGTCGCGCTCCAGCTCTGACCAGGCTGCTGTTTCTTCACCTGTTTGCAAATTTTTCAGGAACAAGGCAGACTGATTGCGGATGCGGCGCACGAAGGCCAGGTATTTGCCATCTGGCGAAGGTACTGGACGTACTGCGCCACCAGGGCCACTGACAAGTGCCTTGACCTTGCCATCTTGCAGGTCACGGCGGAAAATCTGGTAAATCTGTCCGTTGGAATTTTTGTTGTATTCAAAGGACGTACCCGGCGTTGTGTCTTGCGAATAATAAACATAGCGGCCATCTGGCGAGAATGCCGGCTCACCCAGGTCTTTTTGCCAGTTGGGCTTTTCATTCAATTGCACACCTGTGCCACCACTCTGATGATACAGCCAGATTTCACCTGAACCCAATGAACGGGTGCCGGTATAGTGCTTGCGGGCGGCGATATACTGACCATTCGGATGCCAGACGGGATTATTCAAAAGCCGGAAATCTTCTTTGCTGACAGCATGAGCATTGCTGCCATCGGTATTCATGACCCAGACATTGTCACCGCCGCCGGCGTCAGACATATAGGCAATCTGCTTGCCATCCGGCGAAAAACGCGCCTGCATTTCCCAGGCGATGGAGTGTGTCAGAGCCTTTGCTTCGCCACCAGCTATGGGTAGCGTATATAAGTCGCCGAGCAAATCAAATACCAGTTGCTGGCCATCGGGGCTGACATCCACGCTCATCCAGGTGCCAGTACGGGTGTCAATATTGACTGTCTTGCTTTCGCCGGGTGGATGATTGACATCCCACTTCTTTTTCTCAGCATCCGGTTTGGTGACTGGCTCAGCAGCCAGCGCTGGCAAGCACAGCATGACAGCCCAGGCCAAAGGCAATAGTTTTGACACACGCATACACTCTCCCTTGATAATTTTTATTTAATTCACAACACTTCAACAATACTCATGATTTTGCTATGACTTCGAGCGAGCGATAATATATCAAGAGGATATCAAGAAGCTCAAATGAGATACGTAAGGTCAGTAAAAGTTCCTGTTTGCATCAAGTCATGAACATATTTGCGGAGATTGCAACACCGTATCGCTCTTAAACCGCCAAGCAGGCTGGCATAAGGTATGATTTGAGCAATTCTATTTCGCCTGCGACCATGAATCTATTTGCCACCGATGAAGAAGTAAGCCAGCTTAACAACAGGCTGACGTCGGCACAGGGCCTGGATAAATTCATGAGTCAATTGGCACTGGCATGGCACTTAAGGCAAAGGGATAGCCAGTATGCGTCCGCACTGGCGACAGCGGCCCTGGCGGATTTGGCAGATCTGGATGCGCCAGAAACCCTGAGAAGACAATTTCATGCACAACTTTGCCTGATCCGTGCAGAAATTGCGGCTTTGTTTTGCGATCTTAATAATGCCGAACGCCTGTTGGCTGAAGCGATTACAGTATTCAGTGATCTCAACGACAGTATCGGTCTGGGTGATGCCAGCCTGACCAGCGCAGCCCTGGCTTTGGAGCAAGGCGACGCTGCTCGTGAAGCCCGTGCCTGTGCTACTGCAATTAGCTGGTATACCAGGGCAAACGACAGCTTGAGACTGGCGATAGCTGAATCCTGGGCCATCTATGAACTGGCTTTTTATGATCCCCTGGCCGCCTCAGTCAGGCACTCGGTCTTTGACAAACAATACCAGCATCGCGAGCACCCCGCCGTGGCAGCACATATGGCAGCGGCATCTGGCGTTATCCAGGGCAGACGGGAACCCGCACGTGCCTCTGTACATTACCTGCAAGCCAGTGAACTGGCCCGCCAGGCAGGCATGATCAGACTGGCTATCGTTTCCGCGGGTAATTCTGGCGAATCCATGCAAACTGTTGGCGATCTGGAGGGTGCAGCAGGCGTTTTCGACTGGGCCGCAGAACGCGCTCACGAAACTGAATGGCCCGCATTAATCGGCAATGCCATGGCCCACCTGGGTAGTTTGTTGCGACAACTTGGGCAATATGAACGCAGTCAAAAAACGCTGGAAGAAGCATTGAGCGGTTTTTCCAGAACACCAGCAGGCATTAACAAGGCCATAGTAAATGCTGAACTGGCAGAATGTTTGCTCATGCAAGGCGAAACCGGAAAGGCAATCTCGGCCTTCGATGAAGCAATCACCTTGTTTCGCGCTGCACATTCCATGGATGACCTGCCACAAACCCTGATCCGTTATGCCCGGGCTCTTTCGATTGATGGACAGGCAAATGCTGCGCTGGCAGCGATTGCCGAGGCAAGGACACTGATACATCAACATCAGTTTACCGCTCTCGGTGTTACGCTGAATCAAACGCTGGCAGAAATACATGCACGCCATGTGATTACCATGCCAGAAAAAATGGATGCACCCAATGCCATCATTCACTATCTGGAAGAGTCTTTGCAGACCGGCGAACTGACCGAGGGCTGGCAGGCGAGTACCGAATTATTGATGGCCTTAAGTGATGCATGGTCAGATGTGGGTGACACGGGCAAGGCTCTGCTGTATGCAAGACATGCCATTACAGCAGAACAGCGCGAAAGTAAAAAACAGGCCAATAATCGTACCGCCATGGCACAGGTCAGGCATGAGACAGAGTTGATACGTGCAGAAGTCGAGCAACACAGATTGATTGCGGCATCAGAAGCACGCCGGGCAGCGACTTTGCAAGAAGCTGGTGCCACGCTGGAACGGCTGGGCAGGATAGGTCAGCAAATCACATCTAATCTTGAGCCTGAAGCAGTGTTTGAAGCCATACATTTTCACCTCAAAGATTTGCTGGATGCGACTACCTTCATTATCTATTTGTTGTCCCCCGATGGGCAAAAGCTGACGCAGGCCTTTGGCATAGAAGAAAATCTGCCTCATCCCTACCATGAAGTAGCACTCAATGACGAGCGCGCTTCCAGCGCACGTTGCGTACGTGAAAGACGAGAAATCAAGCTTGAATTGCGTCCTGACAATGATTTTCCAGTGGTGCCCAATACCCTGGAAACCTTGAGCCTGTTATTTGCGCCACTCAGCATAGGTGAACGCATATTGGGCGTAATGAGCATACAGACTCCACGCGAACATGCTTATGGTGAAAGGGAATGTCTGATTTTCCGCTCATTATGCTCGTATGGAGCGATCGCACTGGACAATGCCCACGCTTATCGCGAATTGAGGCTGACCCAGCAACAGCTGGAATCTGCCAGCATGACAGAACGGCAGGCACGCAAAAAAGCCGAAGATGCAACAAGATTGAAAAGTGAATTTCTGGCGAATATGAGCCATGAAATCCGCACACCCATGAATGCTGTCATAGGCCTGGCTCACCTGGCCCTGCAAACCAGGTTGACGCCCAAGCAGTATGACTATGTCAGCAAAATTCATCATGCTGGTGAATCGCTGCTAGGCATCATCAATGACATACTGGATTTTTCCAAGATAGAAGCCGGTATGCTGGATGTGGAGAATATTTCATTTTCCATCAAGGATGTGCTCAATAGCGTATCCACGCTGACCAGCCAGAAAGCCATAGAAAAACAAATTGCCTATATTGTAAAAATTGCGGAGGAAGTTCCCGCACGTTTGCGTGGTGACCCGCTGAGACTGGGCCAGATATTGACCAATCTGGTCAATAATGCCGTCAAATTTACCCCCAGTGGAGGTGAAATAGAACTCAGCGTCAAAAGGTTGCCCATGCCATCCGAGACCACTGATCTGACATTTTCAGTACGGGATACTGGCATAGGCATGTCTGCCCAACAGCAGCAAAGCCTGTTCCTGCCGTTTACCCAGGCCGACGGCTCAACCACCCGTAAGTATGGTGGCACAGGTCTGGGTTTATCAATTTCGCGTCGTTTGGTGGAATTGATGGGAGGGCAAATTGCCGTCTATAGTCAGGAAAATCAGGGCTCTACATTTTCATTCACCTTGCCACTGGAAATAGATTTCAGTCTGCATGGCGAATCAGACAGCCATGCAGAGTCACGCAACACCTACAGTGCCAATATCGCTGCACAAAACCATGCTGGTCGCCGTGTTTTGCTGGCTGAAGATAATCCTGTCAATCAGCAAATTGCCTTAGAGTTGTTGAGCATGATAGGCATTACCGCTGATGTTGCCGATAATGGTGAAGAGGCCGTACGCCTCATCATGGCAAATGAGCCTGGCTTTTACGCCATGATCTTCATGGATTTACAAATGCCCATCATGGATGGCCATGAAGCCGCAGCAAAAATCAGGCAGGACGCGCGCATGGATGACACACCCATCATCGCTCTGACTGCGCATGCCGTTGGTGATATTCGTGAGCGCTGCATGCGCGAAGGCATGCAGGATTACCTGACCAAACCCATACAGCCAGATGCCTTGTTCAGCATAGTCTCGCACTGGATGGATACCGAGCATGAATTACCCGTACCCGGTAGCCTGATCACCAGTACGGTGTTTGATGACGAGGACGCAGGATTCCCGCAATTCAATGAACTAGATACCAGCCTGGGTTTGCACTATATGGGCGGGCGCCATGAGTTTTATATCAATATGTTGCACAGATTTGAGCAAAGTCAGGCAGATACCCTGCATGAATTAAACCGGCTCATACAAATCAGCGAATATGGCAATGCAGAGCGCCTCAGCCACACCCTCAAGGGCCTGGCTGGCAGTATAGGAGCTACGAAACTGCAAAAAATAGCGGCAGAACTGGAATACAAACTCAGCAAAGAAGAAAGCCGGGAATTCATTCTCGAAAGCCTGGAACCACTTGCGCAGTCACTCAATGCCGTGCTGGATGAGTTAAAAACGGTGCTGCCAGGGATTTTACCCCAGCAAGCAGAAATCATCGTCGATGAAGCCGAGGCAAAAAACCTTGTGACTGAGCTGCGCAGCTTGCTCGCGGCGTCAGATGCAGATGCGCAGAGTCTGTTTGAAGAAAATGAAACCGCAATTGCCAGCCAATTCAACTCTGACACCATGATACAGCTCAGGCATTTCATGCATCAGTTTGAATTTGAAGCTGCCGCAAAACTGATAGAGCAACAATGACGATCTCAAATTACCTGCTTTTCTTTTAAGCTGATAATCCTTTCTTCGCTTAGCCCCCAGTCAAGCAAAATCTCTGCGCTATGCTGGCCTGGCGTTGCTGGTGGTCTGCTGATTTCTGCTGCGGTTCGACTGAATCGCGGTGCAGGTGCTGGCTGTAATATGCCTTCAACATCGGTGAAATTGCCCCTGGCTTTATTGTGCGGATGCCCAGGTGCTTCTGCCATGTCCAGTACCGGTGCAAAGCAAATGTCTGTTCCTTCCATCAGCTCACACCATTGCTGGCGAGTCCTGGTCTTGAACAATGCAGTGCATTTCTCTTTCAGTTCTGGCCATTTCCGACTATCCATTTGCACATTGAATGCGGGATCAGTGATACCGGCACGTTCCAGTAACAGGGTATAAAACTGTGGTTCTATTGCTCCTATGGAGATGAATTTACCGTCAGAGCAAGCATAGGTGTCATAAAAATGCGCGCCACCATCGAGCATATTCGCACCGCGCTGGTCTGACCATGCACCAAAGGCACGGAAGCCATAAATCATCGCCCCCAACAAAGCCGAACCATCGACCATAGCGGCATCCACTATCTGGCCCTTGCCAGAACTACGTGCTTCCAGGGCAGCGCAGACTACGCCAAAAGCCAGCATCATGGCACCGCCGCCAAAATCACCCACGAGATTCAGGGGTGGTGCTGGTGGCGCATCAGCCCTGCCCATGGCATGCAGCATGCCGCTGAGTGCGATGTAATTCAGGTCATGCCCTGCCGCCTGTGCCAGCGGGCCGTCCTGGCCCCAGCCAGTAATTCGTCCATATATCAGGCGTGGATTACGTTGCTGGCAAACTTCCGGCCCCAGGCCCAGTCTTTCCATGACCCCAGGTCGAAAACCTTCCAGCAGGATATCGGCATTTTCAATCAAATCCAGCAATACGGCTTTGGCTTCTGGCTGCTTCAAGTCCAGTGCCAGCGAGCGTCGCCCTCTCGCCATGACATCATATTTGGTGCCCAGCATGGGAAAAGGATTATTAACACCAGGTGCCAGCTTACGGTCTATGCGTATCACTTCCGCCCCCATATCGGCCAGCATCATGGCTGCGAAGGGACAAGGCCCTAAACCTACCATTTCTATGACACGTATACCCTGTAAAGGTCCAGCCATGTTCTTCCCCGTTTCCATTCCAGTTTACAGATTGCGTGAAATGATTTCTTTCATGATTTCATTCGCGCCGCCATAGATACGCTGCACTCGCGCATCGACATACATTTGCGCTATCGGGTATTCCAGCATATAGCCATAACCGCCGAATAACTGCAGGCATTGGTCGATGACCTTGCACTGTAAATCAGATATCCAGTATTTGGCCATCGATGCCAGTTCGGTATCCATGCGGCCTTCCATCATATCGACTATACAGCGGTCGATGAAGGTACGGGCTATCGTTGCCTCGGTCTTGATTTCTGCGAGTACAAAGCGGGTATTCTGCATTTCTATCAGCGCCTGGCCAAAGGCCTTGCGTTCACGGGTATGGGTAATCGTCAAATCCAGTGCGCGCTCTATGGCAGCCACGCCGGATACTCCCAGTATCGTGCGTTCATAAGGCAGCTCAGTCATCAACTGGGTAAAACCCTTGCCTTCAACACCACCGAGTACCCTGTCCAGCGGCACCCGCACATCATCAAAGAACAGCTCGCAAGTATCCTGGCCTTTTTGTCCTATCTTTTCCAGTATGCGTCCTACCCGGTAACCTGGGCAGTCTTTGGTTTCCACCATGATTAAGGAAACACCTTTGGCACCAGCTTCAGGGTCGGTCTTGGTCACAACAACGACCAGATCGGCCATATAACCATTTGATATGAAGGTTTTGGAACCATTGATGACATAGCTGTCACCATCGCGCCTGGCAGTGGTACGTATCCCTTTCAGGTCAGACCCGGCACCCGGTTCAGACATGGCGATGGCAGCGATCATTTCGCCTGAGGCCAGCTTAGGGAGATACTTGAGCTTTTGCTCTTCCGTACCCTGGTTCAAAATATAATGGGCAACGATGGCATGCACATGGATACCAAAGGCCATGTCACCGGCATAAGTCAGCTCTTCAAAAACAATGGATTGATGCGCAAAACTGCCACCTGAACCACCATATTGCTCTGGTATGTCGGCCAGCAAGATACCCATGGCACCGCCCTTGTCCCAGACATCGCGGTCGACATGCTGTTGCTTTTTCCAGTGTTCCTGATGAGGTGTGACTTCGGCTGTGACAAAACGACGTACCGCATCCCTGAAACTTTCCAGCTCAGGCGTCATCCAGCTTGGCTTGATTTGCATCTTGTGTCCCCTTTATTATCGGTTCAGGCTTTTGTGCCTGATTTATCTATCGCTTAATTGATAGCAGTCATGTTTAAGGTTACCATCAAGACAGTCGATAAGAGTCCAACTCTCCACTTTTTAGAAGATTCCCCCCATTAGCAATGCCTAAAGAAATTTCTACAGACGCAATAAATACAGCATCGCTAAGTACTGGCGTGACAAAAAAACGCGGTCGTCCTGCACTGGATGAATCGGAAAGCATACGCCAGGATTTGATCAGGAAATCAGCACAATTGTTCAGGAAAAAAGGCTATGACAATACCACCGTGCGCGATATCGCTGCGGCAGTAGGAATACAGTCCGGTAGCTGGTTTTATCACTTCAAGACCAAACAGGACATCCTGGTCGCCGTGATGGAACAAGGCATGCAAAAATCACTGGAAGAAATAGAGAAACTGGCCTTGGAAGATTTATCGCCGCGTGTAGCCTTTCAACACCTGGTCAAAGTACACTTGAATACCTTGCTGGCTCCCGAGCATGATTTTATTGCTGTGCTACTGTATGAGTGGCGTGCGCTGGACAAACCAGCTCGTGCACGTATCATTTCGCTGAAGGACAGATATGAAGCAGCGTGGGAAAAAATCATCATCGCCCTGCATGCTACAGGAGACTGGGCCATGCCCACGCATCTGGATAAATTATTGATGTTTGGTACGCTGAACTGGACCGCGCAATGGTATAGACGCGGCTCAGGTATCAGTATTGATGAACTTGCAGAACAAGCCATGCAATTTATTTTACGTACCAAACCTGGATGAAACTCAATGAAACTCAGACAGTTTTGCGACGTGAGAACAGCGCGACCAAACCTACCACCAGCAATATAGGGAAAAGCAAGGGCAGTAAAGCCAGCGCCAGTGAACCCAGTACCACAGCAAAAACCACACATAATAAAACTGCGACACCTGCCAATACCACACCTGTCAGACTAAGGGCAAAAAAGACTGCCAACACGGCAATTCCGCAACCCAGCAATGTACCGAAGAAGCCACCTACACCGTCGACATGCTCGCCATCAATTTGTATGTCCATGCCATGAGTAGAGAATATGGCTATCGTGGCAAAAACCAGAATGGATAAGAGAACGATGGCGATGCGCTTATTTGATGTGATATTTGATGTCATGATGGGCTCCCTGGGCAACTTTGTAAATTGGATGATTTCTTGTGTTCTGTGCTTCGATGTAAGCATCTTATAAAAGAAGCCCCGGCGCTTCCATGTGTATGCGACAGAATGCACAAATCACGGTTCGAACAGTAGATAGCAGGGAGAAACGGGAATAGTCTGTGAAAAAATAGGGAAAAAGCAAAAAAGCAGCCATTAGCTGCTTTTTTGCTTACTATAGAGCGGCGATAAGCTCAGCTACCGGTATAACTAGTCTTCATCGTGGTGAAGAATTCTACTGCAGCACTACCCTGTTCGCGGGCACCATAGCTTGATGCCTTGCTGCCACCAAATGGTACATGGTAATCCACCCCTGCGGTAGGCAGGTTGACCATGACCATGCCAGCTCGCGCATGACGCTTGAAGTGCGTTGCATATTTCAAAGATGTGGTGCAAATACCGGCAGTCAGGCCAAATTCGGTATCATTCGCCAGTTGCAGCGCATGTTCATAGTTTTTAGCTGGAATCACTGACGCTACTGGTCCAAAAATCTCTTCCCTGGCATGTTGCATGGCAGGATCGCAGTCAACAAACAAGGCAGGATTGAGGAAATAGCCATCCGTCTCACGTGACAGGCGCTCCCCGCCAAAAGCCAGTTTGGCACCTTCATCTTTGGCTATTTGTATATAACGTAAATCCTGGTCCAGTTGAGACTGATCTACTACCGGACCTATATCTATACCAGCTTGCAAGGCATGGCCCACTTTCAAGCTCTTCAGCTTGTCCACCATTGCTGCCACAAAGGCCGGGTAAATCTGCTCTTCAACAATGAGGCGTGAGGACGCCGTGCAACGCTGGCCGGTAGAAAAATAAGAGCCTTGAATTGCCGCGTTGACTGCAACATCCAGATCCGCATCTGCCAATATAACGAGTGGATTTTTACCGCCCATTTCCAATTGCACTTTGGCACGACGGGCAGCACAAGCGGCAAGCACCCTGCTGCCAGTACCGACGGAACCAGTGAAACTGATGGCATCAACCCGGCTATCCTTGCTCAAGGCTTCACCGACAATACGACCGGGACCAGACAAGAGATTGAAGACGCCAGCAGGCAAACCCGAACGGCTGATGATCTCAGCCATGGCCCAGGAACAGCCTGGCACCAATTCTGCCGGTTTCAAGATTACTGTATTGCCGTAAGCCAGCGCCGGTGCGACTTTCCAGGCTGGGATAGCAATAGGAAAATTCCAGGGAGCGATAATACCGACGACGCCTATCGGTTCGCGGGTGACGTCAACATCCACGCCAGGGCGTACCGAAGCCAGTTTGTCGCCACGTATGCGCAAGGATTCCTGTGCAAAGAATTTGAAAATGGCAGCAGCACGACCTACTTCACCAATAGCTTCTGGCAAGGTTTTGCCTTCTTCACGGGCTAACAGTTTGCCGAGTTCGGCTTTGCGCTCATTGATTTCCGTGCCTATCTTGTCAAGCGCATCTGCACGCTGCTGTACACCGGAATTGCGCCAGCCTTCTGCTGCATCGCGTGCAGCAGTGATCGCCAATTCCACTTGCTCATGACCTGCGCTGGCATATTCATCAATCACATCACCAAGATCAGAGGGGTTGCGAGTAGTGGTAATGCTTGCACCTTCCTGCCAGCCACCATTGATATACAGTTGCTTCATCTTTATGTTTCCTTATTTGTCGTTGTTATTGCTTGTTATTGCTTATTGTTCGCCATTGATCGTTATTGCTCGCCACACTCAAGCTGGCCAGGGTTGATGTTTTTGTTGGAAAAACCGGCTGCCGCAAACCAGGCGTATCCCAGCCAAAAATAAACTGGCAGGCTGCACCGCAAATACGCCCCTGACATGCGCCCATTCCTGCCCGTGTCATCAGTTTCGCAGTACGCCAGTCGCTATACTCAGACAATTGTTTCGCACTCACGTCTTCACAGCGGCAAACCAGGGTGTCAGACCTGCATAACTTGCGTAAGCTGCTATCCAGCGCAAAACTCTGCTGTAGCAAATCAGCGAATTGTCTGGCATGACTGAGTCGATCTACATCATCTGGCGAGACTGACAACCCACTCGCCGTCAAACCGGCAATGTGCCCTTCTGCCAGTGCCTTGTCAACACCACCTATGCCACAAGCCTCACCTGCGGCCCACACATCCCCGCGCGTTGTCATTTGATTGGCATCCACAACAATTCTGCCATCGGCAATGTCGCAAGTCAGCAAGCTGGCCATTTCCAAATTGGGTAGCAAGCCAAATCCGCATGCCAGCAAATCACAGGTCAATTCAATTTGCTTGCCATTATGTTGCAAGCTGATACCGCGCAAACCTTGTTCGCCGTGCGCCTTTACTACCCGTGCGTCATGGCGATAATGCACGCGTTTCAGTTGCCAAAACAGTTTCAGCGACTGCATCAGTTTGCCGCGATGTCCCTTGAACAGGGCCACGAAGAACCCGAACAAGTCTCTGGTACTTTTTGTTTCGACTATGCTGACGACTTGACCACCTGCGCGAACTACAGATTCGGCGACTGCCAATAGCAAGGGGCCACTGCCTGCAACAACCACCCTTTTTCCAGCCACAGGCATGCCAGCCTTGATCATGGCCTGCAAACCACCGGCACCCGTGACACCTGGCAAAGTCCAGCCAGGGAAAGGCAATAACAATTCGCGGGCACCGCTACAGACGATCAGCTTGTTCCACTTAATTTTTTGCGCACCATCTGCAGTCTCAAGCAAAAATTCATTGCTGCCAGTGACAGCAACGATACGCACGCCATAGACGATACGCACGTTCAGGCAATTTGCCAGCTCGCTCCACAAGTCATGCGCCCTTTTGTCGCGCCACTGCCTCGGCCCGCCACGCCAGATCTGACCACCTGGTGCCTGGTTTTCATCGATGACGGTGATGACGGATGATTGCCCTGCTGCAGCCACAGCGGCAGCCAATCCAGCCGGGCCAGCACCGATAATCAGGATTTCGGTGGAAAACGGTAACATCGCTGACACCATACTCAAGTTCCCATACCTGCAGTTTCGGTATTAATCACCATGCCCGAGCGGCAATATGCCTGGCAAGCCAGTTGATGCGACTGCCCATTGATACGTACCCGGCACTCCTGGCAAACACCCATGCCACAGACGGCAAAACGGGCTTGCCCGGAAACTGACTGACGCGTTTGCATGCTGTCAAAACGCATTAAGGCTGCCGCAACACTCATTTCCGTAGTCGCCTCAAATGAGGAGCCGTTAATCCATATCTTTGCGATCGTGGTTTGCTGTTCACGCATATTTCAAGCTCCGCACAGGGAAAAAACGTTCTGGCAAATAGGGCTGATAATCGATAGTTCCATCGCGATTGGCAATCTGGTCCGCCAGCATGTGTGCCGTTGCCATCGCCGTTGTCACCCCCAAGCCTTCATGTCCTGCCGCCAGCCAGACACCGGCCAATGCAGGATGTGGCCCTATGATGGGCCTGCCATCGGGTGAAGCCGGGCGCATGCCTGCCCAGGCACGGATGATTTGCATATCAGCCAGGCAAGGCAATAATGTCATGGCTGACTGCAAAACTGCCCCCAGGGCCTTGGCATCCAGGCTGGTGTCGATTTGCTGATCCTGGCGGCAAGAACCGATCAGCCACTGACCGCTCATTCTCGGCTGCACATTCGCCGCCACCGCCAGCGCATCGGCAGTCATTGCAGCCTGACCATAATTCATACTGACAATTTGATGGGAAAGACGACCCGGATAACGATCCGTGATCGCCAGATGACCTTTGCGACCAAACACGGCAATCTCAGGCAACAGCCTGGCCACATCTAGGCCGGCAGCAACAATGATGATGTCGGCCTGCAGCTTGCTACCATCTGCAAAGCTCAATTGGTTTGCTGCCAGCTCATTGACACGCTTGCCCAGGATAAGCTTGCCGCCCCGCTTGACTAAAAGCTGGGCCATGAAATGCGCCAGCTTGGGAGGATACACCACGCTGTCGCCAAATACTCTTACACCACCAGCCAGACCAGGGCGCAATGCAGGTTCCAGTTTTTGCACCTGCTCGCCGCTTAAGGCCTCGGCCCGCCATCGCCGCGCATTCAAGGCCTGCGCCCGATGATGGGCTTCTCTTAGCTGGTCTTCATTCTCTGCTATCCATAGCGTGCCACATTGACTTACTTCAGCCACATTGGGAAATTCTGTAAAAAACTCTTTCCACAAGCGCAAAGACAACAGACACAAGTCCAGCTCTTGCTCAGATTCATCAAGCGCAACCAGATGCCCCATGCCGGCTGCCGTCACACCACATCCAGGAGAGGTGGCATCAATCAAACTGACTTGATAGCCCTCCTCCTGCATTTTCAAGGCACAGGTGGTGCCGACGATGCCGGCACCAATGACACACACTGTCGTCTTCATAGGCATGTTTCCTGTGCCATCTCACACTGATACGATATAAATAATTAATTGAATTTTGGCAAAACAGGGCGTTGGGCCAGTGAGGCACTGACAACTTGCTCTACCCGGCTGCGCAAGGCACCATCCAGCGGCAGGCGCGGTGCCCGCACGCGGTCATTGGAATCGATGACCAGCGCTTCTACTAATTTAATGTTTTGCACCAGATAAGAAGAAACATCCAGATCCAGCAAAGGACGGAACCAGCGATAAATATCCAGCGCCTCGTTATAGCGGCCTGCCTTGATGAGGCGATAGATCGCCACCGTTTCATGCGGGAAAGCTACGACCAAACCTGCTACCCAGCCAGTTGCGCCTGCAGTCAATGCTTCAAAAGCCAGATTATCAACACCAGTGAACAAGTCATAGCGATTGCCCAGGCGGTTGATGATTTCTGTGGTGCGGCGAATATCATCAGAAGATTCTTTCACGGCAACAAAACGCTTGTCGTCAGCCAGTTCTTCCAACATGTCCGTCGTTACATCTACACGATAAGCCAGGCGGTTGGAGTAGATCATGATCGGTAAATCGCCTGCATTGGCAATGCTGCGCAAAGTCGCCACCGTCTCACGATGGTTGGTATGATAAATCGTGCTGGGCACGACCATCAAACCATCGGCACCGGCTTTCGCCGCTTTTTCTGCCAAAGCGCAAGCATCACGCGTTGCTGCCTCAGCCACAGTCAGGATGGCTGGCTGCTTGCCGGTCACTTCTTTAGTCAATTTCAAGACATCAATGCGCTCCGCATGCGATAGCAAAGGGCCTTCACCCAAAGAACCGCAAGCGATCAGACCATCGCAACCGGCATCCATCAAATAACGGAAACAACGTTCCATTTCCTTGAAGTCCAGCGTATCGTCTTGGTTGAATTTTGTCGTTACTGCGGGAATAACACCTTGCCACATGGTATTTGCCTTGCTTTCTCCGGCGAGACCGGTCAGTTTTTGAACATCAATTAAATGAGAAACTTGTCACCAAAAGCACCAGGAGCAAGCCATCCTATAGGGTTGGATAGTTTCCCCTGCTTTTCGCTTGTTGCCAAGTTTGAACATGTCAAAGTTTATGCCCGCAAGAGCATGTCGTCTTGATGTTTGTATGCATTTTCAAAGACGAAATCGGCATAGCCTCACATATCGAAGATTAATCACTTTCCTTACTTGCTTACGCAAGTTCTCCTACAGACCTTCCTCATGAAATTGCAATATAAACAATATATTCATTTCCAGTAAAACAAAATCCTGGCTTTCATTCATTTGATATTGGCACAAACAAGTTGCCTCTTTGAAACTTAGTATCCAAAAGAACACACAATACAAATTTTTTTGTAGAAAGCAAATAGTTATAGTTGACCCAACAATGTTAAAAATGTTTTCATAATCAGCTGCGCTAATAAACAAGCAATTGATTTATTAAGTGCCACAGATAAATTTCACTTGGAAAATTTACCAAGTCGACTTACTTTGGAGAAAAGTTGTAATGTTAAAACAAACAGTGTTGTCGCGGTCTTTACAGATCATGTTTAGCGGTAGTCTGGTAGTTGGCTTGGGCGTAGTAGCTTTACCTGCCATGGCACAGCAATCAGAAGCGGGTGATAAGGTTCAACGAGTAGAAATTACTGGTTCCAACATACGCCGTACCGAAAAAGAAACCCCTAGTCCAGTACAAGTCCTGACTTTGCAAGACATGAAGGCCAGCGGCTATACCGACGTTTCCAGCGTTTTGCGCAATATCACAGCCAATGGCCAGGGTACATTGAGCCAGGCCAACCCAGGATCTTTCGCAGGTGGCGCATCCGGTATCGCCCTGCGCGGACTTACTGTCGGTGCAACCCTGGTGTTGATCGATGGTCATCGCATGGCACCGTATGCCTTGTCGGATGATGGTCAGCGCAGTTTTGTGGATATCAGCCAGATTCCATTTGATGCCATCGAAAGAATCGAAATCCTGAAGGATGGCGCATCTTCTGTCTATGGTTCAGATGCGATTGCAGGCGTTGTCAACGTCATTCTGAAGAAAAAATTTGTCGGCACAGAGATGTCTGCTGAAGCAGGCACGAGTTCCCGTCGTGACGGTACTACCTTGCATGCATCTGGCATTTATGGCTGGGGTGACCTGGATAAAGAGGGTCACAATGCCTATCTGTCCGTCGAATATCGCAAGCAAAACAAAATTTTGGTATCAGACCGCAAAGCGGATTTCACCAATACCGACTGGACCGGCGTTGGTGGCGTCAACCAGACTGATGGTTTCGTCCGCCGTCCAGGATATCAACCACGCAGCAACACTGGTTATTTCATTGATCCAAACAGTGGTGAAATCAGTGGCTTTCTGCCAGGTTGTGATGCGAATTTGTTAGCAGCCGGCAAATGTACTTATAAAGCCCCGCTGCAATTGCAACCAGAAACACAAAATATCAATATAGTCGGCTCGTTTGTACAAAAATTGGCGAATGACTGGCAATTGAACTTGAAAGGTTCCCTGTTCAACTCCAAGGCCAATCAAGTCAATAATTATGCAAGCACCAATGTCAATAACGGCAATGGTGGGCAAACACAAATCGCCTACGGCCCGAATCAATTACCTTCAGTGAATGGACCTTATTCATTCACCGTACCGGCAACCTACCCTGGTAACACCACAGGTGCACCTCAATGGTTGCAATACAATTTCGCCAATCTGGGTCCACAAAGGACAGAAGTGGAAGCCGACACTGTCCGTCTGGCAGGTGACCTCACTGGTACCATCGGTAGCTGGGATATAACAGCTTCTGCTGGCTACACCAAGAACACGGTCAAACAAACTATCTATGGCGCTTTGAATCTGGCCAACCTGCAAGCTGCCTTGAATGATCCTAAAAATCCATATCTGGTTGGATTGGCTGCAGGCTCGAACACTGCCGCACAAAATGCAGCCATTGCCCCACCTGTCGGTGCCAAGGCAACTGACATACTCGAATATGTCAGCGTACGTGGTAGCCGTGAACTGATGACGCTGTCGGGCGGACCTTTGTCCATTGGCCTCGGTGGCGAATTCACACACAGGGAATTAAATGCGCAAGCCCCGGCATCTGCACTGGATGGCTCACAACTCGTGAACAATTCTTTTGCCATCGGCAACCAGAATATTTCTGCAGTCTATATGGAATTGGTCGCCCCAGTCTTGAAGAACCTGGAACTCGACGCTGCTGTACGATATGACAAATACAGTGGTGGCAGCAATGCAACCACCCCTAAATTTGGCGCCAAATACTCACCTGTCAAAGAATTTACGGTACGCGGTACTTTTGCCAAAGGTTTCAGAGCACCAAACCCCGCTGAAGCAGGACAAGCAGGCCAGTCCTTCTACTCCAATACCTATCAAGATCCTAAACTTTGCGGTAATGCAGGCACCGATCCCACAGCAACACCTGGCAATTATCCTAGCCAGTGTGCGGTAGCATTGACCGGTGTGCAACTTCCAGGCAAAAACCTGCAGGCTGAAAAATCCAAATCCTATACTTTGGGTCTGATTTTTGAGCCTAGCCAGCAGTTCAGCCTGACTACGGATTTTTATAAAATTCGCATTGATAACCAGATCATTTCATCACTGAATGATCCTAGTTATGATCCAGAACCGTTTATCGTCCGTGGCACACCTGTACCACAATCCTATGTCTTGCCTGATGGTTCGATTGGAACCAGGACGCCGCCGATCGGCAATGCGCTGTATTCTCCTTACCCTTATGAAAATGCGCAATACACTGAAGTATCCGGTATAGATCTGAACGCACGCTGGAGCCTGAATCTTGAATCCGCTGGTAAAATTTCAACGGATTTGACATTCACCCACATGCTGAAGTATGAGCAAGGTACAGCAGGTGCAGCGCCAGTACGTCTGGAAGGTACACATGGTCCATCTGGGATCTCCGGTAATACGGGCAATCCTAAAGATCGTGCACAATTGGTCCTCAACTGGGAAAATGGCCCTGTTAAAGTAGCAGGAACAGTCAACTGGATCAGCAGCTTCAGTGTCACTGATCCGACCAATCCACAACTGGTCACATGTGATGGCGCGATTCACAGTGGCAGTGCCGCTTTCCGTGGCACTGTACCTGCCCAATATTGCAAAGTGGACAGCTTCACTACACTGGATTTATATGCGAGTTATAAATACGGTAAAAACTGGTTGTTCCACGCTTCCATACAAAACGTATTTGATAAACAGCCACCGCTGGATTTCCAGACCTATGGCAGCTCAGTCGGAACTTATTACAACCCAGCTCTGCACCAGGCTGGCGCTGTTGGTCGCTTCCTTAACATAGGCGCAACCTACAAGTTCTGATAAGAACAATGTGGCATGCATGGAAACCGCATGCCACATGCTTGCAAATCAGTGACTAAATCCTGCAATATCATGAACAATGATATTGCAGGATTTTTTTGCTTGGTTCAGCTCAGCTTACTCTATTCAAGATCAAGTCAATGCCGCGACAAAAAACAAGCCTGTCATTGCAATAGCAGCACCAGCTACCCGATTCATTTTTTCTGATAAAAACCGGTTTACGGAGAGCGCTGCCAGTAGGCCTGAGGCATGCAGCAGAGCTGTAGAAAAAACAAAACCCACCACAAACCAGATCGCTGACGCACCTGCAGCGATTTCGATACCGTGAGCATAGCCATGCGCCAAAGCAAACAAACTAACCAGCACGGCACTGATAAGCAATGGTAATTTGATGGCGGCAGCAATCAACAGTCCCAGTATCAAGACTGAAACAGCAATCCCTCCTTCAACACCAGGAATTTGTACCCCTTGGATCCCTAACCATGCCCCGGCCATCATTGCCAGGGGGAAAACCAGCGGCAATATCCAGAACGCCTTGCCCTTGTGCTGGGCCGCCCAAATACCTATAGCCAGCATGGCCAGCAAATGATCCACGCCTAGCAAAGGATGCAAAAAACCCGCCTCGAATCCATGGACGCCATGCGTCGCGCTCACATGGGCAAAAGCTGGTGCACCCAGACAAAACAAAGTGACCAATGCCAGTAATTTGAGGGGGGCAGCCTCAGACCGATATTTCATATAGACTTCTTCCTTTTAATAAAAACTGCTACTCTCGACCAGGCATGCGATGAACTACTCATCCAGCAAGCCTTGTTTGCGTATGAAACTTACTACCGCCTCAAGCCCATCGCCAGTGCGCAAATTGGTGAATACAAAGGGCCGTTCACCGCGCATGCGCTTGGCGTCTTGTGCCATGATGTCAAGATTGGCACCGACGTGCGGTGCAAGATCGGTTTTATTGATGATCAATAAATCAGAACGGGTAATACCGGGCCCGCCCTTGCGCGGGATTTTTTCTCCGCCAGCCACATCAATGACGTAAATCGTCAAATCAGACAATTCAGGACTGAAGGTGGCCGCCAGGTTGTCACCGCCTGACTCAACCAGTATCAAATCAAGATCAGGAAAATCTGCGCTCATGCGAGCTATCGCTTCCAGATTGATCGAGGCATCTTCACGTATCGCAGTATGTGGGCAGCCACCGGTTTCCACCCCCATCAAACGCTCGGCAGGCAAGGCATCTGCACGCAGCAGGATTTCCATGTCTTCCTTGGTGTAGATGTCATTGGTGATGACAGCCATTTCATAATGATCACGCATGCTTTTGCACAGCATTTCGCAGAGTGCAGTTTTGCCTGAGCCGACCGGGCCACCTATGCCTACGCGCAGGGGATTTGGTTCTGGTGAGCTTAAATTTTGGGTGTTCATTTTTTCGTTTCCTGTTTTAATTTTTATGATCTGTACAAGCGGCTGTACTGCACCTCATGCTGCATGGACAGCAAAGACAAGCCTGGGGCCCAGTTCGATAATTGATCGTCTTCCAGCTCTTGCGCCAGTCTTGCGGCTTTTTCCAGCTCAGGTCGCAGCGACAGCAACAGGCGTTGTCCTGATACCTGGCCCAGGGGAATGGATTTAACCCCCACCAGCACCTGATTCTCCGCCCATGAAAACAGCATACCCAGCAAGACCGATTCTGGCGGTACCTGCAAGGCAACCGCAGCAGCAGCCAAGGCCGTGGGCAAAGGCAATTCGTGCTGTGCCAGCAATATCGCCAGTAGCTCGGCATCCGCAATCTTCAGATCGTTTACCAGTTTTCCCAGCGAATAGCCCATCTGTATGCTCTCTGCTCGAAATTCTGCGGTATCCCTGGCAGCAATGAACAAACCTGTCCAGTGCGATACTTCAGCCAAGTCCCTGCTTTCAAAAGCCTGCAACAAGCGCCACAGTACAGGTGCTTCAAAACGGGCCACTACTTCATGCAGGCAGTTAATGATCCATTCCCTGGCTGACGCTTCGTTGCGCACCAGGCCTTTTTCTATCGCCGCTTCCATCCCTTGCGAATAACTATAGGCACCGATAGGCAAAGACGGGCTGGCCAGTTGCAGGAGGTGGAGTAAGGCTGCAGACTGCATGTTCAAGCCTTGCTGTCTGAAGGACGATGTATACGCTGGCGCAAGGGTATCGGTGCCAGTGGATTGTGCGGATGCCCGTCATCGCCGCCATGATGATGGCCACCACCATATGCACCTGATTCAGGCTCAAAACTGGCCTGCTCTTCAGTGACGACTGCGCCAAGCCCTTGCAACATTTCCTTCAGCACCGGGTCTTTGCGTATGCGCAAAAAACCATCACCGACCTGCGCCTGGGTATGACGGTTGCCTAGATGGAAGGCACAACGCAATAAATTAAACGCAGTATCACATTGCACTTTATAGGTAGGCTCAGCAGCCGCAATGACTTCAATCACGCGCCCATCATTACCCAGCATCAGGTCACCATGGCGCATGACTGTACCGCGCACGGTAAACACTGCCACATCTTCACCGCTGGCAAGAGTGGCACGCAAACGGCTTTTTTCACGCAATTCATACGGCAAGACCAGTTGCCCGGCGATGCTATCGGCAGTCGCTATCTTTGTTTGTAATGTCAGCATTGTTTAAAATAAAAAATAACGTTGGGCCATGGGCAGGATTTTTGCCGGTTCGCATACCAGTAATTCACCATTGGCACGGACTTCATAGGTTTCAGAATCAACTTCCATTTTTGGCGTCAGACTATTGTGTATCATGTCCTTCTTGCGAATCTGGCGCGTGTTTTTAACAGCAATCAGGGTCTTGTTCAGCTTCAGCTGGTCTGCCAGACCCGCATCCAACCCCGCCTGCGAGACAAAGGTAAACGACTTTTTCAGCCCACCACCAAAGGCACCAAACATCATGCGGTAATGCACAGGCTGTGGCGTTGGTATCGATGCATTCGGGTCACCCATCTGTGCTGCAGCGATCATGCCACCCTTGATGATCATTGATGGTTTGACACCAAAGAATGCGGGCTTCCACAAGACGATGTCGGCAATCTTGCCTACTTCCAGCGAACCTACTGCATGAGCAATGCCATGGGTCAGCGCCGGATTGATCGTATATTTGGCGATATAGCGTTTAACACGAAAGTTATCGTGACGCGCATTGTCCTCCGCCAGTGAACCGCGTTGCTGCTTCATCTTGTCTGCCGTTTGCCAGGTGCGCATGATGACTTCGCCTACTCGGCCCATGGCCTGGGAATCAGAAGACATCATGGAAATGGCACCGATATCATGCAAAATATCTTCAGCCGCGATGGTTTCGCGCCGTATGCGTGATTCGGCAAAAGCAATGTCTTCTGCAATCGCCGGGTCCAGGTGATGACAGACCATGAGCATGTCGAGATGCTCGTCCAGAGTATTGACGGTGTAAGGCCGGGTAGGATTGGTGGATGATGGCAGTACATTCGCTTCGCCCACCGCAGCGATAATATCCGGTGCATGACCACCGCCCGCACCTTCGGTATGGAAGGTGTGGATAGTCCTGTCCTTGAATGCCGCCAGAGTGTGCTCCAGAAAGCCTCCTTCGTTCAGCGTGTCACTGTGGATGGCAACCTGCACATCCATATTGTCAGCCACGGTCAGGCAATTATCGATGGCTTGTGGCGTCGTGCCCCAGTCTTCATGCAGCTTCAAACCTATGGCGCCTGCCCTGATCTGCTCTTCCAGCGGTAAAGGCAGACTGACATTGCCCTTACCCATAAAACCCAGGTTCATGGGAAAAGCATCTGCCGCCATCAGCATGGAATGCATATGCCAGGGGCCTGGGGTACAGGTGGTTGCCGCCGTGCCGGTGGCTGGGCCAGTACCACCACCCAACATGGTGGTGACGCCACTCATCAATGCTTCTTCAATCTGCTGCGGACAGATAAAATGAATGTGTGAATCGATGCCACCAGCAGTCACGATCTTGCCTTCACCGGCAATAATCTCGGTGGCGCCACCAATTGCCATATCAACGCCAGACTGTATATCCGGATTGCCCGCCTTGCCTATACAGGCAATCAAACCATTTTTAATGCCGATGTCTGCCTTGACTATGCCCCAGTGATCAATGATGACAGCATTGGTGATGACCGTATCCATGACTTGGCCATGCGGCCTTTGCGACTGGCCCATTCCATCGCGTATCACCTTGCCGCCACCAAATTTCACTTCTTCGCCATAGATGGCAAAGTCTTTTTCAATTTCTATGAATAGATTGGTATCCGCCAGACGGATACGGTCACCGGTAGTCGGCCCAAACATTTCAGCATAGGCATGACGTGAAATTTTCATAGCGCCCCCATCACTTTGCCGCTAAATCCATAGACTTTTCTATCGCCCGCCAAAGCCACCAGCTCTATGCTGCGCTGCTGTCCAGGTTCAAAACGTATGGCCGTGCCAGCAGCAATATTGAGGCGCATGCCGTAGGCCAGTTGGCGCTCAAATTGCAGCGCCGGATTGGTTTCAAAAAAATGAAAATGTGAACCCACCTGTATCGGCCTGTCGCCACTATTTGCTACAGTAATGCTGACAACGGCACGACCAACATTCAGTTCTATATCCCCATCCTCTATTAGAGTTTCGCCTGGTATCATGGTTTTCTCCTAAGGAATGGGGTGATGAACGGTAACCAATTTGCTGCCATCCGGAAAAGTCGCTTCTACCTGGATATCAGGAATCATTTCCGGCACACCTTCCATGACGTCGGCACGGCTGAGTATTTGCGTGCCTTCCGACATCAGTTCAGCCACCGTGCGGCCATCACGCGCACCTTCCATGATGGCGGCAGTAATCAGGGCGACTGCTTCCGGGTAATTCAGCTTCAGGCCGCGTGCCTTGCGCCGTTCTGCCAGCAAAGCGGCAGTAAATATCAGCAACTTATCTTTTTCTCTGGGTGTCAGATCCATATTTTTCTCAATTATCTTTCGGGCAGTGCCGTTTAAGGCTGAACCGCTTAAGCAGGCAGAATCATTATTTGTCCATATTTCCAAAATAACAAGCAACGACCGCTTGCAAGTAGAAACTGCCCAACAAAAGCATTATGAAAAGCAACACAGCAAGTTTTGAACCAAGGCTAAATAGCCTACCTTGCGAAAAACTGCACCAAACAGTGGCAAATCATCCCCAGATTGGTGCGCAGAGAAGAAAATCCCATCAACATAAAATAATTGGAACTTTTAAAGTCTCTCAAGGTAATACCTTAAAACAACCTACAAATAAACGTGGAAAACCAAGAGACAGATTCCAGCTTGCTGACACAAATGCGCGACGGTGATGTTGCTGCATTTCAACGCCTGTACCAGCGCCATCAGGGACCTATCTATCGCTATGCCCTGATGCGATGTGGCCAGGCAGCGCTGGCAGCGGACGTAGTTCAGGATGTTTTCACGGGTTTATTGAGCAAGTCTTACCGTTATGAAGCAGGCCTGGGCAGTTTGCAGAATTTCTTGTTTGGCGTAGCCAGGAATTTATTACTGAAACAGGACCAGGCAGAACGCCGCCACCAGCCATTACCAGGTCATAGCGAAGAAGATGGAGAAGAAGTCTTGATGAGTGAAACAACAGAACCAGCAGACGCTATCTTCCAGCAGCAAATGACTGAGCATGTGCGGCAGGCAGTCTCGGTACTGCGTCCTCACTACCGCGACGTGATTATTTTGTATGAATTGCAGGAACTGTCGTACGCAGAGATTGCCGTAATTTGCGACATAGATATAGGGACAGTGCGCTCGCGCCTGTCACGGGCACGTGCCGCTATATTGCAATATAGCGAAAGACTGGGCTGGCGACCCGATACTGCCGGAAAAACTGGAACACAGAGATGAAAGATCTTATGAATACCACACAGGATGCCAGCAATGCAGATGCTTTGCTGGATCAGCAGTTCAGCCTTTTGCGCAAAGATTTGCAGGAGCTGAATACGCCAGCGACGATCGAGCAGGCTTTATTGCAAGCTTTCGCCAAGCAACAGTCCAAGGAAAAAAAGCAGGCGCGTAGCAGTCGCTGGCGCCCCTGGCTGGCAGGTTTACTGACACTGAGTGGCAGCTTTGGCCTGCTCATGCTGACAGTCATGTTTCCAGCATCTCAGCATCAATTGACGCCGGACAGCACTACTGTTTCAAGTACAGAACTTCCTCCTTTTGTCGCCCTGGTGCCGCTGGAGCGCCTGAATAACGAAACACCTAGCATGCTGGAAGCAGAAGTCCCGGCAGCCTGGCTCGCCAGCCTGGGTATGCCAGTCTCGCCAGAAATAGCTGGTGACATGGTGCAGGCGCAAATGCTGGTCGCTGCCGATGGTGAGCCATTAGCCATGCGACTCCTGAAGTAAGCAATAAGCTACTCAATAACGCTACTTAATAACTAAAGCAGCATAGAAAGACAAAAATGACACACAGAAAAGGAAGCATCATGAAAACCAAACTGCCACTCTTCATATTGTTAAGCTCTGCCTGGGCAATGGCACATGCCAATACAGACAGTGACACTGCAAACCCAGCCGAAGAAAAACCTGTGCGTCACCACGTAGAAATCATACAAATGCCTGCCGTACCGCCGCTGCCGCCCATTCCACCGATGCCTGCAATGCCACCTATGCCCTCTGTACATCCCATGCTGGCACTGGCTGATTTACCTGACTCAAAAAACGTCAGCAAGATAGTCTCCGATGCCATGAGCCAGGCATTTGTCAGCATGCAAGGCATGCATAGTATCCGGCCAATTAAAAATGCTCCATATACCGCTGAAATCGTCACAGAGAAAACCCAGACCCTGGCCGATGGCAACCAGATCAGTAACAAAACCACCAGCTTGAACTACAGGGATGCTGCAGGCCGCACCCGTCAGGAAATACGCGACAGCAAGGGCAATGTCCAGCACATCGTCATCGTTGACCCGGTTGAAAACCTGCGCTACATCCTCATGCCAGAAAAAAAGACGGCAACCAAAATGCACATGGGTAAAGACCTGGACGAAAAAATGGCCAGTGCCAGAGAAAAACTTGATGCCGCCAAAGAAAAACTGGACAAGTTGAAACAGGAAGGAAAAACAGTCAGCGTAGAAAGCCAGCGTAATGGTGACGAAGTCATTGTCAAGCGTATAGAGCGTAAAACAAGTGGTGACAAGGCAGAGGGCAGCAAAGACCTGCGCGAAGAAGTCCAGGTCAGAGTCATCCGTGCTGGTAACGCCAGCGACATGCCAGCACTGCACACCAGCCTGAGCTCAGCATCAGGCAATTTCACCAGCCTCATGGCCTTGAGTCCCATGTCCATGGCTTTTCTGGATAATCGCTGGACTGCTAAAGGAAACACAAAAGACCTGGGTAGCCGTGACATTGATGGCGTACGCGCAGAAGGTAAAATGCGCTCCTACCAAATCCCCGCTGGTGAAGTCGGTAATAAAAACCCTATCACCGTCAGTTCAGAAAGTTGGTATTCACCAGAACTGCAAATGACCGTCTACGCAAAACAGACGGACCCACGTACAGGTGAATGGAATTACAAGCTAAATAATTTAAAACGCACTGAACCAGCAGCGAATTTATTTGCTATCCCCGAGGGTTATACTGTGAAAGAAATACCTGCGACTCCAAGAATTGTTGTGGAAAAACGCGAAGAAAAGACACCCTGATCCCTCTGGCCAGCCGGGCCGTTTTGCAGGGCTTGTGAGTGGACAAGATCAGGATTCCCGACCTGTCTTGCCACTCTTTTTTAAAGTTTGCTTGCCAATACTAAAGTTTGCTTGCCAATACTCCTGTGATTGGTTATAGTTTTTCGCATGCACGCAATAACCCATCCCCTGCTGAACACGAACTTATGCGCAATCAATGCCGCATCTGCTGTCGTGCACGCGATTGCGCTGCCTGTTGTTTCCATCTGCGACATTTCCATTATTCGAATTATTCCGGGTCGTTAAGCTACGGCGTATGCCGGTGCCTGGCGGCCCTTCAGCTCATCCTGTTCTGATTTCCTGAGCGGTTTACTACCTCTATCACGCTCTTGCTATATCTGATTTTTTGCTGATTTTATTCTGGAGTTTTTATGTCCCATGTCGCTACTGACAGGCCTGTGCACGCCCCTGCGTTTTTGCCGTCCACCTTATTGAATACAGATTTTCCTTACCCTTCTTTGGCCGATATCCGTAAAACGGCGGCAAAATTATCACAACAGGTATTGCACACACCGGTCTGGCATTGGCAAACCGGATCTGCCCTGGACAAACTGGAGCCTGATACTGAAGTTTGGCTGAAACTGGAGTTGTTTCAAAAAACCGGCACGTTCAAACTGCGCGGTGCTTTGAATTGTATTTCAGCGCTGGATGCTGATGCGCGCGAGCGTGGTGTGGTAGCCGTCAGTGCAGGCAATCATGCGATGGCAGTTGCCTATGCGGCCAAGCTGGCGGGCGTATCTTGCAAAGTAGTGTTGCCACGTCATGCCAGCCCTACCCGTATCAAGGCTTGCAGGCAAGATGACGCGGAAGTGATACTGGAGGCGGATATGCATAAGGCATTCGCGCTGGGGCAGCGTATTGTTAAAGAAGAGCAGCGCACCATGGTCCATCCTTATGATGGGCCATTGACTGCACTCGGAACTGCGACCGTAGGTTTGGAATTGATGCAGCAAGTTGTGCAACTAGATGCGGTGATTGTACCTATCGGTGGTGGCGGCTTGTGTGCTGGCATTGCTTCTGCCGTTAAACAAATATCGCCACATTGTGCCGTTTACGGGGTGGAGCCTTATGGGGCGGACGCCATGTACCGCAGTTTTCAGTCAGGGAAGGCAGAGAAACTAAGTACCGTCAATAGTGTGGCCGACAGCCTGTGTGCGCCCTATGCCATGGACTACAGTTTCCGGGTGTGCCAGCGCTTTGTTGATGAGATCGTCAGGGTCAGTGATGATGAAATCTGCAACGCTATGTCAGACCTGTATCATGATGTCAAACTCGTGGCCGAACCAGCTGCTGCCGTTGCCACTGCTGGCTTGTTTGGCCCTTTACGCCAGCGCCTGGCTGGCAAACGGGTAGCAGTCATCGTTTGTGGATCAAATGTGGACCCGGGCAGGTATGCAGAATTATTAGGACGTGCAGTGGCGAATGAAGAAGAAATCATTGCCTGAAGCAGATATGGTGCATGGATGGCAAAGGGCCAAGGTCGATATTTCCTATGAACTTTGATTTTAAGTAGCAGTCAGATACAAGACTTGTCATCCCTAACTAATAAAAAATGAGACCCATGCGTCAATACACCCTCGCCTCCGTTCTTCGCCTTTCGTCATTGGTGCTGGCCGTCAGCACCGCCTTTGCTCCGATTGCCCAGGCAGGCACTGCCAGCCCGAGCACGGCAGAAATTCAATTCAAAGCCTTGTCTGATCGCTATTGGGAATATTTTCAAAAAATCAATCCAGAAGCGGCGACACTGTATGGTGAATACAAATTCAATGGAAAGCTGCGTGATCTGTCAGAAAAAAATCTACTCGAGGCAGAACGAGAAGCAAAAGTATTGCTGCATAAAATAAAGGCCATCCCATCTGCCAAGCTCAAGCCTGCAGCGCAGACTGATCGTCAGTTATTGATACGCAGCCTGTCAGACCGTCTCAGTAGTTATCAACTAAAAACTTACCTGATGCCGCTAGAGCAAATGAGCGGCGTACAAGCAGCCTTGCCACAACTGCTGGCAGTCACTCCGTTTGAGACCGAGCAGCACTACAAAGATTACATCTCGCGCCTGAATCAAGTACCTCAGCAATTCAAGCAGGCGATGCTGTTGGCGAGGAAAGGACAACAGCAAGGCATGATACCGCCGCGCTATATCCTTGAAAAAGTGGCGGTGCAATGCGCTGAAATTGCAGCCTTGTCTGGCGAGGGGAATGTTTTCGCCAGCCCGCTCAAGCGTTTCCCGACACAGTTTACTGAAACCCAAAAAACTGAATTGCGTGCAGCCATACTCAAGGCTGTTGATGAAAAAGTGCGCCCGGCCTACCAGGAACTAGGACAATTTGTCAGCACAGAATATGCGCCTAGAGGCAGAGCTGAACCGGGTATCTGGTCCTTGCCTGGCGGTGAGCAAATATATCGTTTTGCAGTACGCACGCAAACCACGACAAGTCTGAGCCCTGAACAAATCCATGACATCGGTTTGCGGGAAGTCGCTGAACTGGAGGCGCAAACTGAGCAACTGGCCCATGTGGCTGGCTATAAAAATACGACTGAATTTCGTGCCGCCGTCAAAGCTGACCCCAGGCAAAAACCTGGCTCGCGTGAACAGATTATTGAAAATTACCAGTTTTACACCAGGCAAATGCAAGCCAAACTGCCTGAGCTATTCGGTGTTTTACCTAAAGCGGATTTGAAAATCGCTGCCATCCCAGATTTTCTGGAAAAAGATGCCGCTACCAATTATCAACAAGGGACGGCAGATGGCAAACGTCCTGGGCAAGTCTGGGTCAATACCTATAATTTCGCCAATCGCAGTCTGGTTGGCAATGAGTCAACGGCTTATCATGAAGGCGTACCCGGTCACCATATGCAGATTTCCATCGCCCAGGAATTGCCGGATATGCATCCCTTCCACCGCGCCTTGAATGATGAATACAATGCCTATGTAGAAGGCTGGGCCTTATATTCTGAACGCCTGGGCAAGGAGATAGGATTCTTTCAAGACCCGGTCAGCGATCTGGGCCGGCTGAATGGAGAACTCTTCCGCGCCATACGCCTGGTGGTGGATACTGGCATACATGACAAGCATTGGACACGGGAGCAAGCCCTGGATTATTTTGACAAGCATGCGGGCATACGGCCAGAATCAGAAGTAGACCGCTATGTTGCCTGGCCAGGCCAGGCATTGAGCTACAAGATAGGTCAATTGAAAATCATAGAATTACGCAAAAAAGCCGACGCAGCACTGGGAACTAAATTTGACTTGCGCGCCTTTCACGACCACCTGCTCAATGCTGGCCCCTTACCTCTGGATATGCTGGAACAGCATGTGCAGACCTGGATAAACAAGCAACAGTAATCCTGAATTGTGTTGTAGCTGCGTGAAGGCAGCATATGTCTTTGTATGTTAGTAGCGGCTATGCCCTACAATATGTGTTCACACAGATGTGAGCACATATTGATGCTGCCTGAGGCTAAAACTCCTGCAATATCACACTCATTACTGATCATTCATATCCGGCAAGATTAGGAATCATATGCAACAAGGTTGGCTGGCAGATTTTTTTCGTCAAAATGATAGTTTGATGGTTTTTGTCAACGTCTTGCTGCAGCAACTGGGCTTGCCTGTGCCAGCGGTACCAACCATGATGTTCAATGCCAGTCAGGCCACGCAATCAACGCAGTTGCTGGTGCTGTTGATGGCAGCCGTGGCTGCATCCCTGATTGCTGACCTGATCTGGTATCAGGCGGGAAAGAAGTTTGGCTATAGCGTGCTGAAGTTTTTATGCAAAATGTCGATCAACCCTGGGTCTTGCGTGAACCAGACAGAAGCAAGGTTTCTTCGCTGGGGTGTGTGGTCGCTGGTGATCGGCAAATTTATTCCCGGCTTTTCTACGGTGGCGCCACCGGTAGCAGGCGCTTTGGGTATGCCGCGTACATCCTTCATGCTGGCGTCTGCAGCAGGTGCAGCTTTATGGGCTGGTTTGGCCTTGCTGGCAGGCTTTGCCTTGCAGGCGCAAATTGAAGCTGCTTTGGTATTTTTGTCGGCACAAGGTATACGTATCGCCGCCATTTTCATAGGCCTGGTGTTGAGCTGGCTGGCCTGGAAATTCTGGCAAAAGAAGCGTTTTGAAAAACTCGCATCCATCCCTCATTTCAGTGCAACTGAAATGTCAGACACAATAAAAACCAGCGCCCTGCCCCATATCATCGATTTGCGCAGCCCGGCGTTCATTGCAGAAACCGGCAGCATACCGCACGCTATGGTCAGCGAAGTCAAGCAGGTTGGCAATGCAGCGCGACAATGGCCAAGGCATGAAATGATCATCACAATATGCGCCTGCCCTGGCGATGCCGGTGCCGTGCATGCTGCGCACATCCTGAGACAATTGGGCTTTAAAGATGTCAGGCCATTTGCAGGTGGTTTTGATGCATGGCTGGAATTATCTACCCAGCATCCACACTTGCTGGTCAAGGCCTGAGCATTTCAGGTTTTTTGCAGCAGGGCCTGCAATTCCTTAACCAGATGATCAAAGGTAGTCCTGTAACGCTGACTGGACCGCAAGTCCTCATGCATGACTACCCAGACCGGGAAATCAATTTGAAATTCATCTGCCAGCACACGCTGCAGTTGAGTATGCTGCTGGGCCAGGCCAAGCTGACAGATGCCTATCCCATAGCCTTTGCGTATCGCAGAAAATTGCACCAGGTCGCTATCGGCACGCAAGGAAAAATCAGCGCGCTGTACCTGCGGGTAACGTTTTTGCAAAGCCCGGATATAGGGAAATTCCCTGTCATAGCCAATCACACTATGGTTTTTTAGCGCCATCAAATCAACTGGTATTCCATGACGCGACAGATAATCGACATGGGCAAAATAACCCAGGCTGATCGTACCAGCACGACGGGCAATCAATGCATCTTGCAAGGGTTCGGTATTGCGTATGGCGATGTCAGCATCACGCTTGAGCAAATCCTGAGTATGGTTGGTTATTTGTAGTTCTATGCTTAATTCAGGATAGCTCTGCTGCAAACCTGCCAGCATGCCTGGCAATATCTCTACCCCCATGACTTCTGATGCGGTAACACGCACTGTGCCTCTTACCTCATTTGCTTCTGACGACACACTGCGCAGCAAAGCGCTTTCGGTTGCCCGCAAACTTTCTGCATAAGGTTTCATGGCCAGCGCGGCGATGGTGGGTGACAAGCCAGATTGGTTGCGCACGAACAGGGTCGTGCCCAAAGCCTGTTCCAGCGCCTCTATCTGTCGCCCTACCGTAGGCTGGGTCAAGCCCAGGGCACGTGCAGCCCCCGACAATGAACCTTCTTCCAGCACTGCCAGGGCAGTTCGGTAGTAGTCCCAGTGTATATCTTTATTATCCATACAAAAATGTATATCACCTATGCAGTTTTAGCGAATTGTATATAGCTTCGCAAACATACACAATGGCTACATCAACCAAACATTAAGGAGAAACAAAATGACTCAGCAAACATCCAGCAAGATTCAAAACAACACGCAAACCAATGCTCAAACCAACAAGCAAGCCCTGGTATTGGGTGCAACTGGCGGCGTAGGTGGTGAAGTGGCACGCTTGCTCATGCAACGCGGCTGGCAAGTCACTACCCTGCACCGCAATCCTGATCAAGTAAAAGATAAAACAGCAGCGCATATCTGGATGAAAGGTGATGTCATGGTGCAGGATGATGTGGTGCAAGCTGCGGCAGGAAAATCTGTCATCGTCCACGCTGTCAACCCACCTGGCTACCGTGACTGGGAAAAACTGGTATTGCCTATGATAGACAATACGATCGCAGCAGCCCAGGCCAGCGGTGCACGCATACTGCTGCCAGGCACGGTTTATAACTACGGCCCGGATGCCTTCCCGCTGATTGCAGAAAACGCGTCCCAGTTCCCTATCACTAAGAAAGGGAAAATCCGGGTAGAGCTGGAACATCGCCTGCGTCTGGCTGCTAGCAAGGGTGTCAAATCCCTTATCGTCAGGGCCGGTGATTTCTTTGGTCCCAAGGCAGCCAATAACTGGTTTTCACAAGGCTTGGTAACACCAGGCCAGCCAGTAAGTGTAGTGCGTTACCCTGGCAGCGATGGCGTTGGTCATCAATGGGCTTACTTGCCGGATGTGGCGGAAACCATGGTGCGCTTGCTGGAACGCGAAAAAGAACTGGGTAATTTTGCCCGCTTCCATATGGAAGGCCATTGGGATCATGATGGCAAACAAATGGTCGCCGCAATTGGCCGCGTCACTGCCCAGCCTGCATTGAAAGCAAGCTGGTTCCCTTGGCCGGTGTTTGTTTTGCTGGCACCTTTCAAGCAAACCCTCAAGGAAATGCTTGAAATGCGTTACCTGTGGCGTACAGAAGTCAAAATGTCGAACCAGGCTTTGATAGACTTTTTGGGTGAAGAACCACGCACACCGCTGGATGTGGCAGTTCGTACCAGCCTGGCAGGTCTGGGTTGCATCAAGCGTAACGCAAGCTACGAATCAAGTGTTCCAGATGCGCGGAATTTTGGCATCACACCCAATCACGACAGGGCGTAAATGCTGCCACACCATCTGCATCCAGAGCCGGGCAACTTCACTGGAGTTGCCCAGGTAGCGTGCAACAATGACAGACTTCATTTGCGTGACGCCAAACATGGCGTCTACTTCACGCTCAGACAATAAGACCGATGTTTGTTCACGCAAAACCTGCAATTGTTCACCGGACAGCATGGCACCAGAAGCCAGTACCATTGCCGACACAGATTTGCCATTCAAACCCAGTAGGCTTTGCATGGCAGGGCTGCCACCTTGCAAACTGCCCTGTTCATGCCAGATCATTTTGTCTTCACGATAGATGCTGCAATGCTGTTTGATCCGGCCACTGTTATAGGTTTCGCCAGAGGCAGTGCGGCCAAAACAGAAAATATCAGCCGCAATCAGCCTCGCATCTGCTGCCAGATGTATGGTCTGGTGTAAATCGACACAGGCATCGTCAAAAAAGATGGTTTCTTGCGGCAGCCATTCCAGCCTGGCACCTGGATCCAGTTTTAGATTGATATGTTGTGCGGATATATAGCCATTACTGCGATACCATTTCGCCGCACCGGGTGTCGTTACCAGTGCATGGGTATCAGCAGCCAACTTCACATCGACCTTTAACTGGTCGCCACCGACTACCCCACCCGGCGGATGAATGATGATGGCATGGCACACCTCATCCCCTTCAGGATACAAAGGCTTTTGCACACGCAAGGGGCCATTGTGCTTACGTTCTGTCAGGCGCGTGACATCGCCATCCTTGCTAAAGCCCAGTTGCAGGCTGGCTTGCCAGTGTGATTTTATGACGCTTGACGGTAGTAAGGGGAGCGCCGGACTGCAGACATCCATATTCAGCTAGCGAAAGGTAAAGACTGCACTATACCGCCAGATGCCGCTTGACGTCATCACCGTCCATCAACTCCTGGCCGCCATAGGCCACGACTTCACCGCGCGACAGCACAACAAAATGATCTGCCAGTTCACGCGCAAAATCGAAATATTGCTCGCACAGCAATATGCCTATATCGCCCCGCTCACGCAGCAGGCGGATGACGCGACCTATGTCCTTGATGATGGACGGTTGTATGCCTTCAGTAGGTTCATCGAGGATGATGAGCTTGGGCTCGGCCAGCAAGGCGCGGGCAATGGCAAGCTGCTGCTGCTGGCCACCCGACAAATCACCACCTCGCCTGTGCAACATTTCTTTTAGAACGGGGAAAAGCTGATATACCTCATCCTTGATTTTGCCTGCCTTGTGTGCTGGCAGACTGGCCATGCCCATGAGCAGGTTTTCTTCCACGGTAAGGCGGGCAAAAATCTCACGGCCTTGCGGTACATAGGCTATCCCTGCCCTGGCTCTGTCATGCGGCGAAAGTTTATTGATGTCGCGACCTTCAAAGCTGACCGTACCTTCAGTGACAGGCAAGACGCCCATCAGGCATTTCAGCAAGCTGGTCTTACCGACGCCATTACGGCCCAGCAAGGCCATGCATTCACCTTTTTTGAGTGACAGTGAAACGCCACGCAAGGTGTGACTGGAACCGTAATGCTGCTGTAGTTGTTTGACTTCAAGCATGCTTGGCTTTCATTAGCGTCCCAGGTAAACTTCAATCACGCGTTCATCAGTCTGTACCTGCGCCATCGTGCCCTCGGCAAGTACAGATCCCTCATGCAATACCGTGACTTTGCCCTGCTGCGCAATTTCAGTGACGAAACCCATATCATGTTCGACCACCATGATGGAATGTTTGCCGCGCAATTCATTGAGCAATTCAGCAGTGCGTGCAGTCTCTGCATCTGACATGCCAGCCACTGGCTCATCGAGCAAGATCAGTTGCGGCTCCTGTATCAGCAGCATGCCTATCTCCAGCCACTGCTTTTGGCCATGCGACAACAAGCCAGCCTGTCTTTGCTCTTGTCCATCCAGACGTATCAATTGCAGGATGGCGGCGATTTTGTCTTTTTGTTCGCTGTTCAAGCGGGCAAACAGGGTAGTCTTGACGCGCTTGTCCATTTTCATGGCCAGTTCAAGATTTTCGAACACACTGTGTTGCTCAAACACTGTTGGTCGCTGGAACTTGCGGCCTATGCCGGCATGGGCAATATCCACTTCACTCATGCGTGTCAGGTCCATGGTCTGGCCAAAGAATGCAGTGCCGGATGTGGGTCGGGTTTTACCGGTAATTACATCCATCATCGTGGTTTTGCCAGCGCCATTGGGGCCGATGATGCAACGCAGTTCGCCCACAGATATATCCAGGTTCAGCTTATTGATGGCCTTGAAACCATCAAATGAAACCACAATATCTTCCAGATACAAGATAGCACCGTGGGTGGTATCCACTCCTTCCGGTTTGATACGTCCATAAGATACACCCTGGTCACCAGTAGCACTCTCGTACTGCTGCCCTGGTCGCAAGACGCCACTCATCATATAAGTCATATGGGCTCCCGCTGTTTTTTGAACTTGCTCACCAGGCCCAAGACGCCCTGTTGCATGAATAAGGTGACCAGGATGAACAGCAAGCCCAAGGCATACAGCCACAAATCAGGAAAAGCCGCAGTGAACCAGCTTTTGAGGCCATTGACAGTAAAAGCACCGATGATAGGGCCCAGCAAAGTGCCGCGCCCGCCAACTGCGGCCCAGATCACCATTTCTATGGAATTGGCAGGCGACATTTCAGACGGATTGATGATGCCTACCTGTGGCACATACAAGGCGCCAGCAATACCACAGAGTATGGCTGACAAGGTCCAGACAAACAGCTTGAACCAGAGAGGGTTGTAACCGATGAACATCAGCCGCGATTCTGAATCCCGCACGGCCTGCAACACGCGTCCGAGTTTGGAAGTGACTATCCAGCGGCACAGGAACAAGGCTGACAACAAGATCAGCAAGGTGATCAGATACAGCGCTGCCTTGGTACCAGGTGCTGTGATGGTAAAACCAAGGATACGCTTGAAGTCGGTAAAGCCGTTATTGCCTCCAAAGCCCGTATTATTACGGAAGAACAGCAGCATGAAGGCAAACGTCATGGCCTGGGTGATGATGGAGAAATACACACCCTTGATGCGTGAGCGAAAGGCAAAGAAACCAAAGATAAAAGCCAGCATACCAGGCACCAGCACCACCAGTGCCATGCAATACCAGAAGCTGTCTGTCATGGACCAATACCAGGGATAGGTTTTCCAGTCCAGGAAGACCATAAAGTCTGGCAGATTGCTTTGGTAGACACCGTCACGGCCAATTGCACGCATCAGATACATGCCATGCGCATAGGCACCCAGTGCAAAGAATACCCCATGCCCGAGAGACAAAATCCCGGTATAACCCCAGACCAGGTCCAGCGCCAGCGCAGCAAGGGCATAGCACATGAACTTGCCAACCAGGGCTATCGTATAGCTGGAAATATGTAAGACGTGACCAGCAGGAAAACTCAGGTTAAGAATGGGCAGCAATACTGCGATCACCGCGCACACCAATATGCCTGTCCATGCAGACCTAGAAAACAGCCCCTTTGCTGTTGCAAACGTTGTAGTCATAGTCGCACTCATTCCACACTCCTGCCTTTGAGCGCAAACAAGCCTTGCGGTCTGCGTTGTATGAAAATGATGATGAATACCAGGATGACGATCTTGGCCATGACAGCACCCGCCACTGGCTCCAGGAATTTATTCACTTCGCCCAGGCCAAAAGCCGCGATCACGGTGCCTGCCAGCTGACCTACCCCGCCCAACACCACGACCATGAAAGAATCAACGATATAGTTTTGCCCCAGATCGGGCCCTACATTACCCAACTGCGACAAGGCCACACCACCTAACCCTGCAATGCCAGAACCCAGACCAAAAGTCAGCATGTCTATCTTGCCGGTTGCCACACCTACGCAATCAGCCATGCGGCGATTCTGTGTCACGGCACGTACGAACAAGCCCAGGCGTGTTTTGTTCAAGATCAGCCAGACTACCAGCACCACGAACAGGGCAAAGAAAATAATGATGATGCGGTTATAAGACAGCACCAGTGAACCCAGTACCGTGATACCACCCGACATCCAGGAAGGATTGGCAACCTCGACATTTTGCGCACCAAAAATCGAACGCACAGCCTGCATCAAGATCAGGCTGATGCCCCAGGTGCATAACAGGGTTTCCAGCGGGCGGCCATATAACCAGCGTATCACCGTTCTTTCCAGCAAAATACCAACAGCGGCAGAAACCAGAAAGGCCGCAGGCAGAGCCAGCAACAAATAAGCATCCACAGCACCCGGCATGAATTTGCGGAACAGCATCTGGCAAACATAAGTGGTATAAGCACCTATCATCAGCAATTCGCCATGCGCCATATTGATGATACCCATCAGGCCAAAGGTGATTGCCAGGCCCAGGGCAGCCAGCAACAACACACTGCCCAGCGACACGCCATAGAACAGATTGCCAACAAATTCCATGCGTGCCAGGCGGCCGTCGATGGCATTCAGAGTATTGGCGGCCTCCAGACGTATACTGACATCGGCTTCGTTGTAGCTGCCATCGGGATTTTGTGCCAGCATCTTTTGCAGCACAGGTTTTAAATTAGGGTTGGGGCTATCCAGCAAAGCCTTGACTGCTGCCTTGCGCACCACTGGATCGCTAGCTTGCAAATTGGCAGTGGCAATCAGCATTTGCAGGCGGGATTTGATTTCGCTATCGTTTTCTTTCAGATAGGCTTTATTCAACAAGGGCAGTTGTTCTGGCGTTGCTTCTTTTTCCAGTGCAGTGGCTGCGACGAGGCGGGTATTTTTGTCTGGTGAAAATAATCTCAAACCTGACAGCGCGCTATCCAGTGCCGCACGCAGGCGGTTATTGATGGTGATTGCCTCGGCATCATCCGGCAGTTTTTGCATTTTCCCAGTACTCAGGTCCTTGGCCTGTGCGCCATCGACCAGGTAGACAGAGACATTCCTGGCAAACAACTGTTCATTTTTGAGTGCAGTCAACACTTCCACAGCCTCTTCATTACCCAGGGCTGCAATGGAGTTGACGGCGGTAATACGCGCATCAGGATCATCCCCCGCCAGCGCCAGCAAGAGTTTGCCATCGATAGCCGCATGCGCTGTCAGGCTGAACACGAACAAGACTATGCTCGCGCAGATTTTACGAAATATCATAGGCAACCAGGTCAGGTATGGAAAATCTGGTACAGCACTCAGAGCAATCGATGTGAAAGCCCTGAGTGCCTTTATCACTCCTTAAATATCATTCCTTTATTACAGTTTCTGCTTGCCTTCATTGCCCGGGATGAAAGGGCTCCATGGTTGCGCACGGATAGGTGTCTTGGTTTTGTAGACGACACTGAACTGACCGTCAGCCTTGATCTCGCCTATCATGACTGGCTTGTGCAAGTGATGATTGGTTTTATCCATGGTCAATTCAAAACCGGATGGTGCCTTGAAAGTCTGCCCACCCATGGCGGCAATGACTTTGTCAGTATCTGTGGACTTGGCTTTTTCAACTGCCTGCTTCCACATATACATGCCTACATAAGTCGCTTCCATAGGGTCATTGGTCACCACTGTTGCTGCGTTAGGCAATTTTTTGGCGGCAGCATAATCTTTCCATTTCTTGATGAACTCAGTATTTACCGGGTTTTTCACAGACTGGAAGTAATTCCAGGCTGCCAAGTGGCCCACCAGTGGCTTGGTATCAACACCGCGCAACTCTTCTTCACCGACTGAGAAGGCGACGACAGGTACATCCGTGGCCTTCAAACCGGCATTGCCGAGTTCTTTATAAAATGGGACATTGGAGTCACCATTGATGGTAGAGATAACCGCAGTCTTGCCGCCAGCCGCAAATTTCTTGATATTGGCAACGATGGTCTGATAATCAGAGTGGCCGAACGGTGTGTAGACTTCATCGATGTCAATATCCTTGACACCCTTGCTATGCAAGAAGGCACGCAGGATTTTGTTGGTGGTGCGCGGGTACACATAATCAGTACCCAGCAAGACAAAGCGCTTGGCACCACCACCCTCTTTCGACATCAGGTATTCAGTCGCAGGAATAGCTTGCTGGTTAGGTGCGGCACCTGTGTAGAACACATTTTTTTCCAGCTCTTCACCTTCATACTGTACCGGGTAAAACAACAGGCTATTGAGTTCCTTGAAAACGGGCAGGACGGATTTGCGCGATACCGATGTCCAGCAACCAAACACCACGGACACTTTATCTTGCGACACCAGTTGGCGGGCTTTTTCGGCAAACAGCGGCCAATTGGAGGCCGGGTCAACGATCACCGCCTCCAGCTTCTTGCCCATGACACCACCGCTGGCATTGATTTCATCTATCGTCATCAAGGCTACATCTTTAAGCGATGTCTCCGAGATTGCCATAGTGCCAGACAGGGAATGCAGAATGCCGACCTTGATGGTATCGGCGGCCTGTGCCTGCGTGAGCCAGCCGGAAGCGGCCAGAGTCATTGCGGCGACAGCAATTGCTTTCAAAACAGTACGACGTGACATGTTTTCTCCTGATAGTGGTGAGGTCATGGAAAGAAAAACCAAACTTCCATCAAGGAGTTAGCAGATAGCATGCCAGCTTCCGTGAGCAGGCCAGTGCACCAATAAATTTTGCCCCTGCAGATGGCACTTACTATGCCAGAGCGGTGTGGGACAAAATATCAAGAGATATATGTACTCTATGGTTTCAATACCTGCGAAATATCAGGCTATTCCCCTGCATGTTTTTTTGCAAAGTACTGAAACAATTTGGTGAAAGTCGCCAGTTAGTTGCGAATTGAAAAATAAACTCCGCTTTTCGGTGCAGGGTTGCTCTGGAATTGTGCGAAAAATATGATTTTAGGGAGCTGAGGCTTGATTTAAAAACCTGGATAGAAAAACGCTCAAAAAATACTGCCTGTTTGCAACAAAATCAGAGCATCATAAAATTCTTTCCATGGCGCGCTAAGTTCATGTTTTTATTGGACTTAATGAATGGTTTCTACTCTTTATGCGTATTTACCCTGACAACTTTGCTAAATAAATCCTTATAGATATAGAAATCACATCAAAGTCTATCCAGGCACATAGAAAAAAATAGCAATTCAATTATTTATTGCTCTAATATATAGACATAAGGGAATTTTAAAAAAACAATACTTCCATTCATTTTTCCAGCGGTGGTCATGGTGAATCAGTTTGATGAATTCAGCGTTCTACCTCCAGTTACCGGCGCGACTACTCAGCCCGCTACAGCAACTGGCATTTCCTCGGACGCCCGGCTGCAATATTTGATCGACAATACGCCCGCCATCATCTATAGCAGCGTGCCCACTGGCGACTTCAAAATGACGTTTGTCAGCAACAATGCCAGACATGTCTTGGGTTATCACCCTGCTGAAATGCTTGCAGACCCTAATTTCTGGTTTGAACATATACATCCAGAAGACATTCCAGAAATTTTTTCCAGCATCGCCAAACTATTTACTGAAGGTGAAAGAACCTACGAATACCGCTTCATGAGCCGTAGTGGACAATATGTCTGGATGCATGACATGTTAAGGCTGATACGTGATAAAGACGGCAATCCCGTCGAAGTTATAGGTTCATTAACCGACATTACCAAACGCAAGGAAATGGAAGCAAGCTTGTTCAAGAAAGGTGAAGAACAGCAACTTTTGATCAAAAAACTGCAAGAAGCCCATGAACAATTATTGCAATCTGAAAAAATGGCTTCAGTCGGCCAGCTTGCCGCAGGTATAGCCCATGAAATCAATAACCCCATAGGCTTTATCAACTCTAATATAGGTAGTTTGCGTAGTTATGTAGATAAATTATTTGAAGTCATTCAAGAATATGAGGATTTGCTGCGCCAGCAAGCTTCTGCTGCCATTCTGAACAAGGTAGATGAACTACGTGAAAAAGCCGATCTGGACTTTTTAAAGGACGACATACAGGATTTGGTCCGTGAATCCATGGATGGCCTCAAGCGCGTCAAGGATATTGTACAGTCGCTTAAAGATTTCTCACATGTCGGCGAAACCGACTGGCAAGAGGCAGATATACATCATGGCATAGACAGTACCCTCAACATCGTCATCAATGAAATCAAATACAAGGCGAACGTCGTTAAAGAATACGGCCAGCTACCACCAGTGAAATGCATTATTTCGCAAGTCAATCAGGTGATAATGAATTTGCTCGTCAATGCTTCTCATGCTATCAAGGAAAACGGCATCATCAAAATCAGTACTGGATGCGAAAAGGAAATGGCCTGGATCAAGGTGCTTGATACTGGAGCAGGCATTCCTCCGGAGAATTTAAATCGCATTTTTGAGCCTTTTTTTACAACCAAACCTGTGGGCAGCGGTACAGGCCTGGGACTTTCCCTTTCCTATGGCATCATCAAAAAACACGGTGGCAAAATCGATGTGCACAGTGTACTGGGAAAAGGTACTTGCTTTACTGTCTGGCTACCTTTACGCCAGGAAAATAGCGCAGTAGAAGCTTAGCCTTTGCAGTCTATATGGGACCAATTCAAATGAATACGGCAGCCTTAGACAGAATCGATATAGAAACCGAGCTTCAGGCTGCGATTGATGCCAATGAATTACATTTGCACTATCAACCCAAAGCCGATCTACAGACTGGTCAAATGGCTGGAGTCGAAGCTCTTTTGCGCTGGTCTCACCCTACTCATGGCCTGATCCCCCCTTCTGTCTTAATTCCGGTCGCAGAAAATTCAGAACTTATCGTCCGCCTGGGCGACTGGGTCATCAAGCAGGTTTGCAAAGACATCGCTGATTGGGACATGGCTGGCTTGAGAGCGCCTTGCGTTGCTATTAATATCTCCCCCATACAATTGAAAGATAGAAGTTTCGTCAAGCGTCTGACTGAACTACTGGCCTCAGCCAATATTGGTGCAGAAAAAATCTCACTGGAAATAACTGAAAGCGTTTTGATGTACCGCAGTGAAAGCATAGACCAGATATTCAGCGAAATAAAAAAACAAGGTTATGTGCTGGCCCTTGATGACTTTGGCACGGGTTATTCAGCCCTCAGCTACCTCAAGCACTTTCCGTTTGATTATGTCAAAGTAGATCGCTCTTTCATCCAGGAATTGCCCCAAAACCCGGATGATGTTTCTATCACCAGGGCCGTCATCTCCATGGCGCATAGCCTGGGTATCAAAGTGATAGCAGAAGGTGTGGAAACAGAAGCGCAATGCAAGTTCCTGAGTGAAAACATGTGCGATCAAATACAGGGGCATTTTTTTTCCAGGCCCATGAATGCTGAGCAGATCAAACAATTTTTGCAAGATAGTCAAATACTGGACAAGCATTTACTGCGTATGGGCAAGCCCGATCGCAGCTTGCTGCTGGTGGATGATGAACCCAATATACTTAATGCTCTCAAGCGCCTGCTGCGCAAAGATGAATACAAGATCTTAACAGCAAGCGGTGGCCATGAAGGCTTGGAAGTCCTGGAAAAAAACAGGGTGGATGTCATTATTTCTGACCAGCGCATGCCTCTGATGACAGGAGTAGAATTTTTGCGTAATGCAAAAAAACTCTACCCTGACACGGTTCGTCTGATTCTCTCGGGCTATACCGAACTGCAATACATTACCGATGCCATCAATGAAGGTGCCATCTATAAGTTTTTGACCAAACCCTGGGATGACGAATTAATTCGCGCCAATATCCGCGAAGCCTTTCACTACAAAGAAATGGAAGACGAAAACCGGCGTTTGAGCTTACAAGTACAAACAACCAATCAGGAACTCATCAGTGCGAATAAACAGTTGGCTGACATGCTGGAGCAAAAACAGAAACAAATCAGTCGCGATGAACTGAGCCTGAGCATAGTACGCGAGGTGTTGCAATATGTGCCCTTACCGATTATCGCGGTCGATGATGAAGACATGGTGGTTTTCATCAATAGCTCGGCAGAAAAAATCATTCCTGCAGCAAGGCTGGAGCTAGGCTGTCAGATTGAGTATCTGATACCGGATGCGGGTACGGGAATCCATGATTTTTCTGAGGGCTTGTGGTTTCCCGTGCAGGTATATGGCCAGCTTTTCAATGCACAATGGAAAAATTTGGGGGAGAAACATAAATCAACAGGAAAAATTGTCATGCTCATTGATGATCGTAATCGACACTGAACAAGCCTGCATGACTACAAATTGCACGTTATTCATGGATATGAATTACATAGCGGACCAGGTGAAGTAATGAACAAAGAATTTTCCTTGTCAGGGAATGGCAATGTAGCAGCATCTGCGGCAACCTCCGTTGATGCCCAGACTTCTGCGTTCCAGGCGGAACAAGACAAGCCGAAAGTTGACACGCCACTACTCAATAAAATGGGCATAGAACTCGCACAGTTTCTGGATAGTAGTCCTGTACCCACCTTCGTCATAGACTCCAACCATGTCATCACGCATTGGAACAAGGCTTGTGAATTTGTTCTGGGTTACTCCGCTGCCAGCATGATCTCGACGCGCAATCAATGGAAACCCTTTTATCGAGATAACCGCCCCATATTAGCTGACCTGGTCTTGTCAGGACATGATGACATCGTAGTTCACAAGTTTTATCACAATAAATTCTCCCAGTCTCAATTAATACATGGTGCTTATGAAGCTGTCGATTTTTTTCCTGATTTGCATGAACATGGCCTGTGGTTGCATTTTACTGCAGCACCACTGCACAACAAGGAAGGAAAAATTGTTGGCGCCATAGAAACCCTGGAAGACATCACAGAGCGTTATGATGCAGAAAATGCTTTGCGCCAAGCTCATAGCAACCTGGAAAACCTTGTCAAGAAACGTACTCTGCAACTGGCTGAAACCAATAGCAAGCTGGAAGCCGATATCAAGCAAAGAGAATCCGTAGAAAGCGAGTTAGTACGCAGAAATACCGAGCTGACTGAACTCAATGCCAAATTATCGATGGCGCAAGAACAATTACTGCAATCTGAAAAACTGGCATCCATAGGCCAGCTCGCTGCCGGCGTCGCCCATGAAATCAATAACCCCATAGGCTATATTTTTTCCAACTTTGCCACTCTGGAAAACTATATCAAAGATTTGTTCTCGATTATCCAGGCCTATGAATCGGCGGAACCGCATATTGCATCTGCCAGCATCAAGAATGAGCTGATAGAAATAAAGGAAGACAAGGAATTGTCTTTTCTCAAGGAAGACATTCCTGAACTGGTACAGCAATCGCGTGAAGGTATAGAAAGAGTACGCAAAATAGTCCAGGACTTGAAGGACTTCTCACGCGTGGACTCGCAACAAGAATGGCAATGGGCAAATATTCATGTAGGAATAGATTCAACTCTCAATATTGTCAATAACGAGATCAAGTACAAGGCTGACGTAATCAAGGAATATGGCAAAATCCCTGATGTAGAATGCCTGTCATCGCAAATCAACCAGGTCATCATGAACCTGGTGGTCAATGCATCGCATGCTATTACTGCAGAGCGCGGTAAAATCACCATACGCACCAGTTGTGACGACGAACATGTGTTTATTGAAGTGTCTGACAACGGTAGTGGCATACCAAAAGAAATTATCAACCGCATATTCGATCCTTTCTTCACCACCAAATCAATAGGTAAAGGCACAGGATTAGGTCTCTCCCTCTCTTATGGCATCATACAAAAGCATCATGGCAAAATCACAGTCAATAGTGATATCGGCATAGGTACCAGTTTCCTCATCAGCTTGCCCATCAAGCATATAGATCAATCCATAGAGGATGATGGTGGCAACAAATGAGTGCTGAGTCAGTCTCAACAGACATGCCGACATTGCTCTTCGTTGACGACGAGCCTAATATTCTTTCTTCATTGCGCAGGCTATTCAGGCAGCACTCCTACAAGATTTTCATTGCCAATGGTGGACAAGAAGGTCTGGACATACTGGAAAAAGAAAGTATCGATCTGGTTATTTCCGACATGCGCATGCCTGTCATGGATGGTGCAGTCTTTCTGGCTCATGTCAAAACCCGCTGGCCTGAAACCATACGCCTCCTGCTTACAGGCTATGCCGATATACAGTCCACCATAGACGCTATTAATCGTGGAGAAATCTATCGCTACATCACCAAGCCATGGAATGACAACGATATTGTATTGGTCGTCAAACAAGCACTGGAGCGCAAGGCACTGGAACTGGAGAAGAAGCGACTGGAAGAATTAACCCAACGTCAGAATGAAGAACTGAAGTCCCTCAATGCCAGCCTGGAAATCAAGGTAGATGAACGCACAGCAGACTTAAAAAAAGCGCACGCTTCACTGTTGCAGGTCAATGATAAATTGAAAAGCAGTTTCCTGACATCGATTAAAGTGTTTTCCAATGTCATAGAAATGCGTGGTGGCAAACTACTTGGGCATTCCAGGCGCGTTGCCGACCTTTCCAGAAAAATCGCAAAGAAACTTAATCTGGATACCCGCGAAGCGCAAGAGATTTTCGTTGCGGCCTTGTTGGCAGACATAGGAAAAATTGGTTTTTCAGACGAGTTACTGGCAACACCTGTCAACCAGATGCATGGCGAGCAACTGGGGCAATTCCACAAGCACACCCTGAGGGCCGAAGAACTGCTGATGCCATTGCAAGACTTGCAGGCCGCGGCAAAGATCATCCGTGCCCAGCATGAACGCTTTGATGGCCGGGGCTTTCCTGATGGTCTGGTCGGTGAGAATATCCCCATAGGTGCACGCATATTGTCATTGGCCAGTGATTATGACAATCTGCAAAATGGCAGCATGGTACAAAAACGCGTGCATATGGAAGATGCCCAGGCTTTGATCATACGTGGGGCTGGCAATCGCTATGATGAAAAAGTCGTCAACGCTTTCAAACAAATTATCAGTAATCAGGCTGAAGAAATAGATGATAGAGAAATCGACATCAAGCAATTACAGGTAGGCATGATACTTTCTGCGGATGTTATTTCCAAAGAAGGTATGCTGCTCTTACCTGCCGACTATGTGCTTGACCAGCATGTCATCGATAAACTGGCATTGTTCGAGCAGCCTGCAGGTGCTAAATTGATCATACGCATACACAGTAACAGGAGAAAATAATGTATAGAATCTTATTGCTGGATGATGAGCAAAATGTCTTACTGGCCTTGCAAAGAAGCCTGAAAGGCATAGCAAAAGACTTGGAAATGACCATGGAATTGTTTAATGTCCCTCAAGAAGCAATACAACGCCTGAGCGACACTCCCTTCGATTTTATTGTCTCTGACTATCACATGCCTGGTATGAATGGCATACAGTTTCTGGCGATCGCCAAGGAAATGCAGCCAGGTGCCATACGCCTTATGCTCAGTGCCTCCGCTGAATTCAAGACCATACTGGGGGCCATTAATGATGCAGAAGTGTTCCGTTATATAGCGAAGCCATGGAACCAGGAAGAATTGCTGGAAACCATACAACTGGCCGCAGTACGCCGTCAGCAAATCATGGAAGACCAGAAACTGGCAGATGAATTGCGGGTACAACGTGGGATGATCTCGCCCCAGGAACAAGAATTAAAACGTCTGGAAGAAACCGAGCCAGGGATTACCAAAGTAAAATGGGGCCCCGATGGCTCGGTATTGCTGGATTAATTCAAGCTACAGTGAAATAATTTTAACCCTGGTTGTCCCTCGTTATTACAACGCTTTAACTGGTACACACAGCAAGCAAGAAAACATTCCTGTCTGTGGATCCAGAGCAGAATTCGCTGAGAATTGTTCAAAACATGGCCTGTCATCACATTGCATGCCACTGGCTGGCAGATATTCACGCATCAGCAACATCCAAGCGTCATTGATGTCAGTTGCTGGCCCCTTGAATTTTGCAACAGCATAGGCACCACCAGGCAAAGTCTTGATATTTGCCTGCGTACCAGGAGAAAAATTTTCTGGTACTGTGATACAGGCGTCATAACGACATTTATCAGCCGCAGTGACGCTGGGATCATCGTGGCCTATGCCATAACAGATTTGATCTTGCAAACCATACGCTTGCATCCAGGGCGCCACTTTATTGGCCCAGAACTTTGTAACGCCTGCACCATAAGGTCCCATATAACGTTGATAAGCAACATGCACTGCAGGTAATTGAACGATATTTACTTCCATAAGTTTCTTTCGAAATGATTGATAGGAATCATCATCTTCGCAAAGATTCTTGAGATTCATCTGATCAGGATTGCTGAGTACCTGACTCAGATTGCTGTCTTGCCTGACCCTTTTTTGATAAGCACCCGATACCTGAGCCACCCTGCGCTCATCCCTGGTTGCGCGCCATTGACTAGGAGTGCAATCAAAGCGGATTTTAAATGCACGCGCAAATGCTTCACCAGAAGCAAATCCGTAAGCCAGGGCAATATCGAGTATCGAAGCCTGCATATCACAGCACAGTCGCCAGGCGGCAGTTTCCAGACGACGCCTGCGTGCATAATCACCCAGGGTCTCGCCCATCCAGGCAGCAAATACCCGATGAAAATGAAAACGGGAAAAATGGGCTATTTCGGCCAATCGCTCCAGCTCCAATGAAGCATCCAGATGCTGGTCTATATGATCAAGAACACGATTCAGACGTCTTGCATATTCAGCCTGATAAATATGGGTATTCGGCTTGGGATTGGCTTGAGCTGGTGAGGCAGGACTAGGGTTCATGCCTTATATTATAAGCATCAGAACATGTTCTTGACTACTGCTGCTCATGACTGGCAATAAATCCCAAAATGTCCTTGATAACTGCCTCTGCTCTTGTTTGCAATAAAAAATGCGGTGCCTCGTATCGACAGATTTCCATATCAGGTATTTGGTTGTGGATTTGAGTTAGCGCAGATAAAGGTATCAGCCGGTCACGGGTGGCTTGCAGATAAAGGACAGGCACTTTGATGGCATGGAGTTTGTCCCGCACATCACAAGCAAGCACCGCACGAAGGCGTGCGTTAAGACAGCTAGCTTGCACTTGCGCCAAGGCGTTCGCCAACTGCGCGCGCAATTCCTTGCTGGAAAAACGTCCCAGGAGTAAATGGCTGAGCAGGCTTAAAGGTGGCAGCCTGCCAGGCAAATATGGCAATATATATTTGGACGCTGCCAGCAAAGGATAGGGATTGCGCGCAAAAGTCGCACAAAGTATCAACGCTTTTAAGCCTGGAGGCCGGGTTGCTGCCATAGAGATGGCAATAGGACCTGAGAATGACTCACCAATCAAGATATAGTCTTCATCAACTGGTAACTGTGCTGTAACCAGGGCCTGTAGTTCTGCATAACCCAGCGCTTGATCTGTCGGGTAGCTAAGCACTGTCAACTTGCATTTTGCATCTAGTGCTTTGCGCATGGGCTCATACAGTGTGCCTGTGCCATCCATGCCAGGCAAGAGGATCAGTGTCTTCATGCTGGTGATCATAGCAGGCCTAGCATTATCATGCAGCGTCAATGCATTTTCGGATAACCAGTAATTTGCTGTATCTCTTTATATAAAGGTTGCAGGCGAGCATACATCTTTTGATAGACGCGGTGATACAGTTCATTGTAGATCTGGTGATGATGGGTGATCGGTTCAAAGGTTTTTCCTATGCGCGTCATTTCCTTGATGGCTACATCGAAATTAGGATGCAAACCCAAGCCCACCGCCGCATCTATGGCAGCGCCAAGACCCGAGGTTTCATAGATATGTGGACGTGAAGTCGGCAAACCAAAGATATCTGCAGTCAGTTGCATGGCAGCGTCACTTTGTGAGCCGCCACCGGAAATACGCAACTCAGTAATGGCAACTCCACTGCGTTTTTCTATGCGCTCCTTACCTTCACGCAGAGCGTAAGCGAGCCCTTCCAGGATGGCACGATACATATGAGCACGCGTATGTACATCACCAAAACCAATAATAGCCCCCTTGGCTTCTGCGCCTGGCACCTTGATACCGGGCGACCAGTAAGGTTGCAACATCAAGCCCATGGAACCTGGTGGTACGGCGTTCACCAGTTCATCAAACAAAGCCTCCGGTAATACGCCCTGCTCTGCTGCTTGTAGTTTTTCATGGTGACCAAATTGTTCCTTGAACCAGTTCACCATCCAGTAACCACGGAATATCTGTACCTCAGTGCTATAGGAACCGGGTATCGCCGCCGGATAAGGTGGTATGAAGGGCGTTACTTCCAGATATTTTTTGCTGGTGGTATTAATCGTGGCCGTCGTGCCATAACTGAGGCAGCCTATGTTAGGCTGCTGGCAGCCCGCCCCTATCACTTCGCAAGCTTTATCCGCCGCCGCAGCCAGCAAAGGTGTGCCTGCCAATATGCCGGTCGCTGCCTCAGCCGCCTGGTTGATGTGGCCCATCACTGTGCCTGGCGACACCAGTTCCGGCAAGGATTCTGCTTTTACCGCCAAAGCCTGCCATTTCCAGTCCAGCTTGCCTGCCCATTTCAAACCCTTGTAATCAAAGGGCAGATAACCAACTTGCGAACCTATGGAATCAATAAAATTGCCGCACAGGCGGTAATTCAGATAGCCAGACAACATTAGGTATTTATCTGTCTTCTCCCAGATATCGGGTTGATGTGCCTTGATCCAGTTAGCTTCTGCCTCACCACGGAAAAAATTGATGGTACTGGCAACGCCTGCCAGTTTGAAGGCGGCCATCCATAGTGCGTTGACGGGTGGGACTATGTCGGTACGCCTTTGATCCAGCCAGGTGATGGCTGGACGCAAAGGCTGGCCCTCCTTATCCAGGTTAATCATGGTGCCACGTTGCGTGGTCACGGCCACACCATGTACTGTAGCTGGTGAAATCCCATGTTCATTCCATAAACGCTGGCAGGCTGTACACACTGCCTGCCAGTAATCTTCAGGATGATGTTCAGCCCAGCCAGGATGATCTGAGAAATAAGCTTGCAGATGGACCTGGGATTTGGCGACGATATTGCCACGCAAATCAAACAGGATAGCCCGCACGCTTTGGGTGCCATTGTCTATGGAGAGAATATATTGTTTGGACATGTATTATTTCTCGTGATTATTCAGGCTGGTGTTGGGACGATGGCAAAGCATAATACCTGTTCCACAATTGCAGATAACTTGCCTGTTCATTTTCCCAACGCTCGTCGGTCCATTGTAATTCAGGCTGGCAGATTGCCCTGATACGTGGCAACAAAGCCAGTCCACCCCGGCGCGACAACAAGCCCAGGCGGGTACGACGTAACAACAAGTCTTCCAGGTGTTCGACCGCTTCGCTACGCGCTGCCCAGCGTAATTCTACCCACATGGTCAATGTCCCCGGTATGGTATCCAACTCCCCGGCTTGGGCTATCTTGACTATTTCAGCAGCAGACTCGCCATAATGACCTTGCAACCGGGATTTTTGTGTCTGATTGAGTTGATACTCTTGCGACAAATCTGCAGGCTGAGCAAACAGTTTGCTCACTTTATGATCAGGCTGATGATCAGGGAATAAATGGCTGATGTGTTTCAAGGCATCTTGCGCTATCAGTCTGAAAGTCGTTAACTTACCGCCAGTAACTGTCAGCAAGCCTTTTTCCAGCCATATGGCATGATCACGCCCCTCCTTGGATGGATCAGCCTTGCCAGTATCGATCACAGGCCTGATACCTGCATAACTGGCAATGACGTCTTCCTGCCTGAGTTGCAATTGCGGGAATTGAAAATCCATGGCTTCCATCAAATAAGCAACTTCTTCTACAGTGATCGCTACCTCTTTTTGCATGTCGGCACCATGATCAACATCGGTGGTCCCAACCAGGCTGACGCCTTCCCAGGGATAGACAAATACCGGGCGACCATCGCGTGGATGCATGAGGCTGACTGCCTGCGCCACTGGCAGGCGCCAGCCTGGAAATAGCAAGTGGCTGCCACGCAAGGGGCGCAATCTTGCGCTCGCCCCCTGTTGCTGACGCAAGCCATCTGCCCAGGCACCTGTTGCATTGATGATGACTTTTGCCTTGACCTGATAGCTTTGCTCATTCAGTGCATCTTGCAAAACCACAGCACTGGCCTGTCCATCTTCATAGTTGAGCTTTGTTACGGCAAGATAATTCAGTGCGGTCGCACCAGCTCCACGTGCTTCTTGTAAAACCCTGAGCACCAGACGTGCATCGTCAGTCTTGGCATCCAGATAGCATGAACCACCTTTCAAATCAGCCGCAGGTATATGCGGTGCCAGCATCTGGAAATCCTGCGCCGAAAAATAATGCTTGCCACGCAAACCAGCCAGAAAATCATAGATGATCAAACCCACTGCAAACAGCCAGCGCCCAGGCTTACGCCCTTGATAATCGGCAAAGGCAAAACTCTGCGGTTCCACCAGGCCCTCGGCAGACTGCATCAATTGCTGCCTTTCGCGTACAGAATCCCGGGTCAGGAAAAATTTACCTTCCTTGATATAACGCAAGCCACCATGCACAAGTTTGGATGAGCGACTCGATGTACCCCAGGCGAAATCCTTTTGTTCAACCAGCAAAACCTTGAGTCCACGCCTGGCAGCTTCCAGTAAAATCCCTGCGCCAGTGATGCCACCGCCGATCACGATGATATCCCATGTTTGCTTATTCTCAGCAAGCATGCTCAGCAAGTCAGCACGTGAGCTGGGCCACTTCATAGCTTATCTTCCGCAGGTAATAATTTACCTGGATTCATGATGCCTTGCGGATCAAAGTGCCTGAACAGGTGGCGTATGCTGGATATCCCCAGGCTGCCTTTTTCCGCTTGCAGGTAAGGTGCATGATCGCTACCCACGCCATGCTGGTGACTGATCGTGCCGCCATTGGCAACAATGGCAGCCGACACGGCAGACTTGAGCTTACGCCAGCGTGCATGGTCTTGTTCATAATTGCCAGTCAGGCGATATACAAAGGTGGAGTAGACGCTGGCGCCTTGCCCATATAAATGAGACAAATGCGTATAAGCATGCACCTGCTCATTCTCATTATCCATGGCAACCTTGCCTGCCTCTTCCATACCCAGCATCATGGTCTTAACCCTGGGCCAGTCACAGGCAGTCTCTACTGTGTCTATTGCATAACCTTGCTGCCAGGCGCTATTGCGCAGATAGACATTCCTGAAACGCCCTTGCTTCCATTTCTCACCCATCGTCTTGCCTACGCTTACACCTTTATAGTGGCCAGAGATTTTCAGTGCAGACCTGATGGCATGACGTACCTGGGATTTTTCACCACTTGCACCTATCAGTAACAGGCATTTACCCTCATCACAATCGCGCAAACGCAGATAGGATTCCAGCAAGCCTATCAATTTCTTGTGGCCCGCCAATGCCAGGCTGGTCAGGGTTTCAGTTGCATTTGACAGCCGCAACATCGATAAACCGAGTTTGGCCTGGGCGATAGCCCTCACCGCAGTTTGCGCAGCATCCCAATCCGGGAAAAACACCGCATGGAATTCTTCACATGCGGGCAAAGGCGTAATGCGTACGGTGACTTCAGTCAGTATCCCCATGCGCCCCTCTGAACCCAGCAAGATCTCGCGCAAGTCTGGCCCTGCAGCGGATGCCGGGAAGGTTTGTATATCCAGGCGCCCGGCCGGTGTCTCTATCCTGGCACCGGCCAGTAATTGTTCTATCCTGCCATAACGTAGAGACTGTTGACCGGACGAACGCGTGACCACCCAGCCCCCCAAAGTCGAATACTCAAAGGATTGCGGGAAATGCCCCAGCGTATAGCCGTGGGCACGCAATTGTGCTTCCAGATCGGGACCGAAGACACCTGCACCAAAAGTTGCCAGTTGCGCCTCTTTATCCAGATTCAGCAATTGCGACATGCGTGACATGTCTACTGACAAGACCGGTCGCGCACTCTCAGTGACCGCCAGGTGCCCGACCACGCTGGTACCACCACCATACGGTATCAAGGCTACATCGTGTAGCGCGGCATAATCCAGCAAGCCTCGCACATCCTCAGCGCTTTCAGGGTAAGCCACGCCATCAGGAAAGTGACTGATCTTGCCAAAACGCATTTTCAGCCAGTCTGGCAGACTCTGGCCCAGGCTATGTCTGACACGCCCCAGGGCAGCCGTGTCTATCAAGTCATTTGCTGGCAAACGACTGACTGGCACCTGCCTGCATACCTGATCCAGTTCTGCATCAGTTGGCGGCAAGCCCTGCCCTATACGTGTTTGCAAAAACGCCAAAGCATCTGCATTGATCGCATAAGTAATACTGTCATCACCCCAACCATTCCAACGTCGCATTTTTTCTATCCCTGAATTAAGCTCAAACTTGTATACTCACCAATTGACTTACAGCTTAATCAAGTGTCATCTCCAGGTATTGCGCTTTCATGACAAGGTTCTTGTTTTAATATGCCAAATTCACATACTGCTTCAGTCGCAGGCGGCCGCAACGCTGGACGGGTAGCTGCAGCCTACCTGCAACCCTTGCTTGAACTGGTGAATGAGCGTGGCGTGAATTTACATACGCTGGCAGCCAGAGCAGGTATGGCTGATGATGCACTGAGCATGCGACAAGAAAGCATAGCCGCGACCGACTATGTACATTTGCTTGATGCTGGCGCAGAGCTCAGCCATGACCCGCAGTTTGGTTTGCATGTAGGCGAAAGGGTTAAACTTGGCACCTATAATGTGTATGGCATGATACTCATGAGTTGCCGGGACTTTGAACAGGCTTTCCAGCAAACCATGCGCTATGAAGTCCTGGCCCATGATCTCGGGCGCTCGGCCCTGGTCGTCGATAATGAGATCACAGAATATCAATGGCATAGCCAGTTCCCACAAGCGAACAGGCACCTGGTGGAAAGCGTGTTCGCAGGCATACGCGTTTTTGGAAACTGGTTTGCTGGCACCACCTTGCCCGATGCGCCGGTTTATTTCAGGCATGCTGCGCCAGATGATTTACGCGAACATCATCGTTTGTTTGGCAAGGAAGTCCATTTTGACGCAAAGCTCAACTGTGCCCGTTTTCCGACTGCTTTGCTGAGTTGGCCCGTGCCCAATGCCGATGTCAGTATGTACCCGGTTTTGCAGCATCATGCTGAGCAATTACTCAAGCAAAAACAGCGGGCACAACAAGATGGTGGTATCGTCGCCCAGGTCCGGGCAGCTATCTGCAATACTTTAGCGCAAGACCAGGCAAGATTGCCCCTGATCGCGCAAGAGTTATTATTGAGCCAGCGCACCCTGCAGCGTAAATTGAGCGAAGCAGGCATCAGCTTCCAGCAAATTCTGGACCAAACCAGAAAAGACATGGCCACTGATTATTTACAGCAAACTGGCTTCAGTCTGGCAGACATTGCTTTCCTGCTTGGATATCAGGAGCAAAGTGCATTCAATCACGCCTTCAAGGAATGGACAGGTGTGAGCCCAGGCGCATATAGAGAAAAACATCTATCTCAAAAATAAATAAAAAAATGCGGGACCGTATACACGGTTCCGCATTTTTTATCATTCTGGACGGTGGCCAGCTCGCTTATATGCGAACCAAGCACACCTCACTACCGTCATACATATCGGTTGTATGTACAGCAGCTAGAGACACTATAACGCAAAATTGTGACGGCTGCATGAACAGTTATTTGAGATGCATCAAGCCTGTAAGACAAACATTTTCACGCGGGTGTATCGGCCTCAGCTTCAGTGACAGGAATACTTTCAAAGCGAAACAGGTCTTGCACAGAACAGTTAAACAACTCGGCAAAGGCTTCGATAAATTCAACCTTCCAGTGCTCGGCCTTATTATCGACAATGCGCAACAATTGAGAATGCGATACCGTCACACGTCTGGCGATTAGCAGGCGGTGCAAGGCAGAAACCGAACGTATCTTGTTTTCAACCATCAACTCACGGATTCTGAGTTCGGCTTTTATTTTATGTCCGGACATGGGGAAATTAATATTACTAGGTTGGTAATGGCGATGAGTGAACATCAGGCAACGGCTGCGATGATACAGGATATAAGCAATTTTTGCGGTCGCCGCATAAAAACAACATCAAATATTGAATTTTCTTCACGCCATGCTGGATTTTTTTGAAAAGCTGTGGCAAGATCAATTCATAGATTTTGGCAAGACTTATAAACATTTTTAATTTAGGACGATACGTGAAAACTACCTGGCTCCCACAACTGCAACAAGACATGTGCTTAACCGCACAGGGCTTGCTGTCAGCATTGTCGGCCAAGGCAGTGGCGGGATTGAACTATGTTGATGCCAGAACAAACCTGGCAAAGGCATCTGTCACAACATACAAACGTGTAGATAGAACCAGCATTATTCGTACAGTCGTCAAGCATGTGAGCACACGTAACGAGCAGTCCAACCCAGTTAATTTTACGTTTAATCCTAATCCGTATCACCGCATCCGAAGGCCAGCCCTTCAGGTAGCAGGAGCAAGTTAAAACAGCTCCTCCCCACCTCAAGCTGAAAAGCCCGGATGCCCTAAAAAGCTCCGGGCTTTTTGTTTGATTTTTTGTTTTATTGTCTGCTGCTTTTATAAATAATAAGCACAGACCCAGCAGTGAAACCCGCGCAAGCGGTCGTGGCCAGCATTAAGGCCACGGAAACACCAGTATAAGCCGTACACAATATTAATTCGATTCAACTTGTTCAGGCTCATCCAAGTCAGGGCAAGCAAAATTCAGGGGGATTCCCCAGCTATTTTTTTAATTTCAAGGAAGGGAGGTAAACATGTTTGCTGTATTCTGGATAGAGATCCACAAGCAAATAAAAATGTCTCATTGCAGGGAATTTGATACTGGCGACATGATTGCCGCCCTCAAATTTGCTGATGATCTGAGACAAAGACAAGCCACAGGAGAATATATACGTCACATCAGCATGTCGTCAGAAAATACCAATTCTGTCGGCATTCCAAGTGCGGCTATAGATTACCACTGGGCTGAGCACAAGATTGCTGCTTGATCCTGTCAATATTTTCGTCATTACCCATGATAAAAGACATGCTGAGACCTGGGCTTGCCCAGGTCTTTTCTATTAAGGTGATGCATTAGCAAAAATTGTTTTACTCCTGAATGCATCCAGGTTTATCAATAGGCATATGTAAAAACTGCCTGCACCTACTTCTCGTCAATACTTCGGCAACTCCTGCCGCACGCTAGCTGCTAAATTAGTGATACCAAGTCCGACGAAGCCCCGATCTGATAATGACTTTATTACTGGCAAAATTCATTAACAAAAAAGAATTTATTAGTAAATTTTTTCCCAATATTTTTTGATTTACCATCTCACTCAGATGCAATTTAGACAGCATCTTACGTAGACAAATCCAGCCATTACGGCCAATCATATCAGGGTAAAAAATGTTTGAAAAAATCAATACCAGGAAATTAGCCTCAATTTACGCGAGAAAAAAATATCATAAAACCATACTGGCAACGGCAATTGCTGGCATGACGGCATTTGCCAGCCTGGCACATGCTGACACCCCAGCATATTGGGGAGGTGCCTTTGGAGATACCAAGATCAGTGCCATGGCAGGATCATCATTGCTGACGCTGAAAACTTGCGGCTACGACGCAGGCGCGATTTGCTCCCTGATGTGGAAGGGAAAAGAATTCATCAACGACAGCGATCATGGCCGCCAGCTGCAATCCGCATTGAGTTTTGATGGCAAGGGTGAAGCCTATAATCCGACGGAAGCCGGGGCTGACTTTGAAGGTAATAGCAGGACAGATGTACAAGTTAGCAGCAGTGTTTTGCTCAACATTGCAGCCAAAGGCAATGTGCTGGAAACCACCACCCGCATGGCTTTTTGGCATCACCCTTTATATAACAATGCCTTTGACTGGATGTCGCACAAAAAGGTTTCGAATCATCTTCTGAGCAAACGAGTGACTTTAGGTGCATTTGGTTTGTCCAATGTCATTCAATATGAAAACACCTTTGTCCTGGCAAGTAATGAAGCACATACGCTAGGTCAGTTTGAAGTCTTGACTGCTTATATGCCCAAAACAGACTTCAGTCAATTCTGGAGCCTGGATGTCAAAGCTGGCGAAACAACTTTGCGAGCACTGACTGATGGTAATGCAGAACAAAACAAGCCTATCGTTTTTTCATCTGCGGATGGGAACTATGCCATGGGAATCTATTCTCCAGACCTCCCGCAAGACGTCAAGGCACATCCGGATTATCAAGCGGCAGGCTATGGCCGCTGGCGCTATGCCAGTGGAGATTCTGTCAAATGGAATAATGTGTTTCGTTACGATAATCCGGTCGGCAACTACAGCTTCATTTCCTATGTCATCGTCGGTAGCCGCGAAGAGGTCAGAAGCACCATGCTACAACTGGCCAGTCTCGCCAAACCTATGAATGAATATGGCATTTTCAATGCGGTAAAGAGCAATTATGCTATCAGTAAAACAGCCAGCGGCTATGCAGTAAGCAGCAATAGCGACGGCAAGATTTTTAATTTTGATGCGAACCAAACCGCTCGTATCAAATTCACGGATGCTACCCTTGCTTTTGACCTCAATGGCACTGCTGGCAAGATTTATAGACTCATCAATGGCGCATTCAATCGTGTGCCTGATGCAGGTGGGACAGGATTCTGGATCAAACAAAGCGAAGACGGTGCAACGCTGGAAGCAATTGCAGCGCAGTTAATCTCTAGCACAGAGTTTAAAAAATACGGTAGTAATCTCGACGACACTCAATTTATCAAACTACTGTATTCAAATGTTTTGCGTAGAACTGGATCAACTGGCGATATAAATTTTTGGGTCGATACCTTAAAAAAAAGGCAGTCTCGTGAAAAACTGCTGACTACCTTTACCGAAAGTCCCGAAAATATCGCCAGAGTCGCTCCGGAAATTGCCAATGGCATTAGTTATAAAGCTTATTTCCCAAGCTTTTCTGGCTTCAGTGCAGTTTCGCCAGCTCAAAAACTGGTTTCCACGCCAGTGCCAAACATCCTGGTCTCGCCTTTCTCAAGCACAACACACTAAATCTTGTGCCATAGCTATGGCATATTCATAAAAAAAATCCGCGCAATTTTGCGCGGATTCAGTTCACTTGATATCAAAAACAAGCCAGCGGTTTAACGACTACTCGCCAAGGCCAATTGCATCGCAGTCTTACTACCCTCTTCTGCCTGAGCCGGTGTAGTTGCAACTGGCGCAGTCAATTCGTAGCTCATATGCAAACCAGTATCCACTTTTTGCACTGGCATTACTTGCTCCAGCGCTGCTGTTTTTTGCGTTACAGTGCGGGAGGCAGCAGTACCGTTCAAATTAAAACCGCTGAAACCAGCGAAACCTGCAATACCAGCACACAACAATAAACCAGCAATGACAGATGGGCGCAGGCGGAAGCGTTTTTGCACTTCATCTTGCTGAACTGCCGCATCATAAGCCACAGAAATTGGTGCCGCCGCCAGCATTTGCTCAACCTGTTGACGCCATTCTTCTGAAGTTTGCCTATTGCTGAGCAATTTTGTGATCAAGGCTTGTGCCAATTGCTCTGCTTCCTGATGTTCAGCTTCCAGCGTTTGTTTTGCCATTTCTGCTTCAGCTTGCAATTCTTGTTGCTGTTGCTCTATGACTAGCCTGTTTTGTTCCTGCCATTCCCTGGCTGATGCCAGGGCTTGCTCTATGAATGCCTGGGCAGCAGCCTGTTGCTCAGCACGTTGTTGCAACATGGCTTGCAGTTCTGCTTCATCAGCAGCTTGTTTTTCCAGCTGCGCCTGCAAGGCTTTTTCGTCTGCGATACGTTTTGCTGCTACATCTGCCAATGCCTGTTGTTTTTGCTGAGTTTGCGTTTCAACAGCGATCAATTGTTGTTGCAGTTCGACTTGCAGTGCTGCTTCGAGGGACAATTGCTCTTCGAGTTTGGCTTGCAGAGTACTTTGCTCTTCCATGCGTTTGGCGATAGCTGCATTGAGCGCCTGCTCTTTCTCCAGTCTTTGTGCTGCAGCCGCTTCCAGTTTGGATGCCAGCTCAGCTTGCAGTACTGTCTCTACTGCCAGGGCTTGTTGAGCTTGTGCCAGCAAGTTATTCTCTTTCTCTGCACGTGCTGCAAAGCTGGCGGCCAAAGCCTGCTCTTGTTCCAGTCTTTGTGTTTCAGCGACTTGCAGTTTCAATGCAAATTCGGCTTTCAATTCTGCTTCTGCAGCCAAGGCTTGCTCGGCGTGGGCCAGCAGTGTGTTTTCTTCTTCAACACGTGCGGCTATGGCTGTAGCCAGAGCTTGTTCTCTTTCCAGTCTTTGCGCTTCCAGGGTTTCAAGCTGGCTTTCTTCCAGCAATTTGGCGCGCAATTCTGGCAGTGCTTGTTCATCGGCAGCGATTTGCAGCGCTGTGGCTTCCGCAATCTCACGCTCCAGCGCCAGCTTTTCCTGTTCCAGCGCATTAGCGATCAGCAGTTGTTCTGCGCGTTGCTTGCTTTGTTCTGCCAGTTCTGCTTCCAGACGTACGCGTTCTTCTGTCGCCGTAATAACCAGGCGCTCTGCCTCCATCTTTTCTTCTATGAGGCGCAAGGCATCTTGCGTCATTTGCAGGCTATCGATCTCCATCTGCTTTTGCTGCTGGATGGTGATGATCTCGCGTTGTGCCAGCTCTGCACGTTGTTGCTCGGCTTGTTGCAGGATAAACAATTCTTCAGCACGAGTCTGAGCAGCTTCAGTGGCTTGTTGCTCGGATATTGCCAGTGCATGGGCCAGTTCAGTTGCTTCTTTTTCGCTTTGCAATCTGGCCTGTATGGCGACATTGGCATCTTGCTCTGCATTAGCGCGAATTTCGCACAGGCTCAGGTATTCTTGCTCAGCCAGTTTGCGTTGTTCTGCTTCTTGCGCTGCTTTTTGTTCGACCGCCAATTTTTGCTGTACCAGGCTCAGTGCTTCAAGTTCAGTGGAAGCGCGCTGGTTTTCAGTCATGGTCAGAGCTTCTGCTTCGCGCAATCTTGTTTCTGTTGCTTCTGCTGCCAGACGCTTTGCTTCTGCATGTTCCGCAGAACGTGCCAGCAATGCCTGTTCAGCATTGGCCAGACGCAAGGTAGCTTCCAGTGCCTCTTGCTCTTTATAGGCACGTACACTTGCAGCTTCCGCAAATTCACGTTCTATGGACAACTTGGCTTGCAGGGTGATTTCTGCGGATTCTTCTTGTTCCAGCTTGGTTTTCAGCTCAGCACTGATTTGTTGTTCAACAGCGATTTTTTCCTGGCTGGCACGGCTCAACTCCAGCAACAAGGCAGTTTTTTCTTCCAGTGCGACGGCGGCCTGGCGTTTGATCAGTGCTTCCTGAGCTGCTTGTGCCAGCCATTGCTTTTCGGTTTCGTTGAATTTTTCTGCCAGTTCACGTGCTTGTGCTTCAGCAGCCTGGCGCTCAGTGATCAATTTATGTTGCGCTTGTTCAGCCACCAGACGCGCTTCTGCTTCTGCGGTAGCTGCCAACTCTGCCTGTTGTTTGGCTGTCAGGCTGTTCAGTACGGCTTGCTCAGCAGCGACACGTTGCTGTTGTGCAGCCAGCAATTCTTGCTCTTGTTGCAGACGTTGTGCCAGCAACTCTGCCATAAGGCTTTGTGCATCAGCATGGGCAGCCAGTTCCTGGAACAGGGCTTTTTCTGACGCCAGTGTTGCTTCAGTTGCGGCGAGGATGATTTTTTCTGCGCGGGCGCGCGCTTCAGCAAACTGTTGCGCTTCGGTTTCGCTGGACAAACGGCTTTGCACGTCTTCATGCGCTTCTTGTTCAGCCAGCAATTTGGCTGTCGTGGTATCCACCAAAGCCTGATCATCTGCCAAGCGTTGTTGCAAGACAGCGTCAAGCTCAGCAACTTTTTTGTTTTTTTCGACCACCAGCTCATGCGCTTTATGCTGACTGGCAGCATAGGCTTGCGCCTGGATTTGCAATGCTTGTTCAGCTTGCAGTTTGGCGGCTGTCAGCTCACTAGCTTCTTGCTCTGCCCTGGCCCTGACGGCTGCGGCCTGTGCATGTTGCTGCTCTGCTTTTGCCCTGGCCGTAGCAGCTTCAGTCGCAATTTTTTCTGCAGCCAGTTTTTCGGCAATTGCTTTTGCTTCCAGCTCAGCCGCTTCAGCTTTTTGTTTTTCCAGTCTGGCTTGTTCTTCCAGTGCCTGGGCTGCCTGTTGCTGCGACTTTGCTTTTCCTTGTTCCAGCTGAGCCAACTGGCTTGCAGCTTTTACCCGGGCTGCTGCAGCTGTGGCTGCTTGCTGTTCAGCCTTGGCTTGCTGATTGTTTTGTTCCAGCAGTTTTTTTTCTTCCGCTACTTTGCTTTCCATGGCAACACGCAAAGCTTGCTCAGATTGCAGGCGAGCCAGATGCTGGTCGCGTTGTTCTTGCTCTACTACTGCCTTGGCTTGCAATTCTACGGTCAGGCGTTTTTCTGCTTCCAGTTTTTGCTGGACCAGGCTCAAGGCTCTTTGTTCAGACTCTGCACGCAAGCGCAAAGTTTTACCCAACTCCTCAGCCTCAACAGCCTTGGTTTGTGCCAAGACTGCAGATTGTTTTTGCAGATCGGCATGCTCCTGCATTTTTTGCAGACGTGCTTGTTCTGCGGCGATCATGGCCTGGCGCGCTGCACGGGTTTCTACTTCTTGCTGCTGACGTGCATTCAAAACACTCGTGTGTTCACGGTCAGCATGGGCGCGAGCGATAACTTGCTCAGCGGCTTGTTTTTCTGCTTCCAGTTTTTCTTGTGCAGCTCTGGCAGCTTGCTTTTCTGCTTCCAGATGCATTTGTTCTGCGCGCGCCATTTCTGTGGCTTGATGGCTAATCAGCAAAGCGACCTTGGCTGCCTTGCATTGCGCATCTTTTTGCAGCTCGGTTTGTTCCAGAGTCGTTTTTTCTGCATCGAGTGTAGCTTCCAGTGCCAGTCTTTCTTCGCGTTCAGCTTGTTCCCTGGCTGCGGCAATTGCCTTGGATTCTTCTTCGGCACGCAGCCTGGCTTCAGCTTCTTGCTGGGCGGCTTGTTCGAATTGCAGTTTCTCCTGAGTTGCCTTCAGCACTTGTTGCACTGCATTGGCACGGCGACGTTCTGCCTGTAGTTTTTCTTCCTGAAGTTCCATCGCTTTCACCTCATCATTAGTGCGTTGCTGTTGGACGCGCAGAAGTTCGCTGGCATCTTGATTTTTCCTGGCAGCGGCTGCGGCCATTTTTTGCTGCAATTCCACCTGCTCCATGGTTTTTTCCAGACTCAGTTTTTCTGCCACACATTCAGATTCCTGCGCTACACGACGTGCATGTTCCGCCTGTTCATGCATGCGCAAAAGTTCTGCATGGGATAGATCTGCTTTGGCCAAAGCCTCAGCTTCTTCTGTCATTTTGCGTTCAGCGGTCAATTTTTCTTGCAAGGCAGCGGCAGCTTTTTGCTCTGCAGCGACGCGCATTTTTTCAGCTACCATCAATTCCTGGGCTTTTTTGGCTTTGTCGGCGGCTGCCAGATTGGCGCGTTTCAATAACTCAGCCTGAAAAGCGCTGGCGCTCAGGGCTTGTTGTTCAGAATCGGCTTTTTCGCGGGCATCTTGTACAGCCTGCTTTTCGATTTCTACACGTTCTTTGGCCAATGTGGCAGCACGGTGTTCTTCGATGACGCGTTGACGAGCATTGTCAGCAGCTTCTTGCTCGGCGAGACGGCGTTGACGGGCTTCTTCTGCCAAAGCGGCTTCTGCGCCCTGCCTTGCCCGGGCTTGCATATCGGCTTGCTGCTCGTTTTCTATGCGCGTCATGGCGGTGGATTGCAGTTCGCGCTCTGCGCGGATGCGGGACTCAGTCACCATGCGGATTTTGTCTTCTGCTTCGCGACGGGCCTGGGCTGTTGCGGCAGCTATTTTTTCGGCCTGTTCGCGTTTATTGGCAGCGATGCGCAAGTCTTCTTCTGACTGCATGCGCAATTGTATGGCTTCTGCTGCCTTTCTTTCAGACTCCATCCTGGCCTGGGCGATTGCCTCTTGACCTTGCTCCAGGGCGACGCGTGCCAGTGCATCTTCACGGGCGCGCAATTCTGCCGGGGCGCGGTTGATGGCATATTCCAGTGCCATGGCTTCGGCCTGGTCACGTTCTTTGCTGATTTGCAGGGATTCACTGCGGACTTTGGCCAGCATTTCTGCGGTTTCACGGGCTTCGCGGTCGCGTTTTTCGCGTTCGCGGGCCAGTTCCGTGATACGGGCATCGGCACGGGCGCGTTCTTCTGCCTGCTGGCGTGCAGATTGTGATGCGGCAAAACGTTCTGCTGCCCAGCTGCGGGCATTGGCAGTTTGCGTTGCCAGTTTTTCTGCTTCTGCATGGGCTTGCGATGCCAGTTCTGACTCTGCCTTGAACTGGTGCTCGGCGTTTTCTATGGCTTGTTGTTCGAGTTTGGCGCGTTGTTCTGATTGTTCACGGGCCCGTGACTCTATCAGTGTGCGCTCTTGCAAATTTCTGGTTTCTTCAGCAGTGGCAGCAATTCTGGCTTCGCTGGCAGCACGGGACTGGCGCTCTGCCATCAATTTTGCCTGCGTACCGGCGACGGCTTCTTGTTCCAGTGCCAGTTTGCGCTGAGCCAGTTCGGCGGATTCTGCTTCTGCCTGCGCCCTGGTTTCTGCCAGCGCCCTGGCTTGTGACTCCGCTTTCAACCGGGTTTCGGCTGCTACTGTGGCTCTGGCTTCAGCCTCTACCCGCGCAATGGCTTCACGAATACCTTTCACATCGATGCGGGTATTGGACTCAATTGCCTGTTCTGGTGGCAAATAATTGTCCTTGCGGTCGCCATGGCGATCGAGGGAGTAATCTCCCAAAGATAATTTATTTAACAACGCCTGATTGCTGTCCATTTATGCACTCCTGATCTGATAGTCGTTCACCGTCATCGCGGGCCCTGCCATGCCGGAACTTCTTATATTGAATTATCAATCAAGAAAAAATTGACAATGGCTGGAGCAGAAGTGGAAAAACACCTCAATTCCTGATTTATCCGTTTCCCTTAATGCTTGCTGGGACGTAAAATAGCGGTCAACTCAACATTGCCGGAGAATTACCTTGAACGAACTCGTTACCGAAATCAGACACCCGCTGGTGCAACACAAGCTGACACTGATGCGCAGCAAAGACACACCGACGGATAATTTCCGCCGCCTGCTGCGTGAAATCAGCCAGATGCTGGCCTATGAAGTCACCCGTGACCTGCCGATTGAACTGGTCAAGATCGAAACACCGATCACTACCATAGATGCACCAACCATCAGCGGCAAGAAGCTGTGCGTGATCTCGGTCTTGCGCGCCGGCAATGGCATTCTGGATGGCATGCTGGATTTGCTGCCAAACGCACGCGTAGGCCATATCGGCCTGTACCGTGACCCGGAAACCCTGGAACCAGTCGAGTATTACTTCAAAGTGCCAGAAGATATCGCTGACCGCCTGGTGATCGTGGTTGACCCTATGCTGGCAACTGGCAACTCAGCCGCTGCAGCAATCACCCGCCTGAAGCTGCGTGGCGCCACGACGATCAAATTCGTTTGCCTGCTGGCCGCCCCTGAAGGCATCAAGGTCATGAATGCTGCCCATCCTGATGTGCCTGTCATCACAGCCTCTATTGATGACCACCTCAATGAACACGGTTATATCGTGCCTGGCCTGGGCGATGCCGGTGACCGTTTGTTTGGTACTAAATAATCGCTTTATATTAATAGTTTATAGTTTTTGAAGAGTTTCACTGATGACGACCACTGCCCGCTTCGTACCTGAGTCTAAATTACCCGAAGTGGGCACCACCATCTTTTCAGTGATGTCTGCCCTCGCAGCAGAGAAAAAAGCGGTCAATCTTGGTCAGGGCTTCCCTGACTTTAGCTGCGACCCTGCTCTGCCTGCCCTCGTGGCGCAAGCCATGACGGATAATTACAATCAATATCCGCCCATGCCAGGCATGCCGCAATTGCGCGAGCAAATAGCCGCCAAGATCAAAAGTATCTATGGCCATGCTTATGATGTAAATACTGAAATTACCGTCACAGCTGGCGCGACCCAGGGCATATTGACGATCTTGCTGGCCTGCGTACACACTGGTGATGAAGTCATAGTCATTGAACCCGCGTATGACAGCTATGTATCGAGTATCAAGCTGGCAGGCGCTGTGCCGGTATTTGTCAGCATGGAACTGGGTGCAAATGGCTATACCATCCCCTGGGAAAAGGTAAAAGCCAGCATCACGGGCAAAACCCGTTTGCTGATGCTGAATTCACCGCATAACCCTACCGGATCGGTATTGAATGTGGATGACATCGCCGCTCTGAGCGATATCGTGCGTGACACCAAGGTCTTGATTGCCTCTGACGAAGTGTATGAACACATGGTGTTTGATGGTGGTCGCCATGAATCGCTATCGCGTTACCCTGAACTGGCCGAGCGCAGCTTCATCATTTCCAGCTTTGGCAAGACGTATCATGTGACTGGCTGGAAGGTGGGCTATGTGACCGCACCGGCGGCACTGATGGCAGAATTCCGCAAGGTCCATCAATACAATGTTTTTACCGTCAATACACCTATGCAAGTGGGGTTGGCGCAGTATATGGGCAAGCCTGCTCCGTATCTGGAGCTATCTGACTTTTATCAAAAGAAACGCGACCTGTTCAGAGCTGGCCTGGTCAATTCTCGCTTACGCTTGTTGCCATGTGCGGGGACTTATTTCCAGTCTGTTGATTATTCAGCAGTTTCCGACAAGACAGAGCTGGAATTTGCCCGTTGGCTGACGACAGAAATTGGTGTTGCAGCGATTCCCGTATCCGCGTTTTATCAGCAGGGCAAAGAATCTGGCATCGTGCGTTTTTGCTTTGCCAAGCAGGATGCCACCCTGCAAGACGCCTTACAGCGCCTGCAGAGCATTTAATTCCCTTCAAAAGACCTGAAACATTAAGGACGTGTTTGCGATCTGTAGCGAGCGAGCGTCAGCGGGAGTGAAGAGCAGCGCAAAAAGCGGAATGTACTCTAGTACATGAGCATTTTGAGCAGCACTTGAGCCCCGATCACGCTTGCGCTTAAGATCGCAAACAGGTTCTCAGGTCTTTGCCTTATCTTCTGACATACTCTTCAACAGGGACCACACCATCCCGCCCAACAATAACAAACCAACTCCCAATGCTGCCCATAGCCAGGGTTTATGCTCTTTGCTTGATGTTTTCTCAACGACAGTTTTGATTGCCGCCTGTGGAGCGACATAGTCGGCAATTTCCACACTGGCAATATCTGCTTGCACAGGCTTACTCAGGTCCATTTTGGGGATGAGGTTTGTCAGTGACAGTGCGGCACCTTCCTTATTTTCGACTCCCCATTCCAGTTGATACGGCGGTTTGCCTCGTGCCAGAAATACCAGCCTGCGCGGTAAGCTGGCGATCTGTATCTCTGGCAAAGTCTTACCCAGCTTGCTGAACGGACTATCGGTTTGCAAGCGCAAAGTCTTATAGCTGGCACCATCCATGAGCATATCAGGTGATTTCACTTCGCCATTCTGCAGATTGATTTTGTAAACCAAGCTGTCATTCAACCAGACTTGTTGATCTACCACCTGCACTTCAGCATTACGTTTCTGATTCCTTAAGACATGCAGAGGATATAGCGGACTATGTCTGTGATGATAGGAGGATACCGGTGTCATTGTTGTAGTCACCTGTGCCAGCACCGTAATATGCAGCAAGGTATTAGGTTCGCTCACCAGCAAACGCAGGCTGTCTATAGGCGTGTTATCAGGAATACTGTAATCGCAGTAGTTTGCAGCACAAGCCTTCACAGGAATAGGTTTGCTCCATTGCAAAACCGGTGGTGTGTAGACTTCTTGTTGGCTATCGATGCTGACATTGTCCAGCCAGGGTGCATCTGCAGGATTTGTCCAGCGCAGGCGTAAATACTGGGCGCTGACATGCTGCAACCTGATGGCGAGATTCTGCAACATGGAACCCTGGTGACGCAATTGCACCAGTTGTTCGCTGCCTAGTGATTGCCAGTTTTTGAGGTCATTACTACTTTCCAGCGTGAAGTTAAACATGCCATCTGCCTGCTCGGCGATGCCAAACCTGGCTTGTAATAACTTGCCCTTGATCTTGCTGACATCAATAATCCAGCCAGGCACAGGATTTTGCCTGGTAATTTTTACTTGCGACAAAGCGCTTAGTGAGCCATCGGCATTTTGCCGGAAACTGCTGAAGCTGCTGCTTTGTATGTCTTTTATAGGAAAAGCACTGACTGTATTACTCTCCAGCTTGGCTGTTGCCACTTCCGTATCGGTCCAGGCAAACGACAAGAGATCGCCCTCAGCATTGCGCACACGCACATCATGCAAATCAGGATGCAGGCTGCCAGGATAAATACTGGTTGGTATATCCAGTTGAAAATACGGGCCCGCTCCTGTACTGGTAATGACCGCATGTTTCAACTGTGGTGTAATCGTCTGTGCCACGACCACAGTAGAGACGAAGGCACAAGCAGCCAGCAGGGACAGTTTCATTCTCAGCTTGTTGATATTCATGATGCCGTCCCTTGATCTGATGCTTCACTACCCTCTGCCAATGTCGCCTGCGGCTCTTTTGGCTTGACAGGTACCGGCGCAAAATAGCCAACCACCAGCAACAAGATACCAACACCGATGAAAGAGACAATACGGTATAGGCCGCCACGATCAGCAAGTTCTATCAGGAACAGTTTCAACACCACGACACCCAGTAAAGCTGCACCCGCTATCCAGATGCTGCGCGACATGCGACGGTTACCAAACAACATGACGGCCACGCCGCAAATTGCCCACGTAATAGAAACCGCAGCCTGACTCAGGCGTGAAGCAAACAAGGCATCCGCATCCCATGGCACACCAGCAAAATGATGGCAACTACGCAAAACCATGCCTGTCAATAAAGCCAGGGCTGTAGCGGCTGCCAATGCGGTGGCGGCATGTCTGGCGTTCGTTTTGAGTGTTGCCATAGGCAAAGCACGCCACCAATGTAATAAGGATGCCAAGACCAGCCATTGCCCCAATTCCAGGGGGTTAAGCAAAGGCAGATAAGGCAAAGGGCTGGCGTCACCCGCACTGAAGGCATTGGTCAGCCAGCACCATGCCAGCAAATACAGGGCAACGGGTGTACAAGCCTGTTCTATATAAGCTTTACGATAAGAGTTCAGCGGCCATCTGCCAGCCAAAGGTTTAGCACCGATGAACCAGAACACCAGCGCAGGAACCAGCACCCAACCCAGCAATGGCCAGCTTGACCAGGTGTCAGCCAGAGGTGCAAGACGTGCCTGCCCTTCACGTGCAGCCAGTAACAGGAAGAACCAGAAATCCGTGATATGCGTCAGGCTCAAGAGTCGCGGCCAGGCAGCCATCCAGTTCTGCTGCTTTTTCAATATCTGCAAATGCCAGGCCAATGCCAAAGGCCAGGCCAGCCAACCCAGGTTTGCCGATGGCAAATGAGAACTCTCCGCACCGGCCATACCTATCATGCCTGCAAACACCAATAGAGGCAAAGTGGCGATGGTGGCAAAACCCATTTGTGGCCATTTGCGCCAGCTTGCCAGTGCCGCCATCAGCGCTGTACTAAGCAGACTAATTACAATAGCAACAGTGGAAGAATATTCACGATAATCTGTACGCACCAGAGTGTCCAGGCTCTCAGAGAACCATGCACTCAACCACCATACCAGCCCCCAAACAACAGGCAGGCCCAAAGCGAGCTTGTTATTGCACCAGGGATTGAGCCAGACAGATGGTAATTTATGCTCAGGCGCGTCTGCATTGGCTCCATTGGCCGCATTTGCGCCATTGCCAAAACCACTTAAATCCAGCAAGACAGTGCGCATTCTGCTCGCTTCGGCACGAATAAAATCCGCACTGAGCCATGCAGACACAGCCAGCGACAAAGGTACAAAAAAGCCCAGATGCGCAAAACCTGTACCCTGATACTTACCCGGCTCAGTCAAACACAAACCAGCCGCAATGATTTGCATAAACACAGAAAAACCTGCCAAAGCAGTATGCGACATACGCAAACCTACCCACAGCAAGAGGCAGGAAGTGAATGGCCAGATCAAGGATGCCTGTGTCAGGTTAATGGCAAACAACATGGCCAGGTGCAGCAGCGCGCTACCGCTGATGATGGCCAGTTGGTTCCAGATAGACCAGGCTGGAGGTAAAGCCTGGGCTTGCGCCGCCCGTTTGGTCGCCACCATGGAGCGCCCTGCGCTGAACAATATGCTTCCAGCGATGATCAAGGCAGCCAGTCCGCCTTTCCAGCCATCTTCCAGTGCTGCATTGCCATTGGCAGCAACATGTAGTGTCAACATGAAGGAAGCCAGTGCGCCCACCTGCAAAGTGGCAGAGATGTATTCAAAAGCCTTCAAAACATAGCGACGGGCTATGGCTGATACCAGCAAGGCCATCACAGCCATGGCCGCCGCAGCAAACTGCGGAACCAGTAACATCCAGGGCAACAAAGTCAGTGAAGCTGTCCCCAACCAAGGCAAGGCTGCATTTGGCATGGCCTCCCAACTGGCTATATTCTCAGGCTTGGCCTTTCTATGCAGATTCCAGACAGCGAAACAGCTGATTGCCAGCAAGACTGGCCCCAGCAAGCCACCTTGCAACAATGGTCCACTGGCTTCGGGATTGATGTAGATGCCGTGCAAGAGTTTGTAAGCCGCACCCACCATGACAACATAAGCAAAAGCGCGTGCATAAGGACGTTGCTGGCGTATGCCCAGCCAGTACATGCCTGCGCCTTCTATGGCCCAGGCCGCACCTGTCCAGGCACCTTCCAGCCCCAGGGGAATTGCCAGCGTGGCAAAGATGGCGGCCACGATAACGTAAGCCTCTGCCAGTAAAGCAAGGCCTTGTTTAGCCTTGGAAAATACTACTTTTGCCAGTAACAAATAAAAGAAACCAACCGCCAGGGCAGAAAAGGCCGCGCCGAATTCTGTATGTTTGACCAGCATGTATTGCATGCCAAAGGCGGTAATGGGATTACCAAATACCAGGGCACTATCGACACGCCCTACACGCTTCAGGCTGGCCAAAGGTCCTTCCTGAGCTTCAGCCTCTTTCAAGGTACGGCGGGCAAACAACAAGCCTATTAAGGCGAACAAGACAAAGAAGAAAATCAGGAAGGGCTGGACTATACCGTATTGGCTATCCGTATAGTTGCGCTCCGCCCAGCCCAAAGCCAGGGTGAAAGTCCCGACAAACCCGATCAGATTCAAGACACGCCAGGCATTGAACCAGGCCACGACAAAAATACCGATGTCCAGCACGGCCATATAGGTGAATAAACCCATAGGACGGTTTTCACCTGTAGAAATCAATACTGGTGTCAAAAAGCCTTCAATGGCAGCCACAATCGCCAGTATTGGTGCGTTTTGCAAGACAGCCAGTATGGCACTCAACACTGATACCAGCAGCATAAAACCAAAGCCAGCTTCGGGTGAAATCAGGGCATGCAATTTCATGGCCGATAGCGTGGTCAGGTAAAACACGCCTATCGCCATACCTTGCAATATCAGCGCATAGTCCCTGCGCTTGTTACGCAAGAACCAGCCCAGACTCAATAACACGACACCGGATAAAGCCACGCCTGCATAACGCAATTCAACCGGGACAGTGACCCGCTCAGCGGTATAGCGCAACAAGAAAGCCAAGCCCAGGAACAAAATCAAGACACCCACTTTGACCAGCGCATTGCCACCAAAGATGAGTTTGGCTAAAGGTGCTGGCAGGCTTTCTCTGAGTGTTTTGGGCGGTGGCGGCGGAGTTTTGATTGCCGCTGGCTTCAGCGCGGCCGGAGTTGGTGTACTTGTCGTAGTGCCACCGAAGTCTATGTCAGTAATAGTGATTGGGGCTGCAGTTGAAGAAGCAGCTTGTTTTGCATTGTCATCCGCAAATAAGACCAGATCTTCCTGTGGGCTCATCTCCAAATCCAGGTCTTCCAGACTGGTTTTAGACTGCGCCGGGAATGGCGTGGAATCTGTCTGTGTACCAAACTCTATACTTGGCGGTGTGTTTGCTGGAATGTCTGGCGCAACTACGTTCAATATCGCATCGACGCGCTGTATTGTGGCAAGCGCTATTTCCGGCTCAGGAATCGCTTTTTCTGCTGGTGCTGGTTCACTTGCAGGCGCCACGACGGCGGCACTGCTAACACTGTTAACGACCATGCCACCCGCTTTAAGCTCTGCCATTTCGCGTTCCAGCGTTTGCAGGCGGTGTTCCAGCTTATGTATTTTCTGGCGCATTTCCGCCATTCCATCATCTGGCTTACTTTGCAACGTCTGTTGTGCGGGTACATCCGCTGCCACATTCGCCTTGTTTGCGCGGGCAATCATGTGGGCTACAAAACCACCCACCAAGCTGAAAAAAAACATGGCCGCACCTGAACCAGTCGCCACACCCAGGATAAAGCCTATGACTGCCCCAACAAACCACATATAAATTTCCTTGTTCACAGTATGCCAATGAGACTAACGACAGACTGTAAGGAAATTTCCAAAGACTTGCAATACTTATATCGCAGTCAGCATGGAGGAATAGTTACTAAATTACATGCACAAATTCTTGTGAATTGCATGATAAAACACATCTGCAAATCAATGCGCGATTGAGCAAAGGGGACTTGTGAGGCAGATGGCTGCTTAGACCGCGCAAACTGCAACTGGAGATAGCCAGAAACATGGGCGCCTGACTTACAGTCGCTTACAAAATCCGCAGCCGAATTTAAGGCTTGGCCTGCTTTTTTGCTAAATCCCTATCCAATTCTTCAATGCGCAATTTACGCTGCAAGGCCTTGGCTTCCAGCGATATCCTTTGCAAGGATATGATGTACTGACGACGCTGCTGCTTGACGTCATTGAGACAATCATTGACGAAGAAAATTTGATGACAAGCGCGATCTGCCTGCTCATACCAGCGCTGCAAACGCAGTTGCGTAGCACTACTCTCATTCAAAGCATTCTCAGCCTGCTCCGCAGTAGCAAGACTGCCAGCTGCATATTTTTGATCCAGACTGGCAGTCAAACTCGCAATTTGCGCCAGCTCTTCACTATCAGGCATAGCCTGGACAGATAGGACAATAGTCATTTGCAAAAGTAATCCCAGGCAAATCGACAATATAGGTTTCATTAAGCAATACTTTCTGCAAGCTGGCGTTGATCGGCATCCATATATTCTTTTGATTGCATTTCTATAATACGGGATACAGTCCGATGAAATTCATTAGACAAGGTACCATTGGTATAAAGTTCCTCAGGCGGCACTTCAGCCGACATGATCAGCTTGACCTTGTTATCGTAAAACACATCGATCAACCAGGTAAAACGTCTTGCTTCGGAAGACATGGCGGCTGACATACGTGGAATTGAGGACAGCACAACTGTATGGAAACGGCTGGCTATTTCAAGATAATCATTCTGAGAACGCGGGCCGCCACATAAAGTAGCGAAATCAAACCAGATCACACTACCAGCACGACGCAAGGACTTTAACTTGCGACCCTCAATATCGACCTGAGGATCTTCATCACTGGTCTCTGCCACACGCGCAAAGCTGTCACGTAAAGCCTTGTCGGTTGCGGCACTCAATGGTGTCAGATAGGCCTGCACCTGCTCTAAAGCGCGCTTGCGATAATCATTGCCAGAATCGACGTTCAAGATATCCAGCTTCTCTTTCAAGAGCGCGATAGTCGGCAACATGCGGTCCCGGTGCAAACCATCAGGATAGAGAGTATCAGGTTGATAATTGGAAGTCATGACGAATGACACTCCATTTTCAAACAGGGCATTGAGCAAGTTATACAACAACATCGCATCTGCCACATCTGAGACATGGAATTCATCAAAACAAATCAGGCGGTATTTTTTGGCGATTCTGCGCGCCACTTCATCAAGCGGATCTGCGACGCCTTTGAGTTCATCAAGCTGCCTGTGTACAGCACGCATGAATTCATGGAAATGCAGGCGGGCTTTTCTGACGACGGGTACGACAGAAAAAAAACTATCCATCAAGAAGGACTTGCCGCGCCCTACCCCACCCCACATGTAAACGCCACGGGGCACTTCGGGCCGGGTAATCAGGCGGGTAAATTTATTCGCACGTTTGCCCTTGTACTCCACCCATTCTTCATAGGCCGTCTGCAAGCGGTCAACTGCACGCTTTTGTGCTTCATCGGCCTGAAAACCGCGTTGACTCAAGGCATCCTGATAATACTCTATGACATTCATGGGCGAGGGATACTATCTTTGCAGGCTTGCCAGCACATGGCAAGCGGGTAAAAAGCGACGCACCCTACCCCAAACAAACTGAGGACAGAGTGCGCTGCCAATCTGGACGCAATATTGCGCCCCTCATTCAAAAACTGCTCAAGCAATAGTCAAGCAATACTCAAACAGGCAGCCTGAATCAGAAATTCAGGGAACGCTTGTCAACTGCCAATGCTGCTTCTTTCGTTGCTTCAGACAGGGATGGGTGTGCATGGCAAATACGGGCGATATCTTCTGCCGATGCCTTGAATTCCATCGCCACTACGGCTTCAGAAATCAATTCAGATGCCATAGGTCCAACGATGTGTACACCCAGGATTTCATCTGTCGTTGCATCCGCCAGGAACTTGACCATACCTGAAGTATCACCCAGGGCACGCGCACGGCCATTCGCCATGAATGGGAAAGTACCTGCTTTGTACGCCACGCCGTCAGCCTTCAATTGCTGCTCAGTACGGCCTACCCATGCGATTTCTGGAGAAGTGTAGATTACCCAGGGGATGGTGTTAAAGTTCACATGGCCATGCTGACCAGCGATACGTTCAGCCACTGCAACGCCCTCTTCTTCAGCCTTGTGTGCCAGCATAGGGCCACGTACCACATCGCCCACTGCCCAGACATTCGCCAGATTGGTTTTGCAATCGCCATCAACCGCGATGAAACCACGTTCATCGAGTTGCAGACCAACAGCTTCTGCATTCAAACCATTGGTGTTAGGTGTACGGCCAATGGAAATGATCAGTTTGTCGAACACTGCCTTGTGCTCTGCACCCTTGTCGTCAGTGTAGTTGACAGTCACATCGCTACCGCCATTGACGATTTCACCTATCTTGACGCCCAGATTAATGGACAGGCCTTGTTTAACGAACAGTTTGTGCGCTTCTTTAGCGATTTGTTCATCCACAGCACCGAGGAAAGTTGGCAATGCTTCCAGCACTGTCACTTCAGCACCCAGGCGACGCCAGACACTACCCATTTCCAGACCAATCACACCAGCACCGATAACGCCGAGTTTTTTTGGTACGTCGGCGATTTTCAATGCGCCGTCATTCGACAAGATGGTTGCTTCATCAAATGCTGCGCCTGGCAATGCACGTGCATTCGAGCCAGTCGCCACAATGATGTGCTTGCCAGTGATGGTTTCTTCAGTTTTGCCAGCTACCTTGATTTCATAACCAGCAGCGTCGCCTTTAACAAACGAGCCATGACCATGGAAGAAAGTCACTTTGTTCTTTTTGAACAGGTACAAGATACCGTCATTGTTTTGCTTGACGATAGTGTTCTTGCGGCCCAGCATCTTGGCAACGTCCAAACCCAGACCTTGCACATTGATGCCATGGTCAGCGAAAGCATGACCAGCATGCTCATAATGCTCGGAAGACTGCAACAGTGCTTTGGATGGAATGCAACCTACGTTGGTGCAAGTACCACCTGGAGCCGGACCACCTTTTTCATTAGTCCATGCATCGATACAGGCAGTAGAAAACCCCAGTTGGGCAGCGCGAATTGCGGCGATGTAGCCGCCTGGGCCACCACCGATAACGACGACGTCAAATTGTTTGCTCATGAAAATATCCTGATTTTGTGTAAATGATTTAGCTGTGAAACTGCCGTTGCGCTTTAGTGCTTCAGCTTTCTTCAGGGACGAATATCCAGGCCAGCAAATAAGCCACAACACCCGCACCAAAGTAAAGACTGAAGAAGACAAACATCAAACGCCAGATCCAGGAATCCAGACCGGTAAATTGCGCCAGCCCACCACAGATACCACCCAGCCACTGGTCTTTTTTTGACCGGCGGAATTGATTCAGATGATTAAAACCCTGACTCTGCTGTTGACCGGATGTGGAAGTGTCGCCAGTTGCCAGCAATCTGGCTTTGGCTTGTGCAAATTCTGCATCAGACAGTGCTCCTGCCTGATGCAGTTCATGCAGACGTTTGATTTCGTCAGCGATATTCACAGAATGATTCTCGCTTTGCGCTCAGAACCTGAATTACAGATCAAGCAACAGACGAGCTGGATCTTCCAGCGCATCTTTCATTGCCACCAGACCCAGAACTGCTTCACGACCGTCAATGATACGATGGTCATAAGACATCGCCAGGTAATTCATAGGGCGAATCACGATCTGACCGTTTTCAACTACCGCACGGTCCTTGGTCGCATGCACGCCCAAAATTGCAGATTGTGGTGGGTTGATGATAGGTGTGGACAACATGGAACCGAAAGTACCACCATTCGAGATGGAGAAAGTACCGCCAGACAAATCGTCCAGAGTCAGTTTACCGTCTTTTGCCTTGGCACCGAATTCGCCGATTTTCTTCTCGATTTCAGCAATCGTCATTTGATCCGCATTGCGCAGGATAGGTACTACCAGGCCGCGTGGAGAACCAACAGCGATACCGATGTCGAAGTAACCGTGGTAGACGATGTCGTTGCCATCAACAGAGGCGTTGATGATAGGGTATTTTTTCAATGCAGCAACGGCAGCTTTAACGAAGAAGGACATGAAACCCAGTTTCACGCCATGCTCTTTTTCAAACTTGTCTTTGTACTTGTTGCGCAAGTCCATGACTGGAGCCATGTTGACTTCGTTGAAAGTCGTCAGAATCGCGTTAGTCGATTGCGATTGCACCAGACGTTCAGCGATACGTGCACGCAAACGGCTCATCGGTACGCGCTCTTCTGGGCGGTCACCCAAGCTGGCGATCGTAGGAGCGGCGACTTGTTGCAGAGCTGGTTTGCCCGCAGCAGGTGCAGCCAGAGGCGCAACTACTGGTGCTGCGGCAGGCTTGGCGGCTACGGCTGCCAGCGCATCACCTTTGGTAACACGGCCATCTTTACCGGAACCATCAACTTGTGCTGCAGTCAGGTTGTTTTCTGACAGGATTTTTGCTGCTGCTGGCATTGCCACGCCAGCAGAAGATTTTGCATCAGCAGCAGATGTGGCAACAGCGGCAGCGCTTACTGGAACAGCAGATACTTCCATAGGGCTTACTTTTGCGGATGCATCAGTATCGATAATCGCAATGATTTCGCCAGCGACGACCGTACTGCCATCGCCCTTGATGATTTGTGTGATGACGCCAGCGTCAGGTGCTGGCAGTTCCAGCACGACTTTGTCGGTTTCCACGTCGATCATGTTTTCGTCGCGGCCAATTGCTTCGCCAACTTTTTTATGCCAGGACAACAGGGTTGCTTCTGCGACAGACTCAGATAACTGAGGAACTTTTACTTCGATAATTGCCATTTTTTACTCTCCGATTCGGGTAGCCAGATGCGACATCAGCTTCTGATGTCGCATCGCGTCATTATTTGGTCAGGACAAAGCCTTTGAGTTTGGAAAATGCCGTTTCCAGCAATGCTTTTTGTTGTGCATAGTGCTTGTCATAGTAACCGACAGCTGGCGATGCACTGGCTGGACGACCTGCATATGCAAGTTTTTGACCGTCTTCCAAACTTTCAAAAATATTGTGCTGGATCTGGAACCATGGTCCCTGATTTTGCGGCTCATCTTGTGCCCAAACCAATTCCGCCATGTTCGGGAATTTTTTCAGTTCAGCAACAAAACTCTTATGCGGGAAAGGATACAGTTGTTCAACACGGACAATTGCCGTATCAGACTGACCGCGTTCTTTACGGGCATTGACCAGGTCGTAATACACTTTGCCTGAGCAAGCGACAACACGCTTGACCTTCTTCGCATCAATCTTCTCATCAACTTCACCGATGACGGTCTGGAAACTACCTTTAGCCAGGTCGGACAAAGGTGAACCTGCATCCTTGTTACGCAGTAAGGACTTCGGTGTCATGATAACCAGAGGCTTGCGGAACATGCGTATCATCTGGCGACGCAACAGATGGAAAATCTGGGACGCAGAAGTAGGCTGAACCACTTGCATATTATTGTCAGCACACAGTTGCAGGAATCGTTCTGGGCGAGCAGATGAGTGCTCAGGACCCTGACCTTCATAACCATGCGGCAGCATCATGACCAGGCCAGAGGCACGACCCCACTTAACTTCGCCAGAGCTGATGAACTGATCGATAACAACCTGGGCACCATTGGCGAAATCGCCGAATTGCGCTTCCCAGATAGTCAGTGTGTTTGGCTCTGCTGTGGAGTAACCATATTCAAAGCCCAATACCGCTTCTTCAGACAAAACGGAATCGATGACAGTGAATGGGGCCTGCTTGTCAGAAATATTTTGTAGGGGAATATACGTACCCGCATCCCAGCGCTCACGGTTTTGATCATGCAAAACAGCGTGGCGGTGAACGAAAGTACCGCGACCTGCATCCTGACCTGTCAAACGGATAGCATAACCGGAAGAAACCAGGGATGCGTAGGCCAGATGTTCGCCCATGCCCCAGTCCAGGTTCATGTCGCCACGACCCATGGCTGCACGGTCACCCAGGACTTTTTCTACCAGGCTATGTGGCTTGAAGCCTTCTGGTACAGTCGTAATACGCTCAGCCAGACGCTTCAATTCAGTGGATGGTACTGCAGTGTCAGCAGCATCTGTCCATTTACGGTTGAGGAAAGGGATCCAGTCAACAGCGTATTTGTTTTTGAAATTGGAGATCACCGGATCATGGGTGTGCTTGCCAGCATCCATGGCATCACGGTAAGCCTTGATCATTTGATCGCCACCATCTGCAGGGATAGTGCCTTGTGCAGCCAGCTTGTCAGCATACATACGGCGTGTGCCTGGATGCTGAGCAATTTTCTTGTACATCAAAGGCTGAGTCAGTGCAGGTGTATCTTGCTCGTTGTGACCAAGTTTGCGGTAGCAGATGATGTCAACGACGACGTCTTTTTTGAATTCCATACGGTAATCCAGAGCGATCTGAGTCGCCAGGACCACTGCTTCAGGATCATCTGCATTCACGTGCAATACCGGTGCTTCGATCATTTTGACTACGTCGGAGCAATACAGGGTAGAACGTGAATCGCGTGGATCAGAAGTCGTGAAACCGATCTGGTTATTGATGACGATATGCACAGTACCACCTGTACCGTAGCCGCGTGTTTGCGCCAGGTTCAGGGTTTCCATGACCACGCCCTGCCCTGCAAACGCGGCATCGCCGTGTACCAGGATAGGCAAGACCTGTGAGCCATCTTTGTCGCCGCGACGATCCATACGCGCTTTGACAGAACCCTCAACCACTGGATTAACGATTTCCAGATGGGAAGGATTGAACGCCAGTGACAAATGAACCGGGCCGCCTGGAGTAGAAATATCAGACGAGAAACCTTGATGGTATTTAACGTCGCCAGCTGGCAAGTCGTCACCATGTTTGCCTTCAAATTCAGCAAACAGGTCCTGAGGCATTTTACCCAGGGTATTGACCAATACGTTCAGACGACCACGGTGGGCCATACCGATAACGATTTCTTCTACACCGCGCTCACCGGCGCGCTGGATGGTTTCATCCATGGAAGCGATAAAGCTTTCGCCGCCTTCCAGGGAGAAACGCTTCTGACCCACATATTTAGTATGCAGGTAGCGTTCCAGACCTTCAGCCGCAGTCAGGCGGTCAAGGATGTGTTTTTTCTTTTCAGGAGAGAAAGATGGTGTGGAGCGTATCGCCTCCAGCTTTTGCTGCAACCAGCGCTTTTCTGTAGGATCACTGATGTACATGAACTCAGCACCGATGGAACGGCAGTAAGTATCACGCAAGGCATTCAAAAGGTCGCGCAATGATGCTGTTTCTGGCCCGAAATAGGTATTGCTGATATTGAACTGTATGTCCATATCAGCATCGGTAAAGCCATAAAAACTTGGTTCCAGCTCAGGGATACTTGGACGTTCCTGGCGTTGCAGCGGGTCCAGATTGGCCCAGTGACTACCGAGGAAGCGATAAGCAGCGATCAGTTGCTGGGCAGCGACGCGTTTGCGTCCCATTTCAGCGTCAGCAGTCGCATTGACTGTGCGTATCGGGCCTTGTTTGGCACGTTCAGCAAACGATGCAATAACAGGTGCATGGGCGACGTCTGGCTTGGCAGAGCCATCGACAGCAGGCACGTTTTGCATGGCGTCGAAATACGCGCGCCAATTGTCTGGAACAGAACCGGGATTATTCAGGTACGCCTCATACAGTTCTTCTACGTACGGCGCATTGCCGCCGAACAAGTACGAGTTAGCGTTATATTGTTGCATCATCTTGCTCACCTTTCTTCGCGTTTCGCGAGATTAGCGGGTTAATCTAACCTTCCGCGACACGGCCTGACCGGTTAGCGGATTGCACATCAAGTTGTGGGGAAGGGCTTAGTTCAAACTATCCTCGAGATCAAATCAAAAAGCATGTTATTTAGATATGATTTTTGATTGGATCACGAAAGTTATATGTAAAAATCACTTTCGTGGCGAAGCATAGCATAATTACTGGAGAAAAAAAAAGCGAGTCGCAAAGACTCGCTTTTTACAACAGCATTAATAGCTAAAAAATAACTCTTAATAAAACTGGAATTAACGCTTATCGATAGCTGGCACATCACGTTTGGCTGCGCCAACAAACAACTGACGTGGACGACCGATTTTTTGCTCTGGGTCAGAAATCATTTCTTTCCATTGAGCGATCCAGCCTACTGTACGGGCCAGAGCAAAGATACCGGTGAACAATGCAGTTGGGATGCCCAGCGCACGTTGTACGATACCAGAGTAGAAATCGACGTTAGGATAGAGCTTGCGGCTGACGAAGTATTCGTCTTCCAGCGCGATTTTTTCCAGAGCCATGGCGAGCTTGAACAGTGGATCATCCTGCAGACCCAGTTCTTGCAACACTTCGTAGCAGGTTTCACGCATCAGCTTGGCGCGTGGGTCATAGTTTTTATAAACACGGTGACCGAAGCCCATCAGCTTGACACCAGAATTTTTGTCTTTGACCTGAGCGATGAAGGTAGGAATATTATCGACACTGCCGATTTCTTCCAGCATGCTCAATGCAGCTTCATTCGCACCACCGTGAGCAGGACCCCACAGGCAAGCGATACCAGCAGCGATACAGGCAAATGGATTGGCACCAGAGGAACCAGCCAGACGCACTGTCGATGTAGAAGCATTTTGCTCGTGATCCGCGTGCAGGATCAGGATGCGATCCAGGGCGCGCACCAGTACTTCATTGGTTTTGTACGGCTCACATGGCGTAGAGAACATCATGTGCATGAAGTTCGCGCTATACGACAAGTCATTGCGTGGATACACGAAAGGCTGGCCGATAGAATATTTATAGGCCATTGCTACCAGTGTAGGCATCTTGGCGATCAGGCGAATAGCTGACACTTCGCGATGATGTGGATCATTGATATCCAGTGAGTCATGGTAGAAAGATGCCAGTGCACCAACCGTACCTACCAGTACCGACATAGGGTGCGCATCACGACGGAAGCCACGGAAGAAGAATTGCATCTGCTCATGCACCATGGTGTGATTGGTGACAGTTGCTACAAATTCTTTCTTTTGATCTGCCGTTGGCAATTCGCCATTTAGCAACAAATAGCAGGTTTCCAGGAAATCGCCGCCATTGACAGCCAGTTGCTCGATAGGATAACCGCGATACAGCAGTTCGCCTTTATCGCCATCGATATAAGTGATGGAAGAATTACAGGCTGCCGTGGACATGAAGCCTGGATCATAGGTAAACATGCCGGTAGAACCGTACAATTTACGGATGTCGATAACATCAGGACCAATCGAGCCCTTGTAAATCGGCATCTCCAAGGCTGGCGAGCCATCGGAGAATGATAGCGTGGCTTTTGTTTCAGAATTTGTCATGGCTCTTCCTTCAGATAAGAGGTGAGTCGTTAATCAAAAAAACACAAAAAATCAAATTGACTTACGCCACTTGCAGGCGCAGCAATAAAGCATGAACATGAGGCAGATCGACTTCGGCTTCCGGTTTTGTCTTGGCCATCAGCAGATCCATTAAAGTATTGTCCGGCAATTCCATCAGGCGGCTGAAGGCATCCACTTCCTCATCTGTCAGGGATTCTTCATTGGCATCCAGAAAACGTGTCAAGATCAGATCATTTTCCAGCAAACCGCGCCTTGCCCGCCACCGTAGCCTTGCCCGCTTTACCGGGTCGCTTTGATGGGATATAGCTTGTGACTCAGACATAATTAATTCTCTTCCATACTGACTATTTCATGCGGCTCTCAGCTTGCCTGGAAAACCGCATGAAATAGTAGCGATAGTAGCGATGCCATGAGACATCGCTACAATGCAACTTAAACTGCGAACTTAGACTGCGCGACGGACCATCAGTTCTTTAATCTTACCGATAGCGCGGGTAGGATTCAGACCTTTTGGACAGACGTCCACACAATTCATAATAGTATGGCAACGGAACAGACGGTACGGATCTTCCAGGTTATCAAGACGCTCGCCAGTTGCCTGATCACGTGAATCAGCAATGAAGCGATAGGCCTGCAACAAACCAGCCGGACCAACGAATTTATCCGGATTCCACCAGAACGAAGGGCATGAAGTAGAGCAGCATGCACACAGGATGCACTCATACAAACCATCAAGCTCTTCACGTTCAGCAGGTGACTGCAGACGTTCTTTTTCCGGAGGAATGGAATCATTCATCAGGTAAGGCTTGATGGAATTGTATTGCTTGAAGAACTGCGTCATATCCACGATCAAATCACGGATCACTGGCAAGCCAGGCAAAGGACGCAAGACGATAGGCTCAGTCAATTCATTCAGGTTAGTGGTACATGCCAGGCCATTCTTGCCATTGATGTTCATCGCATCAGAACCACACACACCTTCACGGCATGAGCGACGCAGCGCCAGAGAGTCATCAACATCAGACTTGATACGTTGCAATGCATCCAGCAACATCTTGTCCGTATCTTGCAATGTAACGGTCAAGTCTTGCATGTAAGGCTTGGCATCCTTGTCCGGATCGTAGCGATAAATTTTAAATTTCAGTGTACGTGCCATATCGGTATCTCTTTAGAATGTACGTGGTTTCGGTTTGAAGGTTTCTACGGTCAGTGGCTTGGTCACGACCGGCTTGTAGTCGAGGCGATTGCCTTCGGAATACCACAAGGTATGCTTCATCCAGTTAACGTCGTCGCGATGTTCGTAGTCACGATGTGCATGCGCACCACGGGACTCTTTACGGGCGGCGGCTGATGTAATCGTTGCCTTGGCTGTTTCAATCAGATTATCCAGTTCCAGCGCTTCTACGCGGGCTGTATTAAAGACCTTGGATTTATCCTTGAAAGAAACATGCTTGCGACGCTCATCAAGCTCCATAATTTTCTTGTAGCCGGTTTGCAGCAAGTCATCCGTACGGAATACGCCGCAGTATTGCTGCATGGTGCCACGAATCGCATTGGCGACATCTTGCACGCGCTCGGAACCTGTACTGGTTTCCAGCTTGGACAAACGTGACAGCGCCAGATCTGCTGCATCAGCAGGCAAATCTTTATTGCTGCGCGCCTTGAGGTTACTTGCAACCACATGATTACCAGCTGCACGACCAAACACCAGCAAATCCAGCAGGGAGTTGGTACCCAAACGGTTTGCACCATGCACAGATACGCAGGCGCACTCGCCGATTGCATACAGACCATTGACGATTTCACTGCTACCGTTTTTAGGTGCAACTACCTGACCATAGATATTGGTCGGGATACCACCCATCTGATAGTGAATCGTAGGAACAACAGGAATTGGCTCTTTGGTTGCATCAACGTTGGCAAACTTGTGCGCGATTTCCAGAATCGATGGCAAGCGTTTTTGAATGGTTTCAGCACCGATATGACGCAAGTCCAGCATGACGTGGTCCTTATTTGGACCACAACCACGACCCTCTTTAATTTCCTGATCCATGGAGCGGGACACGAAGTCACGTGGCGCCAAGTCTTTCAGCGTAGGTGCATAACGCTCCATGAAGCGCTCACCCTGGCTATTCACCAGAATACCGCCCTCACCGCGCACACCCTCTGTAATCAAGACACCGGCACCGGCAACACCGGTTGGGTGAAATTGCCAGAATTCCATATCTTCGAGTGGCAGACCAGCACGAGCCGCCATGCCCATACCGTCACCGGTATTGATAAACGCATTAGTAGAAGCCTGCCAGATACGACCAGCACCACCAGTAGCAAATATCGTGGTCTTGGCTTCCAGCATCATGACTTCGCCAGTTTCCATTTCCAGTGCAACCACGCCGAGTACATCACCATCCGCATCGCGGATCAGGTCAATCGCCATCCATTCAACAAAGAAATGGGTACGGGCACGTACATTGCGCTGATACAGGGTATGCAGCAAAGCATGACCAGTACGGTCAGCCGCCGCGCAGGCACGTTGTACAGGCTTCTCACCAAAGTTGGCAGTATGACCACCAAAAGGACGCTGATAAATTGTGCCATCAGCGTTGCGGTCAAACGGCATGCCGAAATGCTCAAGTTCATAAACGACTTTTGGCGCTTCACGGCACATGAATTCGATGGCATCCTGGTCACCCAGGTAATCGGAACCTTTGACCGTGTCAAACATATGCCAGTACCAATTATCTTCTGACATATTACCGAGGGAAGCACCAATACCGCCCTGCGCAGCTACCGTATGAGAACGGGTAGGAAATACCTTCGACAATACGGCGACGTTCAGACCAGCTTCAGCCAATTGCAGCGAAGCACGCATGCCGGAACCGCCGGCACCAACGATGACCGCGTCAAAACGGCGGCTAGGGATTGTGGATTTAATTGCAGCCACTTTTATACTCTCCACAAAATCTGTGCAGCATAGCCAGCACAAGCAATCAACCACACAATTGTGGCAACTTGAAATACCAGACGCAGCAATACGCTGTGCGTCACATAATCCATCCAGATATCACGCATACCAACCCAGGCGTGATACAACAGGCAGATGACGACAGAGAAAGTCGCCAGCTTGAACCATTGCATGGCAAATATGCCCGCCCAGCCAGCCTGAGTGAAGTTGGTACCCGTCAAAAACAGACCCAGCAAAATAACGGTGTACAGCGCCATGATGATGGCAGTGACACGTTGCGCCAGCCAGTCACGCAAACCGTAACTTGCTCCCACGACCAGACGCTTGGGTCCAATATTATTATTTGCCATTTAGAATACTCCGAACAATTTCAAGGCTATCAATGCTGCCAGCACAAGGCTGATCGCCAACACACCCACTGCTGACTTGCGTGCACGATCCTTGTCCAGACCATAGTGCAGATCCATGGCCAAATGACGAATACCAGCGCAGAAATGGTGCAGATATGCCCATGACAAAGCCAGAATAATCAACTTGACGAAAACGCCAGATGTCAATGCCTGCAATTCAGCGAAAGTTGCTTCCGAGGTCAAACTCTTATCAAGCAGATAAAGGATGAATGGCAACAACAAAAACATCAACATTCCACTTACCCGGTGCAAGATGGAAACGAAGCCTGCTAGCGGCAACCGGTATCCGGTCGCATCTATCAAGCGCATGACACCAAAGCGCGGCTTGGCTTTTACTACTTCAGACATAAATAATCTCCCCATTAACTAGTCTGTACATAAACCTTGCAATTTTCGCTCATTTTGGTGCATTGCACCAACTAAAATCGGTGCAATTTACAAAATATCGCTATCTTAAACCTAAAGCTCTGCGGGTGCAGAGCACGCAAACACACGTCACAAGGTCAGGACACGCTAAAAAACATAGCAACAACATCGGTCGCAGTATGATTGATTTAGCTTAATTCATTCCTGTAATGGTGATTCACCGTCAGATACAAGCCACGACGCAACTCGACTGGCTTGTCGCCATAAGTAAAGGAAACACGTTCAACGTTGAGCAAAGGCGCACCCACATTCACACTCAGCAGGCCGGCAACCGCATCATCAGCGCACACTGCACGGATTTGCTCGGACGCTCTTATCATGTGCGTACCAAATTCGCTTTCAAACAGGCCATACATAGGCCCCTTGTATTCATTCAAGCGCTCGGCAGTCAAGCCTTTAAAGATAGCACCTGGCAACCATAAATCATCCAGAATGGTAGGCACACCAGAAAAAGACTGCACGCGACGAATAAAGACGACCGAGTCACCCGATTTAATATCCAGCAAGCGCGCCACTTCTGCAGGCGCACGCATGCGCTTGACTTCAATGATGCGATTCTCGGGATAATGCGGCACACCCTCATCAGGCGCTAACCGCAAAAAACGAAATTGCGAACGTGCTTCATGGTGGGTGGCGACAAAAGTCCCCTTCCCTTGCCTGCGCACGACCAGGTTTTCTGCCGACAACTCATCAATCGCCTTACGCACCGTACCCTGACTGACTTTAAAGCGTCCAGCCAACTCCATCTCGCTGGGGATCAACTCCCCCGGCTTCCACTCGCCGGACTGCAGGCTCTGGGTAATCAAAGATTTTATCTGTTGATATAATGGACTGAAAGTGGGCGACGCACTCAAAGACGAAGCACCAACCCCAGCACCTGGAGTAGTCGGCACAGCGGGCGAATTATTTGCGGTTGGTATGATAGCGTTCATAGACTGCAATTTCACCACAAAACCACCCGTCACGTCCAGAACAAAAACTAAGTGATATGTCTTATATAAGACATAAGATATTGATTGACACTTAGCCCGGCACGACCTACACTCCCGTACAAATAGTTGGCGCCAGCATTTAACCAGCACCAACCAGCAATCTGTCACACAGCTGTCATACCAAGCAATATAGTTCGAACGCTTTCAATGTAAAGGACGAAAACATGTTTGCAGCGGATTTTGGCTGACTGACAGCGCTTTCAACGGTATCATTAAGTGTTTTACATAGCGTCGGCTTATCAGTCGCTGCAATTGTTTGAACATCGTTTTCACACCACTTCGGAGATGCATCATGGCGAAATCCCCTATGCGCGTAGCTGTTACCGGCGCCGCAGGCCAAATTGGCTATTCCCTTCTGTTCCGTATCGCCAATGGCGACATGCTGGGCAAAGACCAGCCAGTGATTCTGCAATTGTTAGAAATTCCTGACGAAAAAGCCCAGAAAGCGCTGAAAGGCGTAATGATGGAAATAGACGACTGCGCATTCCCACTGTTGGCCGGCATGTCCGCTCACAGCGATCCAATGACAGCGTTTAAAGATATTGATGTAGCCTTGCTGGTCGGCGCACGCCCACGTGGCCCAGGCATGGAACGTAAAGATCTGCTGGAAGCCAATGCACAGATTTTCACTGTACAAGGCAAGGCACTGGATGCAGTAGCATCCCGCAATGTTAAAGTTCTGGTCGTTGGCAACCCAGCCAATACCAATGCTTACATCGCCATGAAATCGGCACCTTCCCTGCCAGCGAAAAACTTCACGGCAATGCTGCGCCTGGATCACAACCGCGCCTTGTCTCAAGTGGCTGCCAAAGTTGGCAAGCCAGTTGCTGCAGTTGAAAAACTGTGCGTATGGGGCAATCACTCCCCAACCATGTACGCTGACTATCGCTTCGCGACTGTTGACGGCGCATCCGTCAAAGACCTGATCAATGATCAAGTCTGGAACAAGGATGTATTCCTGCCTACAGTTGGCAAACGCGGCGCAGCAATTATCGAAGCACGCGGCCTGTCTTCTGCAGCATCTGCAGCGAACGCAGCAATCGACCACGTACGTGACTGGTTGCTGGGCACAAACGGCAAATGGACAACCATGGGCATCCCTTCCGATGGCTCTTATGGCATCCCTGAAGGCACCATGTTCGGCTTCCCTGTAACAACGGAAAACGGCGAATACACTATTGTTCAAGGTCTGGAAATCGATGAGTTCTCCCGTGAACGCATCAACGTCACTCTCAAAGAATTGCAAGAAGAGCGTGATGGCGTCAAACACCTGGTAGGTTAATCAGGTCAGAGGGCAGGTTCTGGCATTCGCTGGAACCTGTCTTGGTTCACGATGATATTTTAAGTAATGCACCCATCTACAGTACTTTTTCAGGATCAAATTGAACCGGTTATATTGCCGGTCTGCGACCATTACGCAGGATCTGAAAAATTGATGCGCAAATCGATTGCGCTACAACAGGAACTAGGTGGAGTTTTTGACATCACTCTCGATTGCGAAGACGGCGCAGCCGCTGGCAATGAGAGCCATCATGCAAACCTGGTCACTAGTTTAGTGAACAGCACGGACAATCATTATCAACGCCTTGGCGTGCGAGTGCATGATGTACATCACCCCGCATTTGAGCAAGACCTGGAAATCATACTGCCAGCAAGTGCAGACAAACTCGCCTATGTGGTTTTACCCAAAATAAACAATGTCGCCGAATTGCAAACCGCACTCCGGCGCATTAGTCATTTTGGTAAAAGAACTGACGGCCGACTGATACCAGTACACGTCTTGATAGAAACCCATGGTGCACTGGCAGAAGTGCAGCAAATTGCCGCCCTGCCCCAGGTAGAATGCCTTTCATTTGGTTTGATGGATTTTGTATCCTCCCATTTTGGCGCCATACCCGCATCGGCGATGCGCTCGCCTGGCCAGTTCAGCCATCCCCTGGTCTTGCGGGCCAAGCTAGAAATTGCTGCGGCCTGCCATCGCTATGGCAAAGTGGCCTCGCACAATGTTACCACCGAGATCAAAGACACCAGCGTCGTGGCCAATGACGCACATCGCGCAGCCAGCGAGTGCGGCTACACACGCATGTGGAGCATACATCCAGACCAGATACGGCCTGTCATCCAGGCATTTTCACCCAGCGAAAACCACATCCAGGATGCCATCGACATCCTGACCCAGGCAAAAAAACAGGCATGGGGACCAATACAATGGCAAGGACAGCTACATGACAGAGCCAGTTACCGCTATTATTGGACAATTTTAAGACGAGCCCAGTCAGGGCAAATCGCATTACCGGCAGCAGCACAAGAGTTACTCTAGGAGACACCATGAAATTACTTTCTTTTATCAGCCTGGCATTTGCAGCATGCGCCATCCTTGCAAGCAATGCCAATGCAGTGGAAGCACCACGCAGCAAAACCAAATCCACAGCAAAGGCGGCTAAACCTGCCGCTGCGCAGGCGAACAAAGAAGATGACGAACCGGAACCGGACGTGGCCCTGCATAATAATTTCGACTACAAATGTGAACTTGGCAACTCTCTGACCATGTACACCAATCCCGAAGATGCTGACCATGTCGCCATGCGCTGGAAAAAACGCTTATACCGTCTGACCAAAGTCGATACCACGACAGGTGCCGTGCGCTTTGAAAACCGCAAGGCTGGCCTGGTCTGGATAGGCATTCCGGCCAAAGGTTTATTACTGGATTCACATAAGGGCCAGCAATTGGCCAATGAATGCAAGACCGAAGCAGCATCACTGGCAGAAGTGAATAGCAAGGATAGCAGTGCGGCACAAGCCAAATAAGTTTTAATTTTAAAACAAGCGATACCGGATTTCACTGCAGCCTTAAGACTGGCTGAGATGAGTGAGCGTGCGTCGTCTGATTTAATTATTTTTTGATCGTTGATTTCGTAAATAAGAGGAAGAGCCATGAGCCAAAATGCGTACAAAGATGCATTCAAAACCCTGAAAGATTTTAAAATTTCGGATACCAAGAAAGGCAAGTTCTTTTCCCTGCCTGCACTGGAAAAAAATCTTGATATAAAAATCTCACGTCTGCCGGTGTCCATCCGTATCGTGCTGGAATCAGTGCTGCGTAACTGCGACGGCAAAAAAGTTACTGAAGAACACGTCAAGCAACTGGCGAACTGGGGTGCGACAGCTGCCCGTACTGACGAAATTCCTTTCGTGGTGTCGCGCGTCGTCCTGCAAGATTTTACCGGCGTACCTTTGCTGGCAGATCTGGCTGCCATGCGTAACGTGGCTGCCAAACAAGGTAAAAACCCAAAGAATATCGAACCGCTGGTTCCGGTTGATCTGGTGGTGGATCACTCTGTACAGATTGATCATTTCCGCGAAAAGAAAGCACTGGACCTGAACATGAAACTGGAATTCCAGCGCAATAACGAGCGTTACCAGTTCATGAAATGGGGTATGCAGGCATTTGATACTTTTGGCGTGGTTCCCCCAGGTTTTGGTATCGTCCACCAGGTTAACCTGGAATACCTGGCACGCGGCGTACACAAAGCCAAAGACGCCAAGAAAAATGAAGTTTACTACCCTGACACACTGGTAGGTACAGATTCCCACACCACCATGATCAATGGTATTGGTGTCGTAGGCTGGGGCGTTGGTGGTATCGAAGCAGAAGCTGGCATGCTGGGTCAGCCAGTTTATTTCCTGACACCTGACGTCGTCGGCGTCAATCTGACTGGCGCATTGCGTGAAGGTTGTACAGCGACGGATCTGGTATTGACGATCACTGAATTGCTGCGCAAAGCCAAGGTTGTTGGCAAGTTTGTTGAATTCTTCGGCGTAGGCACACGCTCCCTGTCCCTGACAGACCGCGCAACCATCGCTAACATGGCACCGGAATACGGCGCAACGATGGGCTTCTTCCCAGTCGACGAAGCTACCATAGACTACTTCAAAGGCACAGGCCGCACCAAGGCAGAAATCGACGCATTCGAAGGCTATTTCAAAGCCCAGAAAATGTTTGGTATCCCTGAAGCTGGCGAGATTGACTACACGACAGAAATTTCTCTGGATCTGTCTACAGTTGCACCGTCCCTGGCTGGCCCTAAGCGTCCGCAAGACCGAATCGAAATCGGCAACGTCAAATCGACATTTGCAGACCTGTTCTCCAAGCCTACAGCAGAAAATGGTTTCAACAAGAAGGCTGAAGACCTCAATGCGGTATACACCAATACTGATGGTGTGAACGTCAAAAACGGCGATGTACTGATCGCTGCGATCACTTCCTGCACCAACACATCCAACCCTAGCGTCTTGCTGGCTGCTGGCTTGCTGGCTAAAAAAGCAGTTGAAGCGGGTTTGAAAGTTGCTCCACATATCAAAACTTCGCTGGCCCCTGGCTCACGCGTTGTGACTAAATACCTAGAAGCAGCTGGCCTCTTGCCTTACCTGGAAAAACTGGGTTTTGGCGTCACAGCGTATGGTTGCACGACCTGTATCGGTAATGCCGGTGACCTGACACCTGCAATGAATGAAGCAATTGTTGCCAACGACGTTGTGGCATCTGCCATCTTGTCTGGCAACCGTAACTTTGAAGCACGCATACACCCGAATATTCGCTCCAATTTCCTAGCCTCCCCTCCTTTGGTAGTTGCCTACGCCATCGCTGGCAACATGACCCGCGACCTGATGACAGAGCCAGTTGGCCGCGTTAAAGGCAAGGACATTTTCCTGGGCGACATCTGGCCTACCAGCGCAGAAATCAGCAAGCTGATGAAATTTGCGATGAATTCCAAAACATTCAAGGAAAACTACGCAGACGTCAAAGGCGCCCCAGGCAAGTTGTGGGAAAACATCAAAGGCGTGGCCGAAGGCGACGTTTACAACTGGCCTACCTCGACTTACATCGCTGAGCCACCGTTCTTTGCTGACTTCACGATGGAACCAAAAGCAGCCGCAACTGGCATCACTGGTGCACGCGCACTGGGTGTGTTCGGCGACTCCATCACGACTGACCATATCTCCCCAGCCGGTTCCATTAAAGAATCCAGCCCTGCAGGTAAATGGTTGAAAGAAAACGGCGTACTGAAAGCCGATTTCAACTCCTACGGCTCACGTCGTGGTAACCATGAAATCATGATGCGCGGCACATTTGCCAACGTGCGCATCAAAAATCTCATGATCCCGGCCAAGGAAGATGGCTCCCGCGTTGAAGGCGGCGAAACCCTGTTCCAGCCAACTGGCGAACCTATGGCGATCTATGACGCAGCGATGAAATATGTTGCTGACGGCGTACCAACCATGATCTTCGGTGGTGAAGAATACGGTACAGGCTCCTCCCGTGACTGGGCAGCTAAAGGCACACAATTGCTGGGCGTTAAAGCTGTCATCGCCCGTTCTTTTGAGCGCATTCACCGCTCCAACCTGGTTGGCATGGGCGTATTGCCACTGCAATTTATCGGCACTGACAGTGTTGATACTTTGCACATTACTGGCAACGAATCTTTCGATCTGAAAGGCATAGAAGATGAAATCAAGCCACAGCAAGAAGTGACTCTGGTCATCAACCGTGCCAACGGTGAAAAACAAGACGTTAAAGTCTTGTTGCGCATCGACACACCTATCGAAGTTGACTACTACAAACATGGCGGCATTTTGCCATTCGTATTGCGTCAATTGCTGGCAGCTTAAGCTACAGAAGCAAACTCATCCCTGCTCGCAGGGGTGAATTGAAAAAGAGTGAATTTTCTCGGAAATTCACTCTTTTTTCTTTGGTCTTTCTTTCTGTGCCTGGCTACGCAGGCATGCTGTCAGCAAGCACTACAACTACCCCAGCATCTGATGCAGCCGCAAGCAGCGCCAGCAAGTAAATAAATCTGAAGACTAAAGCTGTATAGATGGCAGCCTTAGCCTTCAAGTCAGTGTAGCCAAAGCCTGTTCTATATCGGTAATCAGGTCCTGCGCATCTTCCAGGCCTATATTAAAGCGCACCAAAATCCCATGCTCCGACCATTTGGTACGCATATGCTGCATACGATAGGGCACGCACAAGCTATGCGCCCCACCCCAGCTATAACCCAATTTGAATAATTTCAGGCTATCGACAAAGCGGTCCGTTTGTTCTTCGCCATACTTGGCATCAAACAACACGGAAAACAAGCCCCCAGCACCCGTAAAGTCGCGCTGCCAGATCTCATGACCCGGACAATCTGGTAATGCGGGGTGCAAAACCTTACTGATTTCCGGACGATTTGCCAGCCATGCAGCCACCTTTCTGGCACTTTGATCATGCGCATTAAAGCGCAGTTGCAATGTAGGCAGATTGCGCAAAACCAGGTAGACATCATCCATACCCACCCCAAAACCCAGCCGCATATGCGCCAATAGCAGACGGTTATTGAGTTCTTTGTCACGGGTAATAACCGCCCCCATCAAGACATCCGAGCCACCACTTTGATATTTAGTCAGCGCCTGCATGATGATATCCACACCATGCTCAAAGGCTGCAAATGCGATCCCTGCCGACCAGGTATTATCCAGAGCCACCAATACCCCACGTGCATGGGCGGCTGCACAAATAGCTGGCACATCTGGCACTTCCATAGAAACCGAACCTGGTGCCTCCAGCCAGATCAGGCGGGTGTTTTCTTGTATCAAAGCGGCGATGTCAGCGCCGATTAAAGGATCGTAGTAACTCACATTGATACCAAAGCTGCGCGACAACCAGTCAGCCTGATCGCGGCTTGGGCCATAAACATTATCCGGTATTAGTACATGGTCGCCGCTTAGCAGGAAGGCCATGTTCACCAAGGTGATCGCCGCCAGGCCACTGGGCGTCAACAGACAATGCTCGCCCCTCTCTATCTCTGTCAGTCTGGCCTCCAGAGTAAAACTGGTAGGGGTACCATGCAAGCCATAGGTATAAGTCGATTTATCCAGCCAACTACGTTCACGCATACTTGCAACACTATCGAACAAGACTGTGGACGCATGATGTATGGCTACCGGAAAGGCAGCGAAGCCGTCTGGCGAGATATACTCACTATGAATAATACGGGTATTGAACCCTGACTTTGGCTTTGTATTTTCTGGCATGCTAATTCCTGATTTTCGATTCGCAAACAACTCAAAATGAATTCATTGTATCCGTCACATACTAGCGCAGATACAGCACATCATTCCATGATGGCAAAAAAGACGCTTAACGCGTCTTTTTTCTTGGTAGATCATAGGCCACCAAAGAGTAGTCTCTGCAGTAAATGAGCTGATTTATTTTTTCGAAAGCTCGTTAATCATTTCATTTTCTATCAACTTGATATTACAGACAGCGCCATCATCAAGCAAAATTTTCCTGGCAATAAGATCGTTCCCTGGCGCCAAAATCGTGAAATGCGACGCACCTTTAACAGACAGAAATTGAATATGTGGATTGGTGGATTTGCTGCGCATCAATTCCAGAGAATCGATATTCCCACTCACCCCTTCAATAATAAATAAAGGACTTTGGACTGACGGCAGCCAGTAATATGGTGCACGCGCTATCTGGTCTGCATAGTTCATTTTGTCAAAATTGACAGGCATCAATTTTCCATACGAGCGAAGATTAGCTACGGGACCAAATGAAAAGACCGCCCTGAATCGCTTACTGACTTCTGCCGTCATCAATACAAGAGTGCCGCCAGTACTATGGCCACCGAGATAAATTCGCGCCGGATCAACCCATGGCTGTTGTGCCAGATAATCTGCTGCTGCCAGTACATCATCAATCTCACCAAAGTGAGCCTCATGCTTGCCTGGATTATCATTCCCACCACGCAAAGTCGGGAACATCATCACAATGCCGGCTTTTTGATAAGCTAAAGCCGATTGATCATTTGATCTTGGCATACCCCTGGACAAAGTTGTTCCATCAATTGAATTACTGTCACCGCCAGTAATCCAGATAATGGCTGGATGTTTCTTCCCATCTTTAGGATCTAGAGTCAGCATGGCAGCGAGCGTCCCGACTTCTGACGGATAGCGCACTGCCTTAAATAGGCTGCCTGGCGAGTTACCTACTGGGCGACGATCGTCACCTTCATAGCTTACCTGGGTCTTGAACTGCTTGCGAAAAGTAGCAAAAGATGCAGGATTTGGTGCGCTGTCAGCAAGCACAGATTGAGAAAACGAAACCGCCAGCAAAGCAAGTGCGTAGAATTTTCTTATGGTAAGCATTTTTTGAAGTCAGGAAAAAATAATGCCAGGAGTTTAGCATTTGAGACTTAACTAAAGTACAAACAAATAAGAGCCACAAAGAATTTTATCTTGGACTTATTTGATAAAAAATCGCACTGGAACGGAGCAAGCATTACAGACCAGATATTGCAGACGCATTACACGCCTGCAATCGCTCTGTGAAAGCGCATAAATAAAGTACCAGGCCTGGCACTTTATTTAGCTGAAGAAGTTTTGACTTTTTTGATTTTTGGAGCTGGCAACAATTCCAGCACAAATTCTTTACTGACTTTACCGTCATCCGATTGCCAGATACCGCGTATGACATTGTCCTTGAGCTCACCATCCCACTGCCCGGACACATCTACACCATCTTCTGACTCTTCCATAATGAGCTTGTTGCCACTGACTTCGCCAGCCAGCAAAATCTTTTTACCGTGATTGCGCTTGCCACCTGCCACGACATAAGAGCCCTCGACACTGTCGCTGTCTTCAGTCTTTGGCTGCAAGTGCATGCGTATCTTGTCATCGCCGATTTTGCCCTGGAACTCAATTTCCCTGGCAAAAAAGGGATTGGCCATGGGAGCAAAACGCGATGCTGCCGGAGAAGCCGGCTCAGTTTTATCCTGAGCCTCGACCGTAAGCCCTGAGGCAAACCCTGATAACAGGGTCAGCGGCAGTAAAACCAAACGCAAAAATCGCATCAGACAGCTTCGCCCCACAAGTCATGGGCATCAGCCGCAGTAATTTTCACTTCGACGAATTCACCGACCTTGAGTTTGCGATGTGGCTCAAAAGGAGGCTTGACATAGACGACACCATCAATCTCGGGCGCATCAGCAGAACTACGGCCTACACCACCGCTACGGTCGAGAGAATCGATCAGCACGCGCATGGTTTTACCTATCTTGGCCTGCAGGCGCTTCTTGGATATACCTTCCTGCAATTCCATGACACGGCGGCGGCGATCTTCACGGACCTCATCTGGCAACTGATTGGCGATTTCATTGGCGGTCGCGCCTTCAACTGGCGAATAGGCAAAGCAGCCAAGACGATCAATTTCCGCTTCTTTGAGGAAGTCGAGCAGGTATTCAAACTCTTCTTCTGTCTCACCAGGGAAGCCAGCGATGAAAGTAGAGCGTATCGTGATTTCCGGGCACATTTCACGCCAGGCCTTGATGCGTTCGATATTTTTCTCACCACTTGCCGGACGCTTCATGCGTTTCAACACGTCAGGGTGAGCATGTTGCAAAGGCACATCCAGATAAGGCAGGACATGGCCGTTGTTCATGAAAGGAATGATCTGATCGACATGCGGATAAGGGTAAACATAATGCAGTCGTACCCATGCATCATGTTGTTTGGCCAGCTCGCCCAAGGCTTCTACCAGTTGCGTCATATGGGTTTTGACCGGCTTGCCATTCCAGAAGCCCATGCGGAACTTGATATCCACGCCATAGGCGCTGGTGTCCTGAGAAATCACCAGTAATTCTTTCACGTCTGCCTTGAACAGGTTTTCTGCTTCCATCATGACATCAGCAATCGGACGCGATACCAGGTCGCCACGCATGGATGGGATGATGCAGAAACTGCAGCGATGGTTACAGCCTTCAGAGATTTTGAGGTAAGCAAAATGCTTGGGCGTTAGTTTGACGCCTTGTGGCGGTACCAGATCCATGAATGGCTCATGTGGTTTAGGCAGATGCTTGTGCACCGCCGCCATGACCTCACCGACTGCATGCGGGCCAGTTACTTCCAGTACCTTGGGGTGGATGGACTGTATCATGTCCTTACCGTCAGCATCTTTTTTAGCACCGAGGCAACCAGTCACGATGACCCTGCCGTTTTCAGCCAGCGCCTCACCAATCGCATCCAGCGATTCTTGCACAGCGGCATCAATGAAGCCACAGGTGTTGACAATGACCAGATCAGCGCCGTCATAGGATTTGGCGGTGTCGTAACCTTCGGCACGCAACTGGGTCAGGATTTGTTCGGAATCGACGAGCGCCTTCGGACACCCTAAGGATACCATACCTATACGTTTGGTCGGAGTTGTGGCAATCTGTGTCATTTTCATAATTTGTACCGCATATATGCAAAACATCAGAGTATACAGCTACTTACGGTTTTCCGACCCAAGACAATCAACAGGATCAAGTATTGAGCGCCAATTAGCCTATACACAGAAATGGGCAGAAGAGCGAGGCTTGCAACTTGACGAGACTTTGAGCATGCGGGATGAGGGTCTATCTGCCTATCATCAACGCCATGTGACCCAGGGCGCACTTGGCGCATTCTTGCTTGCCATTAGTGAAGGACGTATTACGCCTGGATCAGTATTGATCGTCGAAGGGCTTGACCGATTATCCAGGGCAGAACCCATCCAGGCACAGGCTCAGCTCGCGCAGATTATTAATGCTGGCATAACCGTGGTAACAGCAAGTGATGGGCGCGAATACAATCGGGCCAGCCTCAAAGCTCAGCCTATGGATCTGGTATATAGCCTCCTAGTCATGATCAGGGCGCATGAGGAATCTGACACCAAAAGCAAGCGCGTCAAGGCGTCTATACGCAGGCTATGCGAACAGTGGCAGGCTGGAACCTATCGAGGGATCATTCGTAACGGCCATGACCCGTCATGGGTTAAATGGAATGGCAGTTCATTTGATCTAGTCGAGAAACAGGCTCAAGCGGTAAAACTTTCGATTGAAATGTACATACGTGGCTATGGCGGTGTAAAAATTACTCAAGAGGTCCATAACCAAAAATTGCGCATTTTCGAGAACAAGTCCAGCGTAACCTCCTTCTATAAAATGCTAAAAAGAAAGACTTTACTTGGTATAAAAACACTGGAAATTGACGGCGAAGAATATAATCTGCATAACTATTACCCCCCTTTATTAACTGAGCAAGAATTTGCTGAGCTGACCGCCATGAATAACAAGCGAGTGAAAAACAAAGGGAAAGGTGAAATACCAGGAATTATCACTGGTTTGGGAATATCTTATTGCGGCTACTGTGGGTCTGCAGTTGTAGGGCAAAACATAATGACACGCGCAAAAAAACCAGACGGGACGTTAAACGATGGACATAGACGGCTGTACTGCTGCGGAACCAATAACACAAGCGACTGTCTGGTTGCAGGCAGTTGCAGCGTTGTGCCAGTAGAAAAAGCAATTTTTGCTTACTGTTCTGATCAGCTTAATTTGACATCTTTGATGCAAAATGATTCGTACTTGACAGGGATTAGGGCCGAGCTCATTGAAGTAACAAATGATATAACCGAACAGGAGCGCCAGCTTGAGCGCGTCACTGATGCCCTGCTTGCAGCCGAAAATGGAGCCACACCGCTAGTGTTTGTACGAAAGGCACGCGAACTGGAGACAAGCATCGTCAAGGCCAAGGCAGAACAAAGCAGACTTGAAGTTGAGTTGCGAAAAACCAACAACAAAAAAATACCAGAGCTAGCGGAAGCCTGGGGAAGTCTTATAGAAAAATGCCTGGCTCAAAACTACGATGCACGAATGCAAGCCCGTAAACTTGTACAAGATACATTTGAACGTATCGTCGTATATCACCGCTCGGTGTCCCCGGTTGGCGACAACGCAGGTAAAAATAACATTGATCTGCTGCTTCTTGCCAAAGGCGGTAGGCCACGGCTACTGAGTATCAATCGTCGAACCGGCGCATTTACTGCTGGCGAAGAAGGCGGACTCGTCACTGCACAAAGCATTTAATAAACAAGTCACCGTAACCCCAAACAAAAGCACCCCAAATCGTGACAACGGCAGCAACCCATGACAAAGCGTAGTGGTGATTTACAAACATGCGGTAGAGCCACCACGACTCTGCAAACGTTCCACCGCGTATCGAGTCTAAAAAATTACCCAGCCGGAACTGTGCGAAAGCAGCGAAAATCGAGGTTATCGCACCACTCCGCTGGAACCAAAATTCGAGCCTTTCAGCGCTTGGCCGGAGTGACGAAGAAAAAGATAAAGGCCCTGCCATAATCGCAAACACACAAAGCACTGCAATAAAAAATAGCTCAATCCTTTGCTTCGATACGATGCTATTGCTTTCCATTACATTTCCCTGGCAAGTAAATTATTAATACAGCCTCTAAGCCTTGATTTCTTCAAACAGGTCTGGATGATGGTCCAGCAGCTTCAGCAGCTTTACCAGCGCAACTGGTGGCAATGCTTTTCCGCTCTCGTAGCGAGAAAATGCATTCACGCCACCACCGAATATCTCGCCTGCCTGATGCTGATTCAGGGAAAATTTCTTACGTACAGCAACGATAAAGCCAGGATCAACTATTCGAGCGTTGACGAACTTTGAAAAATTGGATACCTCTGCACCAAAGCGCACCAAATCATCGCCTGCTAATATCACCTCGCCACAATCAGAGCAAAAATCGCCGGTGATTGCCTTTATCACCGTTTGTTCATTTTTGTAGACATGGGGTATGTCACGGGTATCGTGCTCCAGGTTGTCACCCCCGCAAATTGGACATTTCATTATCATAGCTCCTTAAAACTCACTACCAGAACATCATCTACCACTGTCAGTTTCAGGTACACACTACCTACTGATGTTTTCGGACGATACACATCTTGCCAAATTTTATGATCGCTGTGTGTTGTCATGCTTTTGTAGAAATCTTTCGATGTCAATGCGTTGATTACCGCAATCATGCCATTCAAATTAAGACCAAGTGCATCAGCGCCAGCCACTGCACTAACGGTAGCACGTATTTTGCCGTCAGCGATCAGTGCTTTGACGATGTGTAATTTGCAGTGAGGTGTGTTCTTTTCCATGCACACATATTAACCTAATAGGTTAATATGTGCAAGTATTTTATTGTCTCTTTTTAGCATCCCGACATCACACTAAGTAGGCACTTCCAAATAAAAAATGTTAGATTATAGCCAATGGTTCCCATAAGAAACATATAGATAAAACTACAATCAACATGCAAAGAGAGTGAAAATGAAAATTCATAAATTCCTGTTTATCGCTGCAACCATCTCGCTTTTTGGATGCAGTCACAAAGACGTGTTGATTTCCGAAACAATTGCACCCAATGTGGTTGCGAAGATTGAAATTAATGGCACAACTGGAACGATGGTAATTCCGGCAACCATTGGACAAGCAGAGATTAATTACAACCTCAAAGATGTAAAAATGGCCAGCGCCTTAGAGCACGCAGTCGGCGGACTTTCAACGATGAAAATTGTTGAATTGAATCGAGAAATAACCTTTATCACTGGAGTCGGCAATTTTGTATGCAATGACTGCCATGACATTAAAATTCCCATGCAGTGGCATTTTGACAAATCAAATTAACTACCATGGCTGACAAATGGTTAAGGCGGATCTGGCAGACCGCCTAGCGATTTAGGTATGAATATATCTAATTGTTTATCATGCAATTTAATCATCCAGGACTGTGAAAATTCTATGTAATATTCACCAGACTGCACACGCTCAGAACCGCTGAGCATTAGTCTATCCCCCTTAATCCAGACCAACTGTGGTTCATACAGATACTCACTCCATTGCAGAATTGAACCAAACTTAAAGCAAGCCAAGCGCAATGTCCGATATCGGGTCTCATCTCTAGGCGCCTCCCCCAACGAAAGAATTCCATATTTGAAGTTTTTTTCTATTGTTTCCCTGCCTTGGGCCACGCCCATGCAGCGCATTTTCGATATTGTGACGTTCATACAATGCCGCTCTTTTACTGTATATTCAATCAGTATTATTCAAATTCGCTAGTTTGTCTAAAAAAAATAGTTAATCGCGCTTGCAATAGTCTCAATTTGAGACTATTATTAACACATAAACAGCACGAAGCTGTTTAACGCCAACCGACGATTCGGTCTTAAACGAAAGACACGCAATGATTACCAAACAACAAATTCTGAATGCAATCCCAGATGTTCAAGAACTGGCTCAATGGACTCCAGGTGTTGCGCCGATGGGCTGGACGGTGCGCGTTGAAGATGGGAACCTTCAATTCAACGAAAACCTGCACCGCGATTACAGCGCCGCGCTAACCTTGGTCGCCAAAGCAAAACTCAAAGAGGCCGGATTTAACGTTACCCAGCCATCACTATCCTTCCTGATCATCAACTAACCGCCTGGCCCCGAAAGGGGCCATTTATCATGTCATCAAAAAACTCAGCATTTAATAAACTCCCCCCGTTCATTTGGGGCGAAGCCACGTCTGGCGAGAGCGAGGATGGCTTCGACCAGGACGAATACTTGACACATACCCGCTACCCACGATTTATCTGCAGGGTGCGAGAAGACCGGCACACCGCGACGGGCCACGACATGGAGGCACAACTGGTGAGCGCTGTTGGCTTGATGCCGGATGGATTCAAAGAGCTATATGTATGCCAGACTCATGGCGTGGCCATGTCCGATTTTGTTTGGCTTGATCCCAAACCAGAACCAGAAACGCTAAGAAAGGCATGCGATGACGCGATCATTAATCGCCTGCTGCGAGATGATGCTATGGGACTATTAGGAGGGAACGATGAAGACTGAAGACTTAGTCGCCTGGCAAGCATCATTGCTATATACGTATGACAGCGCCTCAGAGGCCCTGGGAGTCAGCAGGGCTACATACGCCAGGTATGTTGCTGGCAGTAAAATCCCATTTCATATTGGACTGGCCTGCGCAGCCATAGCAAATGGTCTTGCGCCGTGGACACAAGAAAAATAAATTTTCTTTACCTGCTTGCAATAGTCTCAATTTGAGACTATTATTAACACATAGACAGCACAACACTGTTTAACGCCAACCGACGATTCGGTCTCAAACGAAAGGAACCAAACGATGCAACATATAACCGCCCCAGCATTTGATTTAAACGGAAGGAGTATCGGCCATCAAACCGCAGAAGTAGATTTTCATAACGACCAAGCAATTTCGATTTTATACAAGGGAATCAATTACTACACTTCCGGCAAGTTTGGCAAAAATGCTGTTACCGGCGAATGGGTCCAGGAACTCAGCGCAGAAAATGATACAAAACGCATATGGGTAAATCGCGGAGTAACGACAATCTGGGAAGACTAGCGTCAGACCAACAACTATCAATTATTCTAGGATTAACAATGAACAGCCAAATACAAGCAATTTTAGATGCCATAAATGATAAACCCAACTTTAAAGATAGGGACGTCAATATTTATCTGAAAAATGGGACCGAGATTGAAGGAACATTGCAAGAAAATGCCGACGCTACAATCACAATTGTTACGAACGGGTCGTATCATCATTACATTCAAACCGATGAAATAATTGGCGTAAGAACATTTGGCGACTATATGTCTGAAGAAAAATAATTTTATTCATTGCATCAAAAAAACAGGCCGCACTGGCCTGTTTTTCATTCGCTTAAAATAAGCCGACTGGATCGCTTGCCCGGTCCCATGAATAAATAATTACCTCCATTCTATCAACAGTCTTGCCACCACCGCCTACGCTGTATTTTATCGGCACTGTATCTATCTCAAAGCCCGCAAAAATTCTCCGGATATCCGGGTGATCGTTTAAGCTGATGATGGCCTTGCCTTTTAACTTCTTGAGCGCGTCGGCCATCAGCTCATATTGCTCGATGCCAAAATCCACACCGTAGCCTTCCGTTTCCCAATATGGCGGGTCCAGGTAAAAGAAAGTGTGTGGCCGGTCATAGCGCAGCATGAGCTTGTGCCAGTCCATGTTTTCAATGAAAGCCGAAGCCAGGCGCAAGTGCGCTGCAGAGAGGTTTTCCTCGATGCGCAGCAGATTGATAGGCGGGGCTGTGGTGGCTGTTCCCCAGCTCTGGCCGTCCACCTTGCCACCGAAGGCATGCTGCTGCAGGTAAAAGAACCGCGCCGCACGCTGTATATCAGTCAAGGTTTGCGGGGGTGTCTCTTGCAGCCATTTGAATACGTCCCGGCTTGAAAGCGCGTACTTGAATTGCCGCACGAACTCTTCCAGGTGATTCTTTACGACGCGATACAGGTTGACCAGCTCGCCGTTTATGTCGTTGATGACTTCGACTTCAGCCGGTTGCCGCATGAAGTACAAAGCCGCCCCGCCTGCAAACACTTCAACATAGCAGCTATGGGGAGGAAAATTAGGGATCAGCTTGTCGGCTAAGCGACGTTTACCGCCGATCCAGGGAATTATGGGCATTGCCATTGAGTAAACCTTATTGATTGTGCTAGACTTCGCCCGCCTCGCGAGGTGGCAGAGCCTTGCTCGGTTCACTGTGCATGCAGTGGATTGAGGCCGGTATAGGTTGTTTGCGCAACTTATACCGGCGCTCTGTTCTTATGGTTTGTGCAGACGTCTGCACTAGCCTTGTCGGCTATTTATCCATGCCGTTATTACGGATGAATGACTGAGCCGCCCTGCAGGAAGCCACGACGGTGTCGGCTTCCTGGATCAAGTCTTGAAGATTTCTTTCAAGCGCTTCTGGAAGTGCAAGGGTTCCGGCAAGGGCTGCATCGCCGCTTCCGGCGCTTTGGGCTTTGGTGGCGCTGGCAAATCCACGACAGATACTGTCGGAGATGCGCAGCCGAACAGGGTTAGCGTTAGCAACCCTGATAGCAGCGATTTCATCATCATGACCTTTCTTGATTTTTTCGTTATCGAGCGACTGCTGTTCTGCGATGCGCTCGTTATTTTTGACACGCGACAAGGTGGCAGCTGTCTCAGCCTGAGACCTGGCCAGCTTATCGGCATCCCATTTTTGCTGCACTTCTGCTTTACCCTCAGTGACGCCCTTGTGATGGATGTAACCGACCCCAGCCCACAGCCCGGCCAGCAGCGCAGCAATAGCGATCAGGCGGGCATAGAACATCATGTCGGCCTCACAAATGGCAGGTACTTGTCATGGCGCACGTTAAACACAAAATCGACGTGGCCGCGATTGATGTCACAGGCAGACGCGCCGTAACCCTTCCATTTGGTCTTGGACTTCAGGCAGACGTTTGCCACGTTCGCCACCCACTTTTGCGGGTCGCACCCGGCACGCTGGCCGCACGCCCGGCGCTCTTGCTGCATGCCTTCGTAGCCGCCGTTATAAGCAGCGTCACACATGCGCAGGACTTCTGCGGGATCTGTCACGATCCTGGACAGACGCTTGAAGCAGTCGTGGTTCATGGCAGCAATCGCCCGCAGTTGCAAGTCCGGGCGATCATAGACATTTGACCAGGTCCACTCATTCAGGCTTGGATCAAGCTGTTTAGCCGCCTGCAGGGCATCAAAGCGGATTTTGCCGTCCGCTTTGTATGCCCTGGTGATCTGGCCGAAGCCAGCGCCCTCCTCTCGATTTGTTTTCAGGCGCGACTTCGGATCCCAGCAGGTAGGGTGCGTGAGACTGATGCAGCTCTCTTGCTCTACCAGGCTGCACAGCGCTGCCGGGTCTGGGTGGTCTGGCCACAGCTTGTCCTTTTCCTGCATGAGCATGGGACAATACTGCTTAGCCCCGACCGGCACGTATGTATGCACGTCCGCAGCGTGCGCCCTGGTGCTGAAGATCAGCGCAGCCACGCAGGTAAAAATGATGGTCCCCAGCACCACCAGGCCAGAACCGATGTTGCCCTTCTTGGCTTCGTCGACGTGGTCCTGCAGCTTGATGTAGTCGAGGTAAAACTTACGCACAATATGCGCAGCCGTGAAGGCCAGGCCGACACTAACGAGGTTTAACAGCATGTCTTTTGTAGATTGACCTTTATCGGGATCAGTCCAAAAAAGCCAGGCCAGTACCAGGGCAGAAAACAGCCAAATACCATAAGTGCGCTTACTCATAAAAAACGCTTTAATCTTTTCCATCGTTCATCCTTTCTTATTTATGCCAACCCTGGCTCATGAGAATCAGGGCAATCAAGGCCACCAAACCTGCAGCAGCCAAACCTTTAAGGGTCCACCAACCAAACTCGGCCAATTGCTTGTCGAGCCACTCTTGAAGCGCTTCCTTCATCGCTTGCTTTTCCGCCAGTCGTTGTAAATCTTGGTCTGACATCACTACCCCTAAATAAAAACCCGCCAAATAGGCGGGTTGTGTTGACTCAGACCAGCGTTAAACAGTTATCAAGAAACAGCCCAGATTTCTGTTTGACGCTGGCCAGAGAGAATTAATGCTGAAGACAGTTCTTGCAGTGTTACCTGTACCAGTTCGTTATTGGCCAGCGTCCAGACAATCGAATGAATGCCTGATATCTGCATGCCGACAATGGCGCGTGTCATGCGATCCTGACTCAGCTCATCACCATCGAAGACCTTGTCGCCCACCGTCACAGTGATGGCATCGAGCAGCAGCTTGCGCTGTACTTTCCGCGCCGCTCTGACAAGCGCCTGTGCCGCGAGCAGCTCATCACCGGCGAGCAGGACGACGCTCCATTGCTGCTGGTAATGGCCGTCCGTTTTGACTGGCTGAAGCTCAACCAGCTTTTGTGTGCCTGGATCATAAATGGGCTGACTGGAGTAATTGACTGGCTCGACGTTTGCAGCTCCCAGGTCAGCGCAGGCCGGATCATTCGGCCAGCTCAGCCCAGGGAACCGTCGCACCAGCTCGCTATATGTCAATGGATATTCTTTTGTCGTCTTTTCTATAAATTGCATTTTCTACCCCTGTTAAACATCGGCTGCAGCGTAGGGATAGGATCGACCCTCGCCCCATATCAACCTGACAGCGCCCAGGCCGGGCTGGCCTGAAACCGTAGCCCCACCGCCGTAAGCACCTCCCACAGTTCCGTTGCCGGATGCGCCACCACTGCCACCGCCACCACCACCGCCGAACCCGAAAGCAGACCCGGCAACACCATCGCTGCCCTTACCGAGCAACCCGACGCCACCACCACCGCCACCAAAGCCATTGGCATTACCATTCCAGTTTCCAGCACCACCACCACCGCCAGCACCTGGATTGACAGCCGAGGCCCATCCGGCAGATGAACCACCATCGCCGGTATATCCACCAGCACCACCAGCACCGCCGCCGCGATTTTGAAAGCCTGATGCCGCACCGTTACCACCATTGCCGCCACCGGTTCCAACAAAGCCGCCACCTGCACCACCAGCGCCGCTGCTTACACCTCCACGACCAATGCAAACGGCGTTGAAAGAAGAGTCGCCAGATACACCGCCGACCACGACTGTGTACGAAACACCAGGCGTGACAGCGATATCATTTTTCCAGCCCAACCCACCGCCACCACCACCAGCATTACTGCCAGATGCTGTGCCACCACTGCCGACCGTGACCGCACAAACCGAATAAACTCCATCAGGACAGACCCATGCTGTCGTGTAATTGGTCGTGCCAGGATTGGTAAAGACCACCTGGCCCGGTGGCGCTGCAGAGTTACCGCCCGCCGCGAAGATAATATTTTTAATCATTTGATGTTCTTCCCTAACACCAGGCCGGTCCAAGTCGCGCCAGCGTCAAAAGTCAGAAAGCCCAGCATGTCGCGCCCTGCAGCCGTCAGCGCTGGAGCTGTGCCGCCCGCCCACTTGATATTAGCCCACCAGGTGATGGTGGCCGAGCCGCCGTTGGTGACATCGAGCAGGAAGCTACCCAGCCCGGCGGCAGGAATATTCGAGACGGTCAAGGTTGCAGCGCCGGTGATTGTTTTTGAAAACAGTGTGGCGGTCGCCATATCGATGTTATTGCCCGCAGCCATACCGACCTTGGCCTCGACGATGTTGACAGCATTGGTCACACCAGTGAGCTGCGCATTAGCCAGAATCTGAGCCACAGATTTATTCTCAACGCTACCCAACCCCAAGCCTGCAGCCGTTGCAGCCTGAATAGTGACTGTGATTGCATTGCCGTTTGCAGTCGCAACCACACCAGAGCCTACAAAATTCAGCGATGTAGCGCCGACCGTCAGGCCATTGCCCTCATCGAACACGGCGACCGATGGCCCGACCAGACCCTGAATACCTTGCGCCCCTGTATCACCTTTATCGCCTTTGATACCTTGGATACCTTGCAGGCCCTGTGCGCCGGTATCACCCTTTAAGGCCAGCACCATCCAGTTACCACCTGGAGGCGAAACACCGCTGCAGGGCGACACGTTGATATAGGACGTGCCAGCCAGCGTCACCACATCATTGAGTGCATAGCTGGCCTGGTCGGTATACGTGCCGCGAGGGGTCAGGCCCGCAGCAGGCGGGGCCGAGCTGCCCAGATAAACAGATGTCAGTACCGTGATGGCATTCGCCGCGCTGGCCGCGCAGATCAGCTTGTCACCGGCAACCACATTAATCGGTTTGGGCCAAGCCAGGGGCATATTGGCCGCAATCTTTAGGGCATTGGCAAACACCGTCGTTTGTCCGCTGGCCTGCGAGTAGTGCTTCAGCGATACCGTGGCATCAGCGCCGGTGATATTAGAAAACACCAGGCCATGCACCGACCCTGAGAACGTAGCCGGGCAGATATAAATATCTGTGTCCACCGTCCCGACGATCAGAACCTTTTCTGCAAAACTCATACTTAACTCCCAAAGACGATAGAAATACCTACCGGGTCGACGTAATCGGCCAGGTCTGTGGTTTTAATAACGACAGCGCCGACTTTGCCATTTACCGAGGTGATGACGTTGCCGGTGACGACTGCTTGCGCCGCCTGCTGGGCCAGCAAGGCACTTGCAGCAGCCGCACCAGCATAGCCTTGCGCCTCGGTGGCTTTGGCGACTGCGATATCCTTTTGCCCGGTGACTGCGGTCAAGGTGTTGCTGATCGATGCCGCCTTAGCAGTGGCGATCTGCTCAGAGTCATGCGCTGCCGATTCTGACCTAGCTGCATTGGTGGCACTTGCCGCCGCATTTGTGGCACTCAGCGCGGCATTGCCAGTCGCCTGTTGCACTGCACCGTCAACGTTATCCCAGCCACCATTACTATAGAGCCGCAGCTTATGGGTGGTGGTATTGAAGTATTCCGCACCTTCCAGCAATGCACCGCCCTGCGCGTCTGTGGTCGGGTCATTTGGGCGGTTACCCAAGAACACCTTAGAAAACGCACTTAAAGCCGCGCTCAGGGTATTTGCCGTTTGCGCAGCCGTTTGCGACGCTGCCTGGGCAGAGTCGCGCAAAGCCTGCAGCTCAGGCGTAATGCTGCCCGTGTCGCCCTTGTCTCCCTTGTCGCCAGTTGCGCCCCTGATCGACGAGTAGGTCCAGGCCGTGCCGCTCCAGACATAAATGCTGGACCCAACCAGGTAAGCATCGCCACTGGCCGGATTTGCTGGCAGGTTCCCAGGCCCGGCCAGAATGCCTTTTAACTCCAGCCCTTTGCCATTCAGCGCCCCGGACACGTAAGCATCGCGGAATGCACCGAAGGTATTTAGCAGGTCAGTGGCAGACTTGGCCAGATCGGCAATGTAGCCCTGAGTTGGTACGATAGCGTATGCAGCGAGCACCGCAGATGCACCGGAATATGGCATTGCGAGCGTCAACGATAACGAACTGGTTACCGCTGAGACTTCGTAAAACTTCCCATCTGGCCCGGCGAAGATGCTGCCGGACCGCACATTACTGATAAAGTCGGTTCCCGTGCCGGCGACGATGTTGCTACCGTTTGTTAGAGCGACTAAGCCCGTTTTGTACCAGCTCATGCCTATACCTCGGCATCGATCAGGACGGCATTGGCAAAGATGTTGTTGCTATTAGCGTCACCCTCGGCGGTCTGCACTAGGTGCTCATAAATCCAGCTTACAGGGTCCATCTCGCGGGGCGGTACTGCCTTGATCGTGGCAGTTGTCTGAAATAGGGGATTTTTCTTTGCGGTATAGGTATCCTGGTTAAAGAAGGCCAGGATGACAGCGATGGTCAGCTTGCTGCGCAGATCGACGGTATATGTGCCGACCACATGAAAAGCTGCTGGTGCGCCGGTAGTCTGGTCTGTAGCGTCATGCTGGATGCCTGCATAAATCATGATGTGTTCCTTTTCAATGGACGTAAAAAAAGCCGCTATGAGCGGCTTTGCGGGTTGTGTGGTGCTTTAGTATGGCTTTGGGTACTTCTGCTTTACTGCTTCGCATGCTGCGAGATATGCCTCCATTTTTGAATTTTCGCCACGGCTTTGCCAGTACAGCGCATCACCCAACTGCTCGACAGGTGGATACTCTGTTTTGCGCAGTATCTTGTAGTCTTCTGTGTGCTGAATAATCATGTCTTCGTTACCTTGAACACAGCATCTTGATACGGAAAATCCAGTACGGTGACATCATAGTCGCCGGGATAAGTCAGGCTTAAATGCACCGTATCGGACTCGGCCACATACTTGCTCTTGTTGATACAGACCAATGAGCCGACATGCACGTCCACCAGCTCGAAGCCCACAAGAATCACTGGCGATGCTGGCCGAGCCACCACCGCCCCGCCCTGGACAAAACATAGGTTTGTATCGTGGATACCTGCCACATAGCTCGCCCCTATCGAATCATAGTGCGCCAATGTCGCAGGCGAAAGCGCTCCAGTCATCGTGATGCGCCCGGTCTGGTCATAAAAAGACACCTCGCCGTTTTCTGTCATTTTTTTACCTTCAAAATAAAACACCTTAAAATTTGCGCATCAGTCAACTGCCCAGCCGACACCTGGAGTTGATAAGTACCAGCAGACAGCGTACCGGAAATACTGACCGTCGATGCCCCGCCTGATGTGTAGAAAGAAACAGCCACGTCTGTGACGAACTGCCCGCGCACACCAAAACTAAAATGCCCTCTCGATCCCTCACCAATATAGTTAGCCATGTACGAAGCGATTATCATCACTTTCGACGTGGCCGTTACTACAAAACTGGTTCCATCAGAAGCGCCAGACATGAAGTCGTCAGCCTCTGTAATAGAGTTGCCGGTGATCTTGTTTTCACCTACCGTCAAATCAGCGATTTCTGCGGAGGTCACAGTCAGTTTTGTGATATGCGCTCGCGTGATCGTTCCTTCTTTGATGAAGGTATCTTTGATGAAAGTCTGCCCGCCCTGCACTACGAATGGCGTTGTCAGTGTGCCTGACGAGTCATCTATGATTGCCACACGATTCGCCGATAGCAATATCTGCGATTCTACGATCCCTGTCTCGTTACTCACTCCCACGCCTATCCCTGCCAGGTATGTACGACCGCTTGCAGTTACTTGCGTCTTGATCGTATGCATAGCAGACAAGCTGCCGCTCATCGTTGATACAGCAGTGCTGACAGTCTGCACAGATGACGAAGCACCGTTTGCCGTGGCCTCTATGGTATCGATGCGTCGGGATATTGCCCCGACCGCATCAGACCTCGCTTGCGCTTCCGACTGTATTGCAGCATTGGCAGCGCCGAACGATGTCTGCAGGGTTGTGATACTTTGCGCGATGCTGGCCTCGCCATTGACCCTTGCAGTCTGCTCATTCTGTATAAGCGCGCTATTTGCCCCGACAGATGCTTGCAGTGTATCGATGCGCGTTGCTAATGCCGAGGAGGCAGTCGCTTGCACAGTTTGCGCAGTCTGAATAATCGCCAGACTGTTATTCACCGACGCCTGCATCGTTGTGACGCTCTGTGCCTGGGCAGCATCAGCAGATGCCCTTGCTGTCGCCTCGGTTTGTATGGCCGCGCTGTTCTGGCCGACCGTTGCTTCCACCGTATCGATCTTGGTGGCCATGGCATTTGTCTTGTTCGTCAGCGTATTCTGTGCTGACTGGACCAGCGACAGGTTACCGGCAAATTCGCTTTGCACCGTGGTTATATCTTTAGATAGAGCCTTGGTCTTATCCACCAGGGAAACCTGTAGATCGACGATGCTGGCCTTGTTTTCAGCCAAGCGCGATATGAGCTGCGTCCGGGCTGCTGACAGTGACTGGTCGGCGGTGGCCAAGGCAATAAGCTGAGTCGCCGCTAGCGCATCACTCTTGCTGGCCAGGTCGGCTTGATGAGCAATCATCTCCTTTAAGTCCGCGCCTGCAGGGATTTCAAACACCGTGCTTTGTATGTCGAAAACCTGTTTCTGCAGCAGATCAATCTGCTTGATCTTTTCTATCGGTGTAAGCAGGTCTATCGCTAACTGCGTCTTGCCGATCTGCCCGGCCAGGTAGTCGAGTATCTGTTCAGCATCGATGCTGGACTGGCCCATCACACCGTTACCAGTCGGGTAGAAATTACCGATGTTGCCTTGTTTGTCTTTGAAGCGTATCCAGAAATACAGTATCTGGCCAGCCTTGAGGCCGATCAGCGTATGACTGGCTTGCGGGCTGGCCAGACTCACCAACAGCGTTGCATTCGCTCTGCTTTGGCTTGCGCTGTACCAAAGCTCAGTCGTTTGCAGGTAATCGGCACTACCTGGTGGTAATGTCCAATCTACCCGGATACCAAATACCAGAGGCGAGGTACGCAGGGTCGTGGCCAGGCTAACCGGCGCACCATTGATGGTATGCTGGTAAGCCGTAACTTTCGACAGGTCCTGTACGCTGTTGCCGAACTGGTTATAACTTGCCAGTTTGATCCAGATGGTTTTACCTGACCATTCCCTGGGGTAGTTGTACTTAAAGACGCTAGCATCAAGAAATACAAACTTGCCCCCGGATGCATGGGCAGCGATATCAACGCCATACGCGCCACGCTCCAGCCCGTTCAAGCGGTAGGCATTCGCGCCGGTTAATGTTTCGTTGCTGTAGGCGATGTATTCACCGTCCACGTAACAAGCAGTCAGCAAGTCTTGAGCTGCTTGACTGGTCCCATGCTTCAAAACCCCCTTGGATACGCTTAAATCGACGCTCAACGCGTTTACTGCGTCGTGGGCGACCCCAACACCCAGAGCAGCAGATAAAACGCCATGCACGGCGCTACCCTTAACGCTGCCTATTTTCTGATAGGTGGTGTCGTCGGTCGAAGCCCAGACCACGCAGCCGCCCCAGTTCTGCCCGCCTGAAGTGGCAAGCCATATCTGCGGGGTGTTGTTGGTCAGTCGTGCCGGTGGCTCAAACATCACCGGCGCATTGGCATCGCCTGGCTGCACTGCATAATTAATGTTAGTGCTGCCTGTTCCTGGTACTGGCTTGGTGCTGCTGCGATTCGCCCCCATCGGGTAATCTTCAGCGAGGATGCTTAACACGCCATCTTCGCTTTCGTTGACCTCTACCACCAGCACCGGGGTCTGATCCAGGTACTTAGGCACGTAGCTCAGCAGCAGCACGTCCATCGGCTCGATGCGGGCATGCTTCCAGGACAGCCGGAATTCATAGGTATTTAAGACATACAGCGACCGGGCCAGGATGAAGTCGGCCACCTTTTGAGCAACGGCAGCATCAGCAATCTCATGCAGCTCGACCACGTCCTTGGCCCGCAGGCCGTGCAGCTCGATGTCCGCATCATCGCTGGCCGTTGCGATGTTGTCGTTATAATCGTTGGCACGGTCGGCGAACTTGACCTGCACCTTGTTATAGGCTTCATCGCTGGGTTTCTGGCTGATCTTGATAATCTCGCCGCCACCAGTCAGGAAGTCATCCTCTGTCAGCTCCAGGGGTGTCAGCACCGGGTCATAAGTGGCAAGCGTACTGGTTGCCGGGACATCTGAGTACGGCACGATCTTGAAGACGCCACCAGAATACACGGCATCAGCAAAACCGATTGTCAGCAGGTTGCGGATATAGTCAAACGCTCCGCGCTGCTCATTGTATGCAGGGCTGACCCACAGGCTATTTGCCAGACAGTAGGTCCTGAACTGCTCCAGGTCGCCTACTGATTCAACGGGCAAGCCTATGCCCTGGTTTCTGTCTGTCAGGATGGCCGTGATGACGTCCACGATGTCGGCATCATGTACCTCGCTGCCTTGAAACTTGGAGCTGATGCTGCCGGTTGCCTGCACCTCAAACGTGTGATTGCCCAATGTGGCCGATGTACCGAGGTCATACGCGCCCGATGCGACGTAAGCCAGGCCGCGATATGGCAGCGCCTTTTCTGGGTGCTTGGTCACAAAATACGGGTAAGCAGCCTGGCTGGCAGACCCGTTGTAAAAATCCAGCTTCAGGTCGGCCAGAGTGGATTGCTTTTTATCCTTCCAGGTGCGACCGATACTGCTGATCTCACCAGACCCCAGCGCCAGCAGCAGCGCCACTGTGTAGGAATAGTCGGTGGTGTCGTTACCGCCACCACCCTTACCACCACTTTGACTATGCGTGTGAGGGATAGAGGTAAAGTCATCATAATGTATCAGGTTGGGTGCAACACGCTGCTGACCAAATACCCAGGGAACTGGTCGGCCATAGCAGGAGGTCTGTATCTGCATCGACGAGATTACAGGGGTAGAGCTTTGCACCTGGCCGCCGCCGCCAAACAGACCAGACATATTTATCCTTTCAAAGTATAAAAGCCGCGCAGCCGGGACATCAGAGCATCGCTCTTGCTAACGTCCGTCTGTACGACAAAGCGGTTTTCTTGATACGCATGTATGACCAGGGGCCATTCAATGACAAGAGCGCCGTGGCTGACACACCGTCCAAACTGGAACAGCACCACGTCACCAGGCCGGGGCGTGTCAGTTTGTTCTGAGAACTGCTCGACGCCACCCAGGTACACTTCATCGTTCCTGTGTAAATGCCAGTCCATCGTGTATGGCCGTGGGTCCAGCTCAGAAGGTAGCAGGCCGCATGCCTTGTACACTTCCACGATCAGCATGATGCAGTCCACGCCAGCGCCCTTGATGCTTGCCTGGTGGTGATACGGGGTGTTTGACCAGGTCAATGCCTCTGTCACTATCGCCGCCCGTTGCTCATTGGTCAGACTCATATTGCAGACTCCGGTGGTGGCACGTATGGCGTGCCTTGAAAATTGTCAACGTTGGCGAACTTGGCGCAGCCATTCTCGCCCCTGGTGCGGTCGCAACCGGCACGGACCGTGAAGGTGTCGCCCTCCTGCAGGTCAAAAGTCAACGGGTACGACAGCTCGATCTTGTTGGCCACATAGCCCTTGACCGACCGGCGCACGCCGCTGTTATCGCCGCTTGTGAAGATGATCTCGCCGAATGCAAAGTAGTTGTCAGGCTGGCCCAGACTGGTGGTGAAGCTGTGCCGGTTAGGCACGGTCGTGGCTGTGCCTTCAAAGCTGTATGCTGCCTTATCTACACCGCAGCCGGAGTCGTACAGGGTACGCATGCAGCCAGGCTGGAATATCTGCCGGGGAATGCTGGTGTTTAAGCGCTTGGCATCTGAAGCCACCGTCAGTACTACTTCCTGGTCGGTGTCATAGCTCTCGGTCACGTCCCCTTCAAAAATCACCAGGCTTTCTGCAGGCTGACCCCAGTCTTTCATAAATGCTTTATCGATGCGGACATGGCAGTTTTTGAGAGCGCCAGACCGGGTGGCCAGAAACCACGGTACACCGCCGACCAGGTCGGTCGGCTTGACCAGGACAGAGAGCTGCAGGTCACTTACCTGCATGCCGCGCACCAGCCGGTACTTGGCCCCACTGATGGCCGGGCCGGTGCTGCTGAAGACATGCTCGCCGACCGAGATATCGACATCGGCGTCTGTCCAGCGATAATCCACGCCGGTGATAAGGGTAAAGGTGAATAGGTTGCAGGTAACAAAACGCTGGCTGTTGAGCAACGCGATAAGCTGTTCGCTGGCTGCTCTCATATACGCCTCCCAAGACTGCCGAGGAGCTGGACCTTCTTGGCCGACCATAAGTCCTTCATGAACTGCTCATACTCCTGGTTGTCCTGCTCAAAGCGGACCCTGTAGAAGTAGGAGCCAGTCCAGGTAACATCCCCGGTCGGGGCTGCTGCGAACGTCACCAGACCGCTCTCTGACACCGTGAAGCCGCCCGCCTTCAGGACCCCGGCCACCTTGATGTTAGTCACGACATCGATGTTTTGCACCGGCTCACTAAATGCCGAGCCAAAGCTTCGCGCCAGTTGGAAGGTCTTGGTCTTACTGTCACCTACCCCGATGAGCTGGTCGGTGACACTGCTGTCGTCAGGGAACTTGTACAGGAAGTTATCAAACGCCCCGCGCATCTGGATGAACAAGCCGACCAGTTGCCGCAGCTCATTCTTTGCGCCATGACGCAAAAATTCATAGTTCAAGGTCAGCTTGTAAATCGGGTTCGCCATCAGGCTGGCCCGGTACTCTTTACCGCTGACCGCCGTTTGTATCTTGGTGTTGAACGATGGTTGCCAGCTCACCTGCCAGGTGATTCCTGGTAAATCGGGAAATTTTAAGTCGCTCATGATCTCTTTGTGTGATCCTTCAATACGTCCGCAATCACTCTCGCATTGCGCCGGATTTCATCCTGACTCAGACGACCAGAATTATCGTGATAGTTGATGGTGTGGCCGGAGTTGGCATTACTTGCGCCACTTGCCTCTGCCATACTGCGGATCAGGTCTGCGTACTTGGCAGGCAGAATCATCTCGCGTGCATGCGTCTGCACAACAGGATTTAATCCGCCCGGTATATCGTAACCACCAGCTGCCGATGCCGCGACCGGTGCAAAGGCCATCGCACCAGCAGAGGCAGCAAGCGCTGCTGCTGGTGCCATAGCAGGACCAACTACTGGGATCGCAGCAATAGATGCAAACGCGGCAGAACCAGCAACAGCCGCATTCGCGCCAACCTCGCTAACCGCCTGTGCCTTGCCGAGTAGCTTTTGCAATGCAAAATTCATGGCCATCTCTGCAGCCTGCTTGGCGAGCATATCGATGATCGCATTTGTCACAGCCTGAAACAAACCAGACAGCATGCCGCGTAGTGTCAATGTCCCGCGCAATGTCTGCGCAATGACACTAGCCATACCAGATTGAATGCTTCCGTACATGCCGGTAGTCATGCGATTTTGTTCTTGCGTTGCCTTATTGCGAATCTGGGTGAGACGCTGCTGGTGCTGCATTTCAAGCGCTTCCATTTGCTGGTGCATTTGTTCCAGCGCTACCGGATCTTCATCTGGCCCGTGCATCAACTTTTCCTGCGCCTGCATGGCTTGCATCCTGATCTGATAGCGCCGAGTCTCGAACTCTTCTTGCTTTTGCAATAGCTGCTCTGTCGTCATCCGGTGCAGTGCGACCTCCAGCTCCGCTGCCTGTTCTTCAGCATCGATGCCCGCTAGCGCTGCATTGCGCCTGGATTCTTCGATTACCTTGTTGGTAGCCTGCAACTGCTCTGCCATGGCCCTATGTTCTTTAATTATCTCGGCATAGGCTGTACGCGCTTCTTTACTTTCTGCACCATAGCGCGCGACATTGGACTTATACATCCGCTCTGCGATCGCCAGCCGTTCGGCGTGGTTGTGTTTGAAGTTTTCGAGGGTGGCTTTCTCCCCGGCCATTTCCGCTTCAAAGGCATCCTTGCGGATCAGCGCTTTCTCTGCGTAGTATTTCTTCTCAACCTTTGCCCGTTCTTCTTTCGACAATGTGACCGTGTCCAATATTTTCTTCCAATAGTCACGTTCCATTTCATGGCTGTATTCATGCGCAGTGCCAGCCAGTTCTTGTTCTTTTGCATAGCCATCCTTGTCAGCACTTAGTTTTGCTTCCCATTCATGCATGCGACTCTTCTCTTTAGCCCCTTTGTCTGGCTGGCTAAAGTCATAGGTCGGACCACCGCTAATTTTTTTGTCTTTTATTTCGGGGCCAGCTTTGGGGCCACGCATGACGATGTCGTCTATCTTGTCTTTGCCTGCACTGGCAATCTCGACCATCTTCTTTGCATGCCTCGCAGCGATATCTTGAATATCTTCTGTGCCGCGCTGCCATGCAGCCTTTGCCCCGGAAAAATCGCCATGCAAAGCCTGGTTTATCGTGTCGGCCATGCGCATGACATGCACTACCAGTATTTCTATATAACCTTTGATGATCTCAATGATGAGATTGATTGCTGTTTTGAAGGCAACAAAGGCAATTTCAATCACCTTCAAGGCGTTGCCAAAAATCTCCATCGCTCCTGGTGCACTTCCGCCCATGACCTCGCTGACGATATTGCCAATCTCAGCAAAGCCTGATTTGCACATGCCCCATAGTTCCGAGACGACGTCGCCGACCGTCCCCATGACGTTGCTTAGAGATTCCATTACCAGCCCCATCGCCTTACCGGCAGTCGGACCCACGCTGCTGAGCCAGCCGCCTATCTTGACGAAAGCTGGCAGCAGAGCATTACCCATCTGCACTTCCAGCGATGTCATGACCAGCTTCATGTCGTTAATTGACTCTTTATATTTTTTTGCCTGTGCGACACCCTCTTCACCAACGACTAAACCTAAATCCTTGGTCTTTTGCTCAGCTGCTTTGATTTCTTCTGTTGTGAGCTTGAGCATGCCCTTGACTTCATTCCAGGACTTGCCGTAAGCCTGAGTGCCAGCAATATTTTGCTCAATGGGGTTTTTAATTTCTTTGAGCTTGGCATTCACCTCGCCCATGATGTCCAAGGTTGGCCGATATTGCCCGTTTGAATCCTTGACCTTGACACCCAGTGTTTCGAATGCCTGGGCATTCGTGGCAATTTGCTTAGACATCTTGCCAGCAGCCATGGTCACCATTTCGCTATCCAGGCCCATGTGCCGCATTGCCACCATCATGACGCTGGCACGTTCAGTGGTAATACCCAGTTGCACCGACAGTTTCTTTGCCTCGCCGGTCCATTCATTCGATGCACCGATGATTTCCTTAAATGCCTTGCCGCCTGCAATGACCGCAGTCATAGTGCCGATCAACCCAGTCACCGTTTTAAACGCATTGGAAACCTGCTGCATGGAACCTTCCAACGCTTTGAAACTTGTTTCAATGTCCTTTGCTGTCTTCTGTGCAGACGTCTGCACTTTATCCATACCCGCGACAAACGGGCCAGGATTGGCCGAGACTTCATATTCGACTGCTTTATCTGCCATGGGGACTCCAAAAAAAAGTCCGCAAGGCTAAATCAAGCCTGCGGGCGGTGGAAACATCGAAAATAACTCTTCAAGACTACCTTGCTGATCTTCCCCAGCTGGGCTTTGAGGCAAACTTTCCGGCTCTTCGTCTGGTGGTTCATACCCCACGTAAAGGGCAGTAAGTTTGTGTGTTGGCGGATGCAGCCGCCAATACTTGTTTTGTGCCTGGATTGATGGGATGTCCCATTCATTCCAGGCTTGTTGCGGAGTGCAGCCGGTGCTGGCTACTATGTTGGCGATGGCGGCATCAAGCCCGCCGCCGTCATCTGTTCCTGCACTCTCCGCGCCATGTTTCCCGCTTGCGCGACCAAACCGGATACATTCAGCAAGGTCTCCCATATCTCGAAGAGATTGCCATAATCGACCATCTCTTCGACTTCTTCGAGCGAGATATCCGAGTAGTTGCGCAGCAGACTGGCATGCGCAAGCTTGGACACGAACTCAATATCAGGCATGGAACCGACAAAAACCGCCTTGATTTCATTGCGGTATTGCTTAGATGTTGCGGCATTCAATGGGGCCAGCACGTAAGTCTTGCCGCCCATTGTGACTTCTTTGCCTGGTATTTTTATGGCGCTCATTCGGATGAACTCCATTTCCAGACATTGCCCAGGTCGTCGGCCATGGCAGACATATCCAGCTCTGGGATCAAGAAGTCTTCCTGCTTGGTGGACATGGCCAACTTGCTAGACGTCACTTTTGGCCAGGACTGCGTCAGCACCTTGCCACCACGCCGCATGGACAGATCCAAGCGGAAAGTAGGCGTCTGGCCCATGGCCTGATTGCGCATGGTGAGGATCTTGCCACCGGTTGCATTGGTGGTCTGGTAGTCGATAAAAATAGTTTTACCTACATCCGCCGCCGCAAAGGTGTATGAACCTGCACCGTCAGTCGTGTACTGCCCTGCAGCCGGGCTCGCCATCACACGTATCATGGGAGTGCCGTTTGCATCGGAGCGTACACCCAGATTTGCAAAGAAAGTGGCCCCGCCTGTTGGTGCAATTGTTATCGTGGCAGCACAAACAATACCGTTTTCATCGTTGATGGTATCAATCAAACCGTCAATGGCAGACTGGCCGATGAAGGCAGCAGCAAACGGCAGAATGTTGATGTTAGCAAACTTCGCCTTGATACCCATCTTGCCCTTGCCGCGACCCTGATCAACAGGGAAACTGTTGCGACCGTACAGAAATTTTTCATCGAATGAGGCGTCGAAGCCAACATCCTGCAAAATGCCGAATTGAAACGCTGTAGGCGCTGCATAGGCACTTCCAAGGGCATCTTGCATAGGCGTAGCCCACAAGACACCCGAACCAAAATGGCGAGCCATGTTGTATTCCTTTAAAAAAAGCCTCGATTGAATACGAGGCGTATGAGATTGCTGGTAGTCGAACTGATTAAATCAGTTGCGACGTATCGCGACTGTCAGACAGGTAGATAGCGTGATATCGCACGGTCTGGACACCGGCAGTAAGATCCGCGTTTGCGCCGTCCCAATGTGTACCGACTCGCCGAATGCTGCTGCACAGGGTAAGAATCGCAGGATCTGCCGTTAATGCCTTGTTGACCGCCAGGGCGACAGGTGCTGCGATGTCGTCCCATACTTCACCGCGAACATGAATTTCAACTTTGAAAACAAAATTGTTTTCATCGACCCTGTTAGCAAATGCATTGGTATCTTCGTTGTCAGGGCGAATCACAATTGCTGGCAGCTCTTCACGTTGAAAGGCTTCTTCGCGAGAGCGATATACATTCGTGCCAACAGGACCGGCAGTAAGCAGCGACTGCAAGACAGCAACGAGGATCTGGTTACTGATGGGTGTCATAGCCTGTCTTTGATGCTACTTGCTCATCCTCAGGGGCCTCTAACAGGGCCGCATGGGTGCGGGCAACATCGTCCGGCAGTTCGATTTCTTCGCCTGGATATTTGACACTGCCATCATCCAGAACGAAGGAACCGGCCTTGATACGGTATGTTTTCATACTTAGTCCTTTTGCAAGGTTGCACGATAGGTTATGCCATCGTCGGTTTGGTTGGTAATTTCACGGACAGTGAAAGAGATGTTTTTGACCGTGATACGCGAGCGATGCTTCAGGCCAGGCAGGTCGTCAGGATCATATTCAATGGCATAGTCATCGCTGATTTGCATGGCGCTCAACACTGCCACCGATGGTTCAGAGTACATAACGCGAGCGGTATGCACTACGCCATCGGTTCCAGTAAAAACCACTTCTGCACCGGCATAATCAGTAAGGCCCTTGAAGTTTTCCTTGACCAGCAAGCGCCAGTTGTCTGCACCGTCGCTCATTTATTGCTGCTGCTTTTTCTTACCGCCAGGCTTGGGCGCACCATCTGGCAAGACTGCAAAGCCGCGCTCGATCAAGTCATCTGCTTCATCTTCGCTTACATCGCAGGCTTCACCTGGTGGTATGTACACGCGCTGATCATTGACGGTCGTTTGCAGGGTAATCAAGGGAATGATTTTCATGAGTTCAATCCGGGCATTGCTGCCCGGATCTCCAGGTTAAAGAACGGTTGCTGTCAGGGATGCGTTTGGACGTTGAGGCACAACCAGAGGTGCAGATTGCATCATCAGGTAACGCACGGCTGGGTCTTTTTCTACCCAGGATTTAGGGTAGTAAGGCAATGGCTGGTAGCCCGCCTCTTCATCGCGGATTGCGCCGAAAGCGCGCATGCCTTCGAGTTGGCCACCGCAGAGAACAACGGTGCCTGGGGCGATCATTGGCTTTTCAATGTTGTCTACCGGATCTACAAACCAGTCTGAATAGACAAAGATGTTGAAGCCATCAATAGTCCCCATGTAGACGCCGCCAGTTTCGACCACCGCATTAAGGGAAATGTCAGCGCGGTTGTTGTTGAGGGAGTTCCAACGAGTTTTTACGAACGGGTTTTCGCGGAATACTTCCCACACATCGACCGTCATGATGACATCACGACTCATTGCACCGGAGTTTTTCAAGACCAGACTTAATGCCCAGTCTTGCAGGTCATTGAGCGGGTTCACACCAGCGTCAGACCATTTGGAGCCAGCCAATTTGACAATAGTATGTGCAGCATTACGGCCATAATCAACGACGACAGCGGGGTAAGATTCGCCGACGACTGTTACTTTACCAGTCACCAATGCTTGCGCCGCCATCCATTCCAGGCGACGAGTGACCATACTAATCTGATCTTCCAGCTCTGTACGCAAATTGATTTGTGTACGATCCTCCGGCGTCAGGTTACCGCCGATTTGCTCACCGATGGCTCGCTTGAGTGGTTTGGAAGAATCAAAAACGCGCTTGTCTTTGATGTAAGCCGGTGCAAAGCTCTTGGTATTGAAACCCTTGCTGGTCACGACCTTACCCTGGACCAGTGGCGAGACAAATGGAGCCATACGACGTGCGCCACCTTCGATATCGAAGGAAATTAACTCGGTCTGGCTGCGCTGCTCAATCGTGAAGTAGCGGTCGAGCAGGAAGGACTGAGCGGCAGGCAGATAGGCGACAACGTTCGCCAGGACTGCCGAGCTGAAAATATTGAATTGCATTTATTTCTCCATGTCGGAAAACAAAAAGCCCCGCAACAGCGAGGCTTTCAGTGGAACAAAGTGAGGTGAATTACACGCCGCCGATGGTATCGACCACCATGATGGACAGCCCGCGCAACGCATCTGTTACGGATTGCACCGTATGGCCCGCACCGAGTGTAAGCGCCGCACTATTAAACGTGCCTGCGAAGTAGCCCAGCCCGCCCGCGTCACCGGCAGTTGCGTCGCAATCCTGCGCCAAGACCACGCTTGGGTTTTGGGAACCATCAGCGGAAGCCGTAGCTGCAAGAGTGTATTTGCCGCTTGCAGTGATTTTTCCCAGCACCGCACCACGCTGGTAAGACTGACCAGCAAGCAGAATGATGCCCTTGCCTATAATGGCATCAGCGTCGTCGGCAATCAGACGATCTGGGATATAGACATCGGTGCGAATCGCTGCCTGTGTATTTAAATCCATGTGAATCTCCGGAAATGAGTAATTGATAAAGGATGTTTGCTACCAGACTGCTGCTGCGTTACTTGACTGGCACTTTCTTGCCAGCACCGAGAACACGGAGGGCCAGCGCCTCGGCCTGAGCTGCTGGTGACAGCTCCTGCTCAGCAGCGCCACTGCCATCGGCCCCGATTTTAGGGTTGTTGACGTTAGCCATTGCCTGGCTAAAGTCAGTATTGCCAGCCGGTTTTTGTGTTGCAGCCGGGGACTTTGCCAGCAGTTTCTTGGCAGTGGCCGCGTCCATGTCGGTTTCCAGGGCGAAGGTCTGGGCCATTGCTTCGCGACCTTGACTTTCTTCGCTCTGCAATATCGCACCGATACGTTCGCGCTCGGCAGCAGCACCTGTGCGGTGACCTTCAGTACGTGCCAGGTTGATGGCTGCTTGTGTTTCGGCGCTGATTCCTGCCGATTCTTGATTTGTACTCATCTGAGTATCCTTTCTGGTTGCGCCGATTTGCGCGGGTTTGAGGGGTTTGACTTGCACTTCTGCTTCTAACATGGCGATGGTTTCTTGCATGGTGGCGATGCCATCTGCAAAGCCATCATCGACGGCTTGTTGCGGGTTCATGGTCCCGGCCTGGGTGGATATGACCACGTCCGGGGATATGGCACGATTACGGGCGACGGTATCTACAAACATTGTGTAAAGACGATCAATTTCCGTCTGGAGATCCGCTTGAGCGGAATCACTCAGAGGCGCATGGCTGCTAAAGTCGTTCTTTTTGTCACCGGCATAGATCGCCGTGTAGGTATATCCCTGCGCTGCATCACGCTTGCTTTGGTCAACATGCAAGGCAATGACACCAATGCTGCCCACACCTGCGGTGCGGGGTAGAAAAAGCTTTTCTGCGGATGACGCTATTGCGTAACCGGCGCTGTAGGCTTGTTCATTGACGATGGTCCATACTGGCTTGACCTGCCTGGCAGCAAAAATTGCATCAGCCAAGTCGTACAAACCACTAACCTCACCTCCCAGGCTGTCAACTTCCATCAAAATAGCTTTGACATCGCGATCATCAGTTGCCTGGGTAAGCAAGCTGTTGATGCTGGAATACGATGTCATACCAGACATGGCGTCCAGACCACTGGCACGCTGCACCAGCGTCCCCATGGCTGGAATGATTCCGACACCACCTGGGGTTATCTGGTATGGTTTTTTTGTGCCGTTCGGAGCGGTATAGCTACTGGCCGCAACAATCTCAGGTTTTTCAACGGCGAGACCACCGGCATAAGTCCTAAACACGTTTTCTATGACACTAGCCTTGTCGGGGTGCAGCATCAATGGCGTGTTGTAAAGACGGCTAAATAAGTGCGGATAACGCATCGTTATTCCTCTTCATCTTCTGGTTGCTGTTCTTTTTTAGGGTCAGCATCGGTTTCTATTGGCTGGCCACCACTATCGGGCGCTTGGCCCGGTGGTGGTTTGCTTTGCGAAGGGGTTAGCAAATTCAATTCCTTGCGTAGTGCCATTTCGCGGGCCTGCTGATGTAGCACTTCCTCCCAGTCCAAGCCCTGCTCCGCGCACTCTGCTTCGAGTGTTGACAGGCCGGAATCAATGCGGATCTGGGCCGCTTGCGCTTCTTTGACAGGGTCTACCCATCCCCGACCTGAGCCAATCCAACGGCAGCGGCAATAGGCAGCGCGATTTGCGTAGAAGTCGGGAGCATCGACAATGCCGAGGTTCACGGCTTCTTCTAGCCACAGCTCATAGACTGGCTTTGCCCAGTAATCGGCCAGTGCATTGCGCTCAGACCGAAAATAACGCCAGGCTTCCAGCAATGCTGCCCGCGCACTGCTGTAGTTCGTCTTGCTGAAGTCTTTCATCAGCAATTCATACGGCAGGTTGACGCCGGTAGCGATGTGCCGCAGAACGGCTTCCATGAATGCACCGAAGCCCGCCGAGGGTCGCCCTGGATTGAAAGCGGACAGCTTTTCGCCAGGGTAAAGAGGCACAATCGCGCCGCTCTTGAGTCGCGCCCGGTTTTGTGGCTTGGCTTTGTTGTCCATGTACGGCTTTACTTGATCCTCCTGGCCGCCCAACATGGCCACCAATCCGTCATATTCCATAGGTGTTTCTACAAAAGCCGCGATCATGGCATTCACGACTGCCGAATCCAGCTCAGCATTCGCATACCTGTCTAACATTTTGAATTGCTGCATGACTGCAGCAAAGATAGGCTTGCTCCTGGTCATGCCTGGGCGGTCCTTACGCCCCCAGTGGATCACGCGTTTGCGCCCCCATTGAGTGGTCGCTGGTACTTTTTCCCATACACCGGGTGTTGAGTACCCGGAAAAGATATCGCCCGGATGAGTGGTGCGTATCCAGTAATTTAAAGCACGGCCATAGTCGTCGATCTCGATGCCGCCGCGCCTGTATCGGCTGTCAAAAGCATAGTTAGGATTGCAAAGGCGATCTGGCTCGATGACAAAGAAGCGCGTTGCAAATGATTGTCCAGCTTCTGGTTGCCAGATAGGCAGTGCTAAGCCTTCGCCGTTGATCAAAGACGATGTATAGACCAAAGTGGTCAAGCCGCCAAAGTTCAGTTGCCGGGAGGCGTCACAGTCTGTGCTGTCTGCCCAAAGCCGATATCGTGATTCAGTGTTGCGGGACCACTCTTCTGCCCATTCCTTTGTCTTGCCCAGTAATTTCCAGTCAGGCATTGCCACCAGGCGCAGGCCAGTACCGACTACGTTATCGGCTTTGGTTTGTATCACCCCGGCAGCGATGCCATTGTTACGCGACAGGTCACGGCTTCTGGAAGTGAGTAAGGGTAGATCCAGTAATGTATCGGTGTCAGCAGATCCTGCGAACGGTTGCCATGATCCAAGCTGCTGACTGCTGCGCGATGCGCCATCGTGCGCTGGGAATGCTGCAGTCGCTCTGGGCAATGCAGTATCCGCCGCACGAACGTACGGTTTCTTTTGTCGTCTTTTCATAATCAGAAGTATTGATAGATAACGCGACGTGAATTGCCACCGCCACCTAACGCAGCAATCTGGCTCTTGAGCTGGGCGATATACGTTTGCAACGCTGGTACTTGCGCCGGTGTGTATCGAATCTTTGTACCTGAGCGGTCAAACTCGACAACTTGCGTCCCGGTCATCAGTTTGTTGAGCGCATCCTCTGCGCCGGACAAGTAAGCTTGTAGTTTTGCGAGATCAGCCATTATTCATAATCCGTAGAGTGGTAAACGACAAATCCCGACTCTTGGCCGGGATTTTGCTGTGTGGGTGTTGGTCGTGGTGCCGAAAATTTGGGGCTTTCTCTCGGCTTGGCTTGGGGTTTAGCCGGTTGCTGTTCCTCCTGGTCGTCGACCGTAGCAATCTTGGGAACCGGGGGTGCAAAAATGTCTTGCTGATCCGGATCAACGCGGAGTTTCTTACGCTCCCAATCTGCCTCGCGCCAGCGATGCAAGCCTAAAAAATGCGCTGCAGCCAAGTTGTACACCATCAAATCCCATGCTTCATTCCGGGCAGCTTTGGCTTTTACCCACTCTGTCCGCTTGAAACCTTTGACATACCTGGTCAGCTTGCGCTCGGCAGTCATTTGCTCATAGTAATCAGCGGATAAATCTTCGCTGAAATGAATGGCGCCTGGTCCACTATCAAACTTGATGCGGTTATAGATCCAGTCCTTTGCTGTATCAGTGCCGACTATCCAAAGCTCAGCACCGCGCTGCATTGTCTTGCCCCGCTTGCTGACATCGAGCTTTGTCGGCCTGGTGGCAATCACCGGCTTGTTCGGGCGACTCGCGCCTTTGATAGCGATGACGTTGCGATATCGCTTAGGCCGGGTGAACGTGTACACCTCTTCAGACGAATTACCGTCACCGGCATCGATGCAAGTTGCCTCGATCTTCATCTCACGACCGCTCGACCTGACCAGCGGAGTCTGCAGGATTTCCTCCAGCTTATCCCATGTGGCTTTCTCTGCCGGGTCACCTGAAATAACAACATAGTCCAGCACCCATGATTCCAGCCCCACGCCCCAGCCGACTAACTTTAATTCGAGCCGGTTGCCCTGGACGTCCACCGCAGCAGTAATCACCAGCACGCCATCCGGTACGCTACGCAGAGAATATTTTTCTGCTCGCTTCTTCAAATCGTCTGCGTGGGCGCGTTCTTGCGCCATATCCCAGCACTTGGCCAGACGAGTATTGTAAAAAACCTGCATCGGCTCCGGATCGCCACGATCCAGGGCGACTTTGGCGGTGTCGTACTGCTTGCCCAGCTCGGCCCAGCTGGTCCAGCCTGCAGGCGCATAGAGCGTCGATAGGTGAAAGCCGACCGTTTTACCGTCACCTGGTGCGGTAGCAATCCATTTGCCTGCTGCAAGCATGGCCGTTTTGTGATGCTCTTCGATCTTAAATGTGCATGCTGCGCAGCTATAGTACGCAGAGCTGTAGTCGTCAGCGTAATGCAGGTTTTCCCAGACCAGCTCTTGCATGTGTTCACAATCTGGGCATGGCACGTAGTAGTGCCGTTGATCGCTGACCGTGTAGAGGTCATCAATCCGGCTGGACCCTTCAAGCGTCGGCGAGCTGGTGTAGTAAATTTTTGCATTGCGACCGAATGTGCTGGTGCGCGCCTCTGCCAGCTCAATCGGGTCGCCTTCTTTATCGACGTTCAGTTCCCAGCGGTCTACTTCATCGCCATAGATATAACGGGCTGGAATTTCTGCCAGGTTGGCAGCACTGCCAGCGGTGGTGATATAGAGCGTGCCGCCCTTGAATTCTTTGGTGTCAATTGTGTTCCTGCTGTCGCGACTTCTCGGTGCTGCTACGCAAGCATTTACCACTGGCACAGCATTGATCGTTTTATCGATACGACCACTGACGCGCTTGGCCAAACTGAGAGATGGCAACAAGACAAGCATATTGCCAGGGGCCTGGTGGATGCTACCGCATATCCAATTCAAGGCTACTTGCGTTTTCATCAGTTGCGAAGCCACCTTGGCAACGACACGACGACATGGATGTTCTGGCGATAAACATTGCATTACTTCTTCAGCATACGGGGTTCTGTCACTGCTGTACTTACCAGGTTCCGCGCCGTTTTCGGGCGGGATACGCATGTATTCATTTGACCAGACGTCAATCCAAAGAGGTTGATCTGGTGTTAGCCCAGCTGCGTACTGTGTACGGTAAGCAAGGCCTCCGTCATAGACTGCTGGCATGGGTGCGTTCCTTTGGTAAGTGCAGACGTCTGCACTCACTAAAGTGACGCAGCAGACTAGTCCATTGATGTTTGCAAGTCTTGTTCAGCCATGATTGCCAAATCCGCTAGGGCTTTTCTAATCGATTCACGCATGGCTTTCTCGATCTCCCATGAGTCAGTCATCGCCGACAGAATGGGCGCGACCTTGGTTGGCAGACCCATCATCACATCACGCTGCAGTCTGGCAAGTTTGAAGGCAGCAGCCTCGACTTTGTCGCGCTCGACCAACTGGCCTATCTGTTTTAAATATTCGTTTTCGGCTTGTAGCGACAGGTAATGCTCGCGCTTTGCGCGGGCTTTCTGGAAGTTGTCCTGGTCGTCGTTAGGCGCTGGGGGAATAAATGGTGCTTCGGGAATATCGGGCGCGTTAGGCTTGGTGAACTGCCTTACATCTCGCTCGACGCGATCACGTTCATGCCGTTGAGCAACAGCGACCTTGCTGGGGTCTGCGCTTCTCTTCAGCAGATCCGCAGTCGCCTGCACATCTACCATTTTGCCGTCAGCGCTCAGCACCAGCCGCCCCGACTTACCAAGCTTAGATACGTATGCCGGTGAGAAACCCTGCCTCTCAGCGAACTCTTTTCGTGTGAGATAGGTTCTATCAGTCATATTTAACTCGGTGAATTAGGATTTAACCGTTTAACCTCTTTGCGTCAAATCAGGTTAATTTAACTAAGTTGGAAGGCCAGCCACTAATGAAACAACGGGGTTCGAATTACCCCTAACGACAGAGACGCAGTAAGGACCCGCGACCCGGCAAAGGCCATGCACATCAACGCTGGGTCTTGAGCGCTTGGTCAATTGATGCCCTGATGTTCTTATCCATCGTTGCCTTGACCGTGATATCAGATACATAGTAGAAGTCCAATAACGCTTTGAAGTGAGCCGAACGCACGAAGATAAGCACTGGCTTGACCGCACTACCATGGCCTAGCGAGTGACGTGACCAGATACCCAGTGGCAGGCGACCGCCTGGACTACCGACGAAGTAAGCAACACCGGCAATACCTTTCTTAGCATTGCCCTTTGCTAATGAAGCTTTACGCTTATCGGTCATATTGGCTTTGTAGCCCATCTCTGGGAATGCCTTGAAGTACGATAGAAGCTGCACGATTAAGCCCCTATCAATGTTGCCATACGAGTCAAGCTTAGCAGCCGACCCTGGCACAACATAGTAGCCTGATGGTAATGCTCCCACTGCCTGCAATGCCCGTTCAAATCTCTTCTGATGCCTAGTGCCGCCATCTATCTGTGCAGATAGAAATTTTATGGCTGGCGTGCCTTTGGCTGAGAAATCCTTGATGCCCACATAGGCAGATAGTTGAGTCTTGCGTGCTGGCTTAACGTATAAGCTGTCCAGCGTATAGGGTGTAGGACGATCAAACACATCCTGTAGTTCCTTACGCTCGGCCTTGGCAATCTCTTGCGCGGTTTTGGTTAGGGCCGTAGCAAGTGCATAGGGTAATTGATTGCGCGGGAAATCAGGCATCTTTGCTATCACCTGATCAAAGTTAGATTTTATCGAAACTTTAAACATAAATAATTGCCCCAGCTATCACTTGGTAACCGGGGCACAAGCAGTGCTTGACGCCCAGGAGTAAAACTTAGAATGTCGTCGGCTTAGCAATGCCACGAATGACCGACATAAAGCCTTTTTGTAAATCGGTTGCGCCAATAGATACCCAACGCTGATCGAGATCCGGCAAAGCTTTCAACTCTTCCACCAGATCGCCAACTTCCGTGGCCTTGGCTTTGACTTTATTCATTGCATCGATTTCGACTTGTGTCAGATCTCGATAGCCTTTGATTTTCTGATGCTGGTTATCCATTGTGCAATCCTTTAAAATTTGAAGTACAAACGAAAAAACCCCGAAGACTTATTCAGTCCATCAGGGTTTTGCATTTTCTACGGGCGCAGCCGCCCCCAAAGGGACGACAGTAGCGTCTGGGCGCGGAACTATACCGGCATGCGAATTGTGAGTTCGAATTGTATCAGGGCTTTTTAACTTATCTAGTACAGTTTTTAAATTTGTTATTGCACGACCAAAAACAATACGCAATGCAGCATCACGTATATGCAATTTTGTTTTAATCCAATGGTCTGGATACTCCCATACAAACTTGAGTCGCAGGACCTGCTTTTGGTCATGATCAATTAATGTGCGCACAGCGGCTTCCACCAACCAGCCATCCAGCTCATTTACATCAAAACGAATAAGTGCAGAGCAAGGTTGGTTAATTTCAAGGGCTATTGCCAGCGCTTCCTCCTGCTTGTTTCTTGCCGCTATGTATGCCGCAGCCCAAGAAGCGCAGCAAGCGCCGCCACCGCCCCCAATACCGCCAAGCACGGTGTTACGCCAATTCATCAATCTTTTTTCTAATTCCAAATCGATCATATTATTTACCATATTTCGCCTCTGCCAAAACCTTTCTAAGTGTTGCCGCCCGCCTTCTTGCTTCCTCATGATCATTGATATCAACGGTCTCAATCTCAATGCCGCGTGTCAATGCAAACTCAGTCGCATCAATCATCCATTGAGGATCAGTCCGATAACATTTTCCATTCTCACCCCAGTTGATTACTGTCGTGGATCTTGTCTCTGGTGTTCCAAAAGTCATCCCATTCTCCATAGCAAAAAATTTTCCAGGCTTGCCCGCCATCGCGTTACGCAAAATTTCATTTGTCGCTGCAACACCTAACTGTTCCCTCATACGATCAATTCTTTTTGCTGTGTAAGGCATCAATGTCCGCAAATCGCTTTTCATTACGTCTCACTCTTTGTCTTTTTAAAACTGTCAAACACTCATACAACTATCAACACAGCTAAACCCTTATATTCATTAGCTTTGTGGACTGTTTATATAGTTGTGATAGTTAATTTGAAGGCTAAGAAAATAAAATATATAAATTCATTAATGCAAATTGCGAGCAATGCACACTCGCGCACGCGCCCACATGAAGTAACTGTCAAACTATCCGAACAGTCCACAAAGCCCCGTATTCATTAGCTTTCGGCGTGTTGGTAGTTTTGGCTTGTGTTGACGGTTAACTGTCATCTGGCGTGAACACATGGCGATACTTCCTTAGTGCAGTCTCAAAAAGTGTGGACCCATCCTCAACCCATTTATGGCGATCCCTGCCCTCTGGTTGGTCACCTACCAGGTACACGGTTCTCTGTCGCACTTCTGACATCAGGTCGTATTTGATGGGGCAGGACGTCATCTCACCAAATGACACCCGGCCAATCGTCCGGCCAAACATCGTCTGCGTAGCTGGAAAACGCTCGCCATTGAGTGTCGACCATCGGCAAAACGCCTGGTACAACTGCATGGCAGAGCAGCAAACGTAAGGGAGCGGGAGGAAACCCCCGGACCATTCCCTATAGAATCTCTCAGTCGGCGACAAGCCCAGGCTAATCAAATTGGCCTTAGCTTCCGTCATGATTGGCTTGGTGTGCTCGTTAAAGCTTCCTACATCAACATCAAGCAGAAACTTATAAAACGCCTCAGTGCCGCCATTGAATATCTGATGAGCAACCGCAGCGTAGTATTCCTCTGCTTGCTTCGGCGGGGTCCAGATCACCATATTTCGGCGATCTGTCTTGTCCAGGGCAAGAGGCTGCAACTCATTTGAGAAAAACATGAAATTCATGTGATTCGCTTCGTCACGACTTGCAAGCCCTTTAGGGTTAATGCGGATCGTCGCATTCGACACCATGCCCTTGAGCTTGCCCTTTAACTGGCGCAACTCATTGCGCGTCACGACCTCATCGCAGACCACAAACAGTTTTTTCGATGCCCAGTCATTGAACTTGTCTTCCAGCTCAGCATTGCCGATGATGCCGCCGTATTCGCCATAGATGCGGGCAACACACTTTTCAAACAGCAGGTTCTTACCACTGCCTTCATCACCGTGCATTACCACCGCTGTATCCATCTTTGCACCTGGGTGTTGGAGTGGATAGGCCAACCAGCACACCACCCATTCAAAGACCGCTTCATCAGATCCACACAGATGGAATAACAGCTCAAGAATGAGATTAAATTCGCCTGCCTTAGGAGCCATGGCAAAGCCGTTAAAGAGATTCACCGTTGTAGCCGGGTCGGCTTTCATAGTCGGATCAAACACCACTCTGTCTACCGGAACCATTTTGCGAGAAGCGTTGCCCAGCCAATACTTGATTGCATCGTTACCAAATGCCAGACGAAGCGGGTTTATTTTAAGCAGGCAGCGCTGCTCGCCATCCCACACCTCATCAGAGCCATAGATCAGCGCGAAGTTATCCAGCAGCCTGTTGACTTTCTGCCAGTGCTCATCGTCGTACACCTTGATTTTCTTCTTGCCATTGTCCCCTCCCCCCGACTCTGAAGGCGCGGGCTCACCTGCATCATCTTGTGCCGGTGCTGACAACATAATCAAGCGCCTGGACTCATGCTTCTCCCAGGCCTTGTAATTCTCCTTGCCAATCATGCCGATAAAGGCAGATTTCTTGACGCGCAACCCGTTCAGCGAGTCCCACACATCAGTGGTGCCATACACCAGGGCGCAATGATCAACTGCCCATTGCAAACCAAGGAAGCCCACGGCTTCCACGGCATCATCGACCGCAGGTAACTCTGCTGCAGGTTCCTTTTCCTGCGGCGCTCCAGCCGCACCAGTCATATCCTCTTCACCACGCAGCTCTGCTGCGCTAATTTGCTTTTCTTCTTTCTCTCGCGGCTCTGCCGCGCTAGATAGCCTTTCTTCCATCCCGAGCGGGGGCGCGGGGTCAGAGGGTGGCGCGCCATCTGCATCGAGGGGGGCGGGGGAAATAAGGGCAGGAACCCCAATCAGATCCGCTTCGCTGGAGGGTACGGGAGGCGCTAAATCAGGTTCAGTTTCGCTGTCGCGAGAGGGGGCGGGAGACACTGCCACGCCCAGGGCGACATCAAAGGCATGATTAATTTGCGACGCTGCCGCGTCGAAGGATTCTTCAACGTGCAAATCATTGAAGTCTGTCCATTTCTGACCACAGCGGCTTGCAAAGATAGGCTTAATTACAGTAGCGTTACCAACTTCAGCAGCTGCCGCATGGCTGCACCATACCCCAGCATTTTTAAAGGTTGTATGCCTGTTGCTGCGACCTTTGCGGATATCCGCCTCGATGTATGCAATGCCCTGCTTGTCAGTTCGCCACCATGCAGTCAAGTCTACAGTCTCACCATCCGTTGCGACGAACTGGTGAGAGTTACCGTCAATCACCGGCACATAGCCGCAACCTACCAGGTGAAAATCTGCCACGAAAGGCGCACTGAATTCTTTGCGCAAAGTGTCGGCCAGGCGCTGCTCTAACAGATAGTCATCATCAGCCAGAAACAACAGGTGCGCCGTTTTGTACTTGGCCCGCAAGGCGCGAGCGACGTGGATAATGCTACCTGCATCAAAAGCAGCTACAACAGGCTGGCCAGATCCCATGTGTGCTGTTGCGCACGTAGCGTAGCCTTCGCCGACTGCAATAATCTTAGGATCAGCAGGAATCTCGCCCAGGACGAAACCTGCGCCGTTCTTATCGATGCCTTCGTTATAGAGTTTTGCACCAGTTGCAAATATCTTTTGCAGACCCACAAGCCGGTCACCAGTGCCACCATCCGACCAAAGAGGAATAAACAACTGACCATCTTCATTGACGCGCAGACCAAAATTAGTGACGGCTTTTTTAACCAGGTATGGATGCAGTTCTGCTCCCTGGGGTGAGGCTGCAGTCCATTGACCCTTTGCGCGGTTTGCTGCAAACCTTGCTTCTTCTTCTCGCTTAGCCTGGTCACGCTCTTCCTGTTCGCGTTGCTTGCGAATGAACTCAGCTTTATCAGTGTCACCCCAGCCGCCGGAATCAATCTTGACCTTGACTGTATTAGGGTTTTCCCCCTGATAGTTCCCAAAATGGCCAGTAATAACCACTTTGCCGGAACGAAGCGTTACCTCCCGCAATACATACCAGGCTTTCTTCCCTTTACCAAAACGATGTATTTTTCCGTCTACTTTAGGGTGACCAGCAGGCAGGGACGGCAAATTCCATTCAAGCATCTGCAGGACTACATCTTCCACTGGGGTCATTCAACGACCTCGCCGGAAGGCAACTTACGCACTGTTTTTCCTACAGTCACAGTCCGAATCAATGCCCCAAATTCATTAGGCTCCAACTTCTCGACGACATCGGCAGTAAATAAGGATGGAATTTTTTTAAAGTCATCTGAACCAGGACGAAAAGGGGCTACCGCCCTATGCCTTTTCAGGTTCAATTCGCGCACGGTGCGCGTACGGGGCTGGACGACCTCACCCACATACTTGTCTGCAGTTGGCAATTGCGACTTAACAGCTCGCCCAGCAAAATCTTTGCCGTATTGCGTAGCACGTAAAATCTGGCCGTCACACATATCGGCAAATATCAAGGCGTGGTCAACCAGTATGTGAATGACATACCGGCGAAACATTGCAACAGTGTGATACTCGATTGGCAGTACACCCAGCAAAGCAGACATTTTTGCACTACCACCAAGGTCTACAATACGACAAATCGCCTTGTATGCTGCTGACCCTGGGCGCGGACCGGCATGCTTAGCCATGCTTGCGCCCTCCTGATTTCGCCGCCGTTTCGTGGCAATAAAACTTAAAGGTCAATGCACGAAGCTCATCCATGGTCCTGTGCATACGGTCAACCACGCAGTTGATGCACTCGCGTTCTTTATTATCGACTTCACCGTCTTTTGTCGCCTTCTGGAACTCGACCGACAACTCACCTAACTCAGCATAGAGTTCGTGGAATTTGTCGGCTATCGATTCATTGTCGATATGGTCCAGGGATGGCAATTGAACGAACGTGCCACCGCTGGCAGTAGCTACCGCCTCCGCAAAGTGTGTCGTGCGAGCAAACTTTTGCATCTGGATCGCCGTTTGAACGTGCAAGCCCTGCCCTTTTCTTTCGTAAATTCTATTTTCAAGGCCATCGTGGCTCATACCCAGGACAGCAGACATTCCATCCCAGCCGCCCTCGTATGCCCTAATCATCGCTAAATATGCTTGCCGTAAGTTCACTACTTCCCCCGTTTTCCTGTGGTTTAACTTTTACTTAACTGCATCTACACTTCACTCAAATTCAACCTGGAGCCAAGGTAATGACATCTAAAACAGCCGCCGATGAACGACACGAAGCGCAGCAGCAGTTAAATGAATTTCTAAAAAAATCTGACTACTTGAACAGCATGCTTACTAGTCATCGCCTGGCAACCTCACAGGCATTCGCCATCGTTTTGAAGGCTCTGATAAAACACGATCCAACCCTAGCGCCGGTCATACTCGCTGCCGTTGGTCAAATCGAAGCAAAAGCATTTAAAAGCCCGAGCGTTGATGGAGACAGGGCCTTAATTGCAAGAGCGATTCGCGAAGAACTGAAGCGATGAACTTACGATTCGCATTCACCTTGTCGTCAAATGAGAGATCTGGCTCGGGAGGAACATCAGCGTTTGCTGATTGCAGAAGGATGAACAACTTGCGTTCAGCCTCGTTTAGTGGGCCACACATAGCTGTCCAAACTTTTTTTCGATGTACTCCCAATCCATCACGGCTTGAGGACACAATCGCTTGCAGGACACAGTCCCGCCCGATTCACGGTCAATGGAAACGGCCAGTTCAGGACTACACGGTTTTACACCGTAGGAAATCAGTCTCAGAAATCCAATCGACGTGCCACAGCGAGCCGCAAATTCCTTCTTTTGCGGTGCTGTTAACTGTTTTAAGTATTCGAGTAGGTTCATGCCGAAACAATATCATTTGATATTGTTAAAAGCAATAAAAATAATCATTTGATGTTTTACCAAATGATATTCATGGATGAAAATGCCGTATGAACGACGAAATCGCAGAATTACGACAAAAGAAACTCCAGGAGCTGATAGATAGCTTTAGCACTGACCCAGGGAATCGGGCGGCATTTTGTCGCGCCCATGGACTTGATCCACTGCAAATCGGTCAATATTTTACGACTGGTTCCCATGGTAGAAACATCGGTGAGCGTAAAGCTCGTCATATAGAGAAAATGGTAGGATTGGAACCTGGCTGGCTAGATCAAATAGATAGCAACAGGAACAAAACGAAAGCGGCTACGCCCATAGTAAATGAGCAGCCAACCAATGAAAGTCTGAATATTGTCAGCTTGACCTATGTGACAATTGAAGAAATCGAATTACTCACTGCGTTTAGAGAAGCCAACGACATGGGTAAAAATATGTTCAAGGCGGCAATTCTAACCGCACCAAGAGATCAAGCCAGAATCAGGTCTATCAAGAATTTGTAATGATTTATTAATTTTGAAATCGGCTTATAATTCCGATTTCGGGCAAATAGACCGATTTCGGGCTAGCGATTGAGAGAGCAGTCTGCCGTGCGTATAGTTGAGCACCATGACTACAATCGCCGACAGAATTGATATCGCAATGCGCATAGAAGGCTTTAAGAGCCAGGCCGAATTGAGCCGTGCTTCTGGCGTACCCAGTTCAAGCCTGGTGCGCATTTTAAAGTCTGAATCGTTACCGAGTATTGAAAATCTTGTAGCAATAGCTGCTGCATGTGGACGGAGTATCGACTGGATCGTGACAGGTAACGAAAAGACCAATTTCAATTCTCCCGAAGTAAGCCTCTCATATGTCACGACGGAAGAGTTAAAGCTATTAACTCAATTTCGCGAGGCTACCGATATGGGGAAAAATCTCATTCGAACCGCTGGCGACACCGCCCCAAAAGTATCAGCCTTTCGCGGTCCCAACCCGAACAAGTCTTAGCATCGGTTCCTTTTTTAAAGGGTATCCACTAACAAACTCTCTAAGCATCTGTACCGCAAGGGCAAATGCTGCTGGGTCTGTACGCCTTTGAATTTCTTTTAACTCTTGAATTTGATCCTCTGCTCTCATAAAACCTCGTACGACGTAAGTAGTTGTAATAAATATTTCAATATGTGACTTTATAACATGCAAAATTTATATTATGTTACGGAAATTCCGAACCGTTTTCGGAATTTCCGTAACTCTTTCTTTTTTGCAATTGCTTTGATGTTTAAGTCGCGATATAAACAAGCGTCGTTCAGTCGCTTGCATTACTTTGTCATCTACTTTATCACTCGCGGATCTAGAACTCATCCGCGCCTGTGCGGAGGAGCGAACACTAACGGCTGTAGCAGAGCGCATGCATAAGTCACTCTCTACAGTAAGTGGTCGCCTGCTGCTAATCGAAGAGATGCTCGGAGAGACCATTGCTCACAGAAAGCCCTTTCATTTGACAGATGCAGGGGAAGTTATATTAAAAACTGCGGTAAAAATCCACGAAGAATTAAGGTTGATGCATGATGAACTGCGCGACCGTCAAACCTCCCAAGATCGACTAAAGATAATGTGTTCGTCGGTAATCATGCTCAATGATTTACCGCTAGCAGTCGAAATATTACGCACTAGATTTCCGAGTGTTCGATTGGATATTACGTCAGGTAGTTTTAGCGAGATTCAGACCTCTGTATATGAAGGAACGTGCGATGTTGGCCTTCTCGGCCCGACACCACATACAGAAGGGTTAAGCTACATGACATACAAAACAGAACGGCTATGTATAGTCGCCCCGGCAGATCATCAACTTGCACAAGGTAATGGGAAAATAAATTTTATTGACACTTTGCATCACCAATTTATTGGTATGGATATTTCTAAACGCATTACAGAATTTGTAGAACATCATGCCGATATAGCAGGGCTACACATTGACTATCGCGTCATAATTTCAGATTTTCATGCCCAAATTGAAATGGTTGCTCAAACTGGCTACGGTATTGCTTTAGTACTTGAGTCCGCTGCAAATCGTGCTATTAGAACCGGTTCACCACTGAAAAAAATAGAATTGTTAGACAATTGGGCATGGGGAAATTTTGTCTGCTGCACCAAAGAAAATGCACCACAAAAAGAAGTTACAAGGGCTCTCTTAGACATATTGTCAATGACACCCCGGTAATAGGAGTGTCATTGTTCAAGTAATGTAGTTCAGAATTGAACTGGTATTTCCAGTTTTTGCGAAGCACGCATGATTTTGAATTGTACTTTTGCTCCTGCAGGAATTTTACCCAATATATTTTGTAACGATGTTAAGTCAGAGGCGACCTGTTCACCACCAATAGCTTCAATGATGTCCCCAGGGAGTATTCCAGCAGACTGAGCAAGACTATTGCCTTCAATGTTAACGATAACGACGCCTTGAACGCTGGGCAGTTTTGCGTATTGCAAGTATCCGTCGGTTACCGGAACAAACTTAACTCCAAGCTTTGGCTTGCTGTTACTCCTAGATTCTTCAATCTTTGTTGGTAGCTGTGCAAGCTTGCCACGCACATCAGCTTCCACCTCTGTCAATTTCGCTAAAAAAGTCTGCACATGGTCGCTGGGTAGCTTAACAATCAACTGTCCGCCCTTGCCCTGAAACCGGAAGTCAAATCCGTTGTCTTTGTGTCGCTCTATATAGTCCCTTGAAAGCTGAGCTGAGAACTCCTCAACCAATAAGCTTGCGGCTTGAATTCGTCTGTCAATAACACTTACCGTTAATGTATTTCCGTCAATATCCTTCGCTGAATCAAAAAATTTCCAATTGCCTGAGTGATAGTAAACGCGTAGCCACATACTCTCCGCACCTTGGTCTGAAACATTCCCGGCCAAATGTGCCGTCGCGTACGCTGGATTCCAGAAGGAGTTTATATCAGGAACTATAAAGGCAGTAGTAGCGATTCCGGTAGCTTTTGAATACTGATCGTACTTGGCTACCGACACAATATCTTCACCAGCTATCGCCATAGAAGCAACGATATACAAACACAGCGCTAAAAATTTCTTCATCTTGCAAAGCCTTATTTAAATTACTTGCCTAATTAGAAATAAATACGGCAATTACTTCATATTAACAAATTTCCAATTGAGTTAAAAATATCAAAAGATATTGCACTATTCAATATCATTTGATATTCTTCGAATCAATATCAAATGATTGTTTTTAAATTGATAATTAAAATCAAATAATCAGTCATAGATAGATTTTCAATATCACAACACAGGAGTGACCATGAAAACTTTTCTTCAAAGACTGATCGACGAAAACAAACGCCGCTTTGAAACGCGAACAGCCGAGATCGTACGCATGATGAGCGAAATCGAAGCTGCCGAGCCAATAATTAAACAGCTCGAAGCTATGCTGGGCAACGAGCTTAAGGTCAACAGCCAACTCCAAGACAGTAGTTTCTACCCTCGTCCGCTATTTCTGAGCGAGTCCTACTTCAGCCACCATGACCGCCGCTTACACGATTCACTGTTGCTTTTGGGCTTTGTAGAAATCAACCGTCTGGGCATTACAGGTGGATTGTATGACCGGGCCGTATTTACCAAGGACCAAGTGTTTATCTCTATTGATACGGCACCAGGTTATCGCAATCCTGAAAGCCCCGCCCCTGTAAATCAAAAGCGTCGCGCTAGTGACAAGGTGACAGCATGAGCATATACACAGTCACTGTCCGCACTCCTGGTCAGGTTGTCAGCTATCCAGCGATTGCGCCTACTTCTGCCGACGCGATACTCAATGCCCTGGATCACTTCGGTGTAGCGTCTGTTAGCGCCCTCCCATTAGTCGGAGGCCAATAATGCCATTCAACTTTCTGACAAACCGAAAGATACCGACTGAGCTCGCTCCAAAAGCCAGCCCGACAAGTCCAAACCTTGGCATTTTCGCTGGCTTGTACGGCCCAGAATACATCAAACAAAGACAGAAGCCTTCAAAAGTGCAGACGTCTGCACTTTTGAAAAAAAGGAGCTGACATGCTTGCAACTCAGCCAGATCGCGCAGCCCTGGAGGTGGCTTACAGCCATCTCCAGGACAAGACCAAATCACTCGACGACATGCTCAAAGTTCCAGCATTGAGACTGGCCCTTGAAAACGATGCACGCAATCACATGCGCCACCGTAGCCAGTTCGACTCAAAGCTGGCCAGGTGTGGCGAGAAAGACTGACCCCTCATGCCAATTACTTCAAGTTCCACAAACGGCCAAAGTAGCACTGCTTACTTTGCGAGAAACGGCAGAACTTTCTCGATTAGGCAAGCCAACTGCACGGCCAGACTGCTGGAAAAAAGACTCAGGAACGGAGTCTACCAGGAGCAAGAAGATGGTCTCTACAAACGCTGCTCAAAGTGCCGGGACTACTGGCCAGCAGATAGCGAATTTTTTTATACATCAACCCGCGATGATGGCCTGTCTTCATGGTGCAAGGCATGTTCGCTGGAGTGGTGCTCACCTAAAGGAAAAAGACGTGGTAAATCAAGAAATTAAAGTCGGCAGCTATGTTGAATTCGATAGCGATTACGGCCCGCAAAAAGGCGTCGTCACCGGCTTACTCCCTTGCCTTGAAAACGGCAGGCAATTCGCGGCCATCGAGATAGACCATGAACTGGATGGCATTGTATTCAAGATGCCTATAGATACCCTCAAAACAGCCCAGGAGACCTTGAGTTTTATCTTCATGTCCGGTGCATTTAATGCCATGGAGTTAGACCAGGGTGACCGCCGCTTCGCATCGTTTAATCACCAACCGCTCAGCAAATCAGCATGTGATATCTGGGCAAATTCTTTAAAGAAAATGATCACACCATGAACTCACCGTTATCAAAAGTCCACCAAGCAATCGCAGCCGTTAAATCAGCCATTTTTAAAGCCTCGCGCCCCAGGGTATTGCCTAACACACCCATATGCGACCTACTGCTGCACATTTGCAATAAGGATGAAGACTTAGCGCTGTTCGTAGCCAGGTGGATCGCTTTCCCGCTGATCAGAAAAGGCACAAAGATGGATACGGCGTTGGTTGTCATTGGCCCGAACAACGTCGGCAAATCACTGTTCTTTGAACACATTGTTACTCGCCTGCATCCGGAATATGCAAGGGCCACCATTAGGAAAGAAGAACTCCTTGGTAGATTCAACGGCTGGACAGCACAAAAGAACTACGTGGTAGTTGATGATTTCAATCCAATGTGGCAGTCCGATTCTATCGGAAATGAATGCATGGTAAAGGCGTATCTATCCTCAGGTTCTTTCCGTCGCGCCGAAAAAGCACGGGAGCCTGTCTCCCAGGTCAACAGAATGAATTTTGTATTTCTTTCATTCCGACCAGCCGAGACAGAAAGTACACGCCGTTTCATCGTCATAAACACCCCTGAGCCAAGAGAAGAAGAATTCTACGGGAAGCTGTTTGCCAACCTGAGCGATGACGACATAGAAGGCTTCAAGCATTGGCTTATGCATGGCCTAGATATGCGTGGCTTCAATCGCTCAAGCACATTTATCCCATTTTAAAAATCACTCAATATTTCGGAGTAATCATGTCTCTTACTGAATCCACTGCAGTCGCCACCACCGAGCAACACATAGTCGCTTCTGAGCTGGTTGACCAAGGCACGTTTGGCATTTACAGCCTGCGTGACATCCGTATATCAAAAACAAACCGCAAGCGCTTCAACGAGACAGCGCTCCAGGAGCTGGCCGCAGATATCAAAGTTCATGGTGTGGCACAGCCCATACTCATACGCCCGGTCACCCCTACCGATGATGAGCCAGAACCGTTTGAAATCGTTGCTGGCGAACGCCGCTACCGCGCATCCAAACTGGCAGGCGCTGTTTCAATCCCTGCAATGATGCGCGTTTTAAGCGACTCGCAAGCCGCCAAAATGCAGCTCCTAGAGAACCTGCAGCGTGAAGATCCGCATCCGCTTGAGGAGGCTATAGGCTATGAAAATCTGATGATGGCGCATGGTTACAGTGCCGACCAGTTGGTGACAGAGCTGAGAAAGACCAGATCTTACGTTTATGGCAGGCTGAAGTTGTGTTCACTTGCAGCTGACTTGCGTGAAGATTTTTTAGATAACAAATTTCCTGCATCAATTGCTTTGCTAATCGCACGCATCCCAGTGCCAGCATTGCAAAGACAAGCAGCCGATGAAATTTTAGGCGAGTCCGAGGAAGATCAGTTATCAGTGCGAGATGCAACGGCACATCTTCATAAGCGCTTCACTCTGAAACTGGACGACGCCTCATTCAAAACAAGCGATAGCAAGTTACTGCCCGATACTGGTTCATGCATAAAATGCCCCAAACGCACCGGCAACCAGCCAGAAGTTTATGCTGACGCGCACCCAAATTACTGCACTGACCCCAATTGTTTTGAAGAAAAAACAGCGGCAGCATTTAATCAAAAAGTCATTGAAATAGTGAAGTCGGGTATCCCAGTTGTATCAGAGATTGAAGAAGGAGAAACTGAACTTTCCAATGCCAGATCAGTAAAAAATGATACGGCAACAGAAGCCACACAACTGTGGCACATGGCAAGGCGCAAACCATCCACATTAGGGATGACTACCATAGGTCACGCCCTTTTGGGGAAAACTCAACCAACACCTGTACTGAAGTATGTCAGAGCCGCTGACAATAGACTTATCCCTATTTGGAACATACATGACGCACAGGAAGCATTAGAGAAAGCTGGGTACTGCTACACCCTTCTGGATATCGCTACAAAACCATCTGGAACTGCAGCCAGTGTCGCAACAGCTCATACTGTTACGTCTGGCAATGGCACAGTGCTAACTCAAAAAAATAATGATGCGTACTTGGAAAAAATCAGGAAAGAAGACGAACTCAAAGAACGTGCAGCCAAAGAAACTCGCTACCGTGTGGAATTGTATAAGCGCGTCCGTCAGCGCGGCTTCAATGGCTTTAGCTTACAGTCTCTACGCGCATTTGTTAAGCAAATGCTGATTGACGCCAACGACTACGAATTGAACGAAGACGTCTTTAAGGAACTGCCTGGCATCTACCCGTTCATGGACGACTACACCCGTGAAAGTGCTTTTGAATTTATCGATAACGCGCCCCTTGATGTAGTCCAGCTCGTACTAGTGGACCTGGTCTTGTCAGATTCCTTGCTCGTTGACCAATGGTTCATTGAAACAATAGGCAACAGCGACGACAGTTTTATGACTGTTGAAGCTATGGCCAGGGCAGAAGGTATCGACCCAGATCTAATGCGGGCCGAACTAGAGAAACCTGCCGAGCCTGAGCCGCAACCGGGAGCAGCGCCAAAGGCATCAAAACGCGGCAGGCCCGCGAAGACCGCAGTAACCAAAGAAGTTGGCCAGGCCAACGAAGTGCAGGCCACTACTGCCCCCTCAAAGCAAGGAATAACCACAAACATGAGTGTCGCACGGCGCAAAGCAAAACAAGCCGCTACTGAACAAATAGCCGCAGGCGACACCCCCGCACCTCCAAACCAGGAACAAGAACCCCAAAAGCCCAGCGTCAACGCAAGCTGGCCATTCCCGAAAGGAGCAAAATAATGAAGCAATGGATTCTACGTCACTTCAAGTGGTGGATCGCAGGTAAAGAACTGCAAGAAAAAAATGCTCTAATTGCTCTGTTAAAGGAAGAGTTACGCGATGCAAAAGAGTTCGCATTTGTAAGCGGGCTCGATGCAGCAAGGGATGGACCTCACAAGCTGTTTGTCCATGAAGACTCCGATCTTGATGGACTGGAAGGCGATGTGCCATTTTGTCACTTCTATTTTTATTCAGATTCTGGCGATAGCTCTGTCGGCATTCCAGCCAGGCATTACTGGGCATTGTCAGACGATCAGACCAGCACAGAACTGGCACGAATTCTTGACATGCGAAACATCAAAGCAAAAGAAATGATGTATGAAACATTCGATTTCATCCTGCACATGAACCGCCAACGTAACTTTTCTGAATACACATTCGGCCCCGGCCTGCGCACCAAAATGGTCTGTGACCACATCCGCAAAGAGCTTATAGAAGTTGAGGCCGCACCCGTTGACCTTGACGAATGGATAGACATTGTACTACTCGCCCTCGATGGCGCATGGCGAACCGGGGCTACATCGGAAGCCATTGCGGCAGGGCTGTGCGGCAAGCTAACAGAAAACGAATTACGCACCTGGCCAGATTGGCGCACTGCAAATCTTGACAAGGCAATCGAACATATCAAAGGGGAAGCAAAATGATAGGAATACCAAAAACCGACACCCTCGCGCAATCAGTTATAAGCGGAGTTTGCTTTGAAGGATTGACGATCACAACGAAGGATGGAAAGCCTGCACAACTGGCCGTAATCGACGCAGATGGCAACATTGTCGAAAGCGGCGCTGCCGTTGCAAAGGAAGCCTGGAATGTAACGCTCGCCGTTTATAAAAACTTCTTAGTTGGACAAGGCCACCTTCGAATATTTAGCCAGCCACCAGGCTTGAACTTGAATCAAGACCAAGCAATTGCTGCTTAAAAACAACAGGGAGTGTCATATTAAAAAACCCCAGGAAGTTAATCACTTCCTGGGGTTTTTCTCTATGAAATTTCTCAATTATCAAGAGTATATATTAAACATCCTTCGGGCAACCCAGGGACACAAATCCCACCTTGTGGGTAGCAGGCATTTCTTGACGACGAATTTCAGAGATAGACATAGAGGACAATTAATAGCAAATAAGAGCAAAAAGGGTACAAAAGCGAATCCGCTATTGTACCCTTTTTGCCAGCCCAACTTGCCGCATCTGCGATAATTTCCTGAAGAATCAGGGGCTTAAGTCAGAATGCGAGCCTATTCAACTTGAATATCATTTACTTTTTATTCACATCTTCCGGATTGAACGGAAAGACATTGAACATGTTTTTTGCCTGGCTTTGCATCTGTTCTTGCATTTGCACAAACAAATTCTTGCTTTGTTCTATGTAGTTGCCCATCATGCCTTGCATCATTGGGCCCTGCACATTCATGAACTGTGTCCACATTTCAGGGCTGAAGGGCTTGCCTTCATAGATGCCCTTGGAATTTTCGGCCAGCTTGTTTTGGATATCGATAAAGGCCTGGACGTTTTTTTCCAGATAATTGCCCATCATGCCTTGCATGGCATGGCCATAGTAGCGAATGATTTGCGACAAAACGACACTGGAGAACATGGGCGAACCGCCCGCTTCTTCTTCCAGAATGATTTGCAACAATATGCTGCGCGTCAAATCCTCGCCTGTTTTTGCATCAACTACGGCGAAATCATCGTTTTCCAGTACAAACTGCTTGACGTCCACCAGCGTGATATAGCTACTGGTTTGGGTGTCGTACAGACGACGGTTAGGATATTTCTTGATCAGATGCTGTGATGATTTTTTTGCGCTATTCATTGAGATCTCAGTTAAACACTTCGATATCCTGCTACTTGAAGAGAATCTCCCTTCAAAGTAACACAGACTATTCACGCAAACATGATTTCCTGTTCTGGATCAGCCAAAACAGCTAGCCATGTTTGTCCCCTTTTTTTTATATCTTGTATTTTGCAGTCAGCAAAAGATATGCCCATCGAAATCTTGCGACTCTGATGGGCATATTTTACCGCACTGCAGAAGAAAGACAGCAATCAGGGAGGCTAAAAAGCCAATTTAAAAAATTTATTCTAATTTCTGGTCATTCCTGAGTTATCGCGGCGATTACCCCATGTGTAAACCACCATTGATGGAGAAGTCTGAACCAGTAGCATAACCACCTTCGTCAGATGCAATCCAGGCAACAATAGAAGCAATCTCTTCAGGCTCAGCCAGACGTTTGACGGGGATGCCAGCCACAATCTTCTCCAATACATCAGGACGTATGGCCTTGACCATATCTGTACCGACATAACCTGGAGAAACCGTATTCACAGTCACCCCCTTGGTTGCCACTTCTTGTGCCAGGGCCATGGAGAAGCCATGAATACCTGCTTTAGCAGTGGAGTAATTAGTCTGACCAAACTGACCTTTTTGACCATTCACAGAAGAAATATTGATAATACGACCCCAACCGCGGTCTACCATGCCATCAATAACCTGTTTGGTGACGTTGAAGAGGGAATTCAAATTGGTGTCCATGACAGCATCCCAATCTGCCTTGCTCATCTTGCGGAACTGGCCGTCACGGGTGATACCGGCATTGTTCACCAGCACATCCACTTCACCAATTTCTGCCCTGACTTTTTCAAAGGCTGCCTTGGTTGATTCCCAATCTGAGACATTTCCTTCAGAAGCATGAATGTCCAGACCTTCAGCACGCATATCGGCCAGCCATTTATCTTTGCGGGCCGAATTGGGGCCGCAACCTGCAACGACTGTATAGCCGTCTCTGCACAAACGTCTGCAAATTGGAGTTCCAATACCACCCATACCACCAGTAACATAAGCAACACGTTTTGACATACTTGTTCTCCTCATTGAAATTTATTACTTAACGACAAACCTTCAATCTGCTCTTACCTTGACGTAGCGTCCCGGTGCATCCTCAATTGCTGGAAATTCTGCATTACCGGGAACTGTTGGTATTTTTACCATTTTACCACCATGTTCCGCCAAAAAGGCTGACCATTCTGGCCACCAGCTACCTGGGTGTTCGGTAGCACCGGCCAGCCAGCTCTCTGAATCCAGACCGGTTTGCTCATTGGTCCAGTAACTTCTTTTTTTCTTGGCAGGCGGATTAACGACGCCAGCAATATGGCCGGAGGCACCCAGCACAAAACGGTTCCTGTTTTTATGACGTGGATTCAGCAAGGCGGTGGAAGCAAAAGCTGCCTGCCATGGCACGATATGATCCTCACGCGAGCCATAGATAAAGCAAGGCGCATCAATTTCCCCCAGATCCACTTTACTACCCGCTACCGTCAATGCCCCCGGTTGCTTGAGTTTGTTTTCCAGATAGGTATTGCGCAAATACCAGCAAAACATAGGACCAGGCAAGTTGGTACTATCAGCATTCCAGTACAAGAGATCGAAAGGCGGCGGCGCCTCGCCCTTGAGGTAATTCGACTGCACATAATTCCAGACCAGGTCATTTGCCCGCAAGCTGGAGAAAGTGCTGGCCAGGTCTTTACCCGGCAAAATGCCACGGCGACCTATGCTTTGCTCACGCAGATTGACTTGCATTTCATCGACAAACACATCAAGCACGCCGGTCTGCGTGAAGTCGAGTAAGGTGGTCAATAAAGTCAGGCTGCTGGCGGGATGCTCTCCACGTGCAGCCAACACTGACAAAGCCGTAGAAACAATCGTGCCGCCTACGCAAAAGCCAAAGGTATTGATCTTGTCCTGTTTGCTGATCTTTTGAACGACCTTGATGGCCTGTATGGCACCATCTTCTATATAGTCATTCCAGCTAACTTCGGCCATGCTTTCATCAGGATTCGCCCAGGACACCAGGAACACTGTGTGCCCTTGATCGACGGCATAACGCACGACCGAATTCTCAGGCTGCAAATCCAGGATATAGAACTTATTAATACAAGGCGGCACCATCAACAAGGGACGGTGATGCACGGTCTTGGTGGTTGGCTGATATTGAATCAGCTGGAACAAATGGTTCTCATAGACCACGGTACCGGCCGAAGTTGCGACATTCTTGCCAACTTCAAAGGCTGATTCATCTGTCTGGGAGATGCGGCCTTTCTGCATATCGGCCAGCATTTGGGTAATGCCTTTGGCCAGACTCTCGCCTTTACTCTCGATCAGCTTGCTTTGCGCCTCAGGATTAGTGACCAGGAAATTGGCTGGCGACATGGCGTCAATCATTTGCTGCACTGCAAAACCGATTTTCTGTTTTGTCTTGATTGGGGCTTGCACAGACTCTGCCATCGCCATCAAAAAGCGTGCATTCAACAGATATGAAGCTGCACTATAAGAGTGCATGGCATGGTTATGCCAATCTGGCGCAGAAAAACGCCTGTCTTTCAAATCAGGGATTTTGGATACGGCAAAGTCTTGCCATAGCTTGCCAAACTCTTGCATATACTCCGTTTGCAAACGGGTCATGGTGGCCGGGTCTATCTGCGCGCCCAAGTCCTTCAGCATATCCGCTGCCGGCATGGGATTGATTGCTGCAGCAGGTTTCATCCACTCCTGCCATTTATCTTGATTCACTAGCTGTGACATCCACTCGGAGTACATAGCTTGAGGATCGAAAGTCTTCATGCGTGCCTCCTGATTTTCGCGTATCGTTTCGAAATAATTTTGAGCTTTCTTTCTCGTATTAATTAAGCTGCAATACAGTATCTTCTATTGCATGCGCACATCAAACACCTATCAAATTCAAATAAAGGTTTTTATGTATATCGTTGCAATCGCCTGGATTTATGTCGTACTGATGATGTCGATCACTGAACATACAGTAATCGCAGGCATCATGACTTTCCTGCTGTATTGCGTTTTTCCTTTAACAATAGTTTTATACCTGATGCGCACGCCACAGCGCAAGCGCGAACGTCTGGAAAAACAAGCTGCACTGCAAAAACAATCTGAGGCCACCACAATTTCCGGAGCCAATCAACAAACCGAAAACGAAGCCTGACCTGCCTCAGTTATCAACTTAGTTCTGCGCCATCCAAATCAGGCTGGCCATCCTGCCGCTGACACCATCGCGACGATAGGAATAAAACTCCGTCGCCTCTTTCACTGTACATCTGTCCCCACCATACACATGATGTACATGTATATCGTTTAGCAATTTTCTTGCCAGGCTGTAAATATCAGCCAAATATTTTTCAACATTACCCGTCCTGGCTTTCATCTGAAAATAAGGCCGTATATCAGTCAGCTGCGCAGCAAAGGCATCAAGCACATCAGGTCCGACCTCAAACGCTTGTGGACCTATCGCTGGACCCAGCCACGCAATAATCTCCCCTGCCCCCTTGTCACGCATGGCTTGCACGGTATTTTGCAACACCCCGGAAGCCAGGCCACGCCAACCAGCATGTGCTGCCGCCACGACCTTTCCGGTAACATCAGTGAACAAAACTGGCAGGCAGTCCGCCGTCAGCACTGCGCAGACCATGCCTGGCTGCGTCGTCAATACGGCATCAGCGACATTTCCAGAAGAGAGATTTGCTGCATCAAGTACTATATTGCCATGCACTTGTGATAAGAATATGACATCCGACGGCAATTGACGATTTAATTTATTCCGATTCTGCTTTACAGCAATGGGATTGTCGTTGACATGGTCACCGAGATTGAGACCGGCGCTGCCGCTTATATCTCCATAGGGACCAAGACTGAACCCGCCGTGACGGGTGGTGGTGAACGCCCGCACGTTTGCGGGCGCGTGCTGCCAGTTGGGCAGCACCACGGGGAAAGAAGCAAGATCAGTGATGTTCTTGCTGTCTGATTTCATACTTATTTAGCGATCAACTGTATGCCAGCCTGCAGCAGCAATGCTGCAAAATCATCAGCCAGAGGGATTTCCCATTCCACATGCTCACCCGTGGTCGGATGCGTCAAGCCCAGCTTGCGCGCCTGCAGAGCCTGGCGCGGGAAGAAGCGCGCCAGATGCTGCTTGCCATACAAAGGATCGCCTACCAGTGGAAAGCCGAGCGACAACATGTGCACACGTATTTGATGGGTGCGGCCAGTTTCCAGTTGACAAGCCACCAGGCTGACTGGGAATTTCTCCAGCATGCCAGCAGCTACGCGCTGGAAATGAGTCACTGCGGGTTTGGCAAGCATGCTTTGAGAAACTGCCATCTTGATACGGTCACGCGGATGCCTGGCCATAGGTGCATCGACAGTGCCAGACAAATTCGGCGTACCCCAGACCAGAGCATAATATTCACGCTTGACTGTCCGGTCCTGTAATTGACGAACCAATTCAGTGTGCGCGATCAGGGTTTTGGCGACAACCATCAAGCCCGAGGTATCTTTATCCAGCCTGTGCACAATCCCTGCACGTGGCACGCCCAGCAAAGCTGGCCAACGATATAGCAAACCATTTAATAAAGTTCCCGACCAATTACCTGCTGCCGGGTGCACGACCATGTCAGCCGGTTTATTAATGACCAGAATGTCGTCGTCCTCATACACCACGTTCAAAGGGATATCTTCTGGTGCATAAGCACCCTCGTCAGGTGCGGCCTGCGGTTCAATAACTATTTTTTCGTCACCCAACATGGTCATTTTGCCACGACCCGGCTTACCATCGACGCTGACAAAGCCTGCTTCTATCCATTGCTGGATACGACTTCTGGAATATTGGGGAACCAGTTTGGACAAAGTCTTGTCCAAACGCTCACCACAGGCTTCTGATGTGAGCTTTATTTCTATATTTTCGACTACTGGCGAAAAATCTTCGTCCACTTCGGTGCTATCGTTCAGCTCTTCAAATTCAGTCTCCAAGTCGGAATCTGACAAAATCACTGTAGTAGTTTGTTTCACATTTTTTGCCATCGGCTATAATCCGTAAATTGTTTTCATGCTCACGCACAAATTTATGCACATTAAATCTTTGAAATTGCTGGTTCTGGCTGTTGCCGCGTCCTTAAGTTTAAGCGGCTGCGGGGTGTTTGGTGATAAGGGCGATGAGACCAAAACCTGGTCAGCATCAAAATTATACGCTGAAGCAAAAGACGAAATGTCTAGTGGGAGCTACGAAAAGGCCATTCAGTACTTTGAAAAACTGGAATCTCGCTTCCCTTTTGGTACTTACGCACAACAAGCGCAGATGGAAACCGCCTACGCTTATTATAAACAAGGTGATCAAGCCCAGGCTTTGGCAGCAGTTGAACGCTTTATCAAGCTGCATCCTAATCATAGCCATGTAGACTACATGTATTATTTGCGTGGCGTCATCAACTTCAATGACCAGGTTGGTTTGTTGAATTTCCTGGCGAACCAGGACATTACCGAACGCGACCCAAAAGCCTCTCGCGACTCTTTTGACGCCTTCAAACAGCTGGCAATTCAATTCCCAGACAGTAAGTATACGCCAGACGCGATCTTGCGCATGAAATATCTGGTGAATGCACTGGCGCAGTATGACGTGCACGTGGCACGCTACTACCTGCGCCGTGGCGCCTACCTGGCATCTGCCAACCGCGCCCAGTCAGCCATCAAGGAATATCCTGATGCGCCTGCAATTGAAGAAGCCATGTTTATCCTGATACGCTCCTACGATGCCATGGGCATGACAGAGTTGCGTGATGATGCGAACCGCGTCTTCCTGCAAAACTTCCCGAAAAGCGACTTCCTGACAGGCAAAGCTCGCTTAAGCACCAGTTGGTGGAAGTTCTGGTAATAATGTAATCTCAACATCCACCAGAAATTAGTTGCATCTGGTGGATGTTGTGCTGTCGTCAGGCCTCAATTTAACCCCAAGTTAGCCTTCAATATTCCGTCGGAATACCCAGCGTGACTTGGTCGATTCCATTTTGCAGTAGGCATACCCCTCTTCGGCAAAGGCCTTCAAGTCTTCTGCCTTGCGGATGCCGTTCTGTGCGCAATATTTAGCCATCACCCCCCTGGCGCGCTTTGCATAGAAAGAAATGATCTTGTATTGACCGTTCTTATAATCCTGGAACACAGGTGAGATCACTGGCACACCCAGCAAGGCTGGTTTAACAGCTTTAAAGTATTCATCAGAAGCCAGATTGACCAGAGACTGTGACTTTTGTTGCTGAATAACATCACTCAGTAACAAACTTATTTTATCGCCCCAAAAGGCGTATAAATTTTTGCCTCGGGCATTATTGAGGCTAGTCCCCATTTCCAGTCGATACGCTTGCAAAGCATCCAAAGGGCGCAATAATCCATACAAACCAGACAAAATACGTAGATGATTTTGCAAGTACTTTACTTGTGGCGCATTCAGGCTGGCAACATCCAAACCTTCGTAGACATCGCCATTAAACGCGAAAACTGCCTGCTTGCTATTCTTTGGCGTAGCCTGCACTTGCCAGTCAGCAAAACGTTGAACATTGAGTTGCGCCAGAGCCGGAGAGATATCCATCAGCTCAGCCAATTGATCGGGCTGGTAATTTCTGGCAATGTCGATCAACTCCTTGGCCTCATCCAAAAAATGGGGCGCAGTCAAAGTTCTGCTCTTCACAGCAGTGTCAAAGTCCAGACTCTTGGCTGGAGATAATACAATGAGCATAAATTGAATTTAAAGACAAAAATGACCGACATCATACCTAAGCGCGTAGTGATTGACACCAACGTCTGCCTGGATTTATTTGTTTTCAAAGACCCCAGGTGGTCTGTTCTGCTTGAAAGTCTCCGCAACGGGCAGATACTAGCCCTCACTCGCAGCGATTGCCGGGATGAGTGGCTGGCAGTGTTAAGCTACCCCCATCTTGCAGCCAGGCATGACAGCGCAGAGGCGGTGACTGCCTTGTTTGATGCCTATATCACATGCATCACGCCAGCCGAAATCTCTCCCAGCAAATTACCGGTTTGTAGCGATAAGGATGACCAGAAATTTCTGGAAATTGCACGCGACATACAGGCCGAAGTATTGATCACTAAAGACAAGGCTTTACTCAAACTGGCCAGAAAAATGAAACAGGCAGGCATGTTCAAAATCGAGACGCCGGAACAATTTTTGCGAACTTACGTAAAAGAATGTGACAAAACTGCATCGGGAGTAACAAAAGAATGACAAATTTTATTACTCTGAGTTATTCTTCGGTAATGTCCTGCTACTATGAACATGAGTAAAAAGCCGTCTCGTTCATGCATGAAATTTACGCCCGAATTTATTGAAATGAAATTGGGAAAATGACCGGAGTCCATGCGGAAGCTTAGTATCTGAATGGCAGCAACTATCAGATGATTTCTGCATACTCTCGCTGACACACCGTGACATTTGTGAAGCTTACACAATGATCAATGCGATTATGGAGAACCAAGGACTATGACCGATTCAGCAGATGATCTGGACGCATTGTTTGAAGAAATGGCCAATCAGCGCCAGGAAACCAATGTAGAGCCCCCTTCTTCAGGAGCAGCCGTAGTTGCGAGCAGTCCCGCACCTGAGCCGCCGCCCGTCAAATTCAATCTCCATAACGATGACGCAGACTCAACCAGACCCATGTTTGACCGCCTGGGCGGCCTGGTCAGAATGCTGCACGATTCCATGCGTGAGCTGGGCTATGACCGCTCACTGTCTGATGTTGCCGAACAAATTGCCGATGCCCAGGGGCGGCTGGAATATGTCGCGACCCTGACCGAACAGGCCGCGAACAAGGTCTTGAATGCCACAGACCTTGGCATGCCAGAACAGGATGAATTGGCGAAAAAAGCCAAATCCATGGATGCCCGCTGGACAGATTTATTTGAAGGCAAACTTAGCGTTGATGAATTCAAGGCTTTGGCCAGCGATTCCAAAACCTTTGCCAACACTGTGCTGGCTGCCACCGATGCTGAAAAAGCGCGCTTGCTGGACATTATGATGGCGCAGGATTTCCAGGATTTGACTGGTCAACTAATCAAGAAAGTCGTAGGCATCAATAAACGTGTCGAGCATGAACTGGCACAAATACTTTTGGACAATGCCCCATCTGACTTGAAAGAAAAAGCAGTAGAATTGATGGAAGGCCCTTCCGTCCCGAACGCAGCGTTGGAACAGGATGATGTAGATAACCTACTTGATAGTCTGGGTTTCTAATGGATGACATGCTCAAAGAATTTGTCGTCGAAGCGCTCGATCTGGCGACCAATGTAGAAGAACATCTACTGTCACTAGAGCGCAATCCCGGCGACATGAATACGCTTAATGCCGTATTCCGATCGTTCCATACGATTAAGGGTGGCGCAGGTTTCATGAATTTGAGCGCCATGGTGTCGGCCTGCCATTTGACCGAAAATCTCTTCGATGCACTGCGCACAGGGCAAGTCCCCGTCACGCCAGAAGCCATAGAAGCAGCTCTCGAAGCCAGTGGCTTTGTCGCTGACCAGCTCACTGCCCTGAATAATGGCACCGAGCCGGACAAGCTGTCGACCATGCCCAAGTCGCTGGAGAAGATGCTGACGGACGCTATAGAAATGAAAGGCGTCAGTAAAAAAACAGCTGCAGCAAAACCAAAGGCGCCCGAAGCCCCCAAAGCGGTTGAAAAAGCCGCCGCGCCAGTGGCTAAAAAAGAGAATACCGGGGAAGTTGACTGGGACGCCTATTATCGCGCCGTAACACCGCCAGGCACCTTGCCAGACGTAGAAGTCGAGGCTGAAGCCAGCGAAAGCGAGGCAGAAGAAGTACATGCGCCAACGCCAAGAGAAGAGACCGAAGCTGTCAAATCCTCACTCTCAGGCGGTGAAGTCAAGCAGAGTGCACCGGCAAAAGAGGAAAGCATACGCATTGATGCGGTCAAGCTGAATGTCTTGCTGGAAGTTGCTGGTGAGTCTGTACAAGCAGCCAATCAAGCTGCGGTCTTGCTGGAAAAACTCTCGCAATTCAAGTTTGACGGGCAAGCAGCGCCTTTGATGTCAGCATTGACCGAGACCTTGACGCGTGCCTCACGTTATTCTACCGAGTTGCAGCGTGCTACTTTGGCGACACGCATGCAGCCTGTAGGCCGCTTATTCCAGAAATTCCCCCGATTGATCAGGGAACTTGCGCGTGACCTCGGCAAAGAAGTCGATCTGAATATTGCGGGTGCCGAGACTGAGGTAGATCGCGTCGTCGTTGACAGCTTGTACGACCCCCTGGTCCACATGCTGCGCAATGCACTTGACCATGGCATAGAAACCGCTGAAGAGCGCATCAATGCCAATAAATCACCGCGCGCCACGATTTCACTGAAAGCCTGGCAGGAAGCCAGCAGTGTCATGATAGAAGTGACCGATGATGGCAAGGGCATGGATGCACAAAGATTGCGCGACAAAGCCGTCTCCAAAGGCTTGATCAATGCGCACGATGCCCGTACCGATGACGAAGCGTTCCAACTGGTATTTTTACCAGGCTTCTCCACCAAAGAAGTAGCCTCCAGCGTGTCTGGTCGCGGTGTTGGTATGGACGTGGTAAAAACAGCCGTCGAGCGCCACCGTGGAGCGATCCGCATTGCCTCGCAATTGGGTACCGGCACCACCTTCCTGATACGCTTGCCAATTGAATTATCCATCGTACCAACCATGCTGGTCCGCACTGACGGTGCGTCACTGGCACTGCCTATGGCAACCGTACAGAGGGTAGTTGAATTGCCTGAGACTTTTGAAAGTGTGGGTGGCCAACCAGTCTTACGCGATCTTGGCAGACCATTACCAGTCAAATCTCTGGGCAAGGTGCTGGGATACACACCGTCTTCCGAGCGGGTTGGTATCGTCATCGCCGCCCCCAGCCCCTATATTTTGTCAGTTGATTCGGTAGATGGCACGGCCGACCTGGTGATCAAGCCTTTGACCTGTATCAGCACGCCGGGCATTACGGGTACAGCCCGTTCTGCCGAAGGGGAGTTGGTATTGGTGATCAGCCTGTCCTTCCTGCTTGATGGATGCAAGATGCGGGAACGCATCACCGCTTGAACTTGTCGGCAGTAAAAAAATAGCAAATCCCTCCAATAAACGCATTTTGATCAAATCTGTCAAAATGCGTTTATTCTTTTTACAGCCATATGGCGCGTCATGACCACTCCCCCACTCTCTCTGCAAGAATTCGTGCTGGAGAATAAATTTGCCCATCTCCCACCGCATTTCTTTACTCATCTTTCTGCCAGCCCTATAGAGCAGCCGTATCTGGTGGCGGCTAGTCCTGAGGTTGCTGCACAATTAAACCTGGACCTGACCAAGCTGAATACGCCGGAATTTCTTGATTATTTCTCTGGTAATCAAGCACTGCCTGGCAGCAAGCCTTTGGCAGCTGTTTATTCAGGCCACCAGTTTGGGGTCTGGGCAGGCCAGTTAGGCGATGGGCGTGCGTTACTGCTAGGCGGCACATCGCATGCTGGCCAGCATCTGGAAATACAACTGAAAGGTGCTGGCATGACGCCTTATTCGCGCATGGGTGATGGTCGTGCCGTATTGCGCTCTTCCATACGTGAATTTCTATGCTCGGAAGCGATGGCAGCATTGGACATTCCTACTTCACGCGCACTCTGTGTCATCGGTTCCGACCAAATGGTTTTCCGCGAAACGCCGGAAACCAGCGCCGTCGTCGCCCGCGTAGCTCCCAGCTTTGTACGCTTCGGTTCATTTGAGCATTGGTACTACCAGGACAGGATGGATGATTTGCGCTTGCTCGCAGACTATGTCCTAGCGCAGTCTTACCCAGAACTGCAGGCAGAAAATAATCCATACCAGGCATTGCTTGCCACCGTTACCACACGCACTGCCGAACTGATGGCGCAATGGCAAGCGGTCGGCTTTATGCATGGGGTCATGAATACCGACAATATGTCCATCCTGGGGCAGACCCTGGACTATGGTCCATTCGGTTTTATGGAAGCCTATGATGAAAAACATATCTGCAACCATACCGACCAACAAGGACGCTATTCCTACCGCATGCAGCCAGCCATAGGCAATTGGAATTGTCAGGCCCTGGCCCAAGCTTTATCGCCGCTCATAGGCAGTGTCGACGATACCAATGCTGCACTGAGCCATTATCCCGCGGTTTATCGACAAAAATGGTCAGCGCTCATGCATCAAAAATTTGGCCTGAAGACACATCACGAAGCTGACTTGGCCTTATTTGCAGATTTTTTCACTTTGTTACAAAGTAATCATGCTGACTTCACCCTGAGTTTCCGTCATTTGAGTAAGCTTTCGAACCAGAAATCGACCAAGGATGAGCTGCTGCGTGATTTGTTTCTGGACAGGGATAGTCTGGACATATGGCTGCTGAATTACCGGGCGCGTCTGGCAATGGAACAAAGTGACGAGCAGACACGTCAAACCAGTATGCTTGCAGCCAATCCCAAATATATTTTAAGAAATTATCTTGCGCAGCAGGCGATAGAAAAAGCGCAAAAGAAGGATTTTTCAGAAGCCAGGACATTATTGAGCATTCTGGAAAACCCCTATGACGAACAAGAGGAACACGACGACTATGCAAGCTTGCCGCCAGACTGGGCAAAGCATCTGGAAGTCAGTTGTTCATCCTGATACAAGGAAAAGTGAAGAGGAAATCATGAGTAAAATCGTCAAATCAGATGCCGAATGGAAGGCACAACTGAGCTCCATGGAGTATGAAGTCACCAGGCATGCAGCCACCGAGCGCGCTTTTACAGGCAAATTCTGGGATCACCATGAAGAAGGCATCTACACCTGCGTCTGCTGCAACACACCTTTGTTTGCCTCCGATGCCAAATTTGATTCAGGTTGCGGCTGGCCAAGCTACTTCAAGGCATTAAATCCAGCCTATGTCCGCGAAAAAGTTGATACATCTCACGGCATGACGCGCACCGAGATATTGTGTAATATCTGCGACGCCCATCTGGGACATGTATTCCCGGACGGACCACCCCCTACAAGGTTGCGTTATTGCATCAATTCCGCTTCCTTAAAATTTGACCCTGTAACTTAAGCTGTCTGTAAATGAAATTTCTTTTTGATATGTTCCCGGTAGTTTTGTTTTTTCTCACTCTTAAATGGGGTGAGAAAAATGCTTCTACTGCACAATCCATCGTATCCGACTATTTTTCCGGCATCGTGTCTGGAGGTAGTACCACAGCTGAGCTGGCACCCATTTTATTGGCGACAGCGATTACCTTGGTCGCATCCATATTCCAGATAGGTTACCTGCTCATACGTCGTAAAAAAGTGGATGCCATGCTATGGATTTCTTTCATCATTATCATGGTGTTTGGTGGCGCCACTTTGTATTTTCAAAACGAAGCCTTTATCAAATGGAAGCCTACCGTACTCTATTGGTGTTATTGCGGCGCCTTTGCTTTGGCCCAGTTTGCATTCAAAAGTAACCTGATTCAATTGGCGATGGGTGAGCAAATCAAGTTACCGGCGCAAATCTGGACACGCCTCAGTTATGCATGGATGCTGTATTTTTTGCTCATGGGTTTCATTAACCTTTATGTGGCATTTAATTTTCCTACGGATACCTGGGCCAATTTCAAGCTTCTTGCCGTCGTTGCCATCATGCCGGCATTTATTGTCATCCAGAGCCTGTTTCTGGCTAAATATATGGAAGAACCTGCCCAATGACACGTCAGGAAAAAATATTAACCCATCTCACGGAAACCTTGCAGCCTCTTCAATGTCAATTAACAGATGACTCTGAGGCGCATCGTGGCCATGCTGGCGCAGCAGGCGGCGCAGGTCATTACAGTGTAAGAATAGTTTGTCAGCAATTTGAGGGATTAAACCGCATTTCTCGCCATCGACTAGTGTATGATGCCGTTGGCGATATGATGCAAACGGAAATTCATGCCCTCAATATCGTGGCATTGAGTCCGTCAGAGATAGCGACCTAAGCAGTTTATTTATAATCCGTTTTTTTTATTTTGTTATTTAGGAACAGACAATGACTTTTAAACCTGCTCATTTGCTGGTAGTACTTCTTGCAACTGCCCTCCCTGCAATGGCTCAAAATCTGGCTACGGTTAATGGCAAAGCGATTCCTACCAGCCGCCTTGAAACATTAGTCAAACAAGTAACTGCTCAGGGACAACAGCAAGACAGCCCACAATTGCGCACTATGCTGAAGCAGGAACTGATTAACCGCGAAGTATTGATACAAGAAGCGGAAAAATCTGGCTTGGCTGGCAATGCTGAAGTAAAACAAGCAATCGAAGCAAGTCGCCAATCCATCTTGGTTCGCGCCCTGATGATAGAGCAACTTAAAAAGAATCCTGTCACAGACGCAGAAGTACAAGCCGAATATGACAAGTTAAAAGCACAAGCTGGCGACAAGGAATATCACCTCTACCACATCCTGCTGGAAAAAGAAGATGATGCCAAAGCGATCATCTCCAAATTGAAAGCTGGCGCCAAGTTCGAAGAACTGGCCAAGCAATCCAAAGATGCTGGTTCAGCATCCAAAGGTGGCGATCTTGACTGGTCTACACCGGTTAACTGGGATCCAACTTTTGCAACAGCTGTTAAGGCCCTGCAAAAAGGTCAATTTACAGAAACACCTGTTAAGTCTCAAGCTGGCTTTCATATCATCAAACTCGATGATACACGCACAGCAAAATTCCCTTCAGTGGAAGAAGTCAAACCTAATTTTGTAGAAGGCTTGCAACAGCAACGCGTACAAGCGTATCAGCAAGCACTGATCAAAAAAGCCAAGATACAGTAATCTTATCTCGCTGTACTTGATAAAAAAAGAGGTGCAAATGCACCTCTTTTTTTTCATGACAGCTTATTGATATTTATTGATGATGCTGTTTAATTTACCACTGCGCTGCAGCTCGGCAAGTCCTTTATCCAATTGCTCAATAATTTGAGCGGCCTGAGGATGGTCTTTGCTCACCCCAAAATGCAAAGGGTATTTTTCTGTTTGTGGCAAATTAAGTATTTTGTAAGTACTCATATCCAGTGGCAAAAGACTTAAACGCGCAAATCCCCACAAGACCTCCTGCATATCGACCACGATATCACAATGACCCCGCTCGATCTTGCGCATAAGGCTGGTATAGCTGGTTGCGCCACTCTCTATCGCCGATGCTGGCAGCCTGGTATAAAAAATTGATGAGCCGTGCAGAGAGCACACCTTGTATTTCTCCAGATCACCCAGGACCTGCAAAGGCGCTTGCGGGAAACGTGCCGCGGAATACAAATAAGAAGGAGTGAGGCTGTGATAACTGCGGGAAAACAGGTAGATTTTTTCGCGCTCAGGATTTTTAAATACCGACATCACAATATCGAATCCTTCGCGCGCCTGTACTTCCAGCAGGCAACGCGCCCAGGGTCTGAGCTCTATCCTGGGATCGTTGAAGATATTCCTCAAAATATCTGCCGATAGCCCTTCCACTGGGCCGCCAGCAGCCTTGACATAGGACATGGGCGGCCAGTTACTATCGCCGCCACAGGCACGCACGCGCCCTGCTGCACTGGCATCATGCAAGGCAAACAACAAGGCAATGAATAACAAGTATCGCATTTATCTAGAGAAAGTTTCCCCGGCGATTCATTATAAGGAAAGACACGCCTCGGAGACGCATAATTCTGATTTCAAATGTAAATCATTTTCATGAGTCCAGAGTAAACAAAAGGGCGAAATCATTTTCATGATTCCGCCCCTTGGGCTGCTGTTAATACGAGGGAAGATCAGCCAGCAAAGACGCGTGCGTTGCGGAACATGCGCATCCAGGGTGAATCTTCACCCCAACCCTCTGGATGCCATGAATGCAAGACCGAGCGGAATACCCGTTCAGCATGCGGCATCAATACCGTAAAGCGGCCATCTTCATTAGTGACCGAGGTAATGCCCTGAGGCGAACCATTCGGGTTATAAGGATAAGCCTCAGTAGCCAGGCCAGCATTATTAATGAAACGCATGGCTACCTGTGCTTTGGCGATGTCACCGGTTGTGGAAAAGTCAGCAAAACCTTCACCATGCGCGATAGCGATAGGTGTTTGGGTACCTGCCATGCCCTGGAAGAAGATGGAAGCAGATTCAGCCACTTCCACCATGGCAAAACGGCCCTCGAATTGCTCAGACTTATTCTTCGTGAATTTAGGCCAGGCTTGTGCGCCTGGGATGATGGATTTCAAATTACTCATCATCTGGCAACCATTACAGATACCCAGACCAAAGGTGTCATCGCGATGGAAGAATTGCGAGAACTGATCAGACATCATGGCATTGAACAAGATCGTTTTTGCCCAGCCCTCACCTGCTCCCAGCACGTCGCCATAAGAGAAACCACCAACGGCGATCAAGCCCTTGAAGTCCGCCAGTTTTGCACGGCCAGCGATCAGGTCACTCATGTGCACATCGACCGCTTCAAAACCAGACTTATGCATGACATAAGCGGTTTCTATATGCGAGTTCACACCCTGCTCACGCAGGATCGCAACCTTGGGACGTACGCCAGTCGCAATAAATGGCGCTGCCACGTCTTGCTGCGGATCGAAACTCAGTTTAGGCTGCATGCCTGGATCATTGGCATCGACGATACGCGCGTATTCAGCATCGGCACCGGCAGGGTTATCGCGCAAGCGGGCGATTTGCCAGCTGGTTTTGCTCCACAACTGATGCAATGCAGTTCTAGGTTGTGTATAGATTTGCTTGGCATCGCGGGTAAATTCTATGATGCCGCTATTGTTTGGCTTGCCGATGATATGGCTACAGGCGCCCAGATTAAAGCTACGCAAGACATCCATGACTTCTGAGCGCTGCTCAGTACGCACTTGTATCACGGCACCCAGTTCTTCATTGAACAAGGCGCGCAAGGTCATGTCATTACGACGCTCAGATACCTGGCTGGCCCAGTTCTTGGCATCGCCCTGGTCTGCCGCATGCTCACTATCCATGGTCAGGATATCGAGATTGACGGACAAGCCAGCACGACCGGCAAACGCCATTTCACACAGGCTGGCGTACAGACCACCGTCAGAACGGTCATGGTAAGCCAGCAATTTATCTTCTCTATTCAATTGCTGGATAGCGGCGAAGAAAGCTTTCAGGTCTTCTGCGCTATCGACATCAGGCGCATCGTTACCCAACTGCTGCATGACTTGCGCAAAACAGGATACACCCAGACGATTTTTGCCACGACCCAGGTCGATCAAAATCAGGCTGGTATCACCCTGGTCCAAACGTATTTGCGGCGTCAGCGATTTACGCACATCATAGACAGGTGAGAAGGCAGAAATAATCAAGGATACCGGTGAAGTCACGGCCTTGCTTTGACCATCATCCTTCCAGGTTGTACGCATGGACAAAGAATCTTTACCCACCGGGATACTGATACCCAGCGCCGGGCACAATTCCATGCCAACCGCTTTGACCGTATCAAACAGGGCCGCATCCTGGCCAGGCTGACCACAGGCAGCCATCCAGTTGGCAGACAGTTTGATATCCGAAATATCCCTGATCGGCGCAGCAGCAATATTAGTGATGGCTTCACCAACAGCCATACGGCCCGATGCGGCAGCATCAATCACAGCCAGCGGTGTACGCTCGCCCATGGACATGGCTTCACCGAGATAACCTTCCAGACTCATGGTGGTCACGGCACAATCTGCTACCGGCACCTGCCATGGACCAACCATCTGGTCACGCACTGAAGTAGCACCCACTGTGCGGTCACCAATGGTGATCAGGAAGGATTTATCCGCCACCGTCGGCAGACTCAGCACGCGCTCAGCGGCAACTTGCAGATCGATGCCCGTCAAATCAATTTTAGGGAAGTCATTGCTGACATGGCTAACATCCCTGTGCATTTTTGGTGGCTTGCCCAGCAAGACATTCATGGGCATGTCGACTGGTGAAGTGTCGTTCAGCGGATCGATGACGCGCAATTGACGTTCTTCCGTCGCTGTACCAACCACAGCAAACGGACAACGCTCACGCTCACAGAAATGGCGGAACAGTTCCAGACTTTCCGGGGCGATACCCAGAACATAGCGTTCCTGTGATTCATTACTCCAGATTTCTTTCGGTGCCATGCCGCTTTCTTCCAGCGGTACTTTACGCAAATCAAACAGCGCGCCGCGCTTGGCATCATTGGTAATTTCAGGGAAGGCATTCGACAAACCACCCGCACCGACGTCATGGATGGACAGGACAGGATTATCATCACCCAACTGCCAGCAGGAATTGATGACCTCTTGCGCACGACGCTCCATTTCAGGGTTGCCACGCTGTACAGAATCAAAATCCAGATCCGCCGTATTAGTACCAGTTGCCATCGAAGAAGCGGCACTGCCACCCATGCCTATACGCATACCTGGGCCACCGAGTTGTATCAACAGCGTGCCTACTGGCAGATCATTCTTTTTGGTGTGCCTGTCCGAGATATTGCCAATACCACCAGCAATCATGATGGGCTTGTGATAGCCATACACCGTGCCGCCGACATTTTGTTCGAAGGTACGGAAATAACCACCCAGAACAGGACGACCGAATTCGTTATTGAAAGCCGCACCACCCAAAGGGCCTTCTATCATGATCTGCAGCGGTGAAGCGATGCGGTCTGGCTTGCCGTAGGCATTCATATCGACTTTTGCAGTCAGACTGTCACCAGCGTTTTCCCAAGCCTGACGTGCACCTGGCAACATCAGATTGGATACGGTAAAACCGGTCAGGCCCGCTTTTGGACGGGCACCACGGCCTGTTGCACCTTCATCACGAATTTCACCACCAGCGCCAGTAGAAGCGCCTGGGAATGGGGAAATGGCGGTTGGGTGATTATGCGTTTCCACCTTCATCAGAGTGTGCGTCAGTTCTTCTGTGACTTTGTAGACCTGGTCTTTACCGGACGGGAAGAATCGATTAACGACTGCACCCTCCATGATGGAAGAATTGTCGCTATAGGCAACGATGGTGCCCTTAGGTTGCAGCTCATGGGTATTCTTGATCATTTGGAACAGGGATTTATCCTGTTTCTGACCATCGATAGTCCAGTCTGCATTAAAAATCTTGTGGCGGCAATGTTCGCTGTTTGCCTGGGCGAACATCATCAATTCGACGTCAGTCGGATTACGCTTGGCAGTGGTGAAGGCGTCAACCAGATAATCGATCTCGTCATCTGATAAAGCCAGACCGAGTTCGCTATTCGCCTGCAGCAGTGCAGCCTTGCCACCTTGCAGTACATCGACATGCTCCAGATCCTTGGCGACCAGCTCAGAAAACAGTGCCTGGGCTTGCTGTGCATCGGCCAGCACCATTTCTGTCATGCGATCATGCAAGAGCGCTGCCACTTGTTCACGGCTGCCATCAGCAAGCTTTTTAGCACCACCCAGCAAACCTGTCTTGACTTGCACATAATAGATAATGCCGCGTTCCAGACGGTGGATATGCGTCATGCCACAATTGTGGACAATATCCGTCGCCTTGCTGGCCCATGGCGAGATCGTGCCAAAACGCGGGATCACGACAAATACATCACCGTCGCTGCTGGCAGCAAATGCATCGCCATACACCAGCAAAGCATTCAGGCGATCAGCGTCTTCCTTGACCAGTTCAGATGCCGTATCGACAAAATGAACGTAGCGACCGCTGACACCAACTATATTGGCATCAACAGCTTGCAAACGAGAGAGAAGACCGGAGGTACGAAAAGCAGACAGGGCGTTGGAGCCTGGCAATATCAACATGGTGAGCGAGGTAGTTGAGGCACAGTACACAAAACCTGCCGTGCACATATGCTGGTTGGATCAGAAAGCGTGATTATACCTTGATGCCCAACCCGACTCCAGACGCCAGCAGGAAGAAATTGCCCTAACTGCCAAACTCAATTCATAAAAATGGTACTGCGACCGATTTTTTTTATTTTTTTAAACTTATATGCATATTTTTTGCACAAAAAACATTCAGTTTGATTATCTGGAAGTTTTGGGTTTTTGTCCAAATCTTCATCGAGAACAACCAAAACTACGGATTGTCTATCTATTAAGGTATCAAAATTGGTATCTGAAAGAACAATATCATTCTTGTGAAGTTTATTTCCCCAAAACAAATCACTACTACGACTATCAACCACTCTAACCGGTTGTTTCAAATAAAAAGGCAGCGAAGACTGGTGCTCAAATACTTTAAATAAAAACACTTCACGCTTAACTTCTTTTGCTGACAATTCCGCCACTAGGGGCTGTGTAGAAGTCCATTGCGCCCCTGCCTGCAAGACCCCTATAAGTGCCACCAAAATCAACGCTGGTATCGTCGCAAAGGGAAGCAGGCCAAAGCTCGGCAAACGCCATACCACAAGGGCAATACCTAGGCTCAAGAGACAGGCACTAATCATGAATGCCCGTAAAAATTGTATACCTTGCACGCCATAAATGAGCAAGGAAGAAAATTGAGACGCCCCTTGCTTGCCCGCCTGCCAGGCGAGTATACCAAACAAAACCGCCAGGACCAGGCCCACCAGCCCCCTGCCCCATGCCCGCCCAAACTGCCGGTCTTCCAAAGCAATAGCAAGTTGCAAGGCTGCAAGTGGCATGACCACGACGAGATAATAATTCGCCTTGGCACTAGAGACTGAGAAAAACAGCACAGGCATGATCCAGGCACAAGCCAGGAAAAAATGCAGCACTCTAGGGCTTGTTTTTTGAGCTTTGACAAACAAAAGCACAGGCAAAAAGAAAGACCAGGGAAAGAGGTAAATCACCATCCTGGGCAAGTAATACCACCACGCACCAGCATAGTAGTCATGCGGCTCACGTTTACCCAAAAAACGCAGCACATGCTCATTAATAAAATAGAACCAGGCAAATATGGGTTCAGCCACGATGGCAGCAATATGCCAGGGCAAGGCTATCAACAAAAAAATTCCAATAGCCCTGGGATTGAACCAGGTCAGTATTCTTTTTAGAAAATCTGCTGCCGAACTGGAAAATAGCAGCGTATAGACAAAGGTCACGGCCACAAACAGGATGATTGCCACAAAACCTTTAGCCAACAAAGCGAAAGCCAGCAATCCCAGTGACCAATAGAGTTTTTTCTTATTGCCGGATATGCTGAACAAATAGCCTGCCATCAGGGCACCGGTCAAAAACACTGTCAATAGCATATCGAACATCAGGGTGCGCGACATTGCCATGACTCCCAAGCCACTGATGAACATCAATGCAGCCAGCCTGGCCGCCGTCACCCGATTTATCTGGCGACCGAACCACAGTATCATCGCCACACATGACAATGCTGACATGGCAGGCACCGCCCTGGCAGCCCATTCGTTTTCACCAAAAACGGCAAAGCAAATGGCCGTCAGCCAGTATAGCAATGGAGGTTTCTCCATATACGCCAGACCATTCAGATAAGGAATGATCCAATGATGCCAGTCTCCGGATGCCAGCATTTCCCGGGGAATCTCAGCATACAAGCCTTCGTTATTATCCAGTATGGGATAACAGCCCAGGCCATAAGCCAAAAAGAAAAAGGTCAGCAACCATACCAACCATGCTGGTATGCTTGCTTGATGCCCTTCGATTTCAGCTTGCAGATTACTCATAGTAGTGAAGAATGACGGCCTATCGACCATGTCTCAATGGAATTTGTCATAATTATTTTTTCAAGTAGCGAACTTTATCCATTCTTGCGGGATAAAGCAAAAAAAAGACAAGCAAATGCTTGTCTTTTCATGGATATACGATTTGATCAGGCTAGGGATGCAACATTTTTTGCCCAGACCAACGCTGCCATATGCGCTGCATTCAAATCTGCTGGTGTAATCTTCAAAGATTCAGCCAGTGAACCAACCAGCATGCTATTGAGTTCACACGCCTCAGCCAAAGCCAGGAAAGGCCCGTAAGTGCCACCGCGCGAAATCAGGGCTTCTGTGACAACCTCTGGTAATTGTATGGATGAAAGCACTTCTTCCATAGGGATGCCCAAAAGCCTGTCCAGCAAAGAGAACATACCGGCAACAAACAGATTTTCCGCCTCACTCTTGGACATTTTACTTTGGCCCAGAATTTCAGCCAGGCGGCCTCGAATAATGGCGGTTTCCAGCAATACCGGTGAATAGCCACTGGTGCTGGCCGTCGCCAACAACAGAGTGAGCCAACGGTATAAAGGACTATATCCCAGCATTTGCACAGCATGCTTCAAGGATTGCACTTCGGTGCGCAAACCAAAACCTGCCGAGTTAATATAGCGCAAAAGCTTGTAAGCCAGAGTCGCATCGCGCTTGACCACGGCTTCAAGTTGTTGAATATCCGCATTTTTTCTGACCATTTCCATCAACTGCAAAATAGTCGTCTGAGACGTATTCAAAGTCTTGGGCGCTGTACTGGGTCTGGGCGTCAAATGCAGCTTACCAACAAAACTATCCAGCCCCAATGCCGAGCAAGCATCAAAATCCTGCCATGCGAGTACATTGCGCGCCACCATACGTACCGTGGATTGTTTCAGCGCAGCATACACCTTGGCTTGAGAGGCGAAATTAGCCGCATTCAACTTGACTTCGAGATGGGAAATTTGCGCGAAATAGGAGCGCTCCAATGTCGTCACTTCTGCGCCACGCAAACAAATACCATAGCCCAATTTGCGCAATTCCGTCACTGCCTCCAAAGTGGCAGGGTCAGCAAAATACTTCTTGTGCAAGATGAGCACTATATTTTTTGCTGGCAGCAGCTTTAAACCTTCCGCATGCAACAACTCTGGCACGGCCTCAAGAAACAACAGACTATCGCCAAGCAAGAATCCCTTGTCATCATCTTGCAATTGTACTGCGACAAATTCCAGCAAGGCACTCAGGCTCTCTGTGCTTGCCTCTGCATTTTGATCCGGCTGCTGCCAGGAAAATTGGAAACCTATGACTCGTTGCTTAGGATCGAGTAATGGCTCTCTTACGATGAAGCTTTCTTCTATCATCTTATTTATTATTTATGTTAGTTAATATGACTGAAAAACTCAGAAGCCTAGACTATCGAGCAAATCATCTACTTGCCCTTGATTTGCAACAAGGTCTGCATTCCCTTCCGGATTTATTTGCGGGCCATTCAACAGCCCATCAACTGTCTCCTTCTTGAGTTCATTCGGTGAGTAATCGACAAGCAATTGTAGTAATTGCTGCTCAAGACTTTGAGCAAGCACTGTTACCTTCTTGATGACTTGACCAGTCAAATCCTGGAAATCCTGCGCCATCATGATTTCCATCAAATGGGACTTGGTTTCCAGGCTATTGGTGCTGGCCAATTTGAGATAGGCCTGCAACTGCTCGTGAAATTGCTGGTACTGTTCAGGCAGCGGAGTCTGCGCCTGTATTTCAGAAAAAGAGGCAGTCAGCTTCTTTGCATCCGTATCTAATGCTTCCTGCAAAGGAATGGCAATATCTGTCGCGTTCAAGACACGTTGCGCTGCCTTCTCAGACATTTGAGCAACGTAATCAAGGCGATCACGTGCATCCGGTATGTCCTCGGCAGCGCGTTCCAGCAACTTGTCCAAACCCAGGCCACGCAAACTATCATGCAATAACCTGGTCATGTGTCCTACTCTGTTCAGGAGATCGTCATGCTGAGTATTTGGATTGATGTTCTGACTCATGTTCTCCTCCACTTCAAGCTGTCGCCTGACTATTTCCCCAGCTTTTCGAAGATCTTTGTCAGCTTTTCGTCCAGGGTGGCAGCTGTAAATGGTTTTACCACATAACCATTGGCACCTGCCTGAGCGGCAGCAATGATGTTTTCTTTTTTGGCTTCTGCCGTCACCATGAGTACCGGCATTTTAGACAAGGCTGGATCAGCACGAATATGCTGCAGCATCGTCAAGCCATCCATATTAGGCATATTCCAGTCAGAGATGACGAAATCGAAATCACCATTCTTCAACTTTGCCAAACCCATTGCTCCGTCTTCTGCTTCATCGACATTGGAATATCCCAACTCTTTAAGCAAATTCCGCACAATGCGACGCATAGTAGAAAAGTCGTCAACTACTAAAAATTTGAGATTTTGATCGGCCATGAATTACTCCACTATTTCTTTAAGGACAGTTATTAGCATTATCGGACAAATTGAGATAAAACGGTGCTGAAATTGCAGTAAGACATCAAATTCTAACAAATCGTCACACCCTCAAGGCTCGACTACCATGTGTAGCAAGGTAATGCAGAACCTTGGTAGGCAATTCGTTCAAAGGGCCAACCTCATGTGTCGCGCCAATTGCAATTGCTTCACGCGGCATACCAAATACTACACAACTTGCTTCATCTTGGGCAAAATTGTATGCACCTGCATTTTTCATCTCCAGCATACCGGCAGCACCATCCTTGCCCATACCTGTCAAAATCACTCCCACCGCGTTTTTACCTGCATAGGTCGCGGCAGAACGGAACAACACATCCACTGAGGGACGATGACGATTCACCGGCTCACCCTGATCCAGTTGCGTCACATAATTGGCACCACTGCGCCCTAGCAAGAGGTGTGAATGACCGGGCGCTATGTATGCATGCCCGGGCAAGACACGCTCGCCACCAGCAGCCTCGGATACAGAAATTTTGCACAGCCCATCCAGGCGCTTGGCGAATGAACGTGTAAATCCTTCTGGCATATGCTGAGTAATCAAAATTCCAGGGCAATCTGAAGGCATCTGTACCAGGAAATTCTTGATAGCCTCAGTACCACCAGTGGACGCACCGATAATAATCAGCTTTTCACTACTGGTCAGTGGATTGCGTACTTGTGGCAATACTCCAACATTCACATGCCCAGCATCCGCTACAGGCACGCTTCTTGGCCTGATTCTGGCTTTGGAGGCGATCCTGATCTTGTCTGCAATCAGCTCTGTGTATTCAAGCATGCCACTTTGTATGGATAACTTGGGCTTGGTGACAAAGTCTACCGCCCCCAATTCAAGTGCGCGCATGGTAATTTCAGAACCGCGCTCAGTCAGCGAAGACACCATGATGACGGGCATAGGCCTCAAGCGCATCAAGCGCTCAAGAAAATCCAGTCCATCCATCTTGGGCATTTCCACATCCAGAGTAAGTACATCAGGATTGGTTTGCTTGATCAGCTCGCGTGCGACCAAGGGGTCAGGAGCCACGCCAACCACTTCCATATCTGGCTGGCTGCCTATAATTTCGCTCATGACACTTCGTATCAACGCAGAGTCGTCAACAATTAATACTTTTATTTTCATTCAAAATACTCCGCACTCATTGATGAAGATGACATCACGCAATAAATAACTAGAACAGATCCACTTCCCCACCCACCGAGGTCGTTTTGAGCTTGCTAGCATAATCTTGCTCGCGCCTTCTGAGAGTATCGTTATGTTCTACTTTCAGTTTCTTGACTAACACCTTGCCCGTCTTGGGAAAGAAATATACTTTGCGCGGATAAATGTCATTCAAATCTTCGGCCGTCACGCGCATTCTTTCGGCACGCAGATAATCCAGCACAAATCTGGCATTGCGCTCACCAACATTGATCGCCGTAAACCCGCGCAAAACATTGCCACCGCCAAAAACTTTGGCTTCCATATTTTCGCGCTTGGCTCCGGCTTTCAACAATTCATTGATTAATACTTCCATTGCATAAGTGCCATAGCGCATGGAGGCTGATACAGGATTATCGGCATCCCCCCCGGTATCGGGCAACATAAAATGATTCATGCCACCGACGCCAGAAACACGATCCCGTATGCATGCAGAAACACAGGACCCGAGGACCGTGACAATCAACATATCCTTGTTGGTGAAATAAAATTCACCAGGTAATATCTTGGCAGCATCACAATCAAAGGTTCGATCATAATAAACATTCGTTGCAAAATGCTCTTCACTTAGCTGGCTCATGGATTACCCTTTTGCAAATGGCGCAATGTCGTTCTGTTGCCAGGAGCATGCGACTTGGTCAGTTCATAGACCGTCTTACCTCTGAGCTTGAAGTCATCAGAAACATACAAAAAATTCTCTGAGTGGCCTGCAAACAACAAACCGTCCGGCTTCATCAAGGGAACAAACTTCTTCAAGATTTTCCCCTGCGTAGGCTTGTCAAAATAGATCATGACATTCCGGCAAAAAATTGCATCAAATTCGCCGCTCAAAGGCCAGTTATCTTCCAATAAATTCAATTGCTTAAATGTGATCAATTCCCGTAATTCCGGTCTTACCCTGACCAGACCTTCTTGCGCACCCTTACCTTTAAGAAAAAACTTGCGGGTTCTTTCTGCCGACAGTTTTTCTATACGGTCCAGGTTATATACACCACGCGAAGCAGTTTCCAGAACATTGGTATCTATATCTGTTGCAATAATATGAGCAGGCGGACGTAAAGTCCCGAATGCCTCGCATAGTGTCATCGCAATAGAATAGGGCTCCTCCCCTGTTGAGCTGGCAGAACACCAGATATTGACTGTTTCCTGTCTTTTGGCGATGTGTTCAGCAAGTATGGGAAAGTGATGTTCTTCCCTGAAAAACGAAGTCAAATTCGTTGTCAGTGCATTGGTGAAGGCTTCCCACTCTGACTCAATCTGATTACTTTCCAGGCTATCCAGATAGTCAGAAAACGAGCTGATACCAGTCGCCCGCAGACGACGTGCCAGCCGGCTATAGACCATTTCCTGCTTGCTATCAGCCAGAGAAATGCCAGCCTTTTTATAAATCAAGTCACGGACACGGTCAAAATCCCTGGAGTTAAACGTAAACTCTTTTGAAGTGTCCGACCTGGTTTTATCGATGGATTTCGTCATTCAATGCTTTCTTAAACTTTCCCCATCCTGTTTCAGAGACGAAAGCTGATTTCAAATAAAAATCCAGATAATCAGTACCTCTTTACTATCGGGGTATTTAATCCAAAACCCCGGCCTCAGCCTTAAAACCTATTGATGATCTTAGATCAAAATTCTTCCCAATCATCCTGCTTATCTGCAACTGGCTTGCTCGCCCTGGCTCCAGCACCAGCTGTTCCTGATGGTTCAGCTCTAGGCAAAGCCTTCACTTGAGCCGCCCTTGTCGCGACAGGCTTATTGAATGCTTTACTGACCACAGGTTTTGTTTGTTGAGGTACATGCCCCATCCCTGAATTAAGCTTAAAGACGCTCACAGCCTGCGCTAATGCAACGGCTTGCTCTTCCATGCTTTCTGCCGCTGCGGCTGCCTGCTCTACCAAAGCCGCATTTTGCTGCGTCATTTCATCCATTTGTGTAATCGCCAGGTTCACTTGTTCTATGCCTGAACTTTGTTCCTGGCTGGCGGCCGTGATCTCGCTCATGATGTCAGCCACATGCTGGACACTGGTGACGATTTCATCCATGGTCTTGCCTGCTTCGTCGACGAGTTTGCTACCCTGGTCTACCTTGTCTACCGAGTCACTGATGAGCGATTTGATTTCTTTGGCCGCACTGGCACTGCGCTGTGCCAGGTTGCGCACTTCTGCTGCTACGACGGCAAAACCACGCCCCTGCTCACCAGCCCTGGCCGCCTCTACCGCCGCATTCAAGGCCAGGATATTGGTCTGGAAAGCGATGCCATCAATGACGCCTATGATGTCGACGATCTTGCGTGAGCTTTCCTTGATCGAACCCATGGTACTGACTACCTGGCCGACTACTGCCCCACCCTTGACTGCCACACCAGAAGCAGAAACCACCAATTGATTGGCTTGCCTTGCATTGTCGGCATTTTGCCTGACTGTGCTGGTCAACTCTTCCATAGAGCTGGCAGTTTCTTCCAGTGAGCTGGCTTGCGATTCTGTACGGCTCGACAAGTCTGCATTGCCGCTGGCGATTTCTTGTGAGGCGACGGTGATGGTTTCTGTGCCTGTCCTGACCTGTCCGACAGTTGCGGCCAGATTATCATTCATGTTTTTCAGCGCCTGGAACAAGGAGGTCACTTCATCATTGCCGGATACCGTAACCTGGCTACGCAAGTCACCGTCAGCTACTGTCTCAGCCAAACTCAATGCCTCTTGCAAAGGCTGGGTAATGCTGCGTGTAATAGTCCAGGCAAATAATGCACCTACAGCCAGAGCAGACAGCAGAATGACATATAACCACATCGTCAGCTTGGCACCTGCAGCGGCAAAAGTTTCAAAAACCTGCTTGGAAGCAACTTCCTGCAAATCAACTAATTTATTCATCTCCTGTATTGATTTAACACTCAGAGGGTCAATCACAGTGGCGATAATTTTTGCTGCACCTTCACCATTAAAAGCCAGGGCCTGGCCTACTGCATCTTTTAATGGTTTATCAATATCCTTATCCAATTTGGCGATATCGCCCAATATTTTCTTTTCTTCTTCATTCAAACCAAGAGAAGCAATCTTTTCTTTGGCTTCTTCATATTTCTTCTTTTGCAGCTTGACCTTACCCTCTTCCTTTTGCATTTCACCTACATCAGACTGTATGCCTATATTGCGCATGGCGATACCACCTTCAAACAAGGCGCTCTTCATATTATTGGCCAACACCTGTTTTTGGGCAGCCAGATTCAAACCATTTACCATGGCCTGACGATTATTACCACTGAGTGCATTGACAAACAAAATAACGCCTATCAGGCCAGCTAAAATAAGTGCGAAGCCGACTCCCAAACGGGTGCCAATTTTAAAGTTTCTTAGATTCATAGCGTCTCCTATTTATTTTTTTGCCTACTACTCTATCTACACTTTTTCAAAGCTGAATGACCAAAACAGTAGTCACATGATCAAGCGGCTGCCTCTACCAGTCCCATTTCAGGGCTAGACATCAATTTATCGATGTCTACCAAAATCAACATGCGGTCATCTAGTGTGCCCAAGCCTATCAAGAAATCGGTACTGAAGGTCGTTCCCATTTCTGGAGCTGGTCTGACCTGTTCAGGCAGCAAAGTCGTGACATCGGATACGCTATCGACAACCATACCGACGATGCGCCCTTCAATATTCAAAATAATGACCACCGTAAATTGGTCATAAGTAGGTGCTCCCAAATTAAATTTGATGCGCATATCCACCACGGGAACGATGATCCCGCGCAAATTGATAACGCCCTTCAAAAACTCTGGTGCATTGGCAATCCGCGTTACAGCTTCATAGCCACGTATTTCCTGAACCTTGAGAATATCGATACCGTACTCTTCGTTACCCAAGGTAAAAGCAAGGAATTCATGCCCAGCAATATCTGATTTAGCTCCATCGTTGGAGCCATGATCACCAGCCTGTGAAATTTGCGTCATTTCTTTTTCCTCGTCTTAAATTTCTAATTCAATCTTCATCGCGCAGTGCGCAAAACGGCAGCGACATCCAAAATAAGTGCAACACCACCATCACCCAGGATAGTTGCTCCTGAGATGCCAGGGACTTTCTTATAGTTTGATTCTATATTTTTTACCACCACTTGTTGCTGACCAACCAGATCATCAACAAATAATGCGGCTTTTTTCCCATCCACTTCCACAATCACAACGATGCCATCAGATGGATCTGTATATTTGGGCGGAATATCGAAATATTCATACAAGGGTACCAGCGGCAGGTATTCATCGCGCACCTTTACCACTCTGCCCTTGCCACTGATTTCCTTTATATCTGCCTTGGCTGGCTGTAGAGACTCCATGACGAAGCCCAGAGGTAAAATATAAATCTCATTACCAAACTTGATCGACATGCCATCCAGGATCGCCAGCGTCAAAGGCAAGGATATCGTAATCGTCGTACCATAACCCTTGGCTGAGCGGATGTCGACGACGCCGCCCATGGCAGCGATATTGCGCTTGACCACATCCATACCAACACCGCGACCAGACACATCAGTCACCGTTTCGGCAGTTGAAAATCCAGGTGCAAAGATCAGGAGCCAGACTTCACTATCACTCATTGCATCAGAAACGGTCAGGCCATTCTGCCTTGCCTTGGCCAGGATTTTATCCCTATGCAGGCCACCGCCATCGTCACTGACTTCAATCACAATATTACCGCCCTGATGTACCGCAGACAGGGACAATTTACCTGTTTCACTTTTGCCTGTCTGCGCTCTGGTAGCTGGCATTTCTATGCCATGATCTATACTATTTCTCACCAGATGCGTCAGTGGATCGACAATACGTTCAATCAAGCCCTTATCCAGCTCTGTCGAAGCGCCATAAGTGACGAATTCAACTTTCTTGCCCAGTTTGGTCGCCAAATCCCTGACCATGCGTGGAAAACGCGAAAAAACATAATCCATGGGCATCATGCGTATGGACATGACAGCTTCTTGCAAATCACGGGTATTTCTGGTCAGGTGTGCCACGCTGCTCAGCAGACGTTCATTGGCAATCGGATCCAAGTCTTGAGTACGCTGCTCCAACATGGCCTGAGTAATGACCAATTCACCAATCAAATTGATCAGTTGATCTACTTTTTCTATGCCGACCCGTATGGTAGAGGATTCCTGGGAAGCAGTAGGCTTCTCCACTTTTTTCTCGGCAAGCGGCGCTGCCTTTTCTGGAATAACAATGTCCGCCACTTTTTCAGAAGCGGTTTCTGACTTGTTTTCCTCAGGCGGAAACATGGCGTCCAGGGGTTCAAAGAAACCATAACCCAGGTCATCGTCGCTAGGCTGCGCTTTACTGGCGGGTAAGTTGGCGATTTGCTCTTCTGTTATTTTCAGTGTGTCAGGATTCAGAATAAAAGAACAAATCGAAATAATGTCATCTTTGCTTTCATTCGTCCGCAAAGCCAGGACTACATTGCTGCCATTATTATCCAGTCTGGATATGGAGCCGAGCAATCCCAGCTCCGACATGATCGCAGCGGCGTCTGATTCAGAAACATCGGGCAATTCAATTTTGAAAGCCGTTTTATAGACTACATCTGCATCATCAAATTCTGGACTGCGGCTGGCAAAACTGGCCGTGGGAGCAGCAATGGGCACTGCATCCTGCGACAGTGATTGCAGCAACATCCTGACATCAGCAACTGCATCCTGATCTACAGGCGTACCTAACTTATGCCCGTCAAGCTGCATCTTCAAAATATCTTTAGCGATGAGGAAAGCATCTACATGCTCTGCAGTCAGCGCCATTTCACCCTTGCGTATCTTATCAAGCAGTGACTCCAGTATATGAGTCACTTCCGTCATATCTGTCAGGCCAAAGGTCGACGCGCCCCCCTTGATGGAGTGAGCGGCACGAAAAATGGCATTCAAATCCTCAGGATCTGGTGAAGAGATATCGACGGCAAGTAACAATTTTTCCTTCTCGGCAAGAAGCTCTTCCGCCTCGTCGAAAAAAACCTGGAAAAACTGACTCATGTCAATCGTCATTATTAAACTCCGTGATTTACATTTGTTTGCCCAGACTTCAGGCCATTAATTCAGCCAATCACTTTTTTCACTACTTCAGTCAGTTTTTGCGGATCAAAAGGCTTCACCAGCCAGCCATTGGCGCCAGCAGCCCGACCTTTTGCCTTCATATCGTCGCTAGATTCGGTTGTCAGCATCAAGATAGGCACTCGAGCATATGAGGGCAATCCACGTAGAGACTTGATCAGCGTCAGGCCGTCCATGCGTGGCATATTTTGATCGGTCAATACCAGATCAACGACCTGATTGCGTGCTTTTTCCAGTCCATCCTGGCCATCAACTGCTTCAATCACCTGATATCCTGCGGCTTTCAAACTGAATGCCACCATCTGCCTCAAGGAGCCAGAATCATCCACAGCTAAAATTGTCTTGGCCATAATTACTCCGTTATACGAATTGTAGGCAGCTTCTGCAAACCACCACTTGATTTAAAATAACTCGATGTCACCACTATCCAGATGCTTCTGATGCACAGCTTTATGTAACAAATTTTTCAGGTCCGCACTTTGCTTCTCCAGACGGACGGTAGTCTCACGCAACAAGGCCGTCAACTCATCTGATTCACCGTCGTGCTCAATATCATTGCCTACCACTCCCAAAGTCCCCAAGACTTCCCGCAAACCTTCGCATCGCTGCAGGGTTCTTGAAATCAACTGACTGGTCAAATCCTGAAATTGCAAGCTGGTCACGGCTGAACTGATATGCCTGGCAATATCTTCCTGTATTACCTTGAGACGCAATACGCTTTCATCAGAAACACCACCGGAACTAACGATTAAATTGATTTCTTCCTGCTCACTCGAAATGGCTGCATGCAGGGCCATAAAGCTGACTCCCAGCTTTTCTATTGCCTCGCCCAAGAGTATGGTTGTTTGCGCAAGGTCGGTCTCAACCTCCAGCAAATGTGCATTTCCATGATCAGACACACCTGATAAAAGTTGCTTAACCTGAGAACCCAACAGTTTCTTTTTGGACATCTTAAGCATCCTATCTATGCATTTTGACTTAATGATGCTACGTCTTGCTACCGTCAAGGCTTGACTGAAATTTCCGCACTTGAGTCAGACTGATTTGCAACTTCAATAGAGCCACCATCCTGCGACGCAGATTCCTCCGCTTTTTTATTCATGACGATGATGCTGATCCTGCGATTGATGGGATTCAAGGGATCCTGCTTATCAAACAATACAGAAGAAGATAGACCAACTACGCGCAAAACCTTGGTTTCATCCATACCACCATAAATCAATTCTCGTCTGGAAGCATTGGCACGGTCAGCCGACAATTCCCAATTGCTATAACCGCGCTCTCCACTACCGTAGGGTGAAGCATCGGTATGGCCTGACAAACTGATGCGATTCGGCACATCATTCAAAGCCTTACCTATCTCATGCAAAATTTCTCTGGTATAGGGCTGCAAATCTGCCTTGGCCGAGGCAAACATAGGGCGATTTTGCTCATCGACCATTTGAATACGCAAACCATCTGTGGTGATATCCAGCAACAACTGTTTCTTATACTGCTTCAAGGTTGGGTTAGACTCTATCGCTGCCTCAATCTTGGTCTTCAGGCCCTTCAAGCGTTCTGCTTCGACTTTTGCCAGGGCTGCTTCAGCCGCTTGCAAATTGTAGGTTTTTTTCTGAGCATCTATCTCACCCTTGCGATTTTGCCCCTCACGTGCGCTGAGGTCCTTACCACCGCCCTTGATAACACTGGAACTATCACCACTACCGTCACCACCCGCCATTGCCACCTTCAACGGGGTTTGAAAATATTCGGCGATACCATTCAAATTACCCTTGGCAGTCGAACCCAGCAACCACATCAACAAGAAAAACGCCATCATTGCAGTCACAAAATCGGCATAAGCGATCTTCCAGGCACCACCATGATGGCCACCAGCCACCTTCTTGATGCGCTTGACGATAATCGGTCTTAGTTCTTCGCTTGCCATCACCAATCCAGTTTTTATTATTTAGATTTAGATTGCTTAATATGTTCTTCCAACTCTGAGAACGTAGGCCTCTCGGTTGAATACAATACCTTGCGGCCAAACTCCACCGCCAAAGCCGGTGCATAACCATTCAAACTGGCCAGCAAGGTCACCTTGATACATTGAAATGTTTTGGACGATTCATCAAGTTGCTGCTCCATCAAACCCGCCAGAGGGCCAACAAAACCGTAGGCCAGCAAAATACCAAGGAAAGTACCCACCAGCGCATGCGCAATCAAAATCCCCAATTCAGAAGGTGGAATACCTACTGACTCCATGGTGTGCACCACCCCCATCACGGCAGCCACAATACCAAAGGCTGGCAAGCCATCACCCAGTTTGGCAATAAAATGGGCGGGCACGGCACCTTCGTGGTGATGTGTCTCCAGCTCATTGTCCATTAAATTCTCGATTTGAAAGGCATCCATATTTCCCGACACCATCAGACGTAAATAATCCCCTATAAACTCCATCATATGATGATCGTGGACAATTGCAGGATATTTACTAAAAAGCGGGCTTTCTTCAGGCTTTTCAATATCGCCCTCGATAGACATCAAGCCTTCTTTGCGCACCTTGGTCAGGACGTCGAACAGCATGGTCATGAGCTCCATATACAATGACTTTGTATATTTGGAACCTTTCAGCACGCTAGGAAGCGCCTTCATTGTCGACTTCAAGGTTTTAGCATTGTTACCAACCAGAGAAGCACCAAGTGCGGCGCCACCTATCATCAACAATTCCAGGGGCTGAAACAATACCGCCAAATGCCCGCCGGACATGACGAAGCCACCAAAGACTGAGCCCAACACGACGATATAGCCGACGATAACTAACACGAGCTTTTACTCCTTAGAGAGGATTTTTTATAATATCGACTACACTACCTCAGACCTGAAACATTCACCAGAAATGGAAGGTTAAATATTGCTTCAGGAATACATTTCACTATGATCATTATATGCGCCAGATATACAGATCGGGGTCATTCAGATTGCTTTTTATAATTAAATCCGCTTCGACACCGGGCACTTTAAATTCATAACTCATGAAAATCGCACCTGGCCTCATTTCAGATCTGACCTTTTCCCACAGTCCTGGCATAGCCACCGGAGACAGGTAAGCAAAAACCACATCAAAATCAGCAAAATCCAACTCCAAATAATCTTTTAAGTAAAACCGCAGCTTCTTACTTAATACCGCAGCCCTGAGCCAACTTACCAGCCAGGGGATGGGCGCCACCTCAACGCCAAAGAATGATTGTTCAGGTCGCATTTTTGCCAGGCTGATAGATACCCCTCCAAAACCACTGCCGATATCAATAAAGCGCAAATCATTGCGAGCAGGTAGTTGCTCAAGAATACACGGCAACAAACTGGATTTGGAAGGAAAATATGGGACTTGGGTGCGGTAAGTTGACCAAAACAACAATACCAACAATAAAAAGATGGACAAACTGAAACCCGGGTGCAACTGGAATACCAGAGAGGCGACAACCGCAAAAGGGAAAGTAAATTGTATTAGCCACCACCACCAACTCATGCCCAGCAAGAAACTGAGAGTTGCAGCGATGCCCGCATGGACAGCAAGCAGGAAATAGGGAGAGAGTAAGCTACCGAACTGCCACCTGTCGGCGGCATATAGCAAATAAGAAAGGACAAAAGCGAGTAACTGTAAGCTAAGCGCGAGAAATACTGGCGAAGAAAAAACTCCGTTAGCCGGGAGGAGCTTGCCTTTGCGGGTTTTTGACGCTACTACCTCCAAGGCTCCTCCTGAATTTTAAGCCACCATCTCCAACGCGGCCTCCGCATCTTTTGCTTTTTTTGTTTTACCTGCCCGTGATGGGACGTGGCATAAACCACAAGCATAATCATCATGCAAATCCAGGCTATGCGCAACAAATTGCCCGCTGCATTTGCAACATTTTGCAAAACTGAGCATTTTACCCTCAAAGAAGCGCACCAGAGTCCAAGCCCTTGTCAGTGACAATACGGGCTCATCCCCAATTGGCACCGGCACCTGCTCAAGATACAGACGATATGCCTTGATGATGGCCTCAATACCCTCCACGCCAGCATGTTCACGCAAATATTTATGGATATTCATGAACAGGGAAGAATGAATATTTGGCTGCCAGGTAATAAACCAGTCCGTAGAAAAAGGCAGCATGCCTTTTGGCGGCGATACACCCTTCAATTCCTTGTAGATCTTCAGCAGGCGCTCACGCGACAAGGAAGTCTCGGATTCCAGCAATTGCAACCTGGCGCCCAGATTGACCAATTCAATTGCCAATTGAATTTCGTGTGCTTCGTTTACTACGCTTTTGCTTGCCATGATTATTCCCCATCCACCTTGATTGAAATGCTCGACAAATTAATGAATTTCTTCGACTGGTTGACCAGCCATCAAAATCGCAGCATGGGAATGCGCAAGAGCACGTTCCTTGTTGTAATTTGTCAACATACACAAAATGGAACTATCTTCGAAGCGGAAGCGCGCCAACATCATATTGGAGCCAGCCAATTTCAAAATTTGGGCATTATTCAGACCCTCAATCAGGTCAGCAATTTCTTTACCAATACCCAAACGGAAAATAGCGGTCGCTTTATCAGCGCGAATCATTTGTTGTGCCAACATCAAATAACTCAAATTGGCATCCCGAATCTCGGCCATCATATCGTTCTGCGTCATTTTCTCACCCTCCAGTTTGTTATCAGTGGCATGTTTGCATTGCCAGTGAGATACATTGTGCAGGCTGGTGAAAAGCCGCTGTATAAGCGAGATTCCGTATTTAAACCAAGAATAAAACGAAGGCATGCCGTAGGAAAATATCCTACAGGCACAATTAGATATCTACAAAATAAGATTTCGTAGAAAACAGATTTTTATTTTTTCGGATCAGCAAAATTAGCCAATTCAAAAAACATCAATAAAAACAATAACTTAAGCAAAAGAAGGACTTTTACTTCATCGTCTCATAATCATTAACGGCAGCACTTTAGAAAACTTTAGGGAATATTTAAAAATATTTTCGATTTATTTTCATACCCATCTAACGGCAACAAATTGTGAAAACTTTAGGGTTGAGATCAAAAAAAACTCAAAAAAAATCACCCGTTTGCAACAGGTGATCCTTTTTGAGTCTTCTAAATTACTACTAAAGCAATTAATTATTATGTTTATTGCATCTCATGAATTTCCAAAAACACAATATTTACCATTATTTCCTACACCGTCGTGCGCCAAATACATTTATCTTTGATTTGTTTATCCAAGCCGGACAACAATGCTTCATGCTCATCCATCTCTTCAGCTGTTGCCATTAAAACTGCAATTTCTCCAACCGGCATATCAAACGCAACGACTTCCTGCACTTTAGGCGCGTCATCCTCTTCAATGTCGATCTCAAAGCTATTTTGTCCACGCGACATTGCCAGAAAAACATCTGCCAGCAATTCAGCATCCAGCAAAGCGCCATGCAATTTGCGGTGCGAGTTTGAAATTTCATAGCGGGTACAAAGTGCATCCAGTGAGTTTCGCTTTCCAGGATGCAATTCCTTTGCCTGGACCAGTGTATCTACAATACTGGGGCAATATTCAGTCAGCGCTGACAAATTCAGGCGCGCAAGCTCAGCATTCAGGAAACCAACGTCAAAGGGTGCATTATGGATAATGATTTCCGCATCCTTAACATAGGCGCAGAATTCCTCGGCTACTTCGGCAAACTTGGGCTTATCACTTAAGAACTCAGTAGTTAAGCCGTGGACTGCCAGCGCACCCTCTTCTGAATCACGCTCAGGATTAATGTAGCGATGAAAGTTATTGCCAGTCAGTTTACGGTTAATTAATTCTACACAACCAATTTCTATGATGCGGTCACCATTGCGCGCATTCAAACCTGTGGTTTCGGTATCGAGGACTAGCTGTCTACGCATATTTAATATTCCTATAAGACGATAATGCCTAATTTAATCAAAAACCCAGCGTAGGGAAATGCAAGAGCCAGGTTTGTCCTGGCAAAACCGGCTCTGCATGCCAACGCCTGCAGCAAATAACAAATCCTTACCGATAGAAACATAAGGCAAGCGCTCGCGCTGCCAGAAAGGTATCTTCAGGGATTGATAATGCCCCTTCATATCGCGGGTAGAACGATTTTCAGCCAACTTCAATCGCTCCCCTCCCCGGCGCAGATGCAAGACTAGTGTCTGTGATTGTAGCCATGACGCATCGAGACCATGTTCACTCTGGTCAAAATACAGGCTACCAGCGAATTCTGGGAAATGGATACTATCCTGCCCTTGCCATGCAAATTCCTGCAAGCAATTTTCTTCTGCGATCTCCGCTTTTTGTGCGGACAGGTAGACGACGTTTTGATAGCGATGTATGGCAATGGTGTCATGCTGAACAGTAATTCGAGCATCTTCACGGCCATCAAACAGCTGACTTTGCATTTCTTTCAGTCGTGAGGTCGTCGGCATGCGCACACCAGCCCTGGCAAACCAGTAACGGAACAAATTATCTCTACGCGCAGGACTCAGTGTACGCATGGCAGCAATTGCCAGCCCTGTCTCATGCGAGCAGCTATTGAAATCCTGTTCAGCAACTTCCAGCAGCAAATCTTGCGCCGCCTGAAAATGTGTGGCAGAACGGGCGATACGTTCTGAGTAACCCGGCGACAAACCCTCAAGTATTGGCATGACACTATGACGTAGCGCATTGCGCAGATAGCGTTGATCAGTATTTGACTCGTCCTCTATATAGCGCAAGCCCTGCTGGCGTGCATAGGCTTCCAGTGTTGTCCGCTTTTCTGACAATAATGGCCGTCCCAGCATGACTTTGTCATGACCAAACAAATTGGGGGCACGATGGCAAACATCCATACCAGACATGCCAGCTACGCCGCTACCGCGGAGTAATTGCAGTAACAGGGTTTCGGCCTGGTCATCCTGATGATGGGCAGTCAGTATTAACGGGGTGCCAGCATCTTCCGACATCCGCCCCAATGCCTGGTAGCGCCCCTTGCGTGCAGACGCCTCCACGCCATCACCGCTATCACGGGCAACGTGAATACGTTCAGCATGAAAATGAATGCCACTGGCGACGCAAATAGCCTGGCAATGAACTAACCAGTCATCAGCGTGAGGACTTAAGCCGTGATGTATATGAAAAGCATGCAGTGAAATTTGGGCGCGGCGGCAGTATTTGACCGCCAGATCAAGTAAAACCGTGGAATCCAAACCGCCGCTAAAGCCTACTGCGAGGCCATTTTGCAAATTGCTGTCACAGAAATCCGCAATAATGGCATCGAGTTTTTTTGAGAATTTTTGCTCAAGACTGGAGCAATGTTGATCTGACCTCATTCAGCAAGTTTCGTTTCCTTAAACTTACCATAGCTGAGTAATTTTTCATGACGGGCAGCCAGCAAGTCCTTGGTTTTTACGCCCTGAAATTGACGCAGGGTATCTGCCAGTGCACGTTTGACCAAAGCACACATCTGCTTGGGATCCCTATGAGCACCACCCAGAGGTTCATTGATGATCTTGTCGATCAAACCCATGGCTTTCAGTCTATGGGCAGTCAAACCCAGCGCTTCTGCTGCATCGGATGCACGGTCAGAAGTCTTCCACAGGATGGAGGCGCAACCTTCTGGTGAAATCACGGAGTAAGTTGCGTATTGCAACATCAATACCGCGTCGCCAACTGCCAGTGCCAATGCGCCACCGGAGCCACCTTCACCAATAATGGTGGTGATCAGTGGAACTTTGAGTTCTGCCATGACATACAGATTGTGGCCAATGGCTTCAGACTGACCGCGCTCTTCTGCATCTATGCCAGGCCAGGCACCGGTAGTATCCACAAAGGTAAATACAGGAATATCGAATTTCTCGGCCAGCTTCATCAGGCGCATGGCCTTACGATAGCCTTCTGGCTTGGGCATGCCGAAATTACGCAAAGCGCGCTCTTTAGTATCGCGACCTTTTTGATGGCCCATGACCATACACGCCTGCCCATTAAACCTGGCCAGACCACCAACGATGGATTGGTCATCAGAAAAACTGCGGTCACCATGTAACTCATGGAAATCAGTAAACATCTGATTGATATAGTCCATGGTATATGGACGCTGGGGATGGCGGGAAATCTGCGACACTTGCCATGGGGTCAACTTGGCGTAAATATCCTTCGTTAACATCTGGCTTTTCTTCGACAGTCTATCTATTTCTTCAGAAATATCGACTGCCGAATCATCCTGAACAAAACGCAATTCTTCTATTTTTGTTTCCAGCTCTGCAATTGATTGTTCAAAATTTAAAAATGTCGTTTTAGTCATCGTGCCTCCTTAACATCACACGAGTTGATAAAAAAATCCAATTTCATTCTGGCGCGGGCGCAATGTTTAATTGAATAATGTGTCGCTATGCTAAGCGTGCAAACAAACCATTTAGATGATTTTTTTGCAAAATTCGTATGCTTTTGTGGGACAATTTGTCCTGACGGACCAGATTAGATATCAAAACTATCCTCGCTGTCCAGTGTTCCCCGCTATTGGCTTGCATCAGAGCAATAAAAATTAGTATGTAAGTACTAGTTTTATGGTGGCCCATCTTTACAAAATTTTTTTATCCCTCATTCACGGAGCACCACAGTTTCATTCAAAACTGAAAAATATAGTGAAGGTAAAATGCTGTTTGTTTGTCAAACACCCATAGTCGGCAACTTATTTGATAAGATGGCGCTTTGCTTAATAGCCAGTATAACATTGCTGCTTACATGTTCTGCCAAACTCCTATAAATCCAAGACCGAACACCATGCGCCACATTTTAAAGAATGTACTTACTCTCTCCAGTTTGTCCCTGCTGTTGATGTCTGCCTATGTGCGCGCAGATGAAGCCGCCGATGTTGGCAAATTACTCAGGGCTGGCCAGGTAAATGAAGCCATGCAGAAAGTGGATACCGCTTTGGCGCAACGGCCCAAGGATGCCCAGATGCGCTTCCTCAAGGGGCTGATATTGACGGAACAGAACAAGTCGGCAGAAGCCATCACTGTCTTCTCGAAATTAACTGACGACTATCCTGAGCTGCCTGAGCCTTATAATAATCTGGCCGTCTTGTACGCATCTTCCGGTCAATATGACAAGGCGCGTGCCGCGCTGGAAATGGCTATCAGGACCAACCCTACTTATGGCACTGCCCACGAAAATCTGGGTGACGTGTATGCCAAACTGGCAAGCCAGGCCTATGACAAGGCCTTGCAACTCGACTCCAACAATAATACCGCCAAGCTGAAGCTGACCCTGGTTAAGAACCTGGTTGGCAACACCACGGGTGGCACCAACCCCAAAACTGCTGTAGCAGCAGCGACAGCACCTGCGGCTTCCGCAGCTAAAGCCAGCGCAAGCACAGTCGCAATGGCAAAACCTGAACCGGAAACTGTCAAACCAGAACCCAAGGCCAAGCCTGCGCCTGTTGCTGCCACTACCGACAAAGCCGAAGAAGACGTGCTGAAGGCAGTGGAAAACTGGGCCAAGGCCTGGAGTAGCAAAGACACCAACACTTATCTGGCTCATTACGCAAAAGATTTCCAGACGCCAAAAGGTGAGCCTTATAAAGCCTGGGCAGAAGAACGCCGTAACCGCATAGAAGGCAAAGGCCGCATTAACGTCAAAATTGAATCTGCCAAGATTGATGTCGACGGCAACACTGCCACTGTCAAGTTCAGGCAAATTTATACGTCCGACCAGTTGACCGCCAATAGCCGCAAGACCTTGCACATGGTGAAGCAGGATGGCAAATGGCAGATCAAACAGGAGCGCGCGGGTAGCTAATGTTTTTCGCAGTCAATTCTGGTGCTCCGGCTGCTGGTAAAGCCGGAAAATCGCGCATTTTTGCTATTCTTGCATTGTCATGTCTGGCGTATGGCTACTCTCCTGCCATCGTCACGGCCAAGTCACGCCCCAACAAAGTCGCGCCCGCTGAGATCAATCCCAATGCGCCCGACCCGGATGCATTGCTCATTGAAGTCTACAAAAGCCTGGCTGCCAATAATTTGCAAAAGGCGCAAAATAAGATCGATGCCCTGGTAGAGGCTTACCCGCATTTTCAATTGGCTCACCTCATACAAGGCGACCTGTTACTAATGCATACCCGCCCGGTACGCAATTTTGGTGTAGGTGCACTGACACAACCTGACAAGCTGAAAGATCTCAGGGATGAAGCTGCAGTGCGGATACGCTCTTATCGCGAGCGCCCCGACCCTGACCTCATCCCCAGGGCCATCTTGCAATTACGCGATGACCAAAAGCAAGCTATCGTCGTCGACGCTAAAAAATCGCGCCTGTACGTCTATGAAAATGCCGCGGGCCAACCACGCCTGATCAATGATTTTTATGTGAGCCAGGGCAAATTTGGTATCAACAAACTCAAGGAGGGCGATCAAAAAACCCCTATCGGCGTGTATTACATCACCAGCCGCCTGGCAGGCACCAAATTGCCTAGTTTTTATGGCCCTGGTGCCCTGCCCTTGAACTACCCGAATGAATGGGACAAATTCAATGGTCGCAATGGTTCAGGTATCTGGCTACATGGCATGCCGCCCGAAAGTTTCAGCCGTCCGCCACTGGCCTCAGACGGCTGTGTGGTATTGACGAATCCAGATTTCCTGAAAATTTCGGCCATGGTGGACATAGGGAAAACCCCGGTGATCATCAGTGAGCAACTCGAATTCGTCAGCCGCAATAAGTGGATACTGGATAGAAATCAGGCAGAAAAACAGGTGGATGACTGGCGCCTGGATATGGAAAGCCAGAATGCTAATCGCATTTTGACCAATTATTCGCGCAATTTTAAGACTACCCAGGGCGATAACCTCAACACCTGGTTCCCCAAGCAGCAGCAAAGCTGGGATAACTGGCATAATCCTGTTATTAAATTAAAAGATGTCACCCATTTCCGTTACCCAGGCAAAGATGAGCTTATTGTCAGCACCTTTACCCAGGAAACCACGAATGGAAAAACCAAGGCAGCAGTCCGCAAGCGTCAATACTGGTTGAAAGAAGCTGCCCGGTGGCGCATCATTTATGAGACTACCGTCTGAACAATTTGAAGTATTTACTATAAACTTTAATTCAATCATCAATAACGTATGCTGAATATGAAAATTTCAAAATCCGGATTAAGCAGTATATTGCTGGGCACTTGCCTGATGATGTCTAGTGCTTTCAGTTTTGCTGAAGGGCAACCTAAAGTAGCCTTCAAAACCAATATGGGTGAAATCGTCATTGAACTTTACCCTGAAGCCGCCCCAAAAACTGTAGAAAACTTTCTCAAGTATGTCAAAAGCGGACACTACAAAGGAACGATTTTCCACCGTGTTATCGACAATTTCATGGTGCAAGGCGGCGGCTTCGACAAAGACATGAAAGAAAAACCGACCAATAAACCTGTGCCACTGGAAGCCCGGGTAGCACTGGATCATGGTTTGAAGAATGACCTGGGTGTAGTTGCTATGGCGCGTACGCAAGACCCTAATTCTGCAAGCGCGCAGTTTTACATCAATGTCAAAGACAATGATTTCCTGAACCACCAAATTTTGCCTGAAGGTGACCCGGTTGAATTCCAGTACCGTGGCAGCACTGTCACTGAAAGACGCGCCCGTGCACTGGCAATGACTGCTGGTTATACGCCATTTGGCAAAGTTATTAAAGGCATGGATGTGGTTGAAAAAATTAAAGTGGTAGAAACTGGCGACGCTAAAATGATGCAAAATGTGCCTGTCAAACCAGTTATCATTCAATCCGCTACCTTGTTAAAATAAACAAATCTCTAAACTTTTTGAAACGAAAGACTATCATGGCCGTTATTCTGACCACCAACTTCGGTAACATCAAGATTGACCTGAACGAAGAAAAAGCACCAAAAACTGTTGCCAATTTCCTGGCCTATGTTGAATCCGGTCACTATAACGGCACTATTTTCCATCGTGTCATTGATGGTTTCATGATACAAGGCGGTGGTTTCGAGCCAGGCATGAACCAAAAATCCACGAATGCATCTATCGAAAATGAAGCCAAGAACGGCTTGAAAAACGAACGTTATGCATTGGCCATGGCACGCACTGGCGATCCACACTCGGCCTCTGCCCAGTTCTTCATTAATACTGCCAACAATAGTTTCCTCGACTACCCTGGTCAGGATGGCTGGGGCTACTGTGTATTTGGTAAAGTCGTTGAAGGCATGGACATCGTTGATAAAATCAAAGGCGTCAAAACGACACGTACTGGCATGTTCCAGGATGTGCCGGTTGAAAACGTCCTCATCGAAAAAGCAGAAATCGTTTAATACCGATAGATTCATTCATGATCGCAGACAACACCGCGTATCAGAACAAGGCGCAACCTGAACTGGTTGCGCTTTTTGTTTCCGACACCCATTTAAACCCTGCCCTACCCCATACGACCAGCGCTTTTTTACACTTTTTGAAAGCGTATGCGGTGCAGGCAAAATCCTTGTACCTGCTCGGGGATTTATTTGAATACTGGGTAGGCGATGACGATATTTCTGCGCCCTATAATTCATCCATCACTACGGCCTTGCGCGAAGTACACGAGCAGGGTGTGCAACTCTACTGGATAGCCGGTAACCGTGATTTTTTGGCAGGAGAAGGCTTTGCTACCGCCACCGGTGCGCAACTCTTGCCTGATCCCAGCGTGATACAAATAGGCCCGAAAAAACTGGTGATCAGCCATGGCGATGCACAATGCACCGATGATCTCGCCTATATGGAATTCCGGAAAAAAGTCAGGCAGGCCGACTGGCAAAACGCCTTTCTTGCCATGCCGCTGGCTCAACGCAAGCACATAGTGGAAGGCTTGCGGACAGAAAGCAAAATGGAGCAAAAGCAGAAATCCATGCAGATCACGGATGTCAACGACAAGGCCATCGCCGACTTGTTTGCACAATCAGGCAGCGATACCATGATACATGGCCATACCCACAGACCAGCCACCCATGTCGTGGACGGCAAAACCCGACATGTATTAAGCGACTGGGAATGCGATCACCCAAAGCTGCGTGGCGACTGGCTGGCAGCCTACAGTGACGGCAGCATCGTACGCTACCACTGGGATGGCGTCTAGCTGTCCCATCTATGTAAACAGATGACGGCGATGTAGAGTGATGAATTGTCAGCAAAAAATCAATTGGCTGTCAGGACTGCTCGGAAGACGTTCCACCACGCTGGTCAGCGAATTGTCATGGGTACCAGCACAGGCCAGTGCAATCAATCGCCTTTCCCGCGGCACGGCCTGCACCTGACGTCAATGCAGCTTGCTTAAGCAAATCCATCAGAATTTGTTTGCGTTGTTTGAAAAGCTTATTTCGTTTTGCTAAATTAGTAGTAATTATTGATTGTAAATCGAAGGAATATTTAAAAAATTTTAGAGTGCGCATGCTGAAAAAAGACTAGATTTAAAAGTAAGGAAGCTAATTATCCTCAGAGAGCCTCATCTATGAAATATCAAAACATGAAAGTTATATTGTGCCGCATGAATAATATTCTACTTGTCGCCATTACTATTTCGATATCAATCTTAATTTCTGCGCATAGCCAGGCTAAACCACCTAATGTGCAAATAGTTGAGTTATACGAGAAAGCCAAGGCTGGGGACAAAGCCTCTCTGGAAATTTTGTTCCACAATGCGAGAAAAGGTAATGTGGATGCCCAAAACGGACTCGCGCTCATGTATCTCAATGGTACCGGCGTGCAAAACAATTATCTTGAAGCATTTAAATGGTGTCTGCAAGCTGCTCAGCAGGGAGACCCTATAGCACAAAGCAATCTGGGGACGATGTACGCGCAAGGCCTAGGTGTGGTTAGAAATGATACTGAAGCATTAAACTGGTTTCGCAAAGCCGCAGCACAAGGAAATGCCCAGGCGAAATTAAGTCTTGGGCTCATATACACAAATGGTTTGGGTGTTGTACGGGATCCTACGGAGGGATTAAATTGGACGCGTAAAGCTGCAGAACAAGGGCTCCCCATCGCACAAAACAATCTAGGGAGCATGTATCTTGACGGCATAGGTACTAAGCGTAACTATCCTGAAGCAGTTGAATGGTTTCGTAAAGCAGCCATTCAAGGTTTAGCACTTGCGCAATATAACCTGGGCGTGTTGTATGCGGAAGGACAAGCTGTTCCAAAAGATGTTGTACAAGCTGCGAGTTTGTATCGCTCGTCGGCTGAGCAGGGATTAGCTCAAGCTCAATACAATCTAGCACTATCGTACGCAACTGGCACAGGAGTAAAGCAGAATGATAGAGAAGCCTTTGAATGGTTCCTTAAGGCGGCTGAACAAGGGTATATATCAGCTCAAAATAGCCTTGGGGCGATGTATAGCATGGGGAGAGGAGTCAATATCGACCTAAGCAACGCCTATAAGTGGCTGACAATCGCACAAATCATGGCGTTACCGGCGAGTATTGAGTTTAATGATGCAACACGTAATCTCAGTATATTATCCGAGCACCTATTACCTCAACAGCAAAAAAAAGCACAACAAGAAGCAGCCAAGTGGGTGGCTCTATTTAGAGATAGGGAGCTGCACCGTAAAATCTCAGACTATCCATTTCAATGAAAAGGAACGCAGGAGATGTGAATGTGGATTAGATGAAATTGCATTTAAAAGTCACCTACATAAAATGACTAATTTTTTGGTTCACATTTTCGACATTTTTTTACCTCAGAGACAGTTGGACAGCTACGGAACGACAACAAAGCCAGTGAGGTGCGTATTTAAGTATTCACCGTATCTGAACGCAAATGCCCGGCACTGATGGTCAGCACCCGGCCACAGCGTGCAGCAATCGATAAGTCATGCGTGACCAGCACCAGAGTAGAACCACGCTCCCGATTGAGGCTGAACATCAGATTGATAATCGCTTCACCAGTGGCTGCATCCAGGCTACCGGTAGGCTCATCAGCAAACAGCAGAGGTGGTTCAGTGACAAAGGCCCTGGCCAAAGCCACCCTTTGCTGTTCGCCCCCTGACAAGAACTTGGGGTAATGCCTGAGCCTTGAACCCAGGCCTACATGTTCCAGCATTTTTTCTGCCTTGGCACGCGCCTGCTTGTCCCCACGCAGTTCCAGTGGCAGCATGACATTTTCCAGCGCATTCAAATGCATCAGCAACTGGAAAGACTGGAACACAAAACCCAGGTTTTCTTTACGGAATTGTGCCCTGCCATCTTCGGTCAAATCAAAAATATCCACGCCATCAAGCAAGACCTTACCTTCGGTTGGTGTATCCAGGCCAGCCAGAATACCCAGCAAGGTGGATTTACCCGATCCAGAGGCACCAACAATTGCAAGCGTCTGCCCGGCTTGCGCGGTAAAATCTATACCATTCAGTATGCTCAGTTCACCCGTTGCATCTGCTACACGCTTGCTCAGGTGTTTTACTTCGATTGCTGCTTTGCTTGATTCCATAAGGTCTTTGCGTATGCTTTTTACTCAATTGTCAGGTCACGTCAACAGGTTATCAAAACAAGCCCTGATGCTCGTGGCATTTGCTGCATTTACATTCACTGCTTTACCTGCTTATTCTGCATCAAAAACCATCCTTGTGCTCGGCGATAGCTTGTCGGCTGAATATGGCTTGGTACGTGGCAAAGGCTGGGTAGCCTTGCTGGAACAAAGGCTACAACAAAAAAATATCCCAGCCACCGTCATCAATGCCAGTATCAGTGGTGACACTACCAGCGGTGGAAAAGCCCGTCTGGGCAATTTACTGGAAAAACATCATCCAGATATAGTCATCATCGAACTCGGTGGCAATGATGCCCTGCGTGGCTTATCACTTAAGGCCTCAGAGGATAATTTCAAGGCCATGATAGACATGAGTAAGGCACAGCATAGCAAAATACTGTTAGCTGGCATGCGCATACCGCCCAATTATGGCCCGGATTATTCTGAGCGCTTCTTTTCAATCTACGAAAAATTGGCGAAAGCGAATAAGACGGCATTGGTGCCTTTTCTTTTGGAAGGTATAGTAGAAAAAGACAAGCTGTTTCAGGCAGACCGCATCCACCCCATAGCAGAAGCACACCCGACCATACTTAACAATGTCTGGCCACACTTACTGCCATTATTGAGCAAGTGAGAGCATGAAATATCCTGAATTACTGGATTTTTCTGATGTGCATCAGCGCCGTACAGAATTTGACAGCATCATTGACGTGCGCAGTCCTGCTGAGTTTGCCGAAGACCATATTGCTCATGCCATCAATTGTCCCGTGTTGAATAATGAAGAACGTATCATCATTGGTACCATGTATAAGCAAGTCGGTGCATTTGAAGCCAAACGCCTGGGTGCCGCCCTGGTGGCAAAAAATATAGGGCAGCATATAGAAAACCTGTTTCAGGATAAGCCACGCGACTGGAAGCCTTTGATTTATTGCTGGCGCGGCGGCAATCGCAGTGGCGCCATGGCCCATATTTTTGCCAAAATAGGATGGCCAGTGGCGCAATTGAACGGCGGCTATAAAGCCTACCGTCACTATGTCAATCACAGCCTGACTTCAGAACTGCAGCAATTTCAATGGCAGGTATTATGCGGCCCTACCGGTAGTGGCAAAAGCCGTAGCCTGCAAGCCCTGGCAGCACTAGGCGCGCAAGTCCTTGACCTGGAATTGTTGGCAGCTCACCGTGGCTCAGTACTGGGGAGCGTGCCTGGACATGCCCAGCCCTCACAAAAACAATTTGAAAGCCGCATCTTTGAACAAATACAGACATTTGATGCGCAGAAAATGATTTATGTAGAAGCAGAAAGCAAGAAAATTGGCACTTTGAGAGTACCTGAAAATCTGATGCAAACCATGCGTGCGTCCAGCTGCGTGCAACTCAGCCTGCCCCTGGAAAAACGCGTTGAACTATTGTTGACGGAGTATGCACATTTCATCGTCAATACTCAAAGTTTGCATGAGCAATTACATTTTTTGACCGCCCTGCATGGCAAAGAAAAAATATCTCGCTGGAAGCTAATGGGAGAAAATGGACAAATACCACAATTGGTACGTGAATTATTAGAACAACACTACGATCCTGCTTATAGTAAATCCGTCGTCAAAAATTTTACAGGATACGCCAATGCACAATTGATAGTGCAGGACGATATTAGAGAGTCCGACTTTAAGCGTACTGCCCTCCAGATATTGAGTGCCGAAGTCGGCGCATAAGTATCAGCCATCGACATCATCAACAATACTTTGACCTTGATCTTCAAGCCCATCAAACTGCTGGTGATTGAGCGCCCACCAGAATACGCCTCCGATGGCAAATACCAGCACCAGACTGAGCGGTATCAGTAAATATAATATGTCCATGATTTCCAGTATGCCCTTAGATCAGTCTTGCGTCAGATAGATAGGCTTTGAAATGGGTTGCGGTACCCAATACAGTCGCAAGGCATTCAAGACCACGATCAATGAACTTAGCGACATGCCTAGCGCAGCATGCCAGGGCTCCAGCCATCCACACATGGCTGTTGGTATCGCCAGCAAATTATAAAGCACTGCCCAGGCCAGGTTTTCACGTATCAGTCGATAGGCCTTGCTGGCAACCGTCATGCCAAAATCCAGATCCAGCAAACGATTCGACATCAGCAGCACATCACTGCGCGATTGTGATATTGGCGCGCCCTGCCCCATCGCTACGGACACGTCAGCCAGCGCCAGCACAGGGCCATCATTCATGCCATCGCCCACCATGACTACCGTAGCACCTTCGGCCTGGAGTTTGCGCACAATCTCATACTTTCCTGCCGGGCTCAGTTCTGCATGCGCTTCCTGAATACCGCATTGCCCGGCAATTTTTTTGACCACATCAAACCTGTCTCCAGATAACAGCAATATGTGCTTGCCCTTGCTTTTTAAATTCTTGATGGCTTCAATAGCATCATCACGCAATATATCGTCCAGTGCAAACCACAAGAGACTGCCATGTTCGTTGGCCAGCACGCTCAATGTCTGCCCGGCAAAACCTGCAGGAATAGCGATATCCTGAGCATGCAAGTCGCGGGCAAATTCCACATTGCCAAGGCGATAAATTTTGCCTTCAAATTCAGCTTCTATGCCAGCGCCAGGTACTTCCCTGATGTTGCTTAAGTCCGCCACATCCTGGTTTGATTTTTGTTGCACCAGATAATCAGCAATTGCTTTTGATACCGGATGTGACGACTTGCCAGCCAGCGCCAGGGCGATGGCTGCACTGATAGACAGATCATCCACAGGCAATACTTCCTTGACTTGCATGCGCCCCATGGTCAAAGTGCCTGTTTTATCAAACACTATATGGGTGGCCGATGCCATGACCTGTATCGCCTTGGGCTTTGCCAATAAAACGCCGTTCCGGGCCAGAATACCTATGGTTGCGGACATCACGCCAGGCGTAGCCAGGGATAAGGCGCAAGGACAGGTTACGACAATAATACTGATGGCTATCCACAAGGCACGATCAGGATCTATTTGCCACCAGACCATACCGCTGACAAACGCCAATAAAAGTATGACGATTAAAAAACGGCTGGCATGCTTGTCAGCCAGCAAGACCAATGGCGGTTTTTCCAGCGAGGCAGATTCCATCATGCCTATCAGTGCCGACAATTGTGTTGCGCCGCCGACTTGTTTTGCCTGCACTACCAGCGCACCATGAATATTCACTGATCCGGCCAATACCTGGCTACCAACAGTTTTACTCATAGGCAAAGATTCACCTGTCATCAATGCCTCGTCACAATAACTGTCACCAGAGATGACCACACCGTCTGCAGGAATATGTTCGCCTGCAGCGACCATGACATAATCCCCTGCCTGCAAGACAGCCACGTCAACCGCCTCGACCTGTGCCTGAGGATAAGCAACAAAGCGTTGCGCCATTGCTGGTGACAACTGCGTCAATATATTCAGCGCAACTGTCGTACGTTTTTGCACCCTGGATTCAATCAAACGCGCACCAAGCAAGAGAAAAACAAACATGATGGCGGAATCAAAATACACTGCGCCACCATGGAATGTTGCCCAGACACTGGCAAAGAAAGTCAGCAATATGCCTAGAGAAACTGGCACATCCATCCCTATATGACGATTTTTTACATCACGCCAGGCAGAAGCAAAGAAAGATGAAGCTGAAAAACCAATCACCGGAATAGTAATAATCATACTGGCCAGTTTGAGCAACTTGTCCAGGTCAGGCGTCAAATCACCGTCTATCTGAGGCACAGGAACCAGGTAAGCAGGGAATGCATACATCATGACTTGCATCATGGCAAAACCTGCTACGAACAAGCGCCACAGGGCACGCTTGTTTTCCTTTTGCTCCATTGCATCTGGCGACTGACGGGCTGGCAAAGCTCCGTAGCCCAAGTCAGTGATGGCTGCGAGGATGCGCTTGAGTGTCAATAACTCCGGGTTCCAGGAAATCTCGGCGCGATGAAAGGCAGGATTGATTTTAAAGGCAGAAATTCCCGGCAATTGCCTGATACGAAATTCAATCAATTGCACACAAGCAGCGCAACGCATACCCGAGAGATGAAGTTTCTCGCTCACCAGCAATTGCTGCTGCGCCGATCCAATCTCCAGAGATGCGTCTCCATTGGAATGTGCCATATATTTACCCGACGATAGCCTGACTGGCTTTGTTTTGCATGTATTCAGGCACCAGATTGTTTTGCTCAATGGCACGTAAAATGGCCAGACAACCATGACAGCAGACTGCTTGCGGATGATGATTAAAGCAGACCGTTAATGCATTACTCTCACGCATTTTCTCACCACAATGAAAACAGTCTATTTTTTCTCCCGCAGAAAAAGACAGGCGGACTGTTTCAAAAAGAGAAGAAAATGTAAATGCCATATTTTGCAAAAGTAATTAGTCTGGGGCTTGCCTGGCATTGATACTACAAGAAGAACCCGGGAAGATAGTTGATGCGCATCAAGCGCGAAGAAGAAAAGACAGACATAAAAAAACGGTAGCGTTGCACTACCGTTTCTTTTACTTCATGGATACTACATAGATGCTGCGTAAATACTAAATACATTAAGGCTACGACTATATTGCTACCACGATGCTAATACATAGCGAGGAATCCGAGAAACCTCAGGTCCGCAAACTACGCGGATGGGCACTGCACAAATTGTAGGTCTATCCACTTCATTAATAACCGGCACACAAGACATTACCGGAGCTCAAATTCAATCCGCCTAGGATACAAAAAATTATTTTGTATATCGACCTCCTTCTTTTGAACCAGTTACGCCCCTAATATATGCCAACTCATTAACGAGTGAAAGAAAAAAATAACTATGCAAGCCAGCAAGCAGATTAAGAAAATCAACTAAACAAATAAGTTGATTTAACGCATGCTGGGAGTATTTCCCTTCAACATTGTACTTGCAGCGCTAGCCCCTATCGAAGCGCCAAATTTTTTCAAGACGCGCTCTGGCAAGCCTTCTTTTTGGGTGTAATCAACGATATTTTCCACTTTGATGACATCGCGTGCGACTGAATCTACAGAGCCAAAATCATCTGCCAGCCCCATTTGCACTGCCTTGCTACCTATCCAAAAAAGGCCGGAAAACATTTCTGGCGTTTCCTTCAAGCGCTGGCCGCGACCAGCACGTACGGTATCAATGAATTGCTGATGAATTTCATTTAGCATGGCTTGCGAAAATGCTTTTTGTTTTTCTGTTTGCGGCGAGAAAGGATCCATGAAACCCTTGTTTTCGCCTGCTGTCATGAGGCGACGCTCGACACCCAGCTTATCCATCAGACCAGTAAAACCAAAGCCATCCATGAGCACGCCTATGGAACCAACCACACTGGCTTTATTCACGAAAATTTTATCTGCGGCAACTGCAATGTAATACCCACCGGATGCGCAAATCTCGTCCACCACGACATACAGTTTTTTCTCTGGATATTCCTTACGCAGTCTGCCCATTTCATCGTTGATCATGCCAGCCTGCACGGGGCTACCGCCAGGGCTATTGATGCGCACAACCACCGCAACTGAGCCTGGATCAGAAAAGGCCCGGTTCAATGCCGGGATCACCGTATGTGCACTGCCCGCACCTTCCGGCTCTATGGTGCCGTCAATTTCTATCAGCGCAGTATGATGTCCCAGATTTTCCATTTCATCAGTTGCATAATCGCTGAAATAGTAAAATGCAAAAATAATCACTGATAAAAATGCGAATCTGAAAAAAATACTCCAACGCCTGCGCAAGCGCTGCTCACGTAAGGAGTCGGTAGCCAACTTCTCTAAAAGCTGTCTTTCCCAGCCCGCTTCTTTTTTGTCGCTCTCACCTACGGGTGAATTCGATAATTGCTCTTCCATAATTTTTCCAGAAATCAGGCAATAACAGCTTGTATATAATCATCGGGATGCCAGTAAATCTGCCCTTCTGATTCACTGACATTAATTTTTCGCAGGCGACCACCGCGACAAGGGCCGCCTGTGCAATAACCGGTATCCGGCTGATAAATCGCGCCATGAGTGGCACACATGATGTAAAGACCGCTGGATTCAAGGAATTCACCCGGGTTCCAGTCCAGCTCTACAGGCACATGCGCACAACGATTTAAATACCCATGCACTGCGCCGTCATAACGAATCACAAAGCCTACGGCATCGTCACTGCCAGCAGTAACGGGAAAACGCACTCCTTTGCCGCCTTCTATCAATTCATCTGACTTACATACGGAAATTGCCGTCATCTCTACCTCTTATTTACCTCTATACCTCAGGCGTTCTCACGCAGCCAATCGTGCAACTGCGCCACATCTTTTGCAGAAAACAGGGGCTGCATACTTTTCAGGGCCTGAGCATCATGTGCACCATATTCAACTGCGATCGCCGCAGCGCCAGCATTATTCGCCATCTGCAAGTCATGCGTGGTATCGCCTATCATGACAGTACGGCGCATATCCTGACCCAGTTCACGCGTCAATTCTTGCAGCATGGCTGGGTGAGGCTTGGAAAATGTCTCGTCGGAGCAACGTGTTGCATCAAATACCGAGGTCAATTTGGCCGTGTGCAAGGCACGGCTCAAGCCTACCCTGCTGGCACCAGTTGCCACGGCCAGAAAATAACCCTCCTGCGCCAGTTCAGCCAGCATTTCCCTGACACCTTTAAACAGCGGTAGTTCATGGTCCCTGGTCAGGAAGTGATGACGAAAGCGTTCAACCACCCTGGGATACAGTTTGGGGTCTATGCCTGGCATGGCAACCTGAATTGCTTCAGGCAAAGCGAGGCCAATGACATAGGACGCTATATCTTCTTTGGGAACCGGCAAACCAAGGTCTTTCGCTGCGGACTGTATACAGATGACGATGGCAGCCGTGCTGTCCATCAAGGTTCCATCCCAGTCAAATACTATTAAATCGAATTGCTTTTTTGCCATATATTCAATAAACGCACATGGGTCAGCATGTGCGCCATGTTTCTCATCAATAACGGCATCATACCATTACTAAACCATTAAGACTTTTCCAGACCAGACCACTAAGCCAGGCTTTTCAGAAAATCTTCACATTCCTTGGGCAAGCCTGCATTTACCGTCACGGTCTTGCCCGTCTCGGGATGGACGAAACTGATCTGGTGTGCGTGCAGGAACATGCGTTTCAATGCGCCACGTCCTTCACCGGCTTTCAATAGAGCACGATTCAGGGAAAAATCACCATATTTATCATCGCCAGCTATAGCAAAGCCACTGGCTGACAGATGAACGCGAATCTGATGGGTGCGCCCGGTTTTCAGCTCAGCTTCCAGCAAGGCAAAATCGCGGTATTTTTTTTGCAAAGTAAAGACCGTATGCGAAGCCATGCCATCGGCCTGCACCCGCACGCGGCGCTCACCTTCTGCTGTTGAATATTTATGCAAGGCAAGTTTGACATGCTGGCGGGCATTTTTCCAGTCGCCATGTACCAGCGTCAGATAGCGCTTGTCGGTGACACCATCACGCATTTGCTCATGCAGATTTGTCAAGGCGCTGCGTTTCTTTGCCAATAAAAGTATGCCGGAAGTTTCCCTGTCCAGTCTGTGTACCAGTTCAAGGAACTTGGCATCTGGCCTGGAGGCACGCAATTGCTCGATGACGCCATAACTGATACCAGAGCCACCATGCACTGCCACACCGGCCGGTTTGTTAATAATCAATAAATGAGCATCTTCAAACAGGATAGGGAATTCATGCTTGGGTGCGACCTGCTCGCTGGGTTCTGCCATGCGGATTGGCGGGATACGGACAACGTCTCCCTCGACCAGGCGGTACAACTGGTCTATGCGGCCTTTATTGACGCGCACTTCACCAGAGCGTAACACCCGGTAAACATGGCTTTTTGGTACGCCTTTGCAGATACGCAGCAAGAAATTATCGATACGCTGCCCCGCCTCTTCTTCAGAGATCGTGAGCATTTGAACTTTGGGTTGTGAGGCCGAAGGCTGCTGAGGGGGAGTCTTTTCCATCTGAATTTGATGTGCTCCCCTATTAATTGTCGCTAAGTCCTTCATTTTGAATATATAATCATTTTCGCTTCAGCATTTATGCTTTAGCAGTGTAAGAGGAATAAACGCCTATTTTACACAGGGGCATGTCCATCGGCCTCGCCTGTTTGCAAATTTGATGGAAAAGATGTGTATGCAGCGTCATTTGCATGTCAAGGTAACAGCCAATTGTTGTTGTCGGGCATAGATAGATGAAGTTGGATCAGAGAGTTTGAATTGTAAGGATATTAGTCTGGCAAGAGGCGCAGGTTTAAATATGAACCAGCGAGCTTGTCGGTTGATGGTTGAAGTAATAGGGTCGATTTCGCCAGACACAACACAATAAGATGGTCTGGCACCAAAGTTGCTCATCGCCTGGCGTTGTACTTGCTTGTTCAATCAATAAGCGAGTCAGACAACGCGGGGGACATGTGCACTCGAACTTTCTTACCTTGATCGTCCGCGCCCAACGCAAAACAGATGGCCGTATTGCCATATCATCAGTTCTACTTGGCTTTTCATGGCCACATAGACTTCGCACTGTTTTGCCTCAGGCATTTCCCTCCCCCTCAAACACTCCGCTCCCGCGTACATCCCGTATCAGTACAGTTGCCTCTTTAATAGAAGGCAACACAAGATGACCACCAGGTCACGGAGTAAAACATGAAACGTATGCTGTTCAACGCGACGCAGCAAGAAGAGTTGCGCGTTGCCATTGTCAATGGGCAAAAGCTGATTGACATAGATATCGAGACTGCCGGTCGCGAACTGCGCAAGTCCAATATCTACAAAGGCGTGATCACTCGTATCGAGCCTTCCCTTGAAGCCTGTTTCGTCAACTACGGCGAAGAACGTCACGGTTTCCTCCCCTTCAAAGAAGTTGCCCGCACCTATTTCAAAGAAGGTGTGGACGTACGCAATGCTTCCATTAAAGAAGCGCTGCGCGAAGGCCAGGAAATCATGGTCCAGGTTGAAAAAGAAGAACGTGGCAATAAGGGCGCAGCCCTGACCTCGTTCATTTCCCTGGCAGGCCGCTATCTGGTTTTGATGCCTAACAATCCACGTGGTGGTGGTGTTTCCCGCCGCGTTGAAGGTGAAGATCGCCAGGAATTGCGCGAAACCATGGACAAACTGGACTTGCCAGGTGGCATGTCTGTGATTGCCCGCACTGCTGGCATAGGTCGCAATGTTGACGAATTGCAATGGGATTTGAATTACCTGATGCAACTCTGGCGCGCGATTGAAGGCGCAGGCAAATCCTCTCCAGGTGCCTTCCTGATTTATCAAGAGTCTTCCCTGGTGATCCGAGCGATCCGTGATTATTTCCAGCCTGATATCGGCGAAATCCTCATCGACACCGACGAAATCTACGAACAAGCCCAGCAATTCATGAGCCACGTGATGCCCGATATGGTGCACCGTGTCAAACGCTATAGCGATGATGTACCGCTGTTCTCGCGTTTCCAGATCGAACACCAGATCGAAACTGCGTATTCCCGTACTGTCCCATTGCCATCCGGTGGCGCGATCGTTATCGATCATACTGAAGCCCTGGTATCTGTTGACGTTAACTCCGCCCGCTCTACCCGTGGTGGCGATATCGAGACTACCGCTTTCAACACCAATCTGGAAGCCGCTGAAGAAGTAGCCCGCCAATTGCGTTTGCGTGACTTGGGTGGTTTGATCGTGATCGATTTCATCGACATGGAAAACGCCAAGAACCAGCGCGAAGTTGAAACACGCCTCAAAGATGCCCTGCGCTATGACCGCGCACGTGTACAAATGGGCAAGATTTCCCGCTTTGGCCTGATGGAATTGTCACGTCAGCGCCTGCGCCCTTCTTTGTCCGAAGGCAGCCATGTGACTTGCCCACGTTGCAACGGCACTGGCCATATCCGCGATACTGAATCTTCTGCCCTGCAAGTCCTGCGTATTATCCAGGAAGAGGCAATGAAGGAAAATTCAGCAGCGATCCACGTCCAGGTACCTGTTGATGTTGCCGCTTTCCTGCTGAATGAAAAACGTGGCGAGATCCTGAAGATAGAAACGCGCCACCGCGTAACTGTCATCCTGATTCCCAACAAGCATCTGGAAACCCCGCATTACAAACTGGATCGCCTGAAAACAGATGATCCACGCCTGGAAGATCATCACGCCAGCTACGCCATGGCTGAGCAGGCTGATACTGACATCGGCTATAGCAAGCGTCAGAAAGAAGACGTCAAGCCACGCCAGGAAGCCGTGGTCAAGAGCATCACGCCTGAGACTGCACCTATCGTTGAGCGCAAAGAAGTCACCCCAGTGGTCGCCGCACCAGTTGCAGCCCCAGCAGAACCCGGTTTCTTTGGCAAGCTGTTTGGCTTCCTGTTTGGCAAATCTGAACCAGCAGCCAAGGTAGAAGCACCTAAACCAGCAGAAGAAAAAGCCGGTGAACGTGATCGCACTGCCCGCGGACCACGCAATGGAAGTGGCAATGGCCGCAACCGCAATCGCCGCAACCGTGACCGTGATGAGCGCGAAGATCGCCCAGCAAAGACTGAAAAAGCAGATAAGGCTGAAAAACCAGAGCAGGAAGCAGTCAAACCGGTAGCAGCGGAAAATCCACGTCCACCAAAAGCGCCTAAGCCACCACGTGAAGAACGTGAATCCCAGGAAACTCGCCGCGAACGCCAACAGCGTCAACGCGACGAGCGCAAGGAAAACCAGGCTCAGGAAAACAAGGAAGAACCTATCCACAAGCATGTAGATCCCGTGCCTGTTGATGTCATGCCTGCTGCACCACAGCTGGAAGCACTGGAATCCGGTGCCGAAAACGATAATAGCGAGCAAGGTGAAGAGCGCCGCCGTCGTCGTCGTCGTGGTGGCCGTAACCGTAACCGCCGTGACCGCGATGGTAACGAGCAAGTCAATGAGCAAGGTGAATTGGCGATCGATGGCAGCGAAGCAGTTGATGCAGATGCTGCTGGCAATGAAGCACTTGTGCATGCACAAGCAAGTACTCCAGTAGCTGTAGCCCCAGAAACAACTAGCATGGTCAGTACCGTGGCTGAAGCCAGCCAGCCTGTGATTTTTGCAGAACCTGCCGCAGTTGCAGCGCCTGAGGCTGCACCAGCAGTCGCAAGCCCTGTCGTCGCTGCTCCTGAAGCAGTTGCCGAGACAATTGCGGCAACTGTCGTGACTGCTGCAGCTCCACAGGAAGTCATCAGCGCGCCAGTTGTTACTGAAACGCCAGTAGTACCTGCTGCTGTAACTGAAACGGCACCAGTGGCCGCTGAAGTAGTAGCACCTGTAGCAGCGCCTGTAGTAGTTGAAACTGTTGCAGCACCAGCACCTGAAGTGGTTGTTTCTACTCCTGCAGAAGTGGCAACTCAAGCTGCTGCTGTTGAAGTGACGCCCGTCGCTGCAACTCCGGCGCCAACAATCAGCGCTCCGGCAGCAACACCGCAGGATGCAACCATGCCTCTGGAAACCCTGCATAGCATGCTGAAAGAAGCCGGACTGGAATTGGCCAGCACCGACCCTGTCAAGCTGCAAGCATCCAAAGTCGAAGCAGAAAAACTGGTAGCACCGGTACGTGTTCCACGTGAACGCAAACCGGCGCCTGCTGTTGCTGATGAGCCTTTGGTCATGGTGGAAACACGTCGTCCATGATGGCAATAAACGGCCTGTAAACTAGCTTTACTACAGGCTTTATAAAAAACCGGCATTCATAATGATTGCCGGTTTTTTTATGCGGAATTGATGATCAAGTTTGCTATTTTTTAAACCGTAAACACGCATTCTCAAACTTGCCACTCAATTTACACCCCAGGCTGTACACGGTGGAACTCTCATTATCGCTGCCATAAATACAATAAAAACCATTCCAGGCACATGAGATTTCAAGTCGTGCTATTGTTCTTTATTAAGCTTAAAAATTACCTGTCCCAGCTATGACGGAAAAATTTATTCCGCTATCAGAATTAAAACGATTTCGTCCTGCATTGTCTGTTCCAGAAGTATTAAAAACACCCGATGGCCAATTGCAGGATGCCTTGTCACGCCCCCTGCATGACCTGCGCATATCCGTGACTGACCGCTGCAACTTCCGCTGCGTGTATTGCATGCCCAAAGAAGTCTTTGATAAAGACTATCAATACCTGCCGCACAAGTCCCTACTGAGCTTTGAAGAAATCACGCGTGTCGCCAGCATATTCGTAGCTCATGGCGTGAGGAAAATACGTCTGACCGGTGGTGAACCGCTATTACGCAAACACCTGGAACGCCTCATAGAAATGCTGGCCAAACTCAGGACTGTCGATGGCAAGCCGCTGGATCTGACGCTGACGACGAATGGTTCACTACTTGCACGCAAGGCGCAAAGTCTCAAGGATGCTGGCCTGACCCGAGTGACAGTGTCACTCGATGCCATGGATGATGTCATTTTCCAACGCATGAATGATGTCGATTTTTCTGTCAATGAAGTGCTGGAAGGTATCGCTGCCGCTGAAGCAGCAGGGCTAGGCCCGGTAAAGGTGAATATGGTTGTCAAAGCCGGCTTGAATGATCATGAAATCATTCCCATGACCCGTTACTTCAAGGACAAACCCCATATACTCAGATTCATAGAATACATGGATGTCGGCGCTTCAAATGGCTGGAAACTCGATGAAGTCATTCCTTCATCACAAGTGGTACAGCGCATACAGGACGCAGGCATGCCACTGATCGCCATGGATGCCAACTACACTGGCGAGACAGCCGCCCGCTGGCGCCATGCCGATGGCAGTGGTGAACTGGGCTTCATATCCAGTGTCACACAAACCTTTTGTCATGACTGCAGTAGGGCCAGACTATCAACGGAGGGCAAGCTCTATACCTGTCTATTCGCCAGTCGCGGTCATGATTTACGTGCCTTATTACGTGACACAAAACAGCATACAGACCTGGCCATCGCCAATGTCATTGCCCAAATCTGGCAGCAGCGTACAGACCGCTACTCAGAAATGCGCAGTCAAAACACCCCTGACCAGCAGCAAAAAAAGATAGAAATGTCTTATATAGGCGGCTGATAACAGTATCATAAGTACTTTAGATTTCAGCCAGTCAATTTCAGTGCCAACTTCCAATCCACCCTTAAGCAAAAATCTCATCACGGGCCTGGTATTGGCAGGTGGCCGTGGTACACGTATGGGAGAGGTAGATAAGGGCCTGCAATGCCTGCACGGTAAAGCCATGGTTTTACATGCTCTGCAAAACCTGGCAGAGCAAACGGCTAGTATCATGATCAGTGCCAACCAGAATATAGGCACTTATCGAGGATTTGGCTTCCCAGTGTGGCCAGATCACATGCAAGGATTTGCCGGGCCTCTGGCAGGCATACAAACGGGCCTGCTGCATTGCACTACGCCTTATCTGCTTTGCGCTCCCTGCGACTCACCATTTCTGCCACCTGATCTGGCCCAGCGCTTATCATCTGCGTTAATACAGAGCGATGCCGAGCTGGCCGTTGTGGTAACACTGGAAAACCGGAATGGCATACTGCAAAAACAAAGTCATCCTGTATTTGCGCTAATGAAAACCAATGTGCTAACAGACCTGACAACTTATCTAGAAAATGGTGGGCGCAAAATGCAGGCATGGCATGCCTGCCTGCACATATGCGAAGTCGTTTTTGAGGACCATATGGCGTTTCGCAATATCAATACACTAGAAGAATTACGAGAACTTGAGAACTGATATGCGCTTACAAGACATCACCGCATGCATGTCTGATTTCGCCTCTGAAGCACTGACAGTACAGCAGGCGCAGGAGATCATACGCCAATACATCCAGCCAGTTTGCGGCATGGAAAAACTCACCTTGCGACAGGCCTTGGGACGCGTACTGGCCGCTGACATTATTTCGCCTATCAACGTGCCTGCGCACGACAATTCTGCGATGGATGGCTACGCCTTACATGGTGAAGATCTGTCAGGCCTGCAAGAGCTGAGTCTGAAAGTTGTTGGTACTGCCCTGGCAGGTATGGCATTTACTGGAACCATAGAAGCTCATCAATGTGTGCGCATCATGACGGGGGCAGTTCTGCCAGCAGGATGCGACACAGTAGTACCACAAGAATTTATCAGCAAAATCAGCGATAGCGAAATCAGATTCACTGTAGGCAATTTGCGCATTGGCGACAATCGTCGACTGAAAGGCGAAGATTTGGCGATGGGCAAAATCGCCATACGCAAGGGCAAAATATTGACTCCAGCAGACCTGGGTTTATTAGCCTCCCTGGGCTTACCGGAAGTGAATGTGCAGCGACGCCTGCGTGTCGCCATTTTTTCTACCGGCGATGAATTACGTTCTTTGGGCGAAGTTCTGGAAACAGGCTGTGTCTATGACAGCAATCGCTATACTTTGTACGGCATGCTGACACGCCTGGGTTGCGATGTACTGGACATGGGAGTGGTTCAAGACGATCCAGAAATATTGGAAGCCACCATGCGCAGTGCCTGCGAAAATGCCGATGCCATTATCACCTCAGGTGGGGTCTCTGTTGGCGATGCTGACCATACCCGGCGAATGATGGAGCGCCTGGGAGATATCGCTTTCTGGAGCATCGCCATGCGTCCTGGCAGGCCTATGGCGTTTGGTAAAATCAATTCCTTGGGCAAGAGTGCCTATTTTTTTGGATTGCCAGGTAACCCCGTCGCGGTCATGGTGTCTTTTTACTTTTTTGCCCGTCAGGCTTTGCAGCAGCTAATGGGTGCAGATGCCAGGCCCTTGCCATTGATCACTGTCAAGTCGGACACGGCCATACGCAAACGCCCTGGTCGCACTGAAATCCAGCGCGGCATTTTAGCAATGCGCGATGATGGTGAGCTCGGGGTCAGCACGACTGGTTCGCAGGGTTCGGGGATTTTGCGCTCCATGTCAGAGGCAAACTGCATGATAGTCCTGGCCCATGATCAAGTCAGCGTAGCCAGCGGTGACAAAGTCAGCGTTCTATTATTCGATGGATTGATTTAAAGAAATACACCTGTATTTGTATAGAAATCGTAACAGCATCTAACAGGGTGATAAAAAACCGTCCAGGCAAAGTAAAATACCAGCGTTTAATTAATTTTGGAGAACAGTTTGAAAGCGACAACATGGCTCTTGGGTGCCTGCGCATCCCTCGTATTATTAAGTGGCTGCGGCGGTTCGAAATCGGATACTGCAGTAATACCATCTGTGACCAAAGTCACAACAGATCAGGTGGTTTATCGCAAGATTACGAATTTCACGATTACCGGGCAAAACCTGGATAAAGGCTACAACGCCACCATTCCTGCCTGCCTGACGATTACTGAATTGGCTGGCGGCACTGCCACACAAAGAGTCTTGTCTTGCAAACTGGTAGGCGTTGGTGCATCCTCTAACTATACGATCACCGCAGCCAATGGCACTACCCTGTATTCGGGCATATTGGATCTGACTTTAAAAGCACAGCCCCAAGTCACAATGACGACCAGCATGGGCACGATCGTACTGGAACTGAACCCGGCAAGGGCACCTATCAGTGTCGATAATTTCCTCAACTATGTGGAAAGTGGTTTTTATGTAAACAAAATTTTCCATCGTGTCATCAAAAGCGCCATCGTTCAGGGCGGTGGATTTACTGCAGATTTGCAGCAACCTACCACGCTGTCCCCCATTAAATTGGAAACGCCAAATGGTTTGAGCAATTTGCGTGGCACTATTGCAATGGCACGCACCAGCGATATCAATTCCGCAACGGCACAGTTTTACCTGAATGCTGCTGACAACCCTGGCTTTGATGGGCTGACTGCGGGTACTGGCTATGCTGTCTTTGGCAAGATTGTTACTGGTCTGGACATTATGGACAAGATCAATGTCGTGCCAACTACAACAGCTGCAGGTATGACTGATGTCCCTGTCACACCAGTCTTCATTAATTCAATGGTACAAACACAATAACATGTTATGCTGCACTCAGCAGCTCACATGAAATTTGTTTTAAAACAGGAGCCGTCGTGCTCCTGTTTTACTTTTGGGATTGGGGTAAAGATGAAAAAACAATGGCAAGCAATCTTGTTGGTGGCGACTCTGACCGCACTGACTATGGGCACAACATCTGCTGCAGATACTGCAAAAAAGGTGTCTGCATCCGCTCCCGCTAGTGCATCAAGCTCAGCATCTGTTCCCGCCTCTGGAAAAACCGAACTCATCGATTTGAACAACGCCACAAAAAAAGAATTGGCGACCTTACCTAAAATTGGTGATGTACGTTCAGATGCCATCATCAAAGGACGGCCTTACAAAGGCAAAGATGAATTACTGAGCAAAAAAATATTGCCTGAAGATGTTTATAACGGCATTAAAGACCTGGTCATTGCCAGGCAAAAGCCCGCAGAGAAAAAATAAATATGTAGCCAGGTACAGTATCTGTAAAATTGATTTTGCAGATACTGACAAAATAGATGCCTTTGATTGTGTAGCACTTTGCCGCCGCAGTGAGGTTCTATGTCAAACAGGTTTTCACATCTTCTTCTCGGCTTCGTCATACTGGGGCTATCGACCCCGGCATTTGCTGCTGACGATAGCACAGCATTGACTGTGAGTGGCTTTGGCACTCTCGGCCTGGTCCATAGTGACACCAGAGACGTCGACATAGTTCGTGACCTGACGCAAAACAGTGGCGTAGGGTTTAGCAGACAAACTGATTTTGGCATGGACTCCAATTTTGGCGTACAGATCAACAAGCGCCTTAACGACAATGTTGATACGGCAGTGCAAATTGTCAGCCGTCGTTCAGCCAACAATTTTCAACCAGATGTGACATGGGCTTACGCTCGCTACCTTCCCAACGACAATCTGCAATTGCGTGCAGGTCGGCTGGGATTCGATGTCTATCTATTGGCTGACTCGCGCAATGTTGGATATTCCTATCAATGGGTCAGGCCACCCATCGATTTTTTTGGTAGCCTGATTATTTCCTATTTCGATGGCGCGGATATGGTCGTCTCAAAACAGCTTGGGGGTGGCATACTACGCAGTAAGGTTTTCGCCGGAGTAGCGAGAGAAAAAACTTCGACCGGCAACCCCGATGAATTTCTCTCGCTGAATCGCTCGAGACTGCTGGGTGGACACCTGGAGTATCAGACCCAGAACTGGATATACCGCATAGGCTATACCGAACTCAAATTCAGAAATGAATTTCCACCTTTGCAAAGTCTTTTGGATAATCTGCGCTCGCCTTTTTTGAATGCCTTCATCCCGACTGCTGCCGGTCTGGCAAGGGATGTCTCTCTGGAAGGTAAAAAATTCAAATATCTGTCTGCCGGCATTGCCTATGATCAGGGGCCTCTGCAAGCGCAATTGATGCTAAATCAACTCAGTTCAGAGTCCCTGCTTTTTCCAACTAATAAAGCAGCTTACCTGACGGTCGGTTACAGAATTGACCAATGGACGCCTTATTTTACCTATTCAGCATCCCGCCCTGTTGGCCACAAAATGCCAGATCGCCTGCCGCCAGGCATCAGCCCTGAGATTGATATGCTGAGGGCAGGCATTAACGAAGCCATTGACAATCAATTTAATCACCAAACTACGATATCCCTGGGATTACGCTACGATCTGACTGAGAAGTCGAATATCAAATTACAGTATGACAGGATCAATAGCAGTGATTATTTTCTGGTGCGGAATAATCAACCAGGATGGAATGGCAAAGCCAATTTGATCAGTATTGCCTACAATTTCATATTTTAGGAGAGCATGATGAAAGCCGCATATCATCTTCTCTTATATATCAGCTTCTGGGGTTGTTGCCAGGCTGCACAAGCAGACTTGGTGGTGATTGCCAATTCGCAAAGCGGGATAGAAAAATTAAGCAAGGATGAAGTTATCAACTTATACATGGGCAGAAATCGCAAATTAGCCACCGGCGTGAATGCTATGCCACTGGACCTGGCTGCTGTCAATGTAGAAAAAGCCAAGTTTTATGCCATGCTGGTCAATAAAAATTTGCCAGAAATCAACTCTTATTGGGCAAGGCTCATGTTCTCAGGCCAGGGCTCCCCTCCTTTGCAAGTAGAGACAGCAGATGAAGTTTTGGATATAGTAGGCAGTAACAAGGCAGCAATTGGTTATATAGAGCGCAAGAAGCTCGATAAGCGGGTAAAACTGATCTATGACCCTACACAGTAAGTGATTTTTGCATGTTGAGACTGTTACGTACCAGCATCGTCTATCGCAGCGCATTTATTGTGCTTGGCATCGCCCTGTTCGTTGGCATTTTCTTTGCCTTGCTCAGTTACCATTTCTCGGCAAAATCTGAGCAAGAGCAGGCTCGCCAACGCATGCAAGCCTCGCTGAGTACAGTAGAGAACACCGCCAGCATTGCGTGTTTTGTACTTGATCAAAACCTGGCAGCAGAACTCACCCGTGGCCTATTAAAGAATGGCGATATCAGCCGGGTGCAGATCATCTCGGATGGGAAAGTCCTGGCCGAGGCTAATAAGCAAAGCACAAATAAAACCGACGCTTCAGCACTGGCCATACTGCCGGGTATCAATGCGTCCAATCAGCTTGTGCATGAAGTGTTCTCTCCATTTAATCCCAAAGAAAAAGTATGTGAAATCCACCTTGATCCCAATCTTGATTTCATACGCGAGCAAAGCACTTCCAAAGCACGGTTTATTGTCTATTTGCTGTTGATACAGGCCATTGCCATGGCCTCAGCAGTGGTCTATGTTGTGCTGAACATGATTACCAAACCCATCAAGAATATCTCGGACAGACTACATACCCTGGCACCGGAATCAGGCGACAGACTGGGTCTGCCAGATGGCAATGAAAAAGATGAAATAGGCCAGCTTGTGCGTGACGTCAATACCCTGGTTGCCAGCTTATTAAAAACTCTCAATGAAGAACGGACTTTACGCATCAAGCATGCGATTGGAGAAAAAAAATTCCAGACCATCTTTGAAAATGCAGAAACCGGCATTTTTCAGCTTAACTTCGCAGGGGAATTACTGTCTTACAATCCGGCCTTCCTGCGCATGTTCAGCCTTGACCATCATGAAGGGGATGCCAGCATTTCCAATGCCCTCACTTCTCTGCTGGAAGGTCAGGAGTTACGCCTGCATTTGATGATAGATACAGCCATCAATGAAGCCCGGGTCATGTCTGATGATTTTTATATACAACTCACCGCTTCCACGCACAAGAAATGGATCAATCTTGTCATCAGCCCAGCTGAGGACGGTATTTTGCAAGGTCTGGCTAACGACATCACCGAACGTAAATCACAGGAAGAAAATGCCAATCAACTTGCCATCACTGACCATTTAACCAGCCTCAATAATCGCCTGGGCTTTGAAAAAGAGATCAGCCGTCTATCCAAAGAACATGCTCATGGCAACGCCCTCGGCTTCTTTTTGTTGATGATAGACCTGGATAAATTCAAACAAGTCAATGACAGCCACGGCCATACAGTAGGTGACCAGGTATTGATTCATTTTTCCAGGCTTGTCAGTAATACTGTCAGAAGATCCGATTTTGTCGCCAGACTGGGTGGCGACGAATTTATCATCTTGTTGAAAGATTTAACACATCTCGTCAAAGCAGAAGAGATAGCGCAAAAAATCATTACACAAGCCAGCCAACCCATCATATTCGATGAAAACCTGTCAGTGCAAATCGGGGCCAGCATAGGTATCAGCTATACGGGCCCGACTGAATTCAATGCAGAAGATTTATTAAGGCAGGCCGATGCTGCCATGTATGAAGTTAAACGCAGTGGCAGAAATGCCTATCGTGTCGTCCATCTGGCAGGCTATGAAAATCATCAGGAAGCAGACACAGTGTGAGCATCCTGCATTTCCATGACGACCAATTGATAGAGGATATTCGGTCTCAAACTGATTTCCAGGGCACAGGTATAGGTAAATTTAATGACATGATCGTCATTACTATTGATCGCCATTGCAAATAACGCAGCCCAACTACGAACTTGCCCGTGTTTTGCACGCATGTGGCTCTCATACACAGCTGCATCGACCAAGGCTGGTGCGCCAACAGATACATAGGCTGCACATAGCGCAAGCCATAAATCCTGCAGCCTGCTGCTCATCACATCCTTATCCAGATACGGCAACAACTGCCGGGTAGCGTTGATACCTGTCACGATATGCAAAATCGTAAAATCTCCGGTCTGCCCATATGCTGAAATAGCCCATAGCGCCAATTCCTCCAGCAAATTACCTGTAACAGGCACGCCAGGCAAACATTGGAGAAATTGCTCATCATTGACAACCGCCCGCATTTTTTCAGCAATCATCCTGCCTGGATAAGTTTTACCGCTCATATGATTTGATAGTTCTTGAAAGCCGGCCGCAACCGAACTTGCTGCTTGTCGTCCTGTCATATCGATGTTGATATCAAAATTCGCAGCCACCAGCGCCGCCAGGCTGGCGGCGATTTCCCCTGCATGGTTTGCTTGCAATGCATAGGCGAGCCTTATCATGGCATGGAATGCTGTAGTCGCAGGAGCAAATGGAACAAGAGCAAAAACCTCTCGGATGACTTCGCTTTCTCCACGTTCAGCGATACGGCTGGCAAAACAGGATTGCAAGTCTGTAAAGTATTCCCTCTTGCCAAGATAGCGCTGAAAATCTTCATACCTGATCATCTGATGAAGAGGCAAGGCTGGCAAAGCATAGGTATCATGCCAATGCGCGAAGAATTCCTGCAAGCGACTGTCGCTCGCCCCCATGCCAGCCAGTGCGCCCAAGGCCATGGGACAGTGATTGGTTGTCCCCTTGCCGTTCAAGGCAAACTCCCTGTTCTTGTCCAGCAAATCTTGTAGAACCACATTACTACTGATACCTGCAGTTGAAGCTGTCATTTCCTCACCCCATAAATGATTGAACTTGCTGTAGTATGCAAGTTCAAGTTAACTTGAAGTCAAACACTTTTTCATGCTTGGGAGAGAAATGATGGCTAATGCAAACGATACAAATCTGATCAGCATAGGTGAACTTGTCAAACGATCAGGCATCGCGGCCAGCGCTTTGCGTTTTTATGAAAGCCGGGGCTTGATAAAGAGCATACGCAGTCCAGCGCAACGCCGCCAATTCCCACGAGAAGTATTGCGCCGTGTTGCCTTTATCAAGGCCGCGCAAACTGCAGGACTTACTCTGGAAGAAATAGAGAACAGCCTGGCCACCCTGCCCGGCCAGAGGACGCCCACAAAACAGGATTGGGAAAAACTATCAAAATCATGGTACTCCCTGATAGAACAGCGCATCATGGCATTGACAGCCTTGCGTGACCAACTCAGCTCCTGCATAGGTTGCGGCTGCCTGTCGCTCAAATCCTGCGCGCTATATAACCCACAAGATATTGCAAATACCAAAGGTACAGGGCCACGATATTTGATGGGCGACAAATCTTCAGACCTGGTTTAATCAGGTCGAAGCATATTTATTCAGTATCTGCATCACCGACATCAATGCTAGTGCCCAGCAGGCTTTGCGCAGTATCCGCAGGCAGGGCTTCTACACTCTTTAGCTTGCGTGTCATTTGCCGGGTCCTGACTTCTGCCTGATCGATATTTTTTGCGGCTTTTTCCAGTGCTACTTTTGTAGCAGTCAGCACATCTGCAAATTTGCCAAACTCTGTTTTGACTGCGCCCAATACCTGCCAGACTTCTGATGAGCGTTGCTCCAGCACCAGGCTGCGAAAGCCCATTTGCAAGCTGTTCAGCAAGGCTGATAAAGTAGATGGGCCTGAGATGGAAACACGGCAAGTGCGTTGCAATTCATCAGCCAAACCTGGCCTGCGCATGACTTCGGCATACAGGCCCTCGGTCGGCAGGAACAGAATGGCGAAATCTGTCGTCAATGGGGGTGACAGGTATTTCTCGGAAATGGTTTTAGCCTCAAGGCGTATCGCTCTCTCCAGCTCTTTACCAGCCTGTGCCACGCCTTCTGCATCGGCACGCTCTGCGGCATCGATCAGGCGCTCATACTGCTCTTTGGGGAATTTTGCATCGATGGGCATCCATACCGGAGCCCTGTTTTCTTCCTTGCCTGGCAGCTTGATGGCGAACTCCACCCTTTCACCTGAGCCTGGCACGGTTTCTACATTCTTGGCATACTGGTCTGGCGTCAACATTTGTTCCAGTACCATTTCCAGTTGCACTTCACCCCAGGTGCCACGGGTTTTGACATTCGTCAACACGCGCTTGAGGTCACCGACGCCAATGGCAAGCTGCTGCATCTCGCCCAGACCCTGATGCACTTTTTCGAGACGATCAGAGACCAGTTTGAATGACTCACCCAGACGCTGCTCCAGCGTGGCATGCAGCTTTTCATCGACGGTCTTGCGCATTTCTTCGAGCTTGCCTGCATTGTCGGCCTGCAATTGCTGTATTTTTTGCTCCAGCGTTGCGCGTATTTCATTCATGCGCTGAGCATTTGATTCTGTCAGTGCAAGCAGGGTCTGATTCAGGCTGTCACCAAAGCGCTTCAGGCTTTGGCCTTGCTCATCACGGGCAACCTGCCCTTGCAAGATGAAAGCCTGCCTGAACTGTTCCAGTTGCTGCGCATTGGTTTCATTGAGTTTCACCAGCTGCTGGGAGAATGCATCGATCTGGTTATTTTGCAGTGTGGCCACGCTGGTCAATTGGGCAGCCAGGTTTTGCTGCAACTGGCCAAAGCTGCCCGCCAGTTCCTGGCGACCAGTCTGAGCTGTCAATTGCACCTGCTCTCTTAGTGCGCGTTCACTGCGTTCCTGCGACATCTGAGATTGCTGCTGTGTCTGGCGCAGTTGTTCCTGTATGGCGAGGATGCCACCTACGTCTTGACTACCTGTCCGGCGCAGCAAAAGCATAATATTCAAAACCACGGCCAGCGCAGCCAGCAAAAGTATCAGTACCTCAAACAGGCTCATAGAAAAATATTCAGGTGAAAAAGGGATTTCAAATTGCGAAGCCTGGAAACTTAACCAGGGCGGTTACGCATCCAGTCAGCCGTCTGATAAAACGATTGCATCAAATGCTGCTGCAAATCTTCACTGACGCCGACATCCTGCATGGCCCAGGCCATGCAGCGCAGCCACTGATCGCGTTCACTGCTGGCGATAGCATAAGGCAGATGACGGGCACGCAGGCGCGGATGACCAAACTGCTCTATATACAGATTGGGGCCGCCCATCCAACCAGACAAGAACCAGTACAGTTTGTCGCGTGATCCATCCATGGGAGTGGGATGCAGTGCACGTATGCCAGCAAATTCTGGCTCCAGTTCCATCAAGTCATAAAAACGGTCAACCATCTCACGCAGTTTTTCTGCCCCGCCCAGCAATTCATATAAATTGACCTGGGCTTCTTCATTATTTTCAACTTCAGTATTCATATCATTTATTACTTAAAGTGCCGGCCTGGTCTGATTCACCCATAATTGCACTGCAGGCCTTTGCCATTGTTGGGTGGCAAAGCGAGCTAATTTTTCAGGCACCTGATCGCCATGCAAGGCCAGACGGTTAATCATCAAGGCGAGATCAAGGTCAGCGACGGACCAATCACCGAAGAGGTTTTCAGCCTTATCTGGTATCAATGATTCGCCAACCAGAAACAATTGTGCCGCCGCTGCCCTGGCTGCAACAGACAGGGGCGCCAGCTTCTTGTCATAGAAGATGACCTGGGTATTGCGCTCTACCCGTATCGGCATCAAGGCGCTGCGTATCCAGGCTTGTACTTGTCTTGCTCTGGCGCGGGCATGCGTGTCTGCGGGGTACACTGCCTGCTGCGGAAATACTTCTTCCAGATATTCAGTGATCGCTGAAGATTCAGACAAGGCGAAACCATTATGCACCAGGGTAGGCACGCGCTGCGTCAGCGACGTTGCGGCATAATCTGGTGCGTGCTGGGCATCAGCTTCCAGGTCTACTGTCAACAGCTCAAAGTCCAGGCCTTTTTCATGCAAGGCGACGAATACCGACATCGCATAAGGGCTGGTAAATTGTGAATCTACATAAAGCTTGATGTCTTGTTTTTGCAAGATATATCCTTTTAAATTAATTCAGCACGCTGTTATCAAGCCTCACGCAGGCTTTGCAGAGGCGGCTGATTCAGGACATTGCGCAAACCCAGCCAGCCACCTATCACTGCGCAAGTAGCACCAACAATCAAGCCTGCCAGCCATACCAGCGGCGAGAAAGTCCATTCAAAATTGAAACTGAAGCGTGCCAGTGCCCAGCCTATGGCGGATGCGCCAGAAGCTGCCAATACACCAGACAAACCACCTATCAGCAAGAATTCTATCCACTGTGCCTGCGAGAGTTGTTTGCGGGTTGCTCCCAGTGCACGCAAGAGTGCTGCTTCTCGCATGCGTATATCCTGCGAGCCAGCCAGCGCGGCGTACAACACCAGCACGCCAGAAGCCAGCGTGAACATGAACAAAAATTCTACTGCCGTAATTACCTGGTCCAGCACATCCTGCATTTGCTTGATCATGGCACCAACATCTACTACCGTCAGGTTAGGGAAATCACGCATGAAGCGATTGACGAAAGTTTTATCTGTTTCAGGCAAACGGAAAGCCGTAATCCAGGTTTGCGGCATATCGACCATGGCTTTAGGGTTGATGATGACAAAGAAGTTCACCCGCATCGAACCCCAGTCCAGCTTGCGCAGGCTGGTGATAGTCGAAGTCACCTGTTGACCTGCGACATCAAAAGTCATCTTGTCACCCAGTTTCAGTTTCAAGGTTTTGGCTATACCCTCTTCCACTGAAGCCTCAGCCTCGGTGGCCTTACTATCGTCATACCAGCGACCGGCAGTGATTTTGTTCAAAGCAGGCATATCAGCCATGGTCGACAAATTGAATTCGCGGTCCACCATGCGCTTGGCCTGGTCTTCTGCATAGGTGTCGCCAGTGATAGGTTTATCATTCAGGGCGATCAGGCGACCACGTATCATGGGGTAAAGTTCAGGCTTGCCAAAAGCCTGTACTTGCCTGGCAATATCTGCTTTCTGATCTGGCTGTATATTGATGACAAACTGATTTGGCGCATCTGCTGGCGTGGCTTTTTTCCATGCAGTGATGAGGTCACCACGCACTACAGTTAACAATAACAAGGCCATCAAACCCAGGGCCAGGGAGACAACTTGTATGACTGTTGCACCAGGTCGTCTTTGAAGCGCAGTAATAGCGAAACGCCAGGCAGAATGTGCAAATAATGTACGCATGCGCTTGAGTGAAAACATGCCCAGCCAGGCGACCAACGCGAATACCAGCAAACCCACGAGGAAACCAGCAGCAGTCATCAGGCCCAGTTTGATATCCGCCGTTTGCCACAGCAACAAGGCCACGAACATGCCAAGGCCACAGGCATACGTCACCAGCGTCATGGCTTTGGGCGCATCCTGTTCACGTCGTATGACACGGTTATGCGGCACATTACGCAATTGCAAAATCGGTGGCAAGGCAAAACCTACCAACAGCAATAAACCTGTGGCGATACCCTGCAAGGCTGGCAAGAAATTCGCATCCGGCAAATCCTTGGCGACCAGTTTGCCCAGCCATTCAAGCAATACATAATGACCGGCGTAACCAAGCAGCACGCCTGCGATACTGCCCAACAAACCCAAAATCAGGAACTCAATCAGATACATGGACATGACCTGGTTTTGTGTCAAACCCAGGCAACGCAACATGGCACAGGCATCCAGGTGGCGCAGCATGAAGCGGCGTGCTGCCATGGCAATGGCGACTGCGGCCAGCATGGCTGACAACAGGCTCACCAGCGACAGGAATTGATCTGCCCTGTCCAGCGTGGCGCGCATTTCAGGGCGGCCTGATTCCAGTGACTCCAGACGTATACCTTTGAGTTTTTCACCATCTATCTTGCCTTGCAATTCTTTTTGATAGGTAGCGATAAGTTTGGCATCGCCCGCCATGAGCAAGCGGTAAGTCACACGCGAGCCGTTTTGTATCAGTTTGCTGGCAGGTATATCCGCAAGCGATATCATGGCACGTGGCGCGAAATTCATGAAACCGGCACCACGGTCTGGCTCTGTGCCTATGGTTTGGGTCACCGTTAATTGCAGTTCACCCAGCTTGATTTTTTGGCCTACATTCAAATTCAGGGCTGACAGCAAGGCGGGGTCTACCCAGACTGTGCCAGATTGCGGGACGCCATCGGTAGCGACTTCTGTCTCGCCCTTGTTCAGCTTCAACTTGCCACGCAATGGATAATCGGCGCTCACCGCTTTTAAAGAAACCAGGCGTGATATGGCTTCGTCGCCCTCGCCCGCCAATGCCATACTGGGGAAGACTACCGTTTCTGCCGTCTTGAAGCCGCGTTTTTCTGCTTCTTGTCGCCACTCAGGCTTGATAGGCTGGTCAGCAGCGACCAGCAAGTCAGCACCTAACAACTGATGGGCATCGCGGTTGAGGCCGCTGCGCATCCTGTCAGTAAAAAAACCGACCGAGGCCAGGGAGGCCACGGCGATCATCAAGGCAATCAGTAAAAAGCGCAGCTCCCCAGCACGCCAGTCACGCATCGTCATACTGAGAGAGAGTTTAAACATAGTCACTTTGCCAATACAGAAATTAAAATCAAATACAACGCAGCAGCATCCGGCACTACTGACAGTAGTACCGCAAACAGGTTTTAGCTCAAAGACCGCCTTGTTTTTTTACTCAGAGGTCAGCGCATTCGCAAAATCATCCAGCAAGTCCTGGGTATCTTCTATACCGACAGAAACGCGTATCAAAGAGTCAGCTATCCCCATCCCTGCACGACGTTCTGCCCCCATCTCAAAGAAAATGGTGTGCGCAACCGGAATAACAAGGGTGCGGGTATCACCAAGATGCGTCGCATTGATCGCCAGCTTCAATCGATTCAGGTAATCAAAGCAATCAATCTCTGGCTTTAGCTCAAAACTGAACAAGGCACCATAGGCAGCAAATAACTCTGTCGCAAGGGCATGCTGTGGATGGTCTGGCAAGCCGGGGTAATGTACTGCTGCCACGCGCGGATCGGCAGCCAGCATTTTTGCCAGTGCCAGGGCGTTCGCACATTCCCTGTCCATACGCAGAGCAATGGTTTCTGCGCCTACTGCTATCTGGTGTGCTGCATCTGGCGAAAGCGAGGCACCAAAATCACGCAAAGCCTTGGTCCTGATTTGTGCCAGGCCTTGCATTTGTGCAGGCTGTTTGCGGAAATTGGCGGCAATATTTGGAAATGTGCTCCAGTCAAACAGGCCGGTATCCGTCAATGCACCACCAAGTACATTGCCATGACCGGCGATGGATTTAGTGAGTGAGTTAATCACCAGACCTGCGTACACAGTCTTGGGCTGGAACAGATAAGGCGAAGTCATGGTGTTATCGACTACAAACAGGATGCCTTTTTCACGGCACAACTCACCTATCTTTTTCAAATCAGCGATTTGCGTGCGTGGATTGGCGATGGTTTCGACAAATACCATACGGGTCGCTGGCGTCAGTGCGGCTGCGACATGACTTACATCAGTCGCATCCACCAGTGACACATCAACACCCTGAGCGCTCACGGTTTGCCAAAGGCTATTGGTATTACCAAACAAGAATGAGGACGACACCACATGGTCACCCTGGCGCAACAGGGCCTGGAACACTGCGCCTATGGCAGCCATGCCAGTTGCAAATGCAATACTGGCCAGCCCGCCTTCCATCTTGCTGATTTTTTCTTCCAGAGCAGAGACCGTAGGATTGCCTTGGCGGCCATAGCGGTAGCCTGATTGTTTATTCTGGAACACTGCTGCCAGGTCACGCGCATCGCGGTAGCCGTACATGACCGATGTATGGATGGGCTTATGGATAGAGCCGTGCTCTATGTCTTTTTGTCTGTCGCTATGCAGGATGGTGGTGGTAAAACCGTATTTCGGTGATTGAGATGTTGTGCTCATAGTGCCGGGATATGAATAGAAAATAAAAAGCGAGTTCTGGGAGTTTAACCCAGAACTCGCTTTTTCATTCTTGTACCGATACCGTAAGGCTGGCTAAATCAGTCCTTCAGCAAGAAAGCCTCTATCAATTCTGCCAATTTTTCTGGCTGGTCATGGTGCAGCATATGTCCGGCATCCAAAATCATCTCTTTTTGCAGCTGTGGGATATGTGCCAGACGTCGGTCTATTTCAACGCGCGCTTCTTCTTTTGGACCCATCCAGCGCCAGACATCGGTGTTATCTGCCTCCATCCACAATACTGGTGCTGTAATTTTTTGCCAGCAGGCCATGACCTCCTCTACTCTATACAAGAGTGGACTGGTTTGCTTGTGGGCAGGGTCACCCAAGATTTCCCAGCAACCGGGGCTGGTTTCCTTGGCCCAATGGGCAGAAAGAAATGCTGCTCTTTCATCTGAAAGGCGTGGATTGGTTTTTTGCAAACGAGCAGCGACCTCTGCTTGCGAAGCATAAGTACGCAAGCCAGCCTGGTTTTTTAACTCATCCAGCCATTTCCTGTAGCGCCCAGGTGCCTGTTTTGGATGGGTCACCGGCATGCCAAAGCCTTCCAAATTAATGAACTTGCGCACGCGCTCTGGCCGCACGCCTGCATACAGGCCAGCGACATTCGCGCCCATGCTGTGTCCCAGCAGGTTCACAGGTTCATCCGGCGAGATATGCCTTAGCAGCGCGTCAAGGTCACCCAGATAATCGGGGAACCAGTAAGTATCGACATTGGGCGATTCAGTCAATCCAAAGCCACGCCAGTCAGGCGCGAGCACTTGCCAGTCATGCTTGAGGCAATCGACGACAAACTGGAAAGAGGCAGATACATCCATCCAGCCATGCAGCATGATGATTTTGGGTGCATCTTCCCGTCCCCAACTGCGCACGTGATATTGCAGGCCACGGATATCAAGAAAGGATGTGCGTGAAGGCTTGAATAGAGTATTCATAAGAATTTAATATTTTTCATCTGGAAATACAGGGAAACGCCAGCCTGCAAAGCACATTATCAAGTAGCATGATACTAATGCCTCAGGGCACTTGCAGCAAAATCATACAATAGCACGACCGTTCGCTTATTATAACGGAGACAGGATGAAGCAGTTGAACAAACTCAAAGACCAGACAGCAAACGATACAAAAATTGACCAAGTTGATCATTATGAGCAGCTCTATCACGAGTTCAGATGGGATGTCCCCAGTAATTTCAATATTGCAGAAGCCTGTTGTCACCGTTGGGCGGCAAAGCACAAGCATGCAAAGAAGACTGCCATTCTTTATGAAGACAGCGAAGGCAATAGCCGTCGCCTGACTTATCTGCAATTACATGAGCAAGCCAACCAGCTTGCTAATTTATTCTTGCAAGAAGGCATACAGCGTGGTGACGTGATCGCCTGCATCTTGCCACAAAGGCCAGAAACTGCCATCACCATCATGGCTTGCCTGCAGATTGGGGCCATCGTCATGCCCTTGTCCTTTTTGTTCGGGCCAGAAGCGCTGGAATACCGGCTGCAGCATAGCCAGTCCATCGCCATCGTGCTGGATGGCAGTGGGATAAAGGCATTTGAAGAAATCCGCAGCCGTTGTCCCGATCTGAAAACCGTGATCAGCCTGGATTGCACTACCAGCGATGACTTGCCACCCTGTATAGACTGGGCAACACATGTACCCAATATGCCTGTCACCGCCCACATAGCCGACACCCGCTCCAGCGACCCGGCCATCCTGATCTACACCAGCGGTACCACGGGCGCACCCAAGGGTGCGTTGATCCCGCATTCTGCCATCATCGGTAACCTGACTGGCTTTGTGGCCTCACAAAACTGGTTCCCGCAAGATGAAGATGTATTCTGGTCACCAGCTGACTGGGCCTGGACGGGTGGTTTGATGGATGCTTTATTGCCTACCCTGTATTTTGGCAAACCCATTGTCGGATACCAAGGGCGTTTTACTGCAGAAACTGCCTACTATTTGCTGGAAAAATACCAGGTCACAAATACCTTCCTGTTCCCCACCGCCTTGAAAATGATGATGAAGGCAGAGCCCAAGCCCAGGAAAAAATACAAGCTCGCCCTGCGCGCCATCATGACTGCTGGTGAAGCTGTGGGTGATGCCGTCTTCAACTGGTGTGAAAAAGCCCTGCACATCACGCCAAATGAAATGTTTGGCCAGACTGAGATGAACTATATCGTCGGCAACAGTCATCAATTATGGCCTGCCAAGCCTGGCAGTATGGGGCGGCCTTATCCTGGGCACAAAGTGGCCGTCATTGATGATGATGGCAATGAAGTTGCGGATGGCGAAATAGGTGAAGTTGCCATGAGCCGCTATGATACTTACGGCCATCTTGACCCTGTATTCTTCCTGGGGTACTGGAAAAACGATACGGCAACCCGCAATAAATTTACTGGGGACTGGTGCAGGACAGGCGACCTGGCCACCCGCGATGCCGATGGCTACCTATGGTATCAGGGCCGGGCCGACGATATGTTCAAGGCGGCAGGCTACCGCATAGGTCCCTCAGAAATCGAGAATTGTCTGGTCAAACATGCAGCGGTAGCAAACGTGGCTGTCGTGCCAAAACCGGACAAAGAACGGGGCAACCTGGTCAAGGCCTATGTGGTCTTGAGCCAGGGGTTTCAGGGTGACGATACGCTGATCAAGGAATTGCAAGATCATGTGCGTGGAAAACTGGCACCTTATGAATATCCCAAGGAAATAGAATTTATCGACGCCTTGCCTATGACTACCACCGGCAAAATACAGCGCCGCATATTACGGCTGCGTGAAGAAGAGCGCGCCACGAAATAATCAGGCTGACTCAGTGCTGCGCCAACACCGTAGCACTGACCAGACTGGCAACCTGGTCCAGCATATCGCTGATAGTCTTGCCGTAGGCAGTGCTATTAAACGCTGCACCGTCAAAAACATGCTCACGCCCTATACTCACATTACCTGCAACAGTGCTTGAAAACTCTTGCTGTGCCAGCAATTGACCAGTGCGTGCATCATAGATACGCACATCAAGTTCTATGGCACGAGTGCTTTTATGTGTCAGACCAAACAGATTGCTGTCTATCTTGGTACCCGCATTGCGGACCTCGCCCGAGACGATATAGCGGCTGGCATAGGTTTGCCCCAGTTGCTGCAAGAGATTCATTGGTGGCTGATCCTGCTGCCAATCAAACGATAATAAATCAGGGGAGGTGCGCACCTGCACTTGCCGCTCACGCATCAACCTGCGTGCAATCGCTTTGGGGAAGCCCTGAGCCGCATCATCAATATCAAGTACTTGCACCGGTTTATTAACGAAAAAACCTGTCAATACCAGTGATTTGTTGGGCGGCAAACCGGGATCGGTCATTTGTGCGATGGAGTGCGCAGAAAAGAATACGCCGATTAAAAGTAACGCGATCCGGTTTACCATGGAAGCTAAGGCTGTCATTTTATTCTTTTCAGGAATGTTTACTTTGATTACGACAGCATTAGCAACAACTTTAAGCATCCATTACAATCTGCAAATCAACAACCTCATAAACAAAGCAGAATGATGAATTCAAACCTGACAATCACCCTTGTCAAAGCCGAAGACGCGGCTACCGTATTGGCATTTGAACAGGAAAACCGCAGCCACTTTGAAGAATGGATAGCCAGTCGCGGCGATGAATTTTATAACTTACCAGAAGTACGCTCCAGCCTGGAGCAAGCCCAATATCTGGCCAATGCCAAACGCGAATATCATTACCTGGCCTGGGTAGGGGGCGAGGTGGTGGGCCGCCTCACCTTACGCGGTGTAGAACAAGACCAGTACCATAAGGCTTTCTTGGGTTATCGCTTCAGCCAGCGCCATGGTGGCCACGGTTATGCAACGGCAGCAGTCAATGCCGTAGTTGCCCAGGCATTTGATGAATTCAAGCTAAATCGTATAGAAGCCGTCGTCATTATCGACAATCTGCCATCCCAGGCCATCATGCGCAAATGCGGTTTCAGCGAGTACGGACATTCGCATGCCTCTGTACACAGAAATGGTTTATGGATGGATATGCTGCATTATGAAAAATTAAATACAGTGCGCCCCGCCTGAATGACAGCTCATCCCCGGAATTTTGCAGTTCATCGCAAACCCGGCGCAATCGATGATGAAATTAGTAATACTTAATCATCTGCACAGGATAGCAGGACTAAGCTTCCAACATCAGTGCGGCACAATTTAATTTTGGAGAAATGCATGCGCCGTTTACTATTAATATCTGCACTACTACTCAGTTCCTCAGCTTTCGCCGACGAGCAGAGTCGAAATTTACCCGTATTCAAGTCGATTAAATCACGTAGCGCTTTTACTTTGCTGGTTGAAGTAGGTAAAGCACAATCCGTACAAATCAAGGGAAGCGATAAATTTATTAATAATGTCGTGACCGAGGTGATAGGTGATGAGTTAATCATCTCCTATAAGGAAAGAAATTCCATCACCATCAGTGACAACTCGCAAGTGACTATCCGCATCCCTGAACTCAGCAAGTTCAAAATGGAAGGTGCTGGTCTCACTACTTTGACCAATTTATCTGGGCCTCACTTTAATTTGGCCCATGAGGGTGCGGGTATGCTGATCGCAGCAGGAAAAGTCAAGTCACTTACTCTGCGCGCCCAGGGAGTTGGCATGGTCGAGGCCAAGGACTTGATCGCCGAACAAATTGATGCGCGCCTGGAAGGAGTGGGTTCAGTATCTGTTCATGCACGTGACAATCTCACTGCCTCTGTGCAAGGCATAGGTAGCCTGACGTATTACGGCCACCCTCGTAATATCAGTAAAACTGTAGAGGGTATAGGTTCAGTACGCGCTGGTGATTGAGCAAAAAGCAGGCAAGACAGTGATCAGCCTGCAGCTTCTTGCAGGGCACGCAGCTCTTCCTCGTCAAAACCCGCCGCTCTTCTGCCTTCCAGGTTAAAAGGCCCCCGCAATGCCGGGGCCTTGTATTTGCGGGTCATCTCGGCATATGTCGAAATGATATCCAGACCCTGCTCCGCACACAGCTTCTTGTACCAAAAATTGCCGATGGCAACGTGGCCAATTTCATCATGCAGGATAATCGCCAGAATATCGGCAGCAGCCTGGTCACCTGCCTGTGCCAGTTTAGCCATGACGGCAGGCGTGGCATCCAGGCCGCGTGCTTCCAGCGTGCGTGGCACCAGGGCAAGACGGGCCAATAGATCGCCCCTGGTTTTCTCTGCCATTTCCCACATACTGTTATGTGCGGGGAAGTCGCCATAAGCAAAACCCTGGGTATGTAAATGTCCAATCAGCAATTGGAAGTGATAAGCTTCTTCCTTGACCACTTTCAGCCAGTCCAGGTAAAACTGCGCAGGCATGCCAGCAAAACGCCAAATAATGTCAGCTGCCAGATTGACTGCATTCAATTCTATGTGTGCCAGTGCGTGAATGAGCACTGCCCGGCCTTCTACCGTGTTCATGGCGCGCCTCCCCACCTTGCCAGGTGGCACCAGTTCGGGCTTACTCAAACGCCCCGGTATGCCTTCCGGTTCAGCAAAAACTGTGGCGACATCCAGCAAGGACTCCTTGAGAATTGCATGGATAGCCTCACATTTACGTTGAGGATCGGGTTCCAGTACCGCAGCCAATGCGCATGCTCTTAACTCATTAATAACTTTATCTTTCATATACATGTGAAGCCAGGCAAGTAAGCCCACAGGGGTTTACAATACTGCCTTAATCAATGCTGTGCCATTTTACGGAACTATCATGCCCATTTACCAATTCGGTGACCTAGTCCCAGAAATTGATGCTTCTGCCTATATTGCCGACAGCGCCAACATCATAGGCAAAGTCAGGATAGAAGCCAATGCCAGCATCTGGTTTGATGTCACTATACGTGGCGACAATGAATTGATTACCATCAGTGAAAACAGCAATGTGCAGGAAGGCAGTATTCTACACACTGATCCTGGCTACCCCATGGTGATAGGCAAAAATGTCACTGTCGGCCATCAGGCCATGCTACATGGCTGCACCGTTGGCGATGGTTCATTGATAGGCATACAGGCGGTAGTACTGAATGGCGTAAAGATAGGCAAGAACTGCCTGGTTGGTGCTGGTGCACTGGTCACGGAAGGCAAGGAATTCCCGGACAATTCCCTCATCATAGGTTCGCCCGCCAAAGTGGTCAGAACACTGGGCGAAGCAGATATTGCCGGCCTGCAGCGCAATGCCGACACTTATGTCAAGCGTGGGCAAGCTTTTAAAACTCAACTCAAACGCATAGACTGATTTAGCGATAACAATGACTGATACTCTACAAAAATTCATGTTCGAACATGCCGGTGTACGCGGTGAAATGGTAGAACTGACCCACACCTGGCAACAAACCCTGGCGCGCAAGACTTATCCGGCTGCCGTACAAACCATACTGGGTGAATTGATGGCAGCATCTGCCCTGCTGTCAGCCAACCTGAAGTTTGATGGCACCATGATCATGCAGATCCATGGCGATGGCCCAGTCAAATTATTGGTGGTGGAATGTGACGCCGAACTGAAAATGCGTGCAACCGCCAAACTCAGTGAGCATGCCACTATTGCGGAAGATGCCAGTCTGACTGACCTCATCCATTCCCATGGTAAAGGTCGCTTCGTCATCACTCTGGACCCAAACAATAAATTGCCTGGCCAACAAGCTTACCAGGGCATAGTGCCACTGGATGGCGATAGCATTGCAACTGTCATAGAAAACTACATGCAGCGTTCAGAACAGCTCGACACCAAGCTGTGGCTGGCTGCTGATGACCAGGTCGCACGCGGTATGTTACTGCAAAAACTGCCAAAAACCGGCGGTGCTGAAGCACAGGTGGAAGATGAAACCGAAGCCTGGAACCATGCCGTCATGCTGGGGGATACGTTGAAACGCCCCGAATTACTGAGCACGGGCATAGACATACTTTTGCACCGCCTGTTCTGGGAAGAAACCATACGCGTATTCGATCCCTTGCATCCGCAATTCCAGTGCAATTGCACACGTGAAAAAGTCGGCGACATGCTAAAAATGCTGGGTGAAGAAGAAATACAGTCTGCCATCGCTGACCTTGGCACCTTAGATATCAATTGTGATTTCTGTGGCAAGCACTATGGCTTCGACAAAGTTGACTGTGCGCAACTGTTTGTTGCCACAACGCTGACCGAAGGCACTTTGACAGCGCCAGAAATAAAGCACTGATTTGGGCAGGTCTGGCGCACTTTTACCTCGCCAGACCCAGCAGATCAAACTTGCAGTGCGTTCATCACTTTATATCTCAGCTTGGTCACACTACCTGATTCTTTCACTTGTTCTCATGTCATTGTTGAGAACTTATTATTCAGGAGAACTTCATGATCCAACAATGGTATAAAGTTGACCCAGCCAATTTGCATCGCGGCATAGACATCGTACGTATAGGTGTGGCCTTGATCATTTTGATGCACCCGCTGCACGGTTATTCTCACCTGGAGAACATTCCACGATTTGGTGAATTTCTGACCTCTCTAGGCTACCCTTTTGGTACTGCCTTGGCATGGCTGGTCTTGCTGGTACAAACAGCCAGCAGTCTGGCATTGCTGGCCAATCGCTTCGTTGTTCCTGCCTGCATAGGACATATCATCGTCATTTGCTTCGGTCAAATCCATGTGCATGCCCAATACGGCTGGTATGTCGTCGGCCCAGGCTCAGGTGGCATGGAATGGGGCTTTATTCTGATGACCTGCTTGCTAGGCGTCATGTGGGCATATTGGCCGCAAAAAACTCGCTAACCGCCATTTCATACAAGCAATTGCATAGCCCGGCAAACAATTTTAATTGTTGCCGGGATGACCAACCCTCCTCGTTCCGCCCCCTCCACATCTTCCAAGAAAAATATTTTCAAAAACCCTTTGACCCTGACATAAGGTAAGGCTTTATAGTCTGCTTCATTGAGGAGATCAGGCATGTTATTGAAAATCGGTGAACTCGCCAGCCGTACTGGCTTGACCATACGCACACTACATCATTACGACAAAATCGGCTTATTGAATCCATCTGCACGTTCAGAGGCTGGTTATCGCCTCTATGACAAGGCAGATATCAAGCGCCTGCACCATATACAAGCACTGCGCCGCCTGGATTTATCTCTGGCAGAAGTGGCTGATGTCATCAATGGTGCGGGCAATGATTTGCATTGCGTCATAGATGAGCAGATTTCTGGCCTGGATCAGCAAATTGCGCAAAGCGTGGAATTGCGCGACAGGCTGCAAAAACTGTCAGAACTATTAAAAACCAATAACGAACCCAATCTTGAATATTGGTTGTCAACACTGGAAATGATGAGCCTGATCGGCAAATATTTCAGTCGGGATGAAATTTTACATATGCGAGAGCTTCAAGCCCAGAACAAAATTGAAACGCATATGTCGCCGATAGTCCAGGCTGTCAGGAGTTTGCTGGATAACAAAGTATCGCCACTAGACCCGGCTGCCAAACAACTGGCCACGGAATGGGTGCAGAGCATGAGCAAAATCATGCCTGACCCTACATTACTCAGCAAATTTACGTTGATGCACAGGAAAGAACCGTCCTTGCAGACATTGAGCGGTGTTGATGATGAAATGATGGATTTCATCACCCGGGCATCAGTCGAGGTCAGGTATGACATTTACAGGAAATATCTGAGCGAGGAAGAATTGCAGTATTTTCGCCAGTCATTTTTTAAAAATGCAGAATCATGGACACGCATGTTTTCTGAAGTACGGCAGCAAATGGCCTCTGGCTTGTCACCGGAGCATGCTGATGTGCAGGCATCTTTAGTCAAGTGGCGCGCCCTGTTCATGGATGCCTGGGGCAATCACATACCGACCATGCTTAAGGTCAGAGCAATTCACGAAAAAGAACCGGAACTATCCATCGGTGGCGGCTTAACTCCCGCATTAATTATTTATGCACGTCAGGGCCTGTCCTTTTTGGAAAAAAGCCAGCCCTTGAAATCGTAAGGAATACAAAATGAACGATGTAAATACCAATAAAACCGACAGTTCGCCCAAAGGTATATTCAAGGATAGTAATTTCCTCTGGATGATAGGCGGTGGCGCTATCTCCATGCTGGGAGACCAGTTTACTTTAATTGCCCTGCCCTGGTTGGTGCTAAAGATGACTGGTGATACCTTAATCCTGGGCATTGTGCTGGCATTGATCAGCGTACCGCGTGCGTTGCTGATATTGCTGGGCGGTGCCGTGGTGGACCGTTATTCACCCAAGACAGTGATGATGCAAACCAAGTACATCAATACTCTGCTGCTGGGAATTTTGAGTGTCCTGATTTTTTACAGCAAGCTGGAATTATGGATGGTGTACGCCCTGGCTTTGGGCCTGGGAATATCAACGGCCTTCAGCATACCTTCAGGCACGTCCATGTTGCCAAAGGTCGTCGCACCGACACAATTACAATCTGCAAATGGCATCATGCTGGGTATGCGCCAGTTGACCATGTTCATAGGACCCGTGCTGGCAGGCTTGCTGATTGCCTTGTTTGGCACACATGATGGTACGTATGAGCAAGGCATGATCAATGATGCACAAGGATTGGCAGCAGCCTTCTTTTTTGATTGCTTCACTTACGCTTTTTCTGCGTGGACGCTGAGTAAAGTCAGGATGCATGCTGGCATGCCTGCACCAACTGGCGACGCGCCTACGGCACCAAAACCAGCACTATTGCAATCGCTTGCAGAAGGCTTGCGTTATTGCTGGAATGAGAAACAATTACGCAGTTGCTTTCTCTACTGGTCGGCTATCGCTTTCTTCATCATGGGGCCGATACAGATTGCCTTGCCCGTCATGGCGAATCAACTCAGCAACAGTGCAAGCGCACTTGGCTTGCTGGCAGGTTCTCACGGCGCGGGCACTTTATTGGGCATGGCTTTAGCAGGCATGAAACCAAATCTGCGTTTTGGCAATCTGGGGCGCACCATCTTGCTGGTGGATTTTATTGTAGGCATCTTATTTATACCCATGGGCCTGATCACTGCAAGCTGGCAAGGCGCAGGCATACTGCTCAGCGTCGGCATATTGGGTGGTTTCTTGCATGTGGCAGTTTTCACCTGGGTGCAAAAACAGGTGCCACCGCATATGATAGGTCGTGCCATGAGTATGTTTATGTTTATCTTCATGGGTATAGGCCCGATCTCGGCAGCATTCACGGGCTGGCTATTGCGCAGCATCAGCGTCCCTCAACTATTCATGGGTAGCGGTAGTTTGCTGGTATTGATCGTTGTTATGGCGACACAGCTTAGCCCTATGATAAACGTCACAGATAAACGTGCTTCGATCTGATAAAACATGCACTATGGTTGAGCACTATCCGCAGTAAAGCCTGTACCACCCGCATCGTCCCCTCACTCAAGTCCAGGACAATATTAAAGTGATGTTTGTCCTGGATCTCTTATAACTTAACAGCAACAAACCTCTGCTGCAAAAATAGCATTACCCATCTCTGCCCCGACGAATGATAAAGTTTGAGTCAAATTTCGAGTTGCCACACCCTACAGCAAACCCTCTCCAGTTTCCAAAAAACAACAATTTCAATGTTAAATCGGGTTAATTTGAATAGCAAATTATTTCCATTCAACTTAAATTCCCCACAATTAGTTCTATGATGTAGATACATGGTAATTAAATTGGGTAGATAAAAAAATCAAAAATTCACCCGTTCAACATAAGAATATTTGCCAAAAACTGCGACTAGCAGAATATAATTTATTTTCATTATTAACAATGGGGTTTTAACGCTTTTGCTTCAAAGCATAAATTAGTGATCATTCATCAATCAGCATTTAATCAGGGAGACATCCATGAAAAAAACTTACCTCGCACTCGCCTTGGGATTATCTGTTGCTAGCTTTTCACATTACGTAGCAGCTGCAGAAAGAAGTAACGAAGCTGACGCTATAGCATTGATGCAAAAAGCCCAGGAATACATCAAGAAAAATGGCCTTGAAAAAGCGATTGTTGAATTCAACAAGCTGGATAGCCCATTTAATACAACCAGCGATATTAATAAAAAAGGTGATCTTTATGTATTCACCGTTGACCAAAAGGGTTTTCAAGCAGTCCATGGGAAAAACCCAAAAATAGTTGGCAAAACAATGATAGACATGCGCGACCAGGATGGTGTTTATCTCATCAAGGAAATGGCAGAAAAATGCTATTCTCCCGCAGGCAAAGGATGGGTGCCTTATCGCTGGCCTAATCCAGTCACCAAAGATCTGGAAAAGAAAAAAGGGTATGTAGAAAAAGTTCCGGGTCAAGACATGTGTATAGGAACAGGCATTTACTACTAATAGAAACCTGTTAATTTCTTAAAATCCCATGGCTTTCTTTTCCAGGAAAGCCAATTGCGCAGCCGTTTTCCCAATAGTAAAAAAGAAATTTTACGGAAGGAATTTGCATGGCAACATCGGCTGAACGGCCAAAAATTGCTGGTGTAATTTTCCTGTTACTCGCAGGTGTGGCGATTACCGCCATTATTTTGCAAACCTGGTGGGCTATTTCGCAAGACCGTAACATCACATTCAAATCTGAACACGAAAATGGCTTGGTTGCGGTTCGTTTATTGGAAGAGCATGCAACCCAAACCCTGAATGAGGCAGACGGAAACCTCAATACCATCATCAATGCCATACAGTCCATCAGCAGGGAAAAAGAACTGAATGACAATATCATCCGAGAGCTCATCACAAAAGCCCAGCCTTTTAATAAGATATTAAAAGCTCTGCAATTTGTGAATCTCTCTGGCAAGGCCTTTGTCAGCACTGTGGATTACCCAGCTTATCAAGTTGACGCCGACGAAAGAACCTATATCCCCTATCTACTGAAACACCCTGAAATCAAACACGCTATTATCGGCCATCCTTTTCAACGCTTCTACGATACCGAACTGGTCGTTCCGCTTGCCCGTAATCTGTATGCTGATGATGGTACTCACGTAGGCATTATCAGCACTGACATCAGTGTTTCATATTTCAGTACAGTTTATGCAAGGGTTGCCAAAGACAGTAAGGCTATAGTCTCGTTATTCACAGTCGATGGCACAGTGATAGTGCGCTTCCCTTTTGAAAAGGAATATGTAGGTAAAGAAATCAAGCATTCTCCCGTCATCAAGGACTTAATCAATAAACCGGTAGAGGGTAACTTCACTGACAAGCAATTTCTTGATGAGAAAAATCAGATAGAACGTCTTTATACTTACCGAAAAATTGCTGCCTTCCCTATTGTTTCCGTTTTCGCTCGAGACAACGACGCCATACTTGTTCCCTGGCGTGAACGTACCCGTGATCGACTGGTATTTTCGGGTGTGACAATATTACTTTTATGCATACTGACATTTTCATTGTGGTTGCACATAAGTCGCCTTCATCGTTCAGAGTCCTCATTAAAAAAATCAGAAATGTCTCTTCGTATCAGTGAGAGCAAATTCATTAACTTGTTTAAATTCTCTCCCGTTCCTCTCGCATTAATCAGCTTGGCAGATGATCAACTGGTTGAAGTCAATGATAGTCTATTGAGACAAACCGGCTTCCAGGCCCATGAAATGTTAGGGAAAACACCGCAAGAATTACGCCTTTGGGAAGACATCTCATTAAGAACCAATTATTTGAATTTACTGAAAGAACAAGGTTATGTTGAGCAGTTTGAAATGCGCTTCAGATATAGCGACGGCACAGTCGCAACATGTTTATTGTCTTCCAGGCTTTTCGAGTCAAGTGGCAACAAGATGGTCATTTTTACGCCCATAGACATCAGTCAGATACGCGTAATAGAAAATGAAATCCGCCAGTTGAACACTGACCTTGAAGAGCGGGTAACACAGCGTACCAAGAGCCTGGAAGAAACCAACAAAGAACTTGGTAATGCGCTCGATAGTTTGACGGCCATGCAAGGTGAGTTGATACGCTCGGAAAAAATGGCTGCATTAGGTTCGCTGGTTGCTGGTATTGCACATGAACTCAATACACCGATAGGTAATAGTGTCACCGTCGCATCAACCTTGCAAGACCATGCGGTAAACATGGAAAACGAATTATCCACCACGCAACCGCGCCGCTCCGTACTCGCTCAATTGACTCGTGAAACCAGTAAAGGTGCCAATATACTTGTGCGTAGCCTGGACAGGGCCGCTCAACTCATCCTGAGTTTTAAGCAGGTTGCAGTAGATCAATCCAGCAACCACAGACGCAATTTTGATCTGAGCACAACCTTGAATGAAATCCTGATCACGCTGGAACCTATGTATAGCAGGACTACGCATCGCCTGCACATTGACCTGGAACCAAATATTGCGATGGAGAGTTACCCAGGAGCATTGGCGCAAATCTTGACGAACTCGGTCAACAATTCCCTGACGCATGGTTTTGAAGGCCTGGACCATGGAAATATGTATCTGAAGACCCGACTTTCAGGTCAACACCAGGTTGAAATTGTATTCAGCGATGATGGTGCAGGTATTTCAGCTGAACATCTGGCCCGCGTGTTTGATCCTTTCTTTACCACCAAGCTTGGTAAAGGTGGCTCTGGCCTGGGCATGCATATAGTCTACAACCTGGTCACCGATGTATTGGGCGGGAAAATTGAGTTAGGCAGTGAACTGGGTAAAGGCACCACCCTCAGTTTGATCTTGCCGCTCGTCGCTCCCGTAAAACAAACTGACAAGTTTGCTGCTTAAGGCTGCGCTTGCCATGACAATACGCCACAACAATTTATTAAAAGAATATAAACAGGAAAAATAAAGAGAAGAGACCGAAAGAAGAAGTTGGCGAGCCTGGTCTACGGCACTTGCGGGAAATGACTGTGGCTGCTTCGTTCCCGACCTGACCAGATTGGCCATGCCGCAATGCGCAGGGGCCCGCCAAGCAACATTATATCGCAACAAACACAAACTTGCAGCACTTTGGCCAGAATAAGCCTGACCAGGCAGTTTCTCTGCGTCATACATCAAGTTCAATCCATCATTTTGCATTTCCATCCTCGCTTATACCCGTTTCATCGCATCTTTCCCGCCTGAGCATTCCATTTACATAAGATACCCCTGCCCGCGCCAGCTTGCGCAAGGAGCAGTTCATTCACAAAAAAAGGATAAGAGCATGGAACTACGCATACAACATCTGTCAAAACGATATAGCAATGGTGTACAAGCCCTCAACGACATCAGTCTCACTATACCGGCTGGCATGTTCGGTCTATTGGGACCAAATGGCGCAGGCAAATCGACACTGATGCGCACTCTGGCGACTTTACAGGACGCTGATACAGGCACAGCAACGCTGGACAATATCAATATCCTTGAACAAAAAGATCAGATCCGTCGCTTGCTCGGCTATCTGCCGCAGGATTTTGGCCTTTATCCCAAGGTCAGTGCCTACGACTTGCTCGATCATTTTGCCCTGCTAAAGGGCCTGGTCAATCGCCAACAGCGCAAAGAGGCGGTAGATGCCCTGCTGCATCAAACTAATCTTTACAGCGTCAAAAACAAACACCTGGGTGGATTTTCAGGCGGCATGCGTCAGCGTTTTGGCATTGCACAAGCGCTGCTAGGCGACCCCAGGCTGATCATTGTCGATGAGCCTACAGCAGGTCTGGACCCGGAAGAACGGGTGCGATTTCACAATCTGCTGGCCGACATAGGGGCCGAAAAAATCGTTATCCTGTCTACTCATATCGTTGAAGATGTCGCTGACTTGTGCAACAACATGGCCGTTATCAACAAAGGAAACCTCATATTGAGCGGACAACCACTTGCCCTGATAGAGCAAATACAGGGAAAAATCTGGCAGCGCTTCATAGAGAAAGCTGAACTCCCTACATATCAGCAAGAATATCAATTGATTTCCAGCCGCCTGACCTCGGGTCGCACCCTGATACATGTCTATGCAGATGAAAAGCCAGACCATAGTTTTAAGCTTGCACAAGGCAATCTGGAAGATGTTTATTTCTCAGCAATGGCGGGCTTGCTTTCAGGCACCACCGCATTGCCCGTCCAACGCATTGCCTGAGGAATCACCATGTTAGCGATACTCTTGTTTGAGCTACGTCAAAAATCACGCAGCCTGTCCAGCTATGTCTATTTTCTGGTGTTCTTTAGCCTGGCCCTGCTCTGGATGGCCATTGCAGGCGGTACGATTCCCAATGCATCCATAGGCTTTGGCGGCAAGGTGCATATTAATTCGCCTGTAGCAATCTTCCAAAGCATCACCATACTTGGCTACCTGGGGATAGCCACTCTTGCCGCGTTAATGGGCCAGGCCACTTATAGAGATATAGAACACCAAACCTGGCATTTTTTTTATAGCGCCCCCATCACAAAATTTCAATATTTAGCCGGTCGTTTTTTAGGTGCCCTGCTAACCAGCATGTTCATCTTTTCCGGTCTGGGCCTGGGGGCCTGGCTGGGATGTTATTTGCCAGGCCTGGAAGCAGTAAGGCTGGGGCCAATACAGGTATGGCCTTACTTTACGCCCTATTTATACGCAGTCCTGCCGAATTTCATTATCTTCGGCGGCATTTTCTTTAGTATCGGTGCGCTCACACGCCGCATGATGCCCGTCTATGTGTCGAGTGTCGTACTGATCATAGGCTACATGATTGCCAGTTCGCTGAAGGCGGATCTGGACAATAAGATGATAGCCGCCTTGCTGGACCCATTTGGTTCTACTGCTGTCAGCAACATGACTGAATATTGGAGTATCAGTGATAAAAATACCAGGCACATTGGCCTTGAAGGATTATTCCTGCTCAATCGCCTTATATGGCTGGCCCTGGGAAGTATATGCCTGGTGTTTTGTTACTGGCGTTTCAACTTCAGCAATGTGATCAAAACTGGCAAGCAAAAGAAAGAAAACCTTGCTACTGCGCCACTCAATATCGCATCGCCAAAACAGCTGCCTGATTTTTCAGGAAACAGGATCTGGAAATTACTATTCGCCGAAAGCATGCTGAACTTGCGTGAATCGGTAAAGAACGTCTATTTCATTGTCATACTGCTGGCAGGCATACTCTTCATGCTTGTCATTTCCAGTTCTGCGACCAAGTTGTTTGGTACTTCGACCTACCCCGTCACCTATGCCGTACTGGAAATACTTGGTGGTGGCTTTAGTCTTTTCATGCTTGTCATTACGACTTTTTATGCCGGTGAGCTGATCTGGCGCGAAAGAGATGCGCGCATCGCACAATTGCTTGATTCGCTGCCCGTTCCCAACTACCTGCCATTTTTGGCCAAATTGATTTCACTGGTCGTGCTACAAGGCATCATGCTTCTGGTATTAATGTCATGCGGTCTGTTGATACAGACTTTCTACGGCTATACCAATTATGAAATAGGCCTGTATGCAAACCAGCTTTTCCTCATGCAATGGCCAGAGTATGCGCTCATCGCAGTATTGGCGATGTCCCTGCAAGTCATCGTCAACCACAAATACCTGACTTATTTTTTAATGGCGCTCTATTACATCGCCATGATAGCTCTTCCGGCAATGGGTATCGAGCATCCCATGCTCCGCTATGCATCAACACCACCCATGATTTACTCGGATATGAATGGCTACGGACATGCCTTGCCTTTATGGCGCTGGTATTTAAGTTACTGGAGCAGTGCGGCTTTACTGTTGATCACAGCGTCGCTGATGCTGTGGGTACGTGGCACTTCTACCGGTCTTCGCCTTCGCCTGCGTCTGGCAAAACAGGTATATACCGGTGGCAATCGCATTCTTATGCTGGCCAGCATTTGCGGTTTTTTATTGACAGGTTCAGCGATTTTTTATTTTACGAACATCCTCAATCCCTATCGCAATCAGTTTGCCAAAGAAACCGAAAATGCCGAGTATGAAAAACGCTATAAACAATATGCCAAACAGATACAGCCACGCATCAGTGATGTCAAACTTAATGTGGATATTTTTCCTGAAACGCGTAGTGTCCACATCAAAGGCAATTATCAGCTCATCAACAAGAGCCAGCAGCTTATTGAAGAAATATTCATTACCCAGTCAGAAAATGCCCGCGTCATCAAGATGGAATTGAATGCCAACTTTGCACAAAATATCGCAGACAAAGCTTTGGGGTTTTATAGCTACAAACTAAAAAATCCACTGCCTCCAGGTGAAAAACTGAATTTGCAATTTGAACTGGAACTCGCATCCAGGGACTTTCTGGGCATGAGCCAGGGCCACGATATTTATGACAATGGCAGCTTTTTCAATAGCATCTTAATGCCGCATATAGGTTATCAGCCTGAGGTGGAACTCAAAGAAGATAAAAGCAGGCGTGAACATGGTTTACCAGAAAAAGAAAGAATGGCATCACGTGATGACCCCAGGGCGCTGCAAAACAGCTATCTTGCCAATGATGCAGACTGGATCAATTTTGACGCTGTTGTCTCAACTTCAGCAGATCAAATGGCGATTGCTCCTGGCACTTTAAAACGCCAATGGCAAGAGCATGGTCGCAACTATTATCACTATACACCTGAGCAAGCCATTTTGAATTTTTATGCATTCCAGTCTGGGCGCTATCAAGTCAAACAAGCCCAGTGGCAAAACATACCTATAGAAATCGATTATCACAAAGGACATGCATATAATCTGGAACGCATGGTAAAAGGCGTACAAAAATCACTGGATTACTACACCACAAATTTTGGGCCATATCAGCACAAATTGGTACGCATTGTTGAATTCCCACGTTATGCCAGGTATGCCCAGGCTTTTCCAAACACCATACCGTTCTCGGAGAGCATAGGTTTCATTGCCCATGTAGATGACAACAATCCCAAGGATGTGGATTACCCCTTCTATGTCACAGCACATGAAGTCGCGCATCAATGGTGGGGGCATCAACTCATTTCCGGCAATAGCAAAGGTGGCACTGTGCTGGTAGAGACACTGGCACAATATTCTGCCCTGATGGTGATGAAACATACCTATGGTGACGCAACCATGCGTCGTTTCCTCAAGTTTGAACTGGATCGCTATCTTCATGGCCGCGCCCAGGAAAGAAAGAAGGAGCTACCTCTGGCGCAAAATGAAAATCAGGGCTACATCCACTACGGCAAAGGCAGTCTGGTCATGTATTTGCTGCAGGACTTGATAGGGGAAGACAAGGTCAATGAAGCACTGCGCGAAATACTTGCCCTGCACGCCAACAAAGGGGCACCCTATGCTAGCAGCAGTGCCCTGCTTACAGCCTTGCGCAAGGTCACACCTGTCGGACAACAATATGTGATCGATGATTTATTTGAGTCCATCACCCTGTATGAAAATCGCGCCATTTCAGCCATAGCCAAACCCATGGCTGAAGGTCAGTATGAAATCAGGCTGAAAGTCAGCAGTAATAAACTGAAGGCAGATGAGCTGGGCGTGGAAAAAGAAGTCCCCCTCAATGACTGGATGGATATCGGCGTCGATGACAAGGATGGCAAACCCTTGTTACGCATGCGCAAACTCATCAATCAAAAGGAAATGGAATTCACGATGATGGTGAAAGGCCAGCCAGCCAAGGCAGGCATAGATCCAGATATCAAATATGTGGACCGCAAACCAGACGATAACTTGGTCAAGCTTGAATTCAATAGCAAATAATTGACGAAATCTGCATCACAAACAAAGGCGAATCCAGGTTCGCCTTTGTTGCGTTTTATCAAAAAAAACACCTATTACGAATCATGGTTAATTTGATACCATTTAATACATATTACTGCCTATGTAATTGAAATCAATCAATTTGCAGCGAAAAAGCAAAAAAACAGGAAATATATTTCCAAATTTGCTTTTCAATTGAGAACTTTCAGAACAGAATAATGCCCAAATACAGGGGCCATGCCATGACAAGAAACATCTATATTAAATAAACAAAATTGTCTCCCCTGCATTTATTCCACATCCATTAATCCACACTGGACCATAACCATGCATAAACATCTTGTTCGCAACTTGTTCGCTGTTGCATTGACCCTACCCGGCTTAGCCTTTGCTGCTCATCCCAGTGAGACAGAAGCTGACCACTGGAATTTGAATGACATGTATCAGACCAAGGCTGATTGGGACAAGGATGCCATGACGCTGGAAGTACAGTTAAAGCAATTCCAGACCTGTAGCGGCCACCTGAATGACAGCCTGGCGCGTTTCAAGACTTGCCTGGATTTGAATTCCGACTTGTGGAAGCGCTACTCCCGCCTGTCCAGCTATGCATCCCAGTTCCGTGATCAGGATACTGGTGACAATGCCGGCATGGACCTGGGGCAACGCTCGGATATACTCGGCAGCAAAGTCGAAGAAGCAACTTCTTTTTTACGTCCAGAAATTCTCAGTATGGGTGTGAAAAAGATACAGGCGTTCCAGGCCAAGGACAAAGGCTTGAAAATCTATGCACACCAGCTCGATGATATCCTGCGCTCTGGCGCACATACCCTGGACAAAAAGGGTGAAGAGCTGATCGCCACCTTCGGTATGGCCACCAATACCGCCAGCGCTGTTTACTCGACGTTCTCGAATGCCGAAATGCCTTGGCCAAAAGTCAAATTATCGACAGGTGAAGAAGTACGCATCGATCAGGCTGCCTATACCAAATACCGCGCCGCACCCAACCGTGCTGACCGTCAACTGGTGTTTGATGCATTCTGGGGCAAATGGAAAGAGTTCGAGCGCAGCTATGGCGTGACCTTTTACGAGCAATTAAAACGCGATGCTGCCTATGCGAAGATACGCAATTATCCTGACTCATTGACACAGGCACTCGACAATAATAAGTTGCCACGTGAAGTTTACGATACGCTGGTGGCACAAACCAGGGCCAATCTCCCTACCCTGCATCGTTACTTTAAACTGCGCGCAAAATTGTTAGGAGTAAAAGATCTACGCTATTTTGATATCTATCCGCCACTGGTATCTGGAGACTTCAAATACCCTATCAAGGATGGCATCAAGCTGATGCTGGAATCTGTCAAACCACTGGGTGATGACTATGCCAAAGCCATGGCCAAAGCCACGACTGAGCGCTGGATGGATGTCTATCCACGTCCGCGCAAGCGCTCTGGTGCCTATATGAATGGTGCAGCCTATGATGTCCACCCTTACCTGCTGTTGAACTACAACGATGACTATGAGTCAGTATCGACCCTGGGACATGAATGGGGTCATGCCATGCATTCCTATCTGGCCAATAAGCACCAGCCTTTCATCAGTGCCGACTACCCTACCTTCACGGCAGAAATAGCGTCTACGACCAATGAAGTCTTCTTGCTGGACCATATGCTGAAAATCGCCAAGAGCGATGATGAGCGTCTGCTCTACCTGGGATCTGCACTGGAAAACCTGCGCGGTACTTTCTTCCGCCAGGCCATGTTTGCCGACTTTGAGCGTGAAGTCCACGCCAAGGTTGATAAAGGTGAGTCCCTGACTGGCGAAGCACTCTCCAAGATTTATGGCGACATACTGAAAAGCTATCACGGCGACAAAGAAGGTGTCATGAAAATTGATGATACCTACGCAATAGAATGGGCTTATATCCCACACTTCTATAATCGTTTTTATGTCTTCCAGTATGCAACCTCTATCGCGGCAGGCTCGATGTTTGCTGAAGAAGTCTTGAAAGGACAGGCTGGTGCCAAAGACAAATACCTCAATATACTGAAAGCCGGTGGCTCTGCTTACCCTTATGAGCTGGTAAAAAGTGCGGGTGTAGACCTGGCTTCACCAGCGCCCTACCAGGCAGTATTTGCGCGTATGAATAAAATCATGGACCAGATAGAAGCCATACAGGCAAAACGCTAAACACTGAAGCAACGCCCTCTGTAGCCTATGCAATTATTCATATGAATAAGCTATGCCACTCACCAACTCTGGTGAGTGGCGATTTATTGTTGAAGTAATGGAAAAAAGATGCAAAAGAAATTTTTGTTGCTAAGCCTGGCATTGCCGACTCTGTCCATGGCAGCCGAAGGCATGTGGACCATGGACAATTTACCCAATAACAAACTGCAAGCTGAATATGGTTTCAAACCCAATGCAGAATGGGTAAAAAATACCATGTTAAGTTCAGTCAAGCTGCCCGGTTGCTCTGGCTCTTTTGTTTCCAGGGATGGCCTGGTCATGACCAACCATCATTGCGCATCGGGCTGCATAGAGCAATTGTCGACGGCGAAGCAAAACTATATAGAAAATGGTTTTCTGGCAAAAAAGCGTGAAGAAGAACTGGCTTGCCCCGCTTTGGAATTAAATCGCCTCGAAGAAATTACCGACGTTACCGAAGAAATCAAAAAAGCCACCGCAGGTCTGGAAGGTGGAAAATTTAAACAGGCACAAAATGCCATCAGCAATAAACTGACTTCTGCCTGCACCGGAGAAGACAAAGAAAAAACCCGGTGCGATATTGTAGACCTCTACCATGGTGGTCGCTATCACCTCTACAAATACCACCGTTATGCAGATACCCGCCTGGTGTGGGCCCCTGAAAAAGCCATCGCTTTCTTTGGCGGCGACCCGGATAATTTCAATTTCCCACGCTATGACCTCGACATCACCATGTTGCGCGTCTATGAAGATGGCAAGCCAGCGGACATCAAGCATTTCTTCCCTTTCAGCAAAACTGGCCCGCAAGAAGGGGAAATGACGATTGTTACCGGTCACCCTGGATCTACCCAGCGCCAATTAACCATCTCCCAACTCAATAGCTTGCGTGATATAGGCCTCATCGATGGTTTGCAACATATGGCCGAATTGCGCGGTGTGGTGACGCAATATCGCAAAACCAGCCCGGAAGCCGCACGCACAGCAGATCAAATGTTGTTCGGCATAGAAAACAGTTATAAAGCTGGTGTAGGCAAGCTAAAAACCCTGCTGGACCCAGAATTCATCGCCCGCAAAGAGGCTGAAGAATTGGCTTTGCGCCAGTTCGTAGATAGCAGACCAGAGTTGAAGGAAAAAATCGGCGGGGCCTGGGATGCCATTAGCAAAGCACAAGAAAGCTACCGTCAGCTACATAGAATAACCAGTCTTACGGAAGGGGGAGCGGCTTTCTCAAGTAATTATTTCCGCATCGCCCGTACTCTGGTGCGTGCAGCAGATGAAAAAGTGAAGGCAAGTGCAGACCGTTTGCCAGAATTTACGGATAATCGCCTGGCTGGTGTGCAACAAATGCTATTCTCCAAAGCCCCAATTTACCCGGAATTTGAAAAAGTCAAACTGGCTCATTCCCTGACCAAGATGCGCGAAGACCTGGGAGCCGATCATGCTTTTGTCAAACAGGTTTTAGGCAAACTGTCGCCAGAACAATTGACAGAAAAACTGGTCAGCAAGACCCGCCTGGCAGATATTGAATACAGAAAAACCCTGTGGAATGGCGGCAAGGAAGCCATCGCACAATCGGACGATCCCTTCATCAAATTGGCGCTGGCTGTTGATGCAGAATCGCGTAGCGCAAACAAACGCATGCAACAGGAAGTGCAATCTGTTGTACAGAAAAATTCTGAATTGATCGCGCAAGCGCGCTTCCTGCAATCCGGCACCAGTGTTTATCCTGATGCCACCGCGACCCTTCGTCTGTCTTATGGCGAAGTCAAAGGCTGGCAACTAGGTGAGCACACTGTAAAGTCTTTCACCACGTTTGCAGGTGCGTTTGAACATGATACCGGGACCTATCCCTTTGCTCTGCCCGCTTCCTGGCTTGCTGCAAAAAACAAACTGAACCTGCAACAGCCATATAATTTTGTCACCAATAACGATATCATAGGTGGCAATTCAGGCAGCCCACTGATCAATAAGAATGGTGAAATCGTTGGCCTGGCTTTCGATGGCAATATCCATTCTTTAGGCGGTGCCTTCTGGTTTGATGGGCGCAGCAACCGCACTGTTGCTGTTCATAGCACTGCCATACTGGAAGCCATGGATAAAATTTATAATGCCCAGGAACTATTGAAGGAGTTAGCGGGCAAATAATATTCTTCAGGTCAAAAAACAAGATAGCCACGCAAGCAAAACTTGCGTGGCTATTTTTTCATTAAGCATGACAGGTCTGCACTTTTGATCCTGATCAAGAGCCCTCTCCCTGCATCACAGTAAAGTAGCAAAAAAAATAGCAAGGAGGCTCATCATGTCCGTCAGAAATATTTACCCTGCTTCGCTGCGTGTCATACAAGATGAACACGAACACCTGTATTCGGTCATACAAGGCATGCGTTATTTCGTCAGGCAAATAGAAAGTGGTGGCAATGCACCTGATTTGAAGGTATTCCGCGCCATGCTGTACTACATCATGGAATATCCTGAAAAAGTCCATCATCCCAAGGAAGATCACTACCTGTTTGCCAAAATCAAGGAAAGAACACATCAACTCGACACTGAACTTGATGCCCTGAGTGAGCAGCATAGCAAAGGAGAATTAATGGCACACCGGCTATTCCATGCCTTGCTCGATTATGAGTTTGGCGGCGAACCTGCATTCCTGCCATTCCGCGACCTGGTAGAGCAATATGCGCATTTCTACTTCACTCATATGCGTGCAGAAGAAGAACACATCATGCCCGTAGCCAGGCAAGTACTGAATAATCTGGACTGGAAAGAAGTCGATACAGCATTCCTGGAAAACAAAAGAATGCTGGACGACGCTGGTGAGCGTTACAAATATGAGCAATTATTTTCACTCATCGTCAACATTTCACCTGCCCCTATAGGCGTGGCGGATCCAATTTGATTTGAATTAATACCTAGCGTTTTGAGGACAAGATAATGCCACCTACGATGCACAAAAATGCCAAGGCATGAAACACATGCGGTGTTTCACCCAAAAATGCAGATGACAGCAATGCTGCAAACAGCGGCGTCAGATTACTGAAAAAAGCAGCAATATTCGGCCCGACTTTTTGCACACCCAAGCCCCAGCAACGAAAAGCAATCACTGCAGGACCTATCGCCACAAAAGCCAGGGCGGCAAATAAGACAGGGCTCCAGTGTATCGTCGGTTTGGTGATAGCCCATTCAGCCGCGGAAAACAAGCCTGACCACAAGACACCAAAGCTCACTTGTGCCAGCAAGAAATCAGCCCAGTGCTTGCGCAAGTCACCATCATTGCCGCGCGTCAGCAACCAGCTATATATGGACCATGTAATGGTAGCGACGATCATGAAGATATCACCTGGCACCAGACGCAAAGCCAGCAATTGCGCCATCTCACCACGACTCAGGACGATCAGCACACCAGCGATGGACAATAGTGCACCCGCCAATTGCCAGCGTGTGACTTTGGCCTGAAAGAAGAGTCGCCCGACGATGAGCATCCACACCGGCATGCTGGCCGCAACCAGGGTGACATTGATAGGAGTAGAACTTTGCAAGGCCAGGTATTGCAAGGCATTGTATAAGCCCACGCCCAACAAGCCCAATAAGGCATAGCGCCGCCAGTTGCGCCATAACATGCTGTCGCGACGATAAATGTGGGCAGCCATGGGCAAGAGTATCAAAAAGGCTAATACCCAGCGTATGAAGTTAAGTGTAATAGGTGGCACCAGCTCATGTATCATGCGCCCGACGACGGCATTGCCAGCCCATAGCAAAGGTGGGATAACAAGTAAAAATATGGTTGCAGGGTTCAGTTTGTGATTCATGGATTTCTGGCTGTCGATAAAAAAGCAGGCTTCAGCTTGATTAGCCTGAAGCCTGCCCTCAGCATACAACAAGCAAACAAGCTTTGCCTGTGGCCATGCTAATCCATCTCAAATACCAACTATCGCTGCAAACTCTCCCACACTTTTTGCAAGCGTTTGACGGACACAGGCATGGGTGTACGCAGTTCCTGGGCAAACAAAGAAACCCTGAGTTCTTCCAGCAACCAGCGAAACTCCAGCAATTTCGGATCAGCATCCGGCCCGGTCTTGCGTGGATGACGTTGCCAGGCTTGCGCCACACTATTCCACTCTGCCAGCAGCTTCTGGTCACGCGCAGGATCAGCACGCAGCTTGTCCATGCGCACCGTGATCGCCTTCAGATAACGCGGAAAGTGCGACAACTGGGTGAAATCATTTTCTGCAATAAAGTGCTTGGTCACCAGCATCTGCAATTGCGCCTGCATATCAGCAGCAGCCTGTGCATGCGCCTTGATGCCTTGCAGCTTCTTGGGCAAACCATGGTATTCCACCAGTATTTGCGCAGCAGTGCGTGCTATTTCATTAGCCAGCAAATTCAATCTCGCCTTGCCTTCATCGCGACGCTTATTGAACTCACCCGAATTCGCAGGCAAAGGGTTTTGCAGGAAAGCGCTTTCTATAGCGACCTGGATAATCTGATCACGCAATTCTTCCTGCGAACCCAGCGCCATGAATTGCATGCCCATTTGCTGCAAGCCAGGGATATTTTTTTCCAGGAACTTGATCTGCTCTTTCAACTGCAAGGCAAACAGGCGTCGCATACCTATGCGATGTATGCGCGCTGCCTCGTCCGGGTCATCGAACACTTCGATATGGCAATGCGTGAGTTTGTCGACCAGCGCTGGATAACCAATCAGAGTTTGCTTGCCTTGCTGAACTTCCAGCAATTCTGGCAGACTGTCAAAAGTCCAGGCAGTCAGGTTTTCTTGCTTGAATGCCGGTACTGCGGCGCTAGTCTGAATGTTTGCAGTTGCAGGTTTTCCAGCATGACGAACTGACTTGTCTTCTGCAGCAGCCTGTTTAGGCGCAACTGGAGTTGTATCCAGCAATGCTAGTTTCTCGGCGCTGGCAATACGCTGGAAACTCTCACGTGCCTGGCCACCAAATTCTGCCCGCAAGCTGGCCAGATTACGGCCCATTTCCAGTTGACGGCCATGCTCATCAATGACTTTGAAGTTCATCGTCAAATGCACGGGTACAGTCTCGAATTTAAAGTCTGTAGTCTTGCATAGCAAACCTTTTTGCTCGCGTATATCGGCAATCACGGCATCAAGGAAATTGCCTTTACCAAAATCATTACGCTCACAAAAGCCTGCTGCATATTCAGGAATAGGCACGCAGTGACGGCGTATCTTTTGCGGCAAGGACTTGATCAGCAAATGCACTTTTTCTTTGAGCATGCCAGGCACCAGCCATTCGCAGCGATCTGCCGACACCTGATTCAGAGAAAATAAAGGCACAGTCAGGGTCACACCGTCACGTGGGCTGCCAGGCTCAAAATGATAACTGAGCTGCAAAGCCACGCCCGAGACCTGCATGGTCTTGGGGAACAAATCCGTGGTTACGCCTGCCGCCTCATGGCGCATCAGCTCGTCCTTGTTCAGGTAAAGGAGCTTGGGATTAGCCTTGGTCGCTTCTTTATGCCATTGTTCAAACAAGACTGCATTCCACACATCGGCTGGCAAATGCTGATCATAAAAAGCCACGATCAGTTCCTCATCGACCAATACATCGAGGCGGCGTGATTTGTGTTCGAGGTTTTCTATCTCTCGCACCAGCTTCTGGTTATACGCGAAGAAAGGGGCGCGAGTATCAAATTCACCTTCGACCAGGGCATCACGGATAAACATCTCGCGCGCCTCTACTGGGTGTGTCAAACCATATTGCGTGCGGCGCTGACTATAGACGACCAGACCATACAGGGTGGCACGTTCAAAGGCAGATACCTGCCCTGCACGTTTTTCCCAGCGTGGTTCGCCATAGGATTTTTTCAGAAGGTGCTCGCCTATCTTTTCCAGCCATTCTGGATTGATCTGGGCAATGCAGCGGCCGTACAAACGTGTGGTATCCACCAGCTCAGCCGCCATGATCCAGCGCCCGGCTTTTTTGACCAGGGTAGAACCCGGCCATATATAAAATTTGATACCACGCGCACCAAGGTAATGCGCTTCTTCATCTGACTTATAGCCTATATTGCCGAGCAAACCAGTCAACAATGACAAATGCAATTGCTCATAAGTGGCAGGTGCCTCATTCAAGCGCCAGCCCTGCTCTTTGACGATGGTCAACAATTGCGAATGCACTTCACGCCATTCGCGCAAGCGCATCTGACTCAGGAAATTGGAACGACAATTATCTTGTAACTGGCGATTGGTTTTCTTATGCTCGATGGCATCTTCAAACCAGTTCCATATCTTCAGATAAGACTGAAATTCAGATTTTTCATCGGCAAATTTCTTGTGCGCCATGTCAGCCGCAGCCTGCGCCTCCATGGGTCGGTCACGCGGGTCTTGCACCGACAAGGCAGCAGCAATAATCAACACTTCCTGCAAGGCCTGGTTGTCACGCGCAGCCAGAATCATGCGGCCGACACGCGGGTCCAGCGGCAGTTTGGCGAGCTGTCTGCCAACCGGCGTCAACTGATTCACTTCATCCATCGCCCCAAGTTCTTGCAAAAGCTGATAACCATCGGCAATCGCTCGGCCCGGCGGCGGCTCGATAAAGGGGAATGTTTCCACGTCAGTCAGGCGCAAGGATTTCATGCGCAAGATGACGGCAGCCAGTGACGAACGTAGAATTTCTGGCTCGGTAAATTTTGGCCTTTGCAAATAGTCCTGCTCATCAAACAGGCGTATGCAAACACCAGCCGCAACGCGGCCGCAACGACCGGCACGCTGGTTTGCCGCAGACTGGGCAACCGCCTCTATCTGCAGTTGCTCCACTTTGTTCCGGTAACTGTAGCGCTTGACGCGTGCCAGACCAGCATCGACGACATAGCGTATGCCTGGCACAGTCAGCGAGGTTTCTGCCACATTCGTGGCCAGGACAATGCGACGCGCATTCGAGGTCTTGAATACCCTCTCCTGATCTTGTGCTGACAGGCGGGCAAACAGCGGCAAAATTTCTACATGCGGTGGATGGTGTTTGCGCAAGGCTTCGGCAGCATCGCGAATTTCACGCTCGCCGGGTAAAAATACCAGCACGTCACCAGAACCTACACGGCACAATTCATCAACGGCATCGGTAATCGCCGTCATCAAATCGCGTTCTTTATCTTTTTCTGTATCTTGTATCGGCCGATAGCGCACTTCTACCGGGTACAGACGGCCTGATACTTCGATCACCGGCGCTGGCTTGGGCTCTGCACCTCTGGTATCAGCAAAATGATTGGCAAAGCGTTGTGCATCTATCGTGGCTGAAGTGATGATGATCTTCAGGTCACGGCGCTTGGGTAGCAATTGCTTCAGATAACCGAGCAAAAAATCAATATTCAGGCTGCGTTCATGCGCCTCATCGATGATGATGGTGTCATATTGCTTTAACAGCGGGTCGGTCTGAGTTTCTGCCAGCAAGATACCGTCCGTCATCAACTTGACGGACGCGCCCTTGCTCAGGGTATCGGTAAAGCGGACTTTAAAGCCTACATGCTCGCCCAGCGGCGAATTCAATTCTTGCGCAATACGCTTGGCGGTAGACGAAGCAGCAATACGGCGTGGCTGGGTATGGCCTATCAGACCTTTTTGCCCGCGCCCCAACTCCAGGCAAATCTTAGGTAATTGTGTGGTCTTGCCTGAACCAGTTTCGCCGCAGACAATGATGACCTGGTGTTTTTGCAAAGCCTCGGCAATCTCCGCCCGCTTGCCGGATACCGGCAACTCTTCAGGGAAGGTAATAGGCGGTAAAACATTGCGAAAAGGCAAAGTTGGTACATCCGCCACCGGGGCAGGCGCAACTGGCGCTTTTACGTTGCTACTTGTCCGCTCTGTTGACGATGTTGATGACTTATTGCGACCAGCTTGCCGTGTGGCTTGCCGTGCGTGCCCATTCTGCGTTTTTGGCGGGCGTGTTGATTCCATGCCGCTCACAGTGGGCGGTGCAATTCCACTTTCCTCAGACTTTGCAGCAGTGACGCGCAATTGTTGTCGAAGTTCGCGCAAGCCCGATAAACCATCTATCGCACCGGGCATTGCTTTTTTGGGGGAGTTTTTTGGTGTTTGATTTGAAGACATAGCGCTGCGCATTATCCCAGATTTTCAAGCAGGGTGCGCAATGTTGTTTTTTGTCTATGCCAATTCATCAAAACAGATCCTGATCCTTTCATATTTTGTGGCTACAAGAAAATAGTGTGAACTAATTTCTCCAAAAATTAATCTATACTGAATAGATCAAAATCGGTCGAAACCGGTCATCATTTATCGAGACATAAATGGAGCTTAAGATGAAAACCTGGATCATACTTTTCCTCACTTGCATCATGACTGCTTGCGCCACTCCCGCCGCGCAAAAACTCGGCAATATACATTTTCACGACCAGGCATTCAGTCCAAGCTCGACTCCCGTCAATGCTGAAAATGTGCTGACTGTCAGTAAGGAAATGCATGCTTACTTACAAGAAGTGATCATGCCACTCGCGCATAGACGTGGGCCACAAAAAGCCTTGTTTGAAGCCTTATCCAGCAAGCATCAAATCAAGCTGGAATATGATGCAGAAATGACACGCAATGCGGCCCAGGCTTTTGCTGCGCGCTCTGGCAACTGCCTGTCACTGGTGCTCATGACTTCTGCTTTTGCCAAACAAATGGGTCTGGACGTGCAATATCAAAATGTCTTCATAGAAGAATCCTGGAGCCGCAACGACGATTTGTATTTCGCCGCTGGCCACGTCAACATCGTACTTGGCAGGCGTCCGGGTTTTTTACGTAATACAGAAGAATACCAGCAGTCCATGGTGATAGATTTTTTACCTCCCAGTGAAATTCGCGGCCAAAAGTCGACGGTGATTGGCGAAGCGACAGTACTCGCCATGTATATGAATAATCGGGCAGCTGAATTACTGGCGCAACATAATGTCAATGATGCATATTGGTTTGCGCGTGAATCCTTGCGCATAGACTCTGATTTTATGGTTGCCTACAATACCCTGGGGGTGATTTACCGCCAGCACGGTGATTTGCAATTAGCAGAAAATGTATTCAAACAAATACTGCAAAAAGAGCCAGAAAACACGCTTGCACTAAGCAACCTGGTCGAGGTTTTGCGTAAATCTGCGCGTTATCAGGAAGCACAAGCTTATCTCAGTACATTAGAAAGATTACAGCCTTATCCGCCTTTCCATTTTTTCAATCGTGGTATGGCAGCCATGCAGCGTGGCGACTTCAAGGAAGCCAAAGCCTTGTTCAAACGAGAAATCAAACGTGATGCCAATTATGATGAATTTCACTTATGGCTGGCCCTGGCGCATTTGAAACTTGGCGAAATAGCAGATGCCACTGATGAACTCATTCTTGCCAAGGCCAATAGCACCACCCACAAAGCCCATGATTTATATGCCAATAAACTGGAACGTATCAAGGCAACGTATACGCATTGAAAGCCTTGAACGCCTAGCAGGCACTGAGCACAGCAAAATTCAATAATCTGCGTTTTTCCTGGCATGTACGGGGATGTGGAAATTCGACCACGTTGAATGGTCATCCGTTTTCCCGACTCAGATTATAATTGGCGGATGGAAAATCCCGTTCAATTCGTTCATTGGTTGCGTTCAGTCGCCCCCTACATTCATGCCTTCCGTGGAAAAACCTTTGTGGTTGCCTTTCCCGGGGAACTGGTCATGGCAGGTGCCCTGCCGGTTCTGGCGCAAGATTTATCACTTTTACACGCTCTTGGCATCAAGATCGTTATTGTGCATGGCTCACGACCCCAGGTAGCCGAGCAACTGGCCCTGCGAAACGTAGAAGGGCGCTTTCACAATGGCATACGCATTACCGACACTGCCGCGCTGGAATGCTCAAAAGAAGCTGCAGGCGAATTACGTCTTGATATCGAGGCCGCATTTAGCCAAGGCTTACCTAACACGCCTATGGCACATTCTGCCATACGTATTATTTCTGGCAATTTTGTTACCGCAAAACCCATAGGCATAGTCGGTGGCGTAGACTTTCAACTGACGGGAATAGCCCGTAAAGTCGCTTATGACACCATCCATCGCATTCTCGATGCTGGCAACCTGATTTTGCTGGGCCCACTAGGCTTCTCCCCCACGGGCGAAGCCTTCAATCTGACCATGGAAGATGTGGCTGTTTCAACAGCGACAGCCCTGCGTGCAGACAAGCTGATCTTCATCACCGAAACACCAATGATGATGGATCAGGATAATGATGAAATCCGTGAATTGTCTTTCATGCAGGCCGAGCAGGAATTGAAGGCAAGCTACTTGCCACTTGATTCGGCCTTTTACCTGGAACATGCAATCAAGGCTTCACGTGGTGGCGTCCCGCGTATCCATATCGTGCCTTACGAAATGGATGGCTCGGCATTGCTGGAATTATTTACCCATGATGGCGTGGGCACCATGGTGTCTTCAGAAAACCTGGAAAGCCTGCGTGAAGCCACTATTGAAGACGTCGGTGGCATCATCAAGTTGATAGAACCTCTGGAAGCCGATGGCACCCTGGTCAAGCGTGGCCGCGAATTGATAGAGCGTGAAATCAATTACTTCTCAGTCATAGAGCATGATGGCGTGATTTTTGGTTGTGCTGCGCTCTACCCTTTCCCCTTCGAGAAAATGGCAGAAATGGCTTGCCTGACTGTCAATCCCGATGTGCAAAGCCAGGGAGATGGCGAGCGCATACTCAAACATATGGAAAAACGTGCACGCCGCGCTGGCTTCCACAGTCTGTTTGTCTTGACAACACGCACTGCGCACTGGTTCCTGAAACGTGGATTTGTCAGTGCCTCAGTTGACGATTTACCAAAAGACCGGCAGAAAATGTATAACTGGCAACGCAAATCCCTGGTTCTGATCAAGCAACTCTAAGCCAGTAGCCGTATAATTCAGGCTGTTTTCAAGATATGAAGGAGCAACAACATGGCCCGTCTGGTCAACTGCATTAAATTAGACAAAGAAGCCGAAGGCCTGGACTTTCCTCCCTACCCAGGTGAGTTGGGTAAAAGAATTTATGAAAGCGTGTCCAAAGAAGCCTGGGCTGCCTGGCTCAAGCATCAAACCATGCTGGTCAATGAGAACCGCCTGAATCTGGCAGATACGCGCGCCCGCAAGTATCTGGCAACCCAGATGGAAAAGCATTTCTTTGGCGATGGCGCTGATGCCGCAACTGGCTACGTGCCACCGACTGAGTAAATCAGTCTTATTTCAGCTTCAAATCAAATGAAAAAGCCCGCAATATGAGATTGCGGGCTTTTTCATTTCTAACCAGGGCGTATTAAAACTGCAAAGTCTTTACACCTTCAGCAGTGCCTAGCAAGCATACATTTGCACCCTGGCGAGCGAACAGACCTACCGTTACCACACCCACGATATTATTGATCTGCGCTTCCAGCACCAGCGGATCCTGGATTTGCATGCCATGCACATCCAATATCATATTGCCATTGTCAGTCAACAAGGCCTGGCCATCTTTCATGCGCAAACGCGCCTCGCCACCCAGGGCATTCAGCTTGCGGGCAACGACTGCATGCGACATGGGGATCACTTCGACTGGCAAAGGGAACTTACCCAGCACGTCCACCAGCTTGGAACCGTCGGCGATACAGATAAATTTTTCTGCCACTGAAGCAACGATCTTTTCACGTGTCAATGCTGCACCACCGCCCTTGATCATTGCACCGGATGGCGTGATTTCATCAGCGCCATCGATATACACAGGCATGGATGTCACCTCATTCAAATCCAGCACGGTAATGCCATGGGAACGCAAACGAGCAGCCGTCACCTCTGAAGATGCCACTGCTGCCTTGACTTTATGCTTGATCTTGGCCAACTCATCAATAAAGAAATTGGCTGTCGAGCCTGTGCCCACACCGACGATCTCGCCTTCAACGACGTAGGCAATGGCGGCCTGAGCTACTGCTAGTTTCAATTCATCCTGGGTCATGGTGCTTATCCATCTGGTTTATAAAATTGGCGGGATTTTACAGTAGCGAACAAGTTTCTTACCAGCCTCCCTACAAATACCATCAAATTGGCCACAAAGGCGGCTCCTCCATCAAGGCAACCTGTTCGCGCAATTCCAGTATGCGGTCTTGCCAGTAACGCTGACTATTAAACCATGGGAAGGCCGCAGGAAAGGCAGGATCACTCCAGCGCTGCGCCAGCCAGGCCGAGTAATGGATGAGCCTGAGTGTGCGCAAAGCCTCTATCAGATAAAGTTGTCGCGGCTCGAATTCAAAAAAATCTTCATACCCGGCCAGGATATCCGTTAACTGGCTCTGCATATCGCTGCGCTCGCCCGACAGCAGCATCCATAAATCCTGTATGCCTGGCCCCATGCGACTATCATCAAAATCAACAAAATGCGGCCCTGCTTCTGGCCCGGATTCCAGCCACAAGACATTACCCAAATGACAATCACCATGCAAGCGTAATTGCTGCACGTCCCCTGCCCTGTCATAGCAAGCCCGGATCCCATCCAGAGCTTGCTGGCTGACACTGGTATAGGCGGCCAGCAGATCCGGCGGAATAAAATCGTGTTCAAGCAGCCAGGCACGTGGCAAGACACCAAAGCTTTGCGCATCCAGGGCTGGCCTGAGCGCATAGCTGGCCGTGGCACCGACAGCATGTATGCGCCCTATGAAACGCCCCAGCCATTCCAGGGTAGCTGGATCACCTGTCTCAGGTGCACGGCCACTCTGGCGCTTGAATAAGGAAAAACGATAACCCTGATAGTGCCTGAGACTACTCCCATCCTCAGTCTGCAATGCAGCCAGCACGGGAATCTCATGCCCCTGCAATTCGCGCACGAATTCATGTTCCTCTTGTATGGCCGCATCTGACCAGCGCAAAGGGCGATAAAATTTGGCAATAACTGGAGCGGCGTCTTCTATGCCTATCTGATAAACCCGGTTTTCATAGCTATTCAGGGCCAGCATGCGACCATCGCTGCGCAAGCCACTGCTTTCTACGGCATCAAGGACGAATTCGGGCGTCAGCCCGGCGAAGGAGTCTGGGGGAGTAAAATCTGTCATAGCGCTATTGTACGTGTCCACTGCCCTGGATAACATAAAAGTCCTGCACAGCCAGCAAACAAAGCGCTAAACTGCCGATATTTTCATATTTACCTTTTCAAGAGCCACACCATGCATCTCGACGAACCACTTAGCGACAAAGAATTCAATGAACTCGACAAATTCCTGATGTCTGACAAGGTCGGCGACGATGGCATGACCATGGATGCCTTGCATGGCTACCTGACTGCCATTGCCCTTGGCCCGGAAATGATACCTATGGCTGAATGGTTGCCTCTGATCTGGGGCTTGCCTGAGCAGGGTGAACCCAAGTTTAAAAATGACAAGGAAATGCAACGCGTGACCAGCCTGGTAGCCCGTTTCATGAATGAGATCCAGATTACCTTTGAAGTCGCACCTCAGGAATACGAGCCCCTGTTTTGTGTCATGGAGCAAAATGGCAAGGAATTGATCGACGGTGAAACCTGGGCCTGGGGTTTCTGGGAAGGCATGCAATTACGTGAAGAAGCGTGGGAAGCTGCCTGGGAATCCGAAGAAATCGGCCCCCTGCTGCAGCCTATCTACCTGCTGGGCGCAGAAGAAATAGAAGAAGGCGAATTAAAATTCGTTGATACGCCAGAAAAATGCCATGAACTGGCATTGACACTGGAGGCATCCATTCCCGCCATACGCCGCTTCTGGGCACCTTTGCGCAAGTCAGGTGTCGCCACGGTCAAGCGCGAAGCACCCAAGGTAGGCAGGAATGATCCATGCCCTTGCGGTAGCGGAAAAAAATACAAAGTCTGCTGCGGCGCAGAGCCCACCCTGCATTAATACCGGAATAGCGGGTGCGCTGGAGGGAAACCTCTAGCGCAAAACTGCCCGGCCAGCATGTCTTCATGCTATTTTTGCGCTTCTTAATAACATGCTGGAGACTACCATGAGCTTGCAAGAACAATTCACCCAGGCACAAGCCGATTCCAAAAGCCTGTCCGAGCGCCCGGACAATATGACTTTGCTGAAAATCTATGCGCTGTTCAAACAAGGCAGCACAGGCGACGCTACTGGTGACCGCCCTGGCATGACCGACTTTGTCGGCCGCGCCAAGTTTGATGCCTGGGCTGGCCTGAAAGGCACGACCCAGGAAGCAGCAATGCAGCAATATGTAGATCTGATCACTTCGCTCAAGGATTAAGTTCCAGCCTTAAACCGTAGGATTCAGCCAATCCCTGGGCCTTCCTTCGGTCAGACCGGCGATCAGATTATCTGCCGCCCGGTTTGCCATTGCCCGCCGGGTTGCCTCAGAGGCGCTGGCAATATGCGGGGTCAGGACGACATTACTCAAGGTCAAGAAATCTGGATGAAATTTGGGTTCATTCTCAAATACATCCAGGCCTGCTGCTGCAATCCGCTTTTCACGCAAAGCGGTAATTAATGCCAGGTCATCAACAATGCCGCCGCGCGCCAGGTTCACCAGCGTCGCGCCAGGCTTCATCATGCGCAATTCGGCTATCCCTATGGTGTGATGGGAAGCTGTTGAATAGGGCAGCACCAGCACTACATGATCAGCTTGCTGCAGCAACTCTTCCTTGCTGACATATCGTGCATTGTTTGCATAAGCTTCTTGCTCAGCGCTGAGACGGGAGCGATTGTGATACACGACCTTCATGTCAAAACCTGTAGAACGCCGTGCAATGGCTTGTCCTATCCTGCCCATGCCGATAATGCCAAGGGTCGCACCATGTACATCCGCCCCCAGGAAGGAATCGTAGCGCCACTTGGTCCAGTGCCCCGCACGCAACCAGTGCTCAGACTCGGTTACCCGCCTGGCTGTCGCCATCAGTAAGGCCCAGCCAAAATCGGCCGTGGTTTCATTCAAGACTTCTGGCGTATTGCTGGCCATGACACCATGGGCAGTACAGGCTGGCACGTCAATATTGTCATAACCTACAGCCATGCTCGCGATCATTTTTAAATCTGGCAACTGCTGTAACAACTCAGTATTGATTTTGGCACTGGCAGTCGCCAGGGCACCTGCCTTACCCTTGAGCCTGGCAGCCAGTTCATTTGGTGATAAAATAGCATCATCCTGATTTGATTCCACTTCAAAATACTGTTCCAGCTTTGTCAAGACATCAGGAAAAATAGCGCGGGTGACCAGGATTGCAGGCTTCATGTCTAACCTTAGGTATGAAAATATCAAAAAGAAAAGGGTAACTTGTCCATCTATTGAGTTGTTGAGTAACAGACAAGCAGACAAGCTTGGTATTGCATGATACCGTTTAAATACCCTTTTTTCTAACCTTGATATCCCCGCTCAAAAAATTCATGCAGGCTATAATTGGTGCAAGAAAATTCATGAAGATGATGCAAATCAAGCCGTCAAACGACAGCCCATATTAAAATAATGCACTTCCGGCAAACCTCATAGACAAATCCCCTGGATACGCCTGCATTTGCTTATGCGCAAACTATATAAGCCTGATTTGTGAGAACTGCTAAATTGCCTTAAAATACAAGGCTTTGCAGCCCTGAGCCTATTTTTTGCACTCAGACTGCGCCTAAATCCCGAATTTTTAGTTTAGATTGGACTGTTATGACCCACGTTGTGACCGAATCCTGCATCCGCTGCCGTTATACCGATTGCGTGGATGTATGCCCGGTGGACTGCTTCCGTGCTGGCCCGAATTTCCTGATTATTGATCCAGACGAATGCATCGATTGCGCCGTGTGCGTTGCAGAATGCCCCGCTAACGCCATTTTTGCAGAAGAAGATGTGCCGGCAGATCAACAGCAGTTTATCAAGATCAATGCCGAGCTGACTCGCAAATGGCCGTCGATTACCAAGACAGTTGCTCCTTTGTCAGATGCTGACGACTGGAAAGATGTCAAAGACAAATTGCAATACCTGGAAAGATAAGTATCCCAGTCAGCAATTCGGGCTTTTACTAATCGGCTCAAACAAATCCGCAATATCAGGAATCAACTCGTCGTATGGAAAACAAACAAACTACCGCGGCCCAGGCCGCCATTGAAGCAGATGCCGTTATCATAGGCGCGGGCCCGGTCGGCCTGTTCCAGGTATTCGAATTGGGCCTGCTTGAAATCAAAGCACACGTTATTGACTCTCTGGCAGTCGTCGGCGGCCAATGCGTAGAACTGTATCCCGACAAACCGATCTATGACATCCCTGCCGTGCCAGTCTGCACAGGCCAGGAATTGACAGACAATCTGTTGAAACAAATTGAACCCTTCGAACCAACTTTCCATCTGGGTCAGGAAGTGACCCTGGTTGAACGTCGTGAAGATGGCCGCTTTGACCTGGAAACTTCAACAGGTACCCGCTTCATCACCAAAACCATTTTCATCGCTGCCGGTGTTGGTTCCTTCCAGCCGCGCACCTTGAAAGTCGAAGGCATAGAAGCCTTTGAAAACAAACAGGTGTTCTACCGCGTCAAAGATCCTACCCAGTTCTACGGCAAAAACCTGGTGATCTGTGGTGGTGGTGACTCTGCACTGGACTGGGCATTGAACCTGGTTGGCAAGGCTGAATCAGTCGTGGTATTGCACCGCCGTGAAGACTTCCGCGCTGCTCCCGCCTCAGTCGCCAAGATGAAAGAACTCTGCGACAACTATGAAATGCAACTCACCATAGGCCAGGTCACAGGCATAGAAACCAAAGACGATGTGCTGTCTGAAATCAAGGTCACCGGTGCAGATGGCGTTACCCGCCGCATGCCACTGGATACTTTGCTGGTCTTCTTCGGTCTGTCACCAAAACTCGGCCCTATCGCCGAATGGGGCCTGGACATAGAGCGCAAACAATTGAAGGTCGTCAATACTGAGAAGTTCGAGACCAATGTACCTGGCATTTTTGCCGTAGGTGATATCAACACCTACCCAGGCAAGAAAAAACTCATCCTGTCCGGCTTCCATGAAGCTGCGCTGGCTGCGTTTGGTGCTGCACCGTATATTTTCCCTGACAAGAAAATCCACATGCAATACACCACAACTTCACCAAAACTGCACAAAATCCTGGGCGTGGAAACACCGGTTTTCGATTAATCAGGAAACTGCTCAAACAAAAAAGCGCAAAGATTTCTTTGCGCTTTTTTGTTGTTTGCATCCGAGCTTTCAGTTCGCTGGGATATGGGAATCGGATTCCTTGAATTGATTGGCAATCTGATTAAACTCATCGGTAATTTGTAAGAAGGCATCCAGGATATCCGGATCAAAATGCGTGCCATGTCCCTTGCGCATGATGCTGATCGCTTCTTCATGCGAAAACGCTGGTTTATAGACGCGTCGAGAAATCAAGGCATCATACACATCAGCCACGGCCATCAGACGCGCTGACAGGGGTATGGCATCGCCAACCAGATTTTCCGGATAACCTGAGCCATCCCATTTTTCTTGATGCGAATACGTGATTTCACGGGCAAAGCGCAAAAACTCATTACTCTCGCCCAGGTATTTTTCTACCGAAATAATGGTTTCCCGCCCGTACACCGTATGCAGCTTCATGACTTCAAATTCTTCCGAAGTCAGTTTATCGGGTTTCAGCAAGATATTATCGGGGATACCTACCTTGCCTATATCGTGCAGAGGCGCTGACTTGTAGAGTAATTCTATATTCTCATCGGTCAGATCATTGCTGAAGCGCGCGTGATGTTTGAGTTTTCTGGCTAATGCAGCGACATAATTCTGAGTGCGGCGTATATGGTTACCAGTTTCATTATCTCTGGTCTCAGCCAGCGAAGCCATGGCCATGATGATGGCGTCCTGCATCTTGGCCAGCTTGCGGGTTCTGTCCTGCACCAGGCTTTCCAGGTGCTTGTTCTGATCTTGCAGTAAATGACGGGCACGCACCAGATTCAATTGCGTTGCCACTCTCGCCAATACGATGGGTGGGCTGATAGGCTTGCTGATGTAATCAACCGCCCCCAGACGCAAACCCATTTCCTCATCTTGCACCTGGCTTTTGGCTGTCAGGAAAATAATGGGAATATCGGAAGTAGCCGGGTCTGCTTTGAGACGTCGGCAAGTCTCATAGCCATCCATCTCTGGCATCATGACATCCAGCAAGATCAGGTCAGGACCTGGCAGGCTGGAGGCTATTTGGAGAGCTTTCAAGCCATTGGTGGCGATCTTGATTTTGTACTGGTCTTTCAATAATCCCGACAAGAGTGAAATATTGTCGGGGGTATCATCCACGATCAACACCACCTGTTTGGCATTTTGATCAAATACCTCACTCATAGATCACCTCGATAAGAAGTAATTGCCCCACATTTCTGTGTATGCCATGCATCAAACTGGATTTCATCAAATCAAAGTATTTCATAACCGAGGTTTTTCGCACTATTACTCAATAAATTCAAGGCTGCATCATAGTCAAACTGCCTGACCGCACGCATGATCTGCTTTTGCACATCGACACCAAATGCATTGGCTATCATGTCACCTGACTCTAACAGCAAGTCGACTGCTTCGCCATCGTAATCACGCAACAAGTTACAGCATTTTACAAGTAAGTCCTGCATAAGCTCATGATCAACCGGCAACAACTCAACTGGCTTGGCCTCGGCTTTATTTGCGGATTTTTCCAGCGTCAATACCTGGTCTATCGCATTGATGGTGAGCAGCATTGCTTGCGCACATCCATCCAGCACCGGCACTAGCTCCACTATATTGACATTGTCATGCAATTTCAATTCAAGTTCAGCCGCATAAGGCTGTATGGTTTTTGCACCTATCAAGCCAGCTACCCCTTTGAGGGTATGTGCCAGACGTTCTGCCAGCAAATTATCCCCTGCATCGAGCGCATTACGGATATGTTCAACCACATTGCGCTGGTCATCACAAAAACGCGATAACAATTCCAGATAAAACGAGCGGTTACCAAGGGTACGGCTCAAGCCCTCCTCCACATCGACGCCTTCAATCACCAAGCTATTGCTGATGTCCTGTATCGGCAGTTGCACATTATCAAAATTGCTGCCAGTCACATGATCCGGACACCAATGCGAAATAGCGTGGTACAACTCTTTAGGATTGATGGGTTTGGCAAGATGGGCATTCATGCCAGAAGCAAAGCAGAGTTCGCGCTCTTCCACCATGGCATGTGCCGTCATGGCAACGATGGGCAAGTCATCAAAGCGTGTATCTGCGCGTATCAAGCGGGTTGCCTCGTGCCCATCCATTTCTGGCATCTGCACATCCATGAACACTACACCGTAATACTCTGAATTGGTTTTATTCACCATATCCACAGCAATTTTACCGTTACCAGCGATATCAACAGCAACCCCCGCCGCCTCCATCAATTCACGGGCAATTTGCTGATTGATTTCATTGTCTTCAACCAGCAAGACGCGCAAATCCGTATATTTGGGGACCAGCACGCCATGGCTGACAGGAATGGTGTAACTACTACTTGAAAACAATTCCACCAGACAATCTACCAGAGTAGAGGCATTGACGGGTTTGGTTAAGAATCCATCAGGCAAGGCAATATCATCGCGGTAGCTGACTTCTTCACGTCCGTGCGCACTGACCAATACCATCAAAGGTGCGGGTTGCAAGGACCCATCGCGCTTCAGATAAGTGATCAGTTCCAGGCCATCCATTTCAGGCATGCGCAGGTCAGTGAATATCACACCATAGGGATGGGTAAGACTACATTCCCGAACCGCCTGCAAAGCAGCAGCACCGCTATTGACGACATTGATATCCACAGGCAATTCGGACAATATTTCCTGCAAAATTTCAGCAGCAGCGGGATTATCATCCACGATCAACAAGCGCATGCCATTGATTGCGCCAGGCACTACCTGACGCTGGACAACTGGCTGGGCAATCCCAAACCAGCCAGTGAAGTATACGCAAGTGCCGCGTCCAGCCTCGCTATTCAAGGCGATTTCGCCCCCCATTAATTCAACCATGCCCTTGGAAATCGACAAGCCCAAACCTGTGCCGCCAAATTTGCGGGTCGTCGATTCATCAGCCTGGCTAAATGGGCGAAATAATTTATCTGACTGCTCTTCCGACATGCCTATGCCGGTGTCTCGCACTTCAAATTTGAGCTTGACCTTGCCACCCGCCATTTCCATGGTCTGGCAAGTGACATAGATTTCACCTCGCTCGGTGAATTTAATGGCGTTATTGATGAGGTTGATCAAGACCTGCCCCAATCTCAAGGGATCGCCATTCAGATAACGCGGAATATCCGGCGGCGCACGGAACAGGAACTCCAAACCCTTCTCATCGGCTTTATCAGTCGTCACTGCCGAAATATTATTGAGCACGTCATCGAGATTGAAATCAACTTGTTCGATATTCAATTTCCCGGCTTCTATCTTGGAGAAATCCAGAATATCGTTGATGATGCCCAGCAGAGAAATACCTGCCTTGTGGATTTTCTCTACATAGTCTTTTTGTTTGGAATTGAGGTCTGTTCTTAAAGCCAGATGCGCCATGCCTATGATGGCATTCATAGGCGTGCGGATTTCATGGCTCATATTGGCCAGGAACATGGATTTGGCTTCCGTCGTTTCTTCTGCATGACGGCGCGCCATTTCGGCTTCTTTCAACTCATTTTGCATTTGCAGGGTTTGCAGGCGAATTTGCTCGGCCATGCTCTCTTTGAGTTGCGACTCCAGCAATTTTCTTTGCGTAATATCGGACACAAAAGACAGGGTCGCGGGGCGACCTTCCCAATCTATCATGACGGCAGATAACTCCACCCAGATGATGGAATGCGTCCGATTATTTTCTATACGAAAATGATAGTATTGCTCAACATCTTCACCACGCAAACGGCGGGTGTGGTGATCAATTACCATGGGCCTGTCATCAGGATAGATGGCCGTAATGAATGACATTTGCGCCAGCTCTTCTGACTGATAACCAGTCAAACTTTGCACACGTGGATTGGCAAAAACGATGCGACCATCCTGCACGACCAGTATGCCTTCCGTGACGTTATTGATGAGTTGCCGATAATGCTGCTCAGACTTGCTCAAGTCTTCTTCGAGCTGGCGACGGGTGGAAATATCCATGACTACCCAGACCGTGCCATGGGTCAGATTGTTTTTATCGACAGCACGTCCGGAAAAATGCACCCAGAACAGGCTGCCATCAGTGCGCCGCATCTTCAATTCAGCTTCATAAGCCTCGCCTCTCAAGACAGACTGATTGACGGCAGCGCCCGATTCCAGATAAGCATCACGTGACTCATAAAACGGTTCCAGCGAAGAACCCAGTACTTGTTCGCGCGCCACCCCAAATATCTGGCACAAGGGGGTGTTCACCCATTGCACCCGCCCCTGATTATTCAAAAAAACCATGCCGACAATGGAATTTTCCAGCACGGTTTCCCGCTCGGCCAGCATGCGTTTCAGTTCATCTTCCAGTTGACGACGCTCAACCATGGCGCGCTCGGCCATGCGTCTGGCCAATTCAGCTTCTTTTAATTCATTCCTGATGTGCAGCGTCTGCACGTGGACGCGAGTTGCCAGTCCTTGCGCCTTGGCAAACAGATCAAGGTAGCGTTTCTGCTCGTCGTAGGCTTCTTTCCATTCACCCAGCTCGGTAAATATCTCGGACAATTCCTTGATCGCCCTCAAAGGCATATAGATATAACCGTTGCCGCCAACCTCATCCACTGCCCTGCGCAAATCGCGGATGGCGTCAGGGTAGCGTTTGTGACAGCGATGCAAATGGCCACTGACCCACCAGCTATAGGGTTTCAGATGCTTGTCTTCAAAACTATCCAGTAAATCCATGGCGGTGTCACTGAGCTTGTCGGCCTCCTCCAACTGACCGCGCATGGCCAGGGTATATGCTGCCACTGACAAACAAAATGCCCTGCTGGAGTTGTCGGTGTTTTCACCGCTCTTGATTCCGCCTATATATGAGGCGATGGTCTGGTAAGCTTCTTCATATTTATCCAGCGAAACCTTGCACAAGGCCAGCATGGTAGACACAAAAGGTGCCAGCCAGCGCTCACTGGAATTGACGGCAATATCTCTGGCCTCCTGCAATAAGACTTCGGCGTCTTCGGCATTGCCGCTAACGTAAAAAATCTCCCCCAGATTGGCTGTCACTTGCGCTACGCGATTTGGTATCTGCAAGGCACGCGCATCATTAAGCGCTGTGTAAAAGTGGCGTATGGCTTCTTCGGTATAACCCAGTTCCTGTGACAAAATACCCAGGGTGTTATAGACCACAACAGAGATACGACTCACCCGCATGCGAAGCGCTGGCACAATGCGCGCGTGGCACAGGGCATATGCCTCCTGCACCTGACCACGGCGACGCCAGACAGCAATCGTGCCGAACAGGGCGAATGCCATGCCCTCATGCTCATCTACCGACTCAAACAAGGTCGCGGCACGCTCAAATACAGGCGCGGCCTGCTCCATGTGATCATCAAAATAATCGGCAAAGGCATCAATCAGATCCGCAGCAATCATGGCGGTGGGATTGGATTTACCAGGCTCTTGCAGACGCATGCTGGCAGCAATTTTGCGACCATCTGCGGGGTTGTCACGCATCAGGTCCAGGGCATCAAGACAAAGTTCGCGCCAGTGGATTTCTGCTAGAGAACTATCTTTACTCATTCTGCTCAGCTCTTCAGATAGAAATGATGCATTGAAAATCAAATTAACCTGAATATGACTCACACTACATTCAGGAACACATTTATAAGGCTGTCTGACAATATGACAATATTAATGCCAGAGTCGGGATTATGGATACAGATTGCCAATAACTGTGTCTTTTATCCGAACAAATCCATAAAGCAAACACTATTCAGTTTCACAAAGCAAATAAGACAAGTGATTCTTGAAAAATAACTTAAATTTCAACATTTCCGCAAGAAATGATTGCATTTAAATCAATTTTTTAACATTAATTCACACCAACAAGTTACGCAAGTCTTTTGCTCAGCCACAAATTTTTAAAACTGGTTTATGATGCATTGCAACAGTTCGATTAAGTGTTTTTTCTAAGCTTGCTTCGCCCTGTGTCATTTGCTCCTGGCTATTTGGTCAGGACAAATGAGTGCACGGCCCCTTATTTGAAAGATTCACTATGCTTTATCAATTTCATGAGCTCAATCGCGCCTTTCTGAATCCCTTGACTCAATGGGCAGAAGCATCTTCAAAACTGTTCACCAATCCCGTATCCCCGTTGGCGCACACTCCCTACTCGCAGCGCATTGCCGCGGGTTACGAATTGCTGTTTCGCCTGGGCAAAGATTACGAAAAACCAGAATTCGGCATTACTTCTACGACCATAGACAAACAAGAAGTAGAGATTGCGCAAAGCACGGCTGTCATCAAGTCCTTCTGCAAACTGCTGCATTTCAAAAAAGTCCTGAGCGACAAAGAACTGACCAAGCTGAATCAGCCCAAGGTCTTGCTGGTGGCACCTTTGTCTGGCCATCACTCGACCCTGCTGCGCGACACTGTGCGCGGCTTGTTGCCCAAGCATGATGTGTACATCACCGACTGGACAGACGCGCGCATGGTGCCCTTGTCTGCCGGACCTTTCCATCTGCATGACTACATTTATTACGTCCAGGACTTTATCCATTTCCTGGGTGCTGGCACGCATGTGATTTCAGTATGTCAGCCTACCGTGCCGGTACTGGCTGCAATTTCGCTGATGGCGACTGCCAAAGATCCTTTGCTGCCAAAAACCATGACACTCATGGGTGGGCCGATAGATCCACGCAAATCACCAACCCAGGTCAATAACCTGGCAACGGAAAAGAAATTTTCCTGGTTTGAAAACACCGTCATTTACAGTGTGCCAGCCAATTATCCTGGCTATGGTCGCAAGGTTTATCCAGGTTTCCTGCAACACACCGGCTTTGTCGCCATGAATCCTGACCGCCATGCGCAAAGTCACTGGGATTTCTATCAGCACCTGATACAAGGTGATGATGAGTCAGCCGAGCAGCATCGGAAATTCTATAATGAATACAATGCGGTGCTAGATATGCCAGCTGAGTACTACCTGGAAACCATTAAATCCGTATTCCAGGAATTCCGCTTGCCAACCGGCACCTGGGAAGTCGAAGGCAAGCTGGTCAGGCCGCAAGATATCAAGAACGTAGCCTTGTTCACCGTAGAGGGCGAGCTTGATGATATCTCTGGTCCTGGTCAAACCCAGGCCGCTCATGACTTATGCAGCGGCATACCGGCCAATATGAAGCAGGATTATGTGGCGCCAGGCGCAGGCCATTACGGCATTTTCTCTGGCCGTCGCTGGCGCGATATTATTTGCCCGAAAATTGGTGACTTCATCAAACAGCATTCTTGATAAACTCAAGGCAAAACATAGCCACGACCCGCAAAGCGTCGTGGCTTTTTTGTTTGTGGACGCTGATGTTTAGGGGGATAATCACGGTTCTCTATTGTTTTTTGTGAACTCCGTGTCAGATTCTCTCGCAGATCAGCTTGAAAATGCCTTGCCGCAAACCCAGTGCACCAAGTGTGGCTATCCAGCCTGTCGCCCCTATGCGGAAGCCATCGCCAATGGCACAGCCAACTATAATCAATGCCCGCCTGGTGGTCAGGAAGGCGTAGTGCGACTTGCCAATATCCTGCGCAAGCCAGTTATTCTACTGGATACCAGTCATGGCCTTGAAAGAGAAAGGCCGGTAGCAATCATAGAGGAAGCCTACTGCATAGGCTGCACCCTGTGCATACAAGCCTGCCCTGTCGATGCCATCATAGGCGCCCCCAAGCAAATGCATAGCATCATCAGTGAACTGTGCACTGGCTGCGACCTATGTGTTGCGCCCTGCCCTGTCGACTGCATCAGCATGCTGCCTGTCACGACAGGGCAAACTGGCTGGGATGCCTGGAGCCAGGCACAAGCAGATCACTCACGTCAGCTTTATACCTTGCGCAATCAGCGCCTGATCCGCGAAAAGCAGGAGAATGATGAACGCCTGACTGCCAAAGCTGCAGCCAAGCTTGTTGCACTGGAAGCTGAACCAGCATTGAGCGAAGAAGAAATCGCCAGCAAAGAGCGCAAGAAAGCCATCATTGCGGCAGCCATAGAGAGAGCGCGCATTAAGAAACTACAAACACAAGAAGACTCAACACAAGGTGACAAGCAATGAATGCAGCAAAACGCCAGGCCATTTTTGAACGACTGCGACAACAAAACCCGCATCCGACCACCGAACTGGAATACACCACCCCGTTCGAATTACTGATTGCCGTCTTGTTGTCGGCCCAGGCCACTGATGTGTCGGTCAATAAGGCTACCCGCCTGCTGTATCCCGTGGCGAATACGCCAGAGAAAATCCATGCCCTGGGCGTCGATGGCCTGATCCCGTATATACAAACCATAGGCCTGTTTCGTACCAAGGCCAAGAATGTCATCGAAACTTGCCGCATCTTGATGGCTGAGCACAGGAGCGAAGTGCCGCGCCAGCGCGAAGCCCTGGAGGCACTGCCCGGTGTGGGCAGGAAAACCGCTAATGTGGTCATGAATACGGCTTTTGGCGAACCGACCATCGCGGTGGATACCCATATCTTCCGGGTATCCAACCGCACTGGCTTAGCACCCGGAAAAAATGTCGACATCGTCGAGCAGAAATTGATGAAATTTGTCCCGGCAGAATTCAAGCAGGATGCGCATCACTGGCTGATACTGCATGGTCGCTATACCTGTATCGCCAGGAAACCCAAATGCTGGAATTGCATGATCGCTGACTTATGTGAATTCAAACAAAAAACACCCTTACCTGATTCAGTTTAAAGAAGCACACATACAAAAACAAAGAGCCTGCAAAAATGCAGGCTCTTTTATTTAGCGGCACATCAGGATATTCAAACTATCTTGCAAGCCTCATCAAAACTCAAGCGAGGTGAACGTGGGAACAATTGCTGTGCATCGCCATAACCGAGATTGCAGATGAAATTAACTTTAACCGTCGTACCTGCAAAAAAAGCGGTATTGAGTTTATCTGCATCGAAACCCGACATAGGACCGCAATCCAGGCCCACAGCACGCGCTGCCAGCATGAAGTAGGCGCCTTGCAGTGATGAGTTACGGAAAGCCGTCGCATCGATGTTGGCCTGGTTGCCAGCGAACCATGAGCGTGCATCTGCATGAGGGAATAATTGCGGCAGCTTTTCAAAAAACTCCATATCCATGCCGATGATGGCAGTCACTGGTGCAGTTTTGGTTTTTTCAAAATTACCTTGGGAAACACAGCCCAGCAATTTTTGTTTTTCGGCGTCAGACCTGACAAACACGATACGGGCTGGCGAGCAATTGGCAGAAGTGGAGCCCCACTTCATCAAATCATATATTTCTTGCAATTGCACATCGGTAACTGGCTTATCCAGCCAGGCATTGTGGGTACGTGCATTGGTAAACAAGGTATCGAGAGCGTCTTTGGATAACATGGAGTATTCCTTTCAAATAATCGGAGGATAATAACCCAAGTCGTCAAAAGCTTCAGCGCAGCAAAAGAAAATACCTTTTACAATAGGCGCACTTTTTCATTTGGACTTGTTCATGTTCACCCCTAGCCAGCACGATGTACGCCGTTTTTTTTGCGAAACCTTCAGGAAAACCCACGAAAACCTGGTCTTGACGCCACTGGAGATCATAGCCTCAGACTGGATCAGGCAACATCCCGAGTATGAACATGACCTGACAGATGTAGAACAGGCCTTGCAAGCCAATTACAGCGTCGATCAGGGGCAGACCAATCCATTCCTGCACCTGTCCATGCATCTGTCGATAGCCGAACAAATTTCAGTCGATCAGCCCCCGGGCGTCAAGCAGGCATTTCAGATATTAGCCAGGAAGCATCAGTCTGAGCATGAAGCCCATCATGAAATCATGGAATGCCTGGGTGAGATGATATGGAATTCTCAAAGAACAGGTTTACCACCGGATGGACAAGCTTATATAGAAGCGCTGAAGCGACGCTGCAGTTAAGTTAGTAATAAAAACGCAGCACACAACAAAAAAGCGAGGACCAGCCTCGCTTTTTTTATGCAGCCTACAAATTACTTCAGCTGGTCATTCAACAATTGCAGGATTTTCTCTGCGACTGCTGAAGAGTCGACCTTACCGTCGCTACCATGGACGGATACATGACTGACTTCGCCATTGGCTGCATTTTTAACCAGGATGCGGTATTTCTGTGCATTCTTGGTCGCATCGCTGGAAGAGCCAAACGAGAACAGACGTGAGAAGAAGCCTTCGCTGGCACCCTTGGTCTTGGCATCGATGTCCTGATCAACGTAACGGACAAAATACAGACCTTGTGAGCGGTCACGATCTTCAACTGTGAAGCCAATACGGTCCAGAGCCAGACCCACCCTGCGCCATGAACGATCGAATGCCTCATCCACTTCTACATAAGTTTTGCCATCATCCTTCAGTAATTGCGAATGGGCTTTGCCAGTGGCACTAGGTGCGGTGACGGCCGTTTTCGCTTTTTCACCATCTGAACCCAGGCGTACCATCAGACGAGCAAGGAATTCAGCTTCCAGACCAGGATCTGCTGCACGTGGCGTCCATACGGTGCCATCTTTTTGCGAGCCAACCAGCACTTCCTGAGCACCGCGATGGCTGATATAGATTTCTACCTCGCCATTGGCACCACGTTCCAGACGGGTACGGAATTTATCACGCTCGCCAGTGGAGTACAGTGAATCCAATACCTTGCCCAAGGTATTGCGGATAATGTCTTGAGGGATTTTGGCGCGATTTTCTGCCCAATCGGTTTCCATGACGCCCGCTTCCTGATTTTCCACATTGATCAGGAAACCCAGTTCCTGCCAAAAGTCTTTCAACTGTGGCCACAGGGCTTCAGGTGTATCTTTCACGACCAGCCAGCGGCTATTGCCATTGCGCTCTATGCGCATGTTCTGGACTTGCTTGGCAGCGACCAGGCCGCCACTGCTGACAACTTTATTGCCTTTTTCCAGATTGTAACTGGAGGCTGTCGCGCTACTTTTGTTTGCTTCAGGGATAGAAAAACGATTGTCGCGTCGAATTTGCGTCAAATCGGGGGGCACCTCCAGGGATGCGGTCGTTGCCTTACTGGCGCTTCTATAGTCGATCTTGTTAGGTTCGAGAATATTGCCGATTGAACTACAGCCAGTCAAACCTGCCAGCGCCAATGCGCCTATGATGCCGTTTTTAGCAACAAAGCTTTTTGCCATGTGAAAGTCCCTACGTATTAGTATCAATTAAAACTGCGTGAAGCAAACGGCCAGGTTTTCGGGCCGTTCAGGGGAATCATTGTAATACACCAGCTTCACGCATCGCTGCGCGAACGGTTTCATGATATTGCTCAGCCATAGTCACCAAAGGCAAACGGATACCAGTTGGTATCAAGCCCATTTCCACCATCGCCCATTTCACCGGCAAAGGATTAGGTTCAATAAACAATTTATTATGCAAAGGAATCAGGCGGTTATTGATGGCAATAGCTTCCTTGATATCACCACGCATGGCGGCCGCGCACAATTCATGCATGGCTTTAGGAGCAACATTGGCGGTTACCGAGATATTGCCTTTGCCACCGTACAACATCAACGCCACTGCAGTTGCATCATCACCGGAATACACAGCAAAACTAGCAGGTGCCAGACGTATCAGGTCGGTGCCCCTGGCGATATTGCCCGTGGCATCCTTGACACCAATAATGCCTGGAACTTGCGCCAGACGCAGTATAGTCTCATTCGACATGTCTGCAACGGTACGGCCAGGCACATTGTACAAAATGATAGGAATATCAACAGATTCAGCAATTTTTTTGAAATGCTGGTACATGCCTTCCTGGGTAGGACGGTTGTAATAAGGCACGACTTGCAAGGAAGCATCAGCGCCAGCCTGCTTGGCGAACTTGGTCAGATTGATGGCTTCTTCAGTTGAATTACCGCCAGAGCCGGCAATAATAGGAATGCGCTTATTGGCATGTTCCACAGCGACACGTATCAGCTCACAATGTTCTTCGACAGAAACGGTAGGAGACTCACCTGTGGTACCAACGATGACGATACCATCTGTACCTTCGGCAATATGCCAATCAATCAATTTGCGCAAACATGGCAAATCAAGACTGCCATCTGCATGCATGGGGGTTACGATCGCAACCAGACTACCCTGAATCTTTGTCATGTTAATGCAAGAAAAAAGTAAAACCCTGATTGTAGCGGATACACTGCTAAACGGGGCGCAAATAGCTGGAATAAGCCTCTAAACTTGTGAGCATTTGCTTCAAAGCTGGTTTAAAACGCCGACTTCCCCAGCTTTTCTGGCACAAATACGCTGCACCATGGCAGGTTTTGGCTGCTCGACATAGCCATCTTCATAGGCAATGACCGTCATACCAACTTCTGGATTAGACTGCATTTGCGCAAGAAGTTCGCCGGGACGCAATAAAAAAGCCGGATTAGAGGGTTTACCAAAATTTTCATTGCCAGCGGCAAAGGTTTCATAAATCAGGATACCGCCTGGCTTCAGACTGGCAAGCAAATGCGGGAATAGTGGCCGGTGCAGGTAATTGCAGACGATGATGGCGCTAAAGCTGCTTTCGCCAAACGGCCAGTCATACCCCTTATCCCCCACCTCCAGATCGTGTGTTTTAGTTTCTATACCCTCAAGCTGCAGAGCATGCAAACTCTGAGCATCCCTGTCCAAAGCCAATATAGGCAAACCGAGAGTATGCAGATAGAAACTATTCCTACCTGTCCCACAGGCAAGATCAAGTACTTGTCCGGCATTTGCGCTGAGCAAATGATGGAAGCGCCTGAGCCAGGCAGATGGAGCAATTTGTTGCACAATCAAAAATGCATCCTCAAAAATTGATTTCTCACATTCAAAATGCACCCAACAGCAGATTAAACGGATACATACACAGTGACAGCAAGATATTGGCAATCAACATCACTGGCCCCATCCAGAATTGCAGCACGTGCATCATCACCAGGCCCATGACAATAAAAAAACCATAAGGCTCAATCTGGGCGAATTGATAAGCCAGCTTGTGCGGCAAAAGACTAAAGAGTATACGGCCACCATCCAGCGGTGGAATGGGGAAAAGATTAAAGGCAAACATGACCAGATTGGTGATCACCCCAGCATCTGCCATTTTCATGAAAAACTCTTCCTGAACATGCAGTGCCTGCAACAAAGTGGCAAATAAAAGCCAGGCAAATGCCATAATGAAGTTTGCTCCTGGACCAGCCAACGCCACCCAAGCCATATCACGTTTGGGCTTTTTCAAATTGGAGTAATTGATAGGAACAGGTTTTGCATAGCCAAATAAAAATCCACTACCAGTAGAAACGTAAATAATAGCCAGCACCGTAGGTATCAGGATAGTACCAACTGGATCAATATGCACAATGGGGTTTAAACTCACCCGCCCCTGGCTATACGCGGTCAGGTCGCCAAAATATTTGGCCACATAGGCATGAGCTGCTTCATGTAAAGTAATCGCGAAGATGACAGGTAACGCAAAAATGGCAATCGTTTGAATTATTTGTTCCATTATGAATTTCTATTTAAGTAAATCATTGAAGCAACAGCAGCAAAAACCAACCATTACAATCCAAACAAAGCCGCATCACCGCGTCCCTGTCGCACCAGTTCCGGGGCATCGCCAGTCATATCGATCACGGTGGTCGGTACCAGGCTGCAGGCTCCCCCATCGATGACCAGTTCAACCAGTTTTGCCAGTCTCTCCCTGACTTGCTCAGGATCAGTCAATGGCTCTTCTTCATCTGGCAGTATCAGCGTCGTGCCCAATAGCGGTTGCTTCAACTCTTCCAGCAAGGCATGGGTGATAGTGTTTTCTGGTACGCGCAGGCCTATGGTTTTGCGTGAGGGGTGACTAAGGCGGCGCGGCACTTCCTTGGTGGCTTCCAGGATGAAGGTATATGGCCCGGGCGTTGCCGCCTTCAACATGCGGTACTGACTATTATCGACCTTGGCATATTGCGCAATTTCAGACAGGTCGCGGCACAACAAGGTCAGGTGATGCTTATCATCGACGCCGCGGATTTTGCGCAGGCGCATAACAGCATCCTTGTCATCCAGATGACATACCAGGGCATAACAAGAATCTGTAGGCAAGGCAACGATGCCGCCATTATCAACAATCTGTACCGCCTGTTTGATCAAACGCAACTGCGGATTATCGGGATGAATTTGAAAAAATTGGCTCATAAAAAGAAGAAAGGCAGTAGCACAGCTACCGCCGCAAATTAATGATTGAAATTAACGCATGTTCTGCAATGCCACACTACCCTGCTCTACTGACGGAAGCGAAGGGAATAAAGCACTACCGCCAGGACTATCACGCATACCAGATGCTGTCACGGATTTTGGCATTTTGGTAGCTCGACTCTTGCAAACTACCCAGCTTCGCCCATGTCCGCATCATGACATAACAACGACAACTGTCAGATTGCTCAGCAAAAACAGGATTATGCGCTTCGTGAACGCCTTCCGGAGGAAATTACATGATACCTGCGCATTAAATGTGGCCTATCCCTGCCATTTCAAGTCAGGGACCACTGTTCCCACACTGGCTTGGCCATTTTAGGCAGAGCTGGCAAGCGCCCTATATCTACCTCAGCATCTTGTGGGGAATGGAAATCTGAGCCGCGTGAGGACAAGAAACCGTAATGAGCTGCGATTCTGGTGTACTCATCGTATTGATCCACCGTATGACTGCCCGTCACCGTCTCTATCGCCTTACCCCCCAGGTTTTTGAATTCCGTAAAAAAAGCATCCATTGCCAAGGGACTGAGTTCATAACGGCCAGGGTGCGCCACCACTGCCACACCACCGGCTCCACGTATCCAGCCCACCGCCTCCGCCAGCGTCGCCCAGCGATGAGGAACAAAACCTGGCTTGCCATCTGCCAGATAGTGCCTGAACACATCGGACACCGTAGCGCAAGCGCCGATCTCCACTAAGTAGCGGGCAAAGTGCGAACGTGAAATCAGATCAGGGTTGCCGACATATTTGAGCGCGCCCTCATACGTGTTTGCGATACCTGCCTTGCTTAATAACTCTGCCGCCATATCACGCGCACGGCGCTCACGGCCTGAGCGTGTCTGCGCCAGGCCCTTGACCAGATCAGGATTGGTTTCATCGATATTGAGGCCAACAATATGGATAGTCTTGCCTGCCCATGTAATGGAAATTTCTACGCCAGCAATATATCCCATGCCCAGATCAAGGGCAGCGGCACGCGCCTCAGGGATACCGCGCACTTCATCATGGTCAGTCAGCGCCCAGACATCAACGCCATTGGCTTTGGCACGGGCGGCCAGTTGAGATGGTGTCAATACGCCATCAGAGACGACAGAGTGGCTATGCAAATCGGCATTTAATTCTGGAGATAACATGATGAATACGATGGAAAATCAGGCTGACGGCGTTCACCTTTTCCCAGTCTGCCTGTTTTAGCCAGGAATTACTTGTACATGCCACCGTCTTACCCAAGTATTGTACTCCCCATGCCCAGATCGTGCTGCACTGCACGATCCTTTGCTTTTATGGCATGACTTACAACTTCATCTCAATACGCAAGGTCCAGGTGGTGTAGGTTTTGGATGTGTTGTAGTCAATACGGTTAAGTGTGTCCGAGTTCACTATGCTGCCACTCAGATAATCATTGGCCCGCAGATTATTGGCAGACAAACGCAATTGCAAGTTCGGATTGAATTTCCACAAGCCATACAGGTCCAACTGCCGTTTGATACCCGTCTGATTAATTTGGACGTTGCTACTTTGTATCTCATAAGCTGGCGTCCAGTTGATATTACCGCCCACGGTTAGCGGGATACCAGCTGGACGATAATCGAGGCCAAAATTGGCAGTTTGCGTAGGTTGCTGGTCAAGGCGATTATTAGGCCCCTTGATATCATCCACACTGGACCAAAAATGACTATAGTTACTGCGTACATCAATAGCAGGTCCAGCAGGGAAAAATTCCTGCAACTGAAATTTTGCTTCCAGTTCTATACCTTTAGTTGTTGCGTGACCGATATTCACAGGCTTGGAAACCTGACGGGTCTTATACAGGCCATCTGTCGTATCCAAAACTTGAACCGGATCTGTGCTTCTGCGAATCAGATTATCAATATCACGAACAAAAAAATTCGCACTAATAATGCCTGCACGCGTAAGGTAATGCTCAAAGGCGAGATCAATACCTTTTGATAACTCCGGCTTCAAAAACGGATTGCCGGTACGGTCAGGGCGGTAAAAACTATTCTGATTAGAAATGCTGGTCACAGCGATCAAATCATTCAATGCCGGGGCACGATAGCTATGTGTCAGACTAGCCCTGATCTGGTCCTTGCCAGCACCAGGAATACGCCAAACACCATGCAAGACCGGGCTCCAGACGCTACTGGTGTTTTCGATGGCATTGCCACCCACAGTGCTGCTGGTTTTAATGCCCTCCCAGCGCAAACCTGCATAAGCGGAGAATTGTGGATTGATATCAAATTCATCTTGCGCAAAAGCGGCCAGGCGACGGGTATTTGCATCCAGATTATCACCAGATTCGGCAAACTGCGCCTTACCATTATCCAGTGAAATACGGGTCTGGCTGCGCTTGCCCATTTCCAGATCCCAGCCAGCGGCCAATGTGTGCCCCTCACCATAAGGTTTGGTGAATTTACCACCGGTATTGATACTGCTGTCGCGGGTATTATTGACATCGCTGATCAAGTCGACCTGGTTGCCATTTTTATCAAACTGATAGCGCAAGGAATTACTCTCCATCTTGCCCAGGCCGCCACCAAATTTGATATTCAATTTCGAGTTACCCTCGAACTTATGCTGCCAGTTACCAAAACCGCGCAAGAATGTTGTTTCAGCATGTGCAGATCCGGTCGCTACCGCAAAATCCCCGTTAGTAACAGATTCTTTGAAGTTATTAGCGTTATTAGGATCGTTCGGGTTATTTGATTTAGTTACATAGTGATCGATCAAATTGACATCACTTCGGGTACTGGAATCACTGCGCGAATTCATCAGGAATGGCTGCACCATCAAAGTGTCACCATTTTCAAACTTATAGTTAAAACGCGGTGTTAAATGAATGCCTGTCGTCTTACGGTTAGTTTGATCATATTGATTCTGTATTAAAGTCTCAGATAGAGTTGCAGGATCGCGCTGCGAACCGTGATCATAAGAATTGGTAAAAGTACTGCCTTCATCATGCTGGCGATTCTGGAAAACAGAACCACTCAAGGCATACGACAAGCTACCAATTTCACCAGGCACAGTCAGGGAGACATTCGGTGCCAGCCTGCCCTGCTCATAACCCATGGATAATTTCAGGTCGATATCTTTTTGCTTGTACTCTTCACGCAAAACAATGTTGATGGTACCGGCAATCGCCTGAGTACTGTACTCAGCCACGGTGCCACGAATGATTTCTATGCGCTCTACCTGATCTGGTGACAAACTATCCATGGAAAAACCGCGTGGTGCTCTTTCACCATTGAGCAATATCTGGGTATAGCCATTACCCATGCCGCGCATGCGTATATCGCCACCTCGTCCAGGTCGCCCGCCCACGGTTACGCCAGGCAAGCGCTTGAGCACCTCACCCAGATTGCTATCACCGTTTCTATCGAGCTCTTCCCTGCCGAAAATAATTTTGGCAGCAGTCGATTGACGACGCTCATCCTGATCAGTACGCCCACCGTTAATAGTGACTTTTTGTATCCCATCCCTGGCTGCAGATGTATCTGCTTTTTTATTGCCAGATTTTTCTTTGGCTTTGCTATCCTGGGAATTTTCTTCAGTATTTTTGACTGATTCTTGAGGAGTGGTTTGCGCATAAGCAAATGAGCTTACTGAAAAAACACTGGCAACTGCCAATGTCAGGGTACGCAATCTTAATTTTGGAGACATAGATTTCAAACTTAAAAAACACAAGCGCTTGAGCGCGAGCAAGCCTCGCACCCTCATGTCCAGATTGTATTTTTAAGCAAGAATGAATACCAGTAAAGCCAGGCCCATATTTGTATGGAATTGAAACAGCAGGCACTGCACCGTTACTTTGCGATACCAGACAATAACTGTGGTTAATCCTGCCTGGCTCAAACTTTACGGAAACGCCACAGTGCGATGACACCAAAAACCGTAGCAAAAGCCAGTTGCACACCCACTGCTGGCAAGGCAGCATCCAAGCCTAGGCCACGCCATGTCATGGCATCCAGGCCGTCCACTGCCCAGCGTGTAGGCACGATGAGGGTAAGGCTTTGCAACCATTGGGGGAACATGAAGGATGGCATCCAGGCACCACTGAGCATGACCATGATCAAGGTCGCAAAAACAGAGATACCCCGCGCAGCCTCGGGGGTTTTACCAAAGGCGGCAATCAATAAACCAAAACTGGCGGTCATGAGTGAAAACGAAATGACTACGCCAAAGAAGCCAGGCAGGCTTCCTGCTATATGCACATTAAATACAAAAACAGCGACGAGAAATATAAAACACATGAGGCCACAAGCGATCAAGGCACATGAGAGTGCTCTTGCGATCAGCACGGTATTCAAACCTACCGGCGCCGCCAATAAACGACTCCATAAACCCAGGCGCCTGGCCAGCAATATGCCTATGCCAGCATCAATCGCCATGAATAAAATAAATTGCACGCTCATGCCAGCAAAAGAATGCGCATAACCATTGTATTTATTGGCAACCGGATCACCCGCCGTCATGGCCTGGTCTCTGGTCACAAAGGGCATGCTTAATCCTGCATTTGCGGTATTTGTAGTGGATGCAGTGGTGCTGACAGCACCTGCATCCTTATCAGCTTGCTGGCTTACCTGGAATTTTTTCAAGCTCCCCAGAAAATCATGTAACTCCCCATTCTCTTTTTTCGCCTGATCCATTTTCTCCAGATCTTTCAAAGTCTGGTCTATGAATGTAGTGCCGGTCTTGCCACCAAACATTTCAGCGCTGACACTTTGCATGACTTGCTGCGTCAGCATGCCCTTGACCATGGCCAGTACTGCTGTTTGTGAAGGGTCATAGTAAATATCCAGCTCAGGTTTTTCCTTGCCACCAAACAGAGCACCACCAGCACGTTCACCAAATTTTTCCGGGATCAGCACAGCCATATTCAGCTTGCCTTTTAAAACCTGGGCTTTGGCTTCCTCTAAAGACATTTCCTTGACCAGCAGAGTAGATTCTTCTTTCAAGCCCTTGACGACTTTTTGGCTGATGACATGCTCATCCTGACTGACTACGGCAATCTCTATCTTGGCCGCATCTTTCGTATCCCTGCCTCCAGTGATGAATCCAAAGAATGCACCCAGCAAGATAGGCATCACCAGGTTAAGCAGCAAGGCACGGCGGTCAGCCAGAAACAGGATCAAGTCTTTTCTGATCAGTGCGATCAAGGCAGTCATCATAGCTCCTCGGTTTGCCGCATTGTTATAGCATTGTTATACGGCGGGGCTTATTCAATACAATCAGTCGCGCAAACTGCGCCCGGTCAGGGTCAGGAACACAGCCTCCAGATTGGTCTTCGCGGTAGCAAAATGACTGGTCTTGTAACCAGCTTTGTCCAGCCAGTTCAGCAAACCCATCGCCACTTCATGCTCAGTCAGCGCCACATGCAAATGCTTGCCATGGTCATTCATATGCACGCTGTCCACCCCTGGCAATACACTCAAGGCAGCAACATCGATATCTGATATTTTTCTATGCAAGTCCACTTCCAGTGCAGCCTTGGCGGGCAACTGGCGGTACAAGTCAGCCGGGGTTTCATTGGCGATCACTTTGCCATGGTCGATAATCACAATATGGTCAGCCAGGCGCTCAACCTCTTCCATGTAGTGACTGGTATAAATCAGCGTACGGCCTTGCGCTTTTAATACATCAAGGCTATCAAAAATGGCATTGCGACTTTGCGGATCAACGCCGACAGTTGGCTCGTCGAGTATCAACAATTCAGGATCATGCAAAAGTGCTGCTGCGATATTCAGGCGTCGCTTCATGCCACCGGAAAAAGTCGCAGGCTTATCACCTGCTCTGTCAGCCAAGTTCACCAATTCCAGCACTGCATCGCAGCGTTCTTGCAACTTGCTGCCAAAAAGGCCATACAAGGCACCAAATAACTTCAGGTTTTCTCTTGCTGGTAATTCGTCATACAGCGCCAGGTCTTGTGGCACCAGCCCGATTTTGAATTTGACGGCATTATTACCTGCCCCCATGGTTTGGCCATCCAGCAAAACCTGCCCTTGATCAGGTGGCAATAAACCACAGATCATGCTGACGGTCGTCGACTTGCCGGCCCCATTCGGTCCCAGCAAGCCCAAAGTTTGCCCGCGCATGACAGAAAATGAGATGTTATCGACTACCTTGCGGCTTCCATAGGTTTTTGTCAGGTGTTGTACATCCAGCAGCATACCAGTCATGGGATTGCCTTTTTTTGGAGAGCAGGTGTAGGCAATGGTAATTCAAACATTGCTTTTTCAGCAAACAAGAAACCTCTTTGTGCACACCTGATTGCAACAAATACTGTAAAAAAATGAAAAAAGCCTGCACGCTTTACACGTACAGGCTTTCTTTCGCTGAACGAGCGAAGCTATATCTTAATCAGTCTGGGCAGCCAAATTCAAATTCAATTGCGAGCGCAGCAAGTCTTCCGTTTCGGGACGAGGGCTATTACGTGCAGTTTCCAGCTTATCGAGATAAGCAGATGTGACATCTCCTGTGATGTAAAAACCATCAAAGCAAGAAGCTTCTATGTTTTTCAAGCGTGGATTGACATCAGAAATCGAACGCTTCATGGCGGCAACATCCTGATACACCAGGGCGTCGGCAGTGATTTCGCGGCAAACTTCTTCTTCACTACGGCCATAGGCGATCAATTCACTACGGGTGGGCATGTCTATGCCGTAAACGTTAGGGAATTGCACTGGAGGCGCAGCAGAAGCAAAAATCACGCGCCTGGCACCGGATTCACGCGCCATTTGCACGATTTCACGGCTAGTCGTTCCACGGACGATGGAGTCATCGACCAGCAAGACGCTCTTGCCCTTGAATTCTGAACCGATGGCATTGAGTTTCTGGCGCACAGATTTACGACGTATCGCCTGACCAGGCATCATGAAGGTGCGGCCTATATAGCGGTTCTTGATGAAGCCTTCACGATAATCCAGATTCAGTTTCAGTGCCAGTTCCATCGCCGATGGACGGGAAGAATCAGGGATAGGCATGACGACATCAATTTCACCATCGCGGAATTGATTGCGCACTTTCTCTGCCAGATACTCACCCATTTTCAAGCGAGTCAGGTAAACCGAAGCGCCATCGATAATCGAATCAGGACGAGCCAGATAGACGTATTCAAATGCGCATGGATTCAAACTAGGGTTATCAGCACATTGCTGGGTATGCAGTTTGCCATCCATGTCGATGAACAGCGCCTCTCCCGGCTCAACATCACGCAGGAACTTGAAGCCCAGACCTTCCAGGGCAACGGATTCGCTGGCGATCATGTACTCGGCACCGGTTTCGTTTTGCGAAACACCGATACACAAAGGACGAATACCATATGGGTCACGGAAAGCCAGCAAGCCATAACCGGAAATTTGCGCCACGACAGCGTAAGAACCACGTACACGTCTGTGCAGCATGGACACCGCACGGAACAGGCCCTCAGGGTCCAGCGAATAGCCGCTGGTGACTTCCTGTATCTGATGCGCCAGGATATTGAGCAAAACTTCAGAGTCAGAATCCGTATTCAAATGACGGCGGTCATTCTTGAACAATTCTATCTTCAGTTCTACCGCATTGGTCAGGTTACCATTGTGTGCCAGCACGATACCAAACGGTGCATTGACATAAAATGGTTGTGCCTCTTCTTCACTGGTAGAACCGGCAGTTGGGTACCGCACCTGGCCGATACCAACATTACCAGGCAGAGAACGCATATTGCGGGTACGGAATACATCGCGCACCAGGCCATTCGCTTTGTGCATGGCGAATTTATTGCCATGATTTGTTGCGATACCGGCTGCGTCCTGACCGCGGTGCTGCAACAACAGCAGCGCGTCATAAATCAATTGATTGACAGGATTATTTGAGAATACGCCTACGATGCCACACATGGTGGACTCCTAAAAAAAACAATTAAAACTTTACGTGCTCCGAAACCGAGGCTGGCAACAGTGGTATCACTGTGCGCGCTGCAGCTTCTGCAAGCGGACTGAGCCAGGCTTCAGTCCAGAATGTCTGCTGAGGTATGGAGGTCATCCCACATACCAGTACACCAGCCAGCACCAGGATGCAACCCCGTGCCAGGCCAAACAATCCACCCAGGCCGCGATCTGCCAGAGTCAGGCCACTAGCCTTGATCAAGGCATCCACTGCCATCATGATCAGGGCCATGATCAAACGCACACCGATGAACAAGACAATAAAGGCAACAATCAGCCTTAATACTTGCCCTGGCACCGAGGATGGCAACCAGCTCGCCAATACATCACTATAGGCATTGGCAATGACAAATGCGACTATCCAGCTAAGCAGCGACAAAATTTCTTTGATTAAGCCGCGCATGGTGCTGATCACGATAGAGCAAACCAGGATCAACAACACGAGATAATCAAACAGGGTCACGCCAGGTATTCCTTACTTTTCACTCAGTTCGGTGGCAGGCTGGCACTCAAACCCAACTTGCTTAACTTGGCACGCATTTTCTCAGCCTCTTCTTTAGAGGCAAAGGGGCCTACCCTTATCCTTGTCACTTCACCATTCGTTGTGATGATCTTTTGCGTATAAGAATGAATGCTGGCAGCATTGAGCTTGGCTTGCACTTCATCCACTTTGCTCTGGGTAGAAAATGCGCCGGCCTGTACGGTGTAGGATGATTTCTCTGCCGCTTCAGGCTTGCTGACAACAGGTTTAGCAGCCGGTGGCGACTTACCCTCAAGTATGGCCAGAGCGCGCGCAGCTTCATCCTCAGAATTACCAGGTTTGGCAACTACAGGTTTCGCCTCAGTCTTGGCAGGTTTGGTTTCTGCTGGTTTTGTTTCAGGCTTAGTATCGACTTTAGTCTCATTTTTTGCCGTCACGACTTCCTTTTCTACTGGTTTGGAAGGAGTTTGCACAGGCTTTACCTCAACTTTTGGTTCAGGCTTGGCTTCTGGCTTTACGGCAGGCTTGGTTTCAGTTTTTGCTTCAGGCTTAAGCTGAGCTGCAGGCGGCAGAGGCGCAATCGCATTTGCAGCAGTTGTTGCTGTTTTTACCTGACGGTCTGTGTTCTCGTTAGCCGCAACTTTATTTTTAGGCGAAGAAGGGACTTCTATGATTTCTTCTGGCGGCTCAACAGGTAGCTGGCTCTTTGTCTTTGGTGGCACTGCATCAGCAACATCACCAACTTTGTCCTTGGAGGGGATACGGATATTGATATCGTCCGCCAAAGGCTTGGGGTCAGAATCCAGTATCATCGGCAAGCCTATGATTGCTGCCAGCGCCAGGGCAACCGCACCTATCAGGCGACGTCGGGCACGTTTTTTTTCTGGCAGTATGGGATCATCGACCTTGGAGCGCCGTCTCGGCTCCGCTTTCTTCGTCCTGGCGCGAGTTTCAATACTCTCCTCTTCGGCGCGGGAACGGAATTCGCCACTATCCTGAGTATCGGAAGTTTCTTGCTTCTGTGTAAAACGCGAGAGCAAACCCATGTGCAAATTTCTGGTTGGTTAGCCAAAACTCTGTCATTAACAGCGCTTTGGCAAAAAACATCAATGGAGTGCCGAACGACGGGCGCGCATCACGCCAGCTACCGTCAGGAAAGATCCAAAGACCACTATTCTATCATTTTCGCCCGCTTTGCTGATGGCGTCCGCATATGCCTGCTCTGGCGACTCGAAACCAGTGACGGTTTTTTCGGTATCGGCCAGCACGCCAGCAGTAATCAGCTTGTCTTTCAATACCTCAACTGGGGCCGCACGCGGTAAAGGCAAGGCCGTGACGCACCAGTGATCAACTTTTTCTTTCAATTGAGCAATGACGCCGTCGATATCCTTGTCGAGCATGGAACCAAATACCGCATAGGTATAGGCATGAAAACCCATATTATCGAGATTTTGTGCCAGCGTAGCTGCTGCATGCGGGTTATGCGCCACATCCAGCACTACAGTCGGGCGACCCGGCATGACCTGGAAGCGCCCCGGCAAGTCCACCATGACCAGACCAGTACGCACTTCTTGCGCACCGACTGGCAATTCCAGCTTCAAAGCTTCCAGCGCAGCCAGCACGGCAGACGCATTCAAGAGCTGGTTGGCACCACGCAGGCTGGGGTAGCCAAGGGAGTTGCGGCGCTGGCTGCGACCGGCGAAATTCCACTGCTGCTTGTCGCCGTTATAGTTAAAATCACGGCCAAACAACCACAGGTCAGCGCCTATGTCATTAGCATAGTCTATCAGGGACTGAGGCGGCAAAGGATCACCACAGATCGCTGCCTTGCCCGGGCGGAAGATACCGGCCTTTTCAAAGCCTATCTTTTCGCGGGTATCACCGAGATAATCCACATGATCGATATCGATGCTGGTGACGATGGAGACATCGGCATCAATGACGTTTACAGCATCCAGGCGACCACCGAGGCCAACTTCGAGGATGACCACATCAAGCCTGGCATCAGCCAGCAATTTGCATATTGCCAGGGTAGTAAATTCAAAATAAGTCAGCGAGATATCGCCACGTGCTTCTTCGACTGCATTGAAAGTCGAGATAAATACATCATCCTTGACCATCTCGCCATTAATACGGGCGCGCTCATTGAAGTCGAGGAAATGTGGCTTGCTGTACAGGCCAACACGGTAACCGGCTTGCATCAGCACGGCTTCGAGCATGGCGCAAGTCGAGCCTTTGCCATTGGTGCCAGCCACCATGATGACGGGGCAATCGTAGTGAATGGCCAGCTTGCTCTTGACCGCAGCAACGCGATCCAGGCCCATATCAATTTCTTTGGAATGGCGGGTTTCGAGTACGGCCAACCAATCAGCCAGGGTGGCAGGTAAATTTGTCATAAGATAAAAAAAGCCCGAACAAAATGCTTCGGGCTTGATAGGTATTTAGGTATTCAATATATATCAGGAGGATACTGCTTCAGCAGGCTGGTTTTGCAACAGCGCCAGCAAACGCGCGATTTCTTCACGCATCTTGCGACGATCAATGATCATGTCGATTGCGCCTTTTTGCAGCAGGAACTCAGAGCGCTGGAAGCCTTCTGGCAATTTTTCACGCACAGTATTTTCAATCACACGTGGACCAGCAAAGCCGATCAAGGCTTTAGGCTCTGCTATCACTACGTCACCCAAAAAGGCGAAAGAAGCAGACACCCCACCCATGGTAGGGTCAGTCAACACCGAGATGAAAGGTAATCTCTTTTCAGACAATTTGGTCAGCATGGACGTGGTTTTTGCCATCTGCATCAGGGACAGCAAGCCCTCTTGCATACGTGCACCACCAGTAGCAGTAAAGCAAATGAAAGGTACTTTTTGCTCCAGCGCAGCTTGCGCACCGCGCACAAACCGCTCACCAACGACAGAACCCATGGAACCGCCCATGAATTCAAACTCAAAGCAAGCTGCCACGACAGGCACTGCCATGATGGAGCCACCCATGACGACCATGGCATCCGTTTCACCCGTAGTTTCCAGCGCATCTTTCAGGCGATCAGGGTATTTTTTGCTATCTTTGAATTTCAGCGTATCGATAGGCAAGACTTCCTGGCCGATTTCATAACGGCCACCTGCATCGAGCAAGGCATCCAGGCGTTCACGTGCACCTATGCGCAAATGATGGCTGCACTTGGGGCAAACATGGATATTGGCTTCCAGATCAGAACGGTAGAGCACCGCTTCGCAAGATGGGCATTTGACCCACAAACCTTCGGGAATCGACTTACGATTTGCAGATTCCGAGCGTTGTATACGCGGTGGTAACAGTTTTTCTAACCAACTCATGTTTTCTCCTTATGGCAGCCAGGCTGTCTTTTTAACAACCTGGCATCAGGTTCATTCTGGTAAAAGAACCAGTCAGGCGCGTATTTTACTCGTCCAAAGCCTGTCTGACACCAGAAATAAAGCTTTTCACTGCAGCAACTGCGTTTTCACTCGGGTTATTTTCCAGTTCCTGGATGATGCGCGAACCTATCACCACTGCATCCGACACTGTGGAAATAGCTTTCGCCGTCGCCCCGTCACGTATGCCAAAGCCCACGCCTACCGGTACGCTGACATGCTTTTTGATACGCGGGATCATGGCGGCAACTGCATCCAGATCCAGCGCACCAGAACCAGTGACACCTTTTAGTGATACATAATACACATAACCACTGGCAATTTTACCAACTTGCGCAATGCGCTCATCAGTCGATGTAGGTGCCAGCAAGAAAATGGTATCCATACCCTGTTGCTGCATTTTACTTACAAACTCTTCACATTCTTCCGGCGGGTAATCCACTACCAGCACACCATCCACCCCGTTTTCAGCAGCCTTGGCGATGAAAGCATCCTGACCCATGCGCTCTATGGGATTGGCATAACCCATAAGCACAACTGGTGTCTTTTGATTACTTTGCCGGAATTCGCGGACGAATTGTAATACATCCCGCAGGCCAACTCCAAATTGCAGCGCTCTTTCAGAAGCGCGCTGAATGACAGGGCCATCTGCCATGGGGTCAGAAAATGGCACACCCAGCTCAATAATATCGGCCCCGCCCTCGACCAAAGCATGCATCAAGGGGACGGTTAACTCAGGCGCAGGATCACCAGCGGTGATGAAAGGGATTAAACCTTTTTTATTGCTGGCCGCCAAAGCAGCCATGGTATTTTGAATTCTTGACATCTTGTCGGTCCTTATTTGATGCGCTATGCGTTGTCCAGGACATCATTCCTGCGATGGCATCAATCTAAATTCTTGATAGGGAAGACATGCAGGCCGCATCTACATATCTATGCGCCTGCATGATTACTCAATGGCTGATCAGAACTTCAAACCGGCGCGCTCTGCCACGGTATGCATGTCTTTGTCACCACGGCCCGACAGATTCGCCAGGATGATCTGATCCCTGGGCAAAGTCGCGGCCAGCTTGGCTGCATAAGCAAGAGCATGACTGGATTCCAGCGCAGGGATGATGCCCTCAATGCGGCAGCAATCATGAAAAGCCTTGAGCGCCTCATCATCGGTAATCGTTACGTATTGCGCACGGCCACTTTCTTTCAACCATGCATGCTCAGGGCCAACACCCGGGTAATCAAGACCAGCCGAGACAGAATGCGTTTCTATGACCTGGCCATTGTCATCTTGCAGCAAGTAAGTGCGGTTACCATGCAAGACACCGGGCGAGCCTGCCGTCAGCGAAGCAGAATGCTTGCCGCTGTCCAGCCCCTCGCCTGCCGCCTCGACACCGATAAGCCTGACTTGCTGATGATCGATATAGGGATAAAAGATGCCCATGGCATTTGAGCCACCGCCTACGCAAGCCACCACATGGTCTGGCTGACGCCCGGTTTGCTCAGGCATCTGCCATAAACATTCTTCACCAATGACAGATTGAAAATCCCTGACCATCATGGGATAAGGATGTGGGCCAGCTACCGTGCCTATGATGTAAAAAGTATTATCAACATTCGCGACCCAGTCACGCATGGCTTCATTCAGTGCATCTTTCAGGGTCTTGGAGCCAGACTCCACGGGCACTACGGTTGCGCCCAGCAATTTCATGCGATAGACGTTTTGCGCCTGCCGCTTGACGTCTTCTGAGCCCATGTAGACCACACATTCGAGTCCAAAACGGGCACAGATGGTTGCTGTAGCTACGCCATGCTGACCGGCACCAGTTTCAGCAATCACGCGCGGCTTGCCCATGCGCTTGGCCAGCAAAGCCTGACCGATGACATTATTGATCTTGTGCGCACCGGTATGATTCAAGTCTTCACGCTTGAAATAGATTTGCGCCCCACCCATCAAATCAGACCAGCGTTTGGCGTGATACACAGGTGATGGACGACCAACAAAGTACTTTAATTCATTGCGAAACTCAGCCAAAAATTCAGCATCATGCTGGAACTTGGCATAGGCTTCTTTGAGTTCAGTCAGCGCATGTGTCAACGTCTCGGACACAAAAGTGCCACCGAACTGACCAAAATGACCACGTGAATCGGGTAAATGATATTGAGCCGACTGATAAATTGCCTGACCGGCGATAGACTGACGCTCGAACTGAGCGCCCAAAGACTGAAGTTCTTTCATTTTCTTTCCTTCAAACTGGCTTGAAAGCGATGCTCTGGGCAGATACCCATGCAACATCACTATTCCTGATTGTCTGCCAGACGCACCGCAGCGATAAACGCGCGCACGCTGGCCTCATCCTTGATACCCTTTGCCGCTTCGACACCACTGCTGATATCGACCGCAAACGGGCGAACCTGACTAACTGCGCCAGTCGCGTTCTGTACGCTCAAGCCACCACTTAAAACGACCCGAGGCGCGAGCTCTTTTGGAATGAGAGACCAATCAAAAACCTTTCCACTACCGCCATACCCATCAACATGGGTATCTAGCAATAAACCACTGAATAAAGGACTAGCCTTACGATAAGACTGCTCACATTCTAGCAAATCCTCAGGCCTTGTGTCAGTTTTGACGCGATAAGCACGAATAAAAGGACGATTGACACTCGCCGCCAGGCTGGCACATTGCTCAGGCGTCTCATCGCCATGAAATTGCAGCAATTGCACGGGAGCCTTGCTAATCACCTCCCGAAGACTGGCTTCATCAATATTCACGAACAAGCCTACTGACATGACAAAGGGTGGAATTTCCTGCAATAGCTTCCCGGCAGTCTCAGCCGTAATATTGCGCGGGCTGGGTGGATAAAACACGAAGCCGAGAGCATCAGCTCCAGCCGCGACGACGAAACGCACATCTTCTGGCCTGGTCAAGCCGCAAATTTTGATTCTGGTTCTCTGATGCATATCGACTAGCCTTCTCTAGATTACTGAATGTTTTCAATCCACCTGCTTAGCTCCATTCTAACATTTGCCAAATATGCTTTAACAATTGCTAAAACCACTAGCAATACCCCGTACGGCCTATGCGATAATCAAAACACCATATTCCCTGACCTGATCATGAGCTCATCCACCAATACCCTACCAAGCACCTGGCTGTTTGGTCTCCATATCTGCAATATGCGTTTTGCAGAAGCCAATCAGCATTTGCTGGAAGTAGCCAGCAACCGTGATCATGCCAGCCGCGTAGTGGTGACGCCGAATGTGGATCACATGACTAAGCTGGAATATGAGCCTGAATTCAAGACCCTGTATGCGACCTCAGATTATATTTTTGCCGATGGCATGCCCATCATCTGGGCCAGCAAGATGTGCGCCCTGCCCTTGCCAGAACGTGTGACCGGTGCCGATTTGTTTGTCTCGCTTTGCCAAGGCTGCATACAACAAAACATGTCCATCTTTGTACTGGGCGGCATGCCCGGCCAAGAGCAACTCTTGCTGGACTCATTTGCCAAAACCTACCCCGGCCTCAAGGTCAACATCTTTTGCCCTTCCATGCAATTTAGCGCCGACGGCCTGGAAAGTGACACCGCCATCGAACGCATACAAGCAGCCAGACCCAACATCCTCTTCATTTGCCTGGGCATGCCCAAGCAAGAAAAACTGGCCTTCCGCTACCGCGAGCAATTCAAGAGCGACAACGTACCGCTAATACTGTGCGTAGGCGCCGCCATGGAGTTTGCACTAGGCCAAAAAAAACGCGCTCCACTATGGATGCAAAAAATAGGCATGGAATGGTCCTGGCGCCTGGCCAGCGAACCACGCCGTCTTTGGCAGCGCTACACGACACAAGCCTGGCGTTTTGTCGGGCTATTGCTGCGCGAGAGAAAAGTGCAAAAGCAAATGCGCTGAACTTCACCTCAATGTAATAAAAAAACCGCACAGATTTTTATCTGCGCGGTTTTTTATTGGGAGACTACTTATTTATGCTACTTCTCAGGCAACCTTTTTCGCATCGAAGAATTGCTCATCTTCAGTAGAACCATGCAAAGCTGTCGTCGATGATTTACCTTGCTGGATAGTTTGTGTCACCGCATCAAAGTAACCAGTACCAACTTCACGCTGATGCTTAACGGCTGTAAAGCCTTTTTCTGCTGCTGCGAATTCAGCTTCCTGCAATTCAACGAAGGCAGACATCTGGCGACGTGCGTAGCCGTGTGCCAGGTTGAACATGCCGTAATTCAATGCATGGAAACCTGCCAGTGTGATGAACTGGAACTTGTAGCCCATTGCGCCGAGTTCTTTCTGGAATTTGGCGATCGTTGCATCGTCCAGGTTTTTCTTCCAGTTGAAAGAAGGGGAGCAGTTATAGGACAGCAATTTACCTGGGAACTTGGCATGGATAGCGTCAGCAAATGCTTTGGCAAATTCCAGGTCAGGTTTGCCAGTTTCACACCAGATCAAGTCTGCATATTCTGCATAAGCCAGGCCACGGGAAATTGCTTGTTCCAGACCTGGTTTGGTTTTGTAGAAACCTTCAACTGTGCGCTCGCCTGTGCAGAAAGGTTGGTCGTTAGGATCAACGTCAGATGTCAGCAAGTCAGCCGCTTCAGCATCGGTACGTGCCAGTATCACGGTGGATGTACCCATGATGTCGGCAGCCAGACGTGCAGCATTCAGTTTTTCAATCGCTTCACGGGTAGGAACCAGAACCTTGCCACCCATGTGGCCGCATTTTTTGACGGAAGCCAGTTGATCTTCGAAGTGAACGCCTGATGCGCCTGCTTCTATCATGGCTTTCATGAGTTCAAAGGCATTCAATACACCACCGAAACCGGCTTCAGCATCCGCCACGATTGGGGCGAAGAAGTCGATGTCATCTTTACCTTCAGACCATTGGATCTGGTCAGCGCGTGTCAGTGTGTTGTTGATGCGTTTGACAACCAGTGGTACGGAGTTAGCTGGATACAGGGATTGATCAGGATACATTTCACCGGCAACGTTGGCGTCGCCTGCAACTTGCCAGCCAGACAGGTAGATGGCTTTCAAGCCAGCTTTGACCTGCTGCATGGCCTGGTTACCAGTCAGCGCGCCCAGGGCATTGATGAAAGGCTCGTTATTCACCAGGTCCCACAATTTGATCGCGCCGTTTTTTGCAATAGTATGTTCGACCTTGATGGAACCACGCAGGCGAACTACGTCTTCTGCTGTGTAGTTACGCTTGATACCGTTCCAGCGTGGATTGGTATCCCAGTCTTTTTGCAATTCTGCTACTTGTTGTGCGCGAGTTGTCATATTTCTCTCCTGTGGGCAAATCAAATGAAAAGGTGCATCCGTTGATAGAAATAATAGGGTATTTTTTGCGCAGCAACAAGGTCTTATATAAGACATATGACAAATATTTAATCGTTTAAAATCAAATACTTAAAATCTATTTTTTGCGATGTGAAATCATATTTCTTAGAATGAGAAAAATAATTTGTGCAGTGAGATAGTCATTTTTCACATTATGAAATGCAAAGTTCACATTATAAAATTCGGCAATTTAATTCATTACATAAAGAAAATTAAGTTTCAAATTCTCAAAAGAAATTGCAAGTTTTTTGTTCAATCGCCCTTAATCAAGCACTATTTCATACCAGGGCGAAGGGAAATCAAAATTCAATTCAAAACCATCCGGTTTGTGGGTAACCGCCGATGCTGGCAAAGCCTTCATGCGCACACCGCTGCCATCCAGCGGATAGATGCTTATTTTCTTGTTTTTGCTTGTATGAAATAAGCTGACAGGTACACGCTCCAGCCAGACAGGTGCATTGCCATCAAGAGAACCTGAAGGCTTCCTGGCTGTGTTGATATCTGGCTCCAATGTCCACCATCCCATTTGGCCTTCATAATTGATTAATTGCTTGGGCCGCTCAGGTTGCGCACCTGGCTGCGAAGTAGTAGTTGCACCGCTCAATACCAATAACAAGCGACGGGAGTCTTTCAAAGGCAGGGCATCGCGGCTGGTCAGCAAGACAACGCCATATTGCCGTCCTTTTTCTGTAAATGCCGGCAGATATTTATCTGCGTCCATGAGCGTTGAAGCTGATGCTTTGCGCCCTGCAAATAATCTTATATAAGCTGCATCAGCCGCCAGCCAGGGGCCGGTCTCGCTATACCGCAACTCAGCACCAGGCGCACTCCACCTGCTATCATCCTCAGACCATGGTTTCACGGCAGGCTGGATGATAGCTGCTGACTTGGTCTGTGTGTCGTATAGCATAGCCAGACGCGTATAAAAAACATGCTTATGGTCTACTCCATATTGTGACTGCAAATAAGCAGGCAAACCACCGCCTGAGACACCATCACGCAGAGCACCCAGCATGGTCCGCACATCTGGGCTCAGATGAATAGCCATCTGTGCTGACAAAGGACGCAACTGATACTGTCTGAACAAAGCGGCTGAAATACCACTGGTGACCAATTGTCCTGAATGTCCGCTAAAGCCAAAACTGTCAGGCACAGACCGCCATTGGTCGCCATCTATGTAATGAAACAAAAATAGCCCATCCCAATCCTGAGCAGCAGCCATTGCACTCATGACAGGTAAAATTTCTGCAGACTGACGATTAGGGAAAGCCTGATTAAATTCACTGACGACAAAGGGCTTGCGTGCATCGCGTACAAAAGCCCGTTGCAGCAAGGATGGCCAGCCCTCACGCAAGACCGAGCTATCACGTATGCGCCAGTCATTTCTATCCCATTCCTTATGTGGAAAATCATAATGATCCACATAGAAATGCTCATCAACATAATCCATTTGCTGCTGGGCATCGGCCAATGCGACACCGCCGAAATACATTTGCGTACCCGTCAACGGCAACAAGTCCCCTACTTCCTGGCGTATGGTTTTGCGCATGACGCTCAGGTATTGCTGATCCAGCTCAGATAAAAAGCGCACATAGTCCAGCACCCTGCGCCCATTACCCTGCTGGTGAACCTGGTATTGCTGCTGCAAGTTAGCTGGGGTATCCCAGCCCAGTTTATTGATAGCGCGTCGCGAAAAGCGTTGTGCACCAGCCAGCCAGCCTTCGCCATATTCCAATATGCTTGATTCCGAGGACTTGACGTTGATGATACCTTTGCGCGTCAAGGAGCAGCTATCCCAGAGTTTACAGGCATGGTCGGCATGCCCATGCTGGCGCAATACCCATTTTTGCCATTGCTGCTGCAAGGCTCTTTCATATTCGCCCGTCAAACCATCCAACTGGCCACGCTGCCATGCTCCCAGTAACGAAGATTCATTATTGATCTCCACCATAGCCAGAGCAGGCTCATCCTTAAGTTCCAGGCGGCGCAATAATTGCTGCACATATTCTGCCTGCAAGCTGATCATGCGTGGCTCAAACAAATGCAGGGGGTGGCTGGCAAAAGGCATGTGCTCACCAGCCATCAAGGGTGTAACCTGGTCAACAGCGGGACGAAATTGATAACCCACATGCAGGTTCAGATTGACGTACAGGCCTTCTGCCTTGAGCGCATTAATCAAGACCCGCAGGCGCCGCAGGGCAGCTTCATTAAAGCTGGGGTAGGCAGCTGTCGTCAAAATGCCACGCGGCTGTTCCTGGCTATCGCTGAGTATGGTGTCGAGATGATGCAGGCGCACGGCATTAAAACCAAGCTTGCGCAAGCGCCGCGCTATTTTTTGCGCATCTTTTTCTTCAGGAAAATTGGCAGCACTGGCAAGACTGATACCAAAGAAACGCACCCGCCCATCATCTTTGGTCCCTGGCTTGCCATCCTGGCCCACGCGATAAAAATGCCCTTGCTTGACGAATACCCTGTCACTTGCATCAAGGGCGTGATTCATGCCTGCAAAATCCACGACTGGCGACAAGGCATCTTCATTGACTTCAAAGCGATACCAGGAGATATCCCCAGCCGCCACAAAAGACGGGCAAAGCATGCCCAGCATGGTCACACTAAGAACAAAAAGAAGGCGCAATCGAAAATACTTCATGGTTTGGGTCGCAACTGACATGGTAGCCATTAGAATATCGCACAAACACATGACAACAGTATTGAGAAATGCAAAATTTGCCCGTACTGCCCGGAGAAAGCAGCCTGAACCAGCTGGAAACCAGAATCGTCAAGCTGATGATCGTTCTGTTCGTGGTTTTTTCCCTGTTGCCCTATGGCATATCCTGGGATTACACAGGTTCCTCTGCCCTGACCATGGAAGGCTCGCTGACCACCAAATTGCAATGGGGCAGCCTGTTCGTGCTGGCGACCTTCATCCTGTATCGCCACCTGCCTGAAGCCTTGCAGGATATACGCGCCATGAACCCTTTCCTGGCCATCGTCCTGATCTGGTGTCTGGCATCAAGCATCTGGTCTCCTTTACCGGCAACCACCTTTAAACGCGCCATACAGTTATATGGCCTGGTGATGATAGGTTTCAGCATACAGCTGGCTAAACAACCGCTGAAGATCATGGTGAACTATATTTTGGCCACGCTGACCGGGATGCTGATATTGTCTTTTTTCATGGCAGTTGCTGTTCCCAGCATAGGCATAGACTATGACCTCGGTGGTGCCTGGCGGGGTGCCTTGTCGCAAAAAAATGAATTGGGCCAGGTAGCAGCCCTCAGTATCCTGCTATGGCAAATCAAGGCTTGCACTGAAACCGTGGGGTTCAGGAGCCTGGCGATAGGCATATTGTTTTCTTTCTTTATGCTGGTCATGAGCAAAAGCTCGACCAGCATGATCATCACCCTGCTGACTTCGGGTGTATTTCATTTACTGCGCAAGCGCCATATTTCATCTTCTTATTCGCTGACACGTGCCAGCCTGGTGATTATTTGCCTGCTCACCATTGCTGTTTATATGTTCTTCATGCGCGAGTCACGCCTGCCCACCTGGCAGGAAGCCGCCTCCCCGATTGCCGGACTATTTGGCAAGGGTACAGACTTGACTGGCCGCACGGATGTCTGGCAACTGGTGGAACTGGAGATCAATAAACACTATTTGTTCGGCCTGGGATATGGCGCATTCTGGCTGGGGCCAGACAGCCTTTCACAATTCGTCATTGATGCCCTGCACTGGATACCCCTGCAATCGCACAATGGCTATCTCGACATCTTGAATGAGCAAGGCCTGGTCGGGCTGATCCTGGTGGTGTGCACCCTGCTGATGCAGGCAAAAATGCTGATCACCCTGTCGCATCAGGACAGGCAACAAGCTGCTTTTTGGTCTGCAATGCTGGCGGTGGTGGTCATTACCAACTTCACCGAAAGCAGCCTGTTCCGCGGCTTTGTATTTCAGAATGTCTTCTTTATCTTCAGTCTCATCGCTGTCAGTTCATCAAGCCGCAGATACCGATTGGCGCAGCAAGCATTGGCACACAACTTAGTACATTAATTAGTACATTAATTAGTACATTAATTAGCGCATTAATTTGTGGCCCAGCCGCTGGAAAGTCTGCTCTATATAACGATAAGACAAATGCGCAAGTAGCAATGAGAGCAAACTGATGAGGCTTATTCTCAGCCAAGTCGCCGCTTCAGGAAAGAAATGGGCAACACTATGTGTCACCAGCCAGTGATACAGATAAAGAGAGTAACTGATGCGCCCCAGATAGACCACAGGTGAAGATTGCAGAAAACTGTTCAGAGCATTTTTTTCAAACACCAGCATGGGTAACATATAAAACAAAGCCACTCCCTGCAAGGAATAGCGCAAGGATTCACGAAACGCTTCGTTACGGATAGCCAGGGTCAGCACCAGCAAGAAGACACCACATAGGAAAGTCTGCAGACGCGATAATCTGGCAAAAAATTGCGGATAACGTGCCAATATGATAGACAAGGCCGCCCCATACAAAATGGAATCAGCGCGTGTATCCGTACCAGTATAAATCCTGTAATGCGGCAGATTATCCAAACCTACGCCTAGCACCAGGTAGACGCGCCAGGCCAGCATCGCCACCAGAATGGTCGCAATCAAAACCAGGAAGCGTCTGGGCACACTGGCAAAACCCATAAAAATAAACGGGAAGATAAAATAAAAATGCTCTTCCACCGCCAGTGACCAGGTAATCGCCAGAGGTTGTTTGATCAGCTCGCCACTGAAGCTGGAGTAGATACCAAAGTAATTCGCAAAATACAAAAATACCGAAGCAACTTCTTGCCAGCTCCAGACATCCCCTACCAAAGTCATCATACCCAAACAGGATAAAACGAACATCAGTAAAGCTGGCGTTAGCCTAAATACCCTGCGCACATAAAAATTCCGTATGCTCATGCTGCCGGTGGCGTCCCATTCAGCCAGCATGAGCTTGGTGATGATGAAGCCACTGATGAAAAAGAAAATAGTCACCCCTAAACCACCGGGGAAAAGATGACCAAACCCTATATGCGATAAAAATACCAGGGCAATGGAAACGGCACGCAAACCATCCAGGGCTTGCAAACGTTGAGATGGCTGTGCGGTCATGAATTAATTCTTTGCTTCCTGATTAGCATTGCCATAGGCATGACTGGCCTTGCCCCAGAAATAACTGAGCTTGCCCAGCTGCGAGGCCGCCACCCTGAGCCAGCTAAAGCTGCGCAGGGCTTTGAATGGCAATAGCAGCAAGGCAAATAGCAATGCCAGGATGAACTGCAGACCAGCACGCGAGCTGAGTATCAATGCAGTGCTGAGTTTTTTCATCCCCGTCTGCATCGCCAATTCTGTGCGCATAAATAATTGGCCAGTGCGATAAGATCTTTGCAATAACCATTTTGCGGTAGCGCGCTCGCCTGGAATATATTCATCTGCAGGTGCCTCATCGCACCAGACCATGATCGCCCCCATGTGATCAAGGCGGCGAAACAGCATGCTGTCCTCACCACCAGTGGTACCGAAGGCAGGATCAAATGGACCCAGGCCGTCTTGTCGTGCCTCAGTAAGTGACTGCAATAGTGAGCGGCGGATCAGCACATTGCCGCTGCGGGCATCCCTGTGATCTATCCTGGTTCCGGTGGGCAAGCGGCGGCGATCAAAATAACCACCCTCACGTATCCATTGCGGCGTGGATACAGCATACTCTGGCAAGACCGGGGCAAATACTACATCTGCTTGCTCGCTTGCTTGCACTTTCAGCAGTTGTGCCAGCCAGTCTGTGACCGGGACTTCATCGTCGTCTATCATGACTATCCAGGCACTGCTGGCAGCGGCAATGGCAGCATTCCTGGCCAGGGAAATATTCGAATTTGCCAGATTCAGGGCTTTCAATCTATTGCCGAAGATAGCCTGCATTTCATGCAAAACGGTCGCAGCAGACTGCTCATGATCATTATCCACCACCACCACTTCGACAGCCACATCGCGCAAACTCTGTGTCAATATGGCTTGTAAAAGGCGTCGCAACAGCGCTGGCCTTTTATAGGTGCAAATGCAAATACTCAGCACAAACATATAAACTCAGTTTTTTCTGCGGAACAAGCCGGATAACAGGCGTACCGCCCAGGTAAACGGTGCAAAGCGTACCGCACCCGCCGACTCATATTGATTGAATATCGTCCCTAATACCTCGACACCTGCAGCTTGCATATCTGCCTTGGCTTTACGCAGGTCATCGACATAAGTGTGATCTTTCCTGGCCACCAGCAAAACGCTGCCCGTCTGATGAGCAACCATCTGCGCATCAGATGCATGGGTAGCCGTGTGTGTGTCGACGACAAAGGCATCAAACTGGCCGGAACAGGAGTCCAGCAACTCACGCATGCGTGGAGCACGCAAAATCTCCAGTGGATTCGGCGGTTGCGGCCCGGCAGGTAAAAAATGCAGATTCGGCATGAGTTGTATCAATGCATCTGACGCAGTAATACGTCCCGCCAGCACAGATGACAAACCATCTGGCTTACCCAGGGAGAAATACTCATGCAACTTGCCACTACGCAAATCGGCATCGATCAACAAAGTACGCTTGCCTACCTGGGACAAAGCAATCGCCAGGCTGGCCGCCATATACGACTTGCCATCACGCCGCGCCGGGCTGACCAGGGTAATCTTGATTTTTTCTTCACCGCTGAATTTCAACAGCAATTCACTGCGCAGACGACGGATTTCTTCAGCCTCTTTACTAAAGGGGAAGTAAAAGAATTTCAGGGATTTGTCGGCACTGCCATTGATCAAGTCCTTGGTCGAGTAGCCGAATTGCTCGCCCAGGGCCTGGTCCAGTTGTGACTGGCTCAAATAGCCAAGAGACAGGGCAGCATCGCCGAACCTGAGCTTCTTTTCTTTTTGCAGTTGCGCGACCTGGTCGATTTGCTCGGGTGTGAGCAAACCTTTTTGTAGGAACAACTCACCAAGCCGTCCTATTTTTGATATTGGCGGGCTCAGTGGTTCAACTGCTTGCATGCAAACCACCCTGTCCGTTATCTATCAATTTTTCATTAAATCCTATTTTTGCCATGACGGGCTCATCAAATTCACGCTCCAGGTCTTCCAGGCAGCGGACACGCCTGTTCATCAATTCCAGCAAGAAGGCCAGGCCAAATCCAAATACAATGCCCGCCAACAAACCAAATACCAGGTTATTTCTCAGCAAAGGCTTGGCATGTTTCTCAGGTAACTCGGCCCATTGCATGACTGAGGCATTGGAAATTGCCACATTACTGGTCATCAGCAACTCATCAAACTTTTGAATCGCGGCATTGTAGATTTTTTGCACACTATCTAACTGACGTTGGTATGAACTGATGACATCCCTGTGCTTCTTGTTTTCAAAGGTCTTTTTCTGGTAGCTGGCAATTTCTGTTTCTATGGCTTTTTCTTGTTGATTCAGACGCGCCTCTGCGGCCCCCAGCATTTCAAAAGCCGTCGCAGATTCTCGTTTCAACTTATCCATCAATGCCTGGCGCTCATCATTGATGGCCATGTATTTGGGATGACGTGGACCCAGGGTGATCTTGGCATTGGCCAGTTGCGTATCCAGGGAAATCAAGGCTGCTTTCAAACCTGAAATATGGCCTATGCCAGCGATTTCCGGGATATCGGATTCAGGATTTCCTTCCCTGACCAGTTTCTCCAGGGACTGGCGCTTGGCCTGTGCCTCTACCCTCTGCAATTGGATGTCGATGAGACGCACACTCAGGGCATTCATTTGCTTGGATTCCAGGTCTGACCTTTCATCCACATCGACGATTTGATATTCCTGCTGATAAGCCGTGAGTTTTTTTTGCAACTCATCTATCTGTCGGCTCATGGATTCCAGCTGTGCATTGTATTGATCGCGCCTTGCCCTGGCTGGCGCATTCATCATTTCCAGCGACAAATCTATATAGGCCTTGACCACGGCATTGGCCACGTCTTTGGCATGCCTGGGGTCACTGGAGGAATACTGAATTTCTATGACGCGGCTATTCTTGTGCGGTGAAACATCGGTGTTTCTGACAATGGATTCGGCCAGCGCCCGCAAGCCACGCTGCTCGCCATATCTTTGCACAAAGCGCTTGGCCTCGGGCGTGGTCTGCAAACCCAGGGCCTGTATCACGCGCTCGGCTACCTGCACGCTCTTGATGACATCAAATTGCGTCTGCAAATAGCTTTCATCCTGCATGGGGTGAAACTGCCTTCCACCTATCGGGTCATTGACGCGATAATCGATAAAGATATCGGCATTTGCCACATAAGTCTTGGGTAACACCAGGCTGGCAACACCTGCGCCAACCACGGCGACAATCATTACCACGGCGATCAACACCTGGCGCGCACGCAGCATCGCACCAATCTGTGCAAAGGATAAGACCAACTCGCTAGGTGAGGTTTTTATCATACGCGTCAGAATATTCTTTCGTTGATAAACACCACATCACCTGGCATCACTTTGTCCGTGATCCCTGCCGAAATTTCACGCAACTCTCCACTTTCTGTCTTGCGGTGGATAATGATGCGCCTGACCGATCCCCTGTCCGTAATACCGCCACCTATCGACAGTACCCTCATGACATTCAAATCTTCTTCCATGGGATAAATGCCGGGGCGACGCACTTCGCCATAAACATAAAAATTCTTAAGCTGGGGCACGAACAAAACATCATTGGCCTGTATCTTTTGCGCCAATTCAGGTGCCAGCTTGCTGGCATCCAGCTCCAGCTTGATGGATGCGTATTCTTGCAGTTCAGAAGCAGGCTTGCCTGGCTCGCGGCGCAGTATACGCAAGTTTTTCTCGGCCTTTTGCGAAACCCCGCCAGCCAGCCCCAGAGCCTCAAGTATGCTGATTTGCCCCTGCAAGGGATAACGCCCTGGTCGTAATACCTCACCCAATACAGAGAAAGTCCTGCTAAGCTGTTGTATAACCTTGATGGAAACCCTGGGGTTTTTAATGTATTGCCCTTGTTCGAGTTTTTTGGCAAACGTGGCGGCAATCTCGGTGGCAGTCCTGCCCTTGACCTCTACCGTACCTACCAGAGGCAAGGTAATGACACCGCTTTCGCCTATGGTGACATCGGCGGTCAGATCAGGTTGACCAAAGACGGTAATCAGCAATTGATCACCTTCGCCTATGACATCGGCAGCAGCTTCGCCTGCATTGTCATCAATGCCTGCTTTTGCCGGAATGAGCGTTTTTTCTGTTTGTGTGGCAGATGGAGTCTGTGGCAATTGTAAAAGCTGGCTTTCCAGTTTCATGCCATTTGCAGGGATAGTCGTGACTTCTTGCCCGTGCAGTGGGATGGCCAAAGCAAACGCCAACACGGCAATCAGCAGTTTGCGGGCTGAATTTTCAGCTGGATTTACGCTATAAGCAAAAAATTTTGACCAAATTGTCATCTGACTTCAGACATTTCATAGAAAGAACTTCATTTTATATTGCAATAGTAAGAATAGATGCAAATTTTTGTCAGGACAACAAAACCCTGCAGCAATATGATCGTAGACTGGATATCATTGCTATTCAATAACAAAAATTAACCTTTGTTGAATTGTGGGCAACTCAAAGCTCAGTTAACATTCAAATAAAAGTCAGAAAGATGAATTATGCCAAGTCCGAGCACACCGCCATCAGTTTCAGAAGCAAAAGTGGTGCCCCTGGTCATCATTGCGCCTGTCCGTGACGAAGCTGACCTGATCAGACTGACCCTCGACTCCATGGTTGCCCAAACCGTTAAACCAGTTGAATGGATTATTGTCGACGACGGTTCGAAAGATGGCACAGCCGATATCGTGCGTGAATATGCAGCCAAACACCCTTTTATCAGGCTGGTGCAGCGTCAGGACCGCGGCTTTCGCAAAGTTGGCGGTGGCGTAGTCGCTGCCTTTAAATTTGGTATCACCCAGATTGAACACAAAGATTACGAATATATCGCCAAGCTGGATGGCGATATGTCATTTGGCCCCAGATACCTGGAGCACATGTTTGAGCAATTTGCCCTTGAGCCCAGGCTTGCCGCCGTGTCCGGCAAGGTTTTTCGTGAAGAAAATGGGCAAAAAATAGAAGAAATCATCATCGATGAACATGTCGCTGGCCAGTTCAAGCTCTACCGCAGGACAGCCTTTGAAGAAATCGGCGGCTTTGTCGAAGAAGTCTTGTGGGATGGCATAGATGTGCATACCGCCCGTATGAAAGGCTGGACGACCAAGAGTTTCCTGCACCCGGATGCCATACTCATGCATCACCGCCTGATGGGTTCATCTGACAAGAATGTCTATCGCGGCCGTTTGCGCTGGGGACGTGGTATCTGGTTCATGGGCTATCACCCGTTGTATGCCCTGGCTTCAGGCGTTTTCCGCATGCGTGAAAAACCTTTTGTGATTGGTGGCTTGCTCATCATTGCCGGTTATCTTGGAGCGGCGATCAGACGTGCTCCCAGATATGACAATCCAGAATTCAGAGAACATTTGCATCGCTGGCAGCTAGGGCAGATCAAGAAACTCTTCTCAGGACAAAAAAACTAAGCATGCATACCAAAGCAGTTGTATCAACCCCAGGAATATAAGCGAAAAGCCCCAACACCATGCTCAATGCCTCACCCGCCTCTAATACTTCACAATCAGCGCAGCTCCTGGCGGCGTTGACAGGTGTTGCATTTGGCATTACGACCTATCTGACATTGCTAGGCATCATCCTGTATTCCGATCATACGGATGTCGAAATTTTTGGCGTACGCATGCTGATTGCCTGCCTGAGCAGCATCATCGTTTTCTCCAGCCAGCAATTATTGGGGACGCTACAAGAAAAACATGTACTGGCCGCCTTTCCCAGTATTACAGCGCGCTGGTTTGTCGTGTTCATGGTGGTGCTGCTAAGTGCCTATGTAGACAAATCTGCTGAACGGCTGTCGCGCGCCATCATGCTGATCTGGCTGTTCACAACACCATTCACACTGTTGTTGACTGCCTTTATCATGCGCAAGCTGGCAGTGTTTTACTATTCGAAACCTTCAAGAAGACGCAAGGCCGTGCTGATATGGTCAAACTCTGCCTGCGCCGACCTGGTGGAGTCCTTGCGCAATACCCCACTGGCCGCGATTGATTTCGTCGGCTTTTTCGATAACCGGAATGAATCGCGCCCGCCCAGCAACCTCGAAAGGCTGGGAGATTTAAGCGACGCCGCTGCCTGGATCGTTGATGACGATACAGGCCATATCAATGTGGATGTCGTCTTCATTGGACTCAACACCAAGGAGCCACCAGAACTAGCAGAGATTATTGCCATCCTGGAAGACAGCACTGCATCCACGTACTTTGTGCCTGAATCCCTGATTTTTGGCATGCCAGGCATACAATTGCGCGAATTGGCTGGTCGCCCGGTGTTGGCCTCGACAGAAACGCCTTTCATAGGCCTGGCCGCTTTACCCAAGCGCATGCTGGATTTACTGGGCTCTTTCTTTGGCCTGATTGCCCTCTCTCCGGTACTGCTGTTGATAGCGATAGGCGTCAAACTGAGTTCTCCTGGCGCTGTATTTTTCAAGCAGGTCAGGTACGGTATCGCTGGCAGGCCTATCAATGTCTATAAATTCAGAAGTATGCGCCAGAGCAATCCAAATGAGCGTGTGGTTCAGGCTACCGTTGGCGATCCACGGGTGACCAAGTTTGGCGGCTTTTTACGACGATCTTCCCTGGATGAGTTACCGCAGTTATTCAATGTACTCAAGGGCGAGATGAGTCTTGTCGGCCCGCGCCCGCATGCGGTCGAGCACAATGAGCTATATAGAAAGCTGGTCAGTGGCTATATGTTCCGTCACAAGATCAAACCTGGCATCACTGGCTGGGCGCAGGTAAATGGTCTGCGCGGTGAAACCGAAACCCTGGAAAAAATGGAAGAGCGCATAGAATACGATCTTTACTATATCCAGCACTGGTCTATCTGGCTGGATATCGTCATTATCTGGCGCACCGTGAAAGTTGTCCTTGGCGACAAAAATGCTTATTAAAAGCGCTTCATTTTCCAGTCTGGCGCAATGTGCGTAAATATTGCCCCAGGCTGGATGCCTTCAATGCCTGTTTAGCCTGATAAACGCCAGCCTGCATCTTACCCAAGATGGCGGGCGAGCTGATAGCCCCTTCGCATAGTTGATGTGCACCAGTGGCAAAACGCAATTTATAAGCCTGATCTCCCCTACCCAGATCTATAGACTGGATACCGATTTGCGCCGCGTGCCTGGCGCATTGAGCCAGCAATATCAGGCCGGGTGAAAATTCAGCAAATGCCGTGTCATACCAGGGGAACCAGTAATGCAAGACCTTACCAGAGCGCATACCGAAATGCGCAGCAATGAGGGTATCGCCAGCATATAGTGTCGACAGCATGCCAGCAAAATCAGGGCTATTGCTTAGTCTGATTTCATCAACGACCTGTCTGACCCAATCCCTCTTGAAGATGTCATGTTCAGCACCCACGGTGCGCTGGAATTGATCACTCTTGCCAGCCAATAAGGCCAGGTAATCAGCGTGACTGCCACTTTGCAATTCAAAGCGCAATTCGCCATGTTTTTTACTGAGCTTGCGCTCATTGGTGGCAACCTTCTTGAGCAGGGAAGCATCACGTTGCTCTGTCAAGCGCTGAGCGTAGGCATCGAAACCACCCGCCAGATCCAGGATATGGGACTGACTGTGCATCCAGGCATATTGCTGGAACTTGCCCAGTCCCACAGGCATATGATTAAAAGCAAAGTGACGGCACTGCATAGCCGCCAGCATTTCGCCAAATGGCATATCCAGGCCCGACCTGCTTATCGGCCCCTGGTAGTCGGCAAGAAAATCACCTATGGATACAGCACGAAATTTATCCCATGCATGAAAAGGCAGGATAGCAGCAATCTCGCCTGCATCTTCACATAGCAAGATACGGGCATCCGCCCTCGCCTGCGCAACGATGGTGCTAAAGGCAGGCGCATAATAAGGGCTGTCATAGACCAGGTCATGCTTACGCAAAGCTGCCCACTGCGTCATCAAAGACGCATCCAGTTCATCCGCCTTGATCAAACTGAACTTCATTTAGCCTGGCCCTACCGGATAAAAATAAGTCTGCAAGTTATGCTGCAAACCATTTTCTATGCTCTCATCCACCAGCTTGGAAAGCTGGCTTTGCTTGGTCGCGTCAAACACAAACAGGCGATAAATATCGGACAAACGCAAACTGGCTGGATTCATCAGCATAATCCATAACTCGGCACCAGCTTCATTTTTACGCAGCCAAAAGCGACTGCGTGAAGCCGTGGTATTGACATTGACCCTGGCCACCCAGGCAGTTTCTGACATACGTTCCAGCAAGCCTTCAATTTCATCCATGCCCAGCCTAGTCTCGGCGCGTATGGTGTTAACGCTGACAGCGGCATTGGCATCTGCCAGACGCGCATCCACCAGCACCTCCAGGATACTGACTGCGTCCTCAAAAGCACTGCCAGGGGTAGGCACATGCCACCAGCGTTCAAATTTCACCACGGGCAAGGCCGCGGCAATCACCGCGCCTATCAGAATGATAAGCCAGGAAACATAGATCCAGACCAGGAAGATGGGCACGGCGGCCAGCGCACCATACACGATGGTATAGGTAGGGAACTGGATAACAAAGCTGGCAAATATGCGCTTGGCAATTTCAAATGCCAGCGCCGCAAACAAACCACCCCAGACAGCGTCACGCCACTCGACAGCTCGATTTGGCACCAACAGGTACAGTAAAGTGAATGCGCCTGTGGTAAAAGCGATCGAAGTCAGGGTATAAAATACCGCACCCAGAAAAGGTACCGCCCCGACCACCCCACTGGTAGCAGTAAACAGATACGATGTACTGGAGATGGAAACACCCACCAGCAAAGGCCCGAGGGTGACGATGGCCCAATACACCAGCAACCTTTGCAAGGCCGGGCGCGAGCGTTTCACTTGCCAGATCTGGTTGAATGACTTGTCTATCATTGCCATGGTGGTAATGGCAGTCACCATCAAGGCCACACCACTAATGGCAGATACACGGGTCGCCTTGGTGGCAAATTGCGTCAAATAGCCCAAAATGGTATTGGAAATCCCCTTAGGCATCAGACTTTGAATAAAATATGCCTCCAGCGAAGTACGAAAGGTATTAAATAGCGGAAAAGCCGTAAAAATGGCAAAAGCCACGGTCAAAATCGGCACCAGGGCCAGCACCGTGGTAAAAGTCAGGCTACCAGCAACCTGTGGCAGGCGGCCTTCCTGCAAGCGCTGCAGGGCAAATTTGAAGAGATTGAGTATTTGTTTCCACGACAGACCACGCATAGTTTTTGCAGCTAGAGAGATAAATGCCTCGATTTTAACCAGAGACCAGGAAAAAAGACTTCTATAATACAAGCATGACTACACAAGAACTCACGATTTTAGTTTTATTTTACTCACGACATGGCAATACCAGAAAAATGGCAGAATTTATTGCCCAGGGTATAGAAAGCGTACCTGGTTGCAATGCCCTCCTGCGCACCGTGCCTGCTGTTTCCACCGTAGCAGAAGCAACAGCATCTGAGGTCCCGTCTGAAGGCGCGCCTTATGTTGAACTGTCTGACCTCAAGGACTGTGCCGGACTGGCGATGGGCTCCCCCACCCGTTTTGGCAATATGGCTGCTGCCCTGAAGTATTTTCTGGATGGCACGGCAGCCGACTGGCTATCCGGCACCCTGACGGGCAAACCGGCCTGTGTCTTCACCTCCACCGGCAGCATGCATGGTGGCCAGGAATCGACCCTGCTGAGCATGATGCTGCCTCTCATGCATCACGGCATGCTAATGCTGGGCTTACCTTACAGCCACTCCGAACTGATGACCACCAAAACTGGTGGCAGCCCCTATGGCGCGACCCATTGGGCAGGCCAGGATGGGGCGCAAGCCATTTCAGAAGACAGCCGCAAGCTGGCAATCGCCCTGGGCAAACGCCTGGCAGAAACCAGCAAAAAATTACAGGCTAAGGCATGAGTAGCGCAACACCAGAAAAAAAGTACTACCTGCTGGCTTCAGCCAGCCTGATCGCCTTGCTTGTGCTGTGCATAGCCTGGGAATGGTTGCTGGCACCGCTGCGCCCGGGCGGCTCATGGATGGTACTCAAGGCCCTGCCCTTGCTGATCCCCTTGCGGGGCGTACTCAAGCGTGACAACTACACCATGCAATGGTCATCCATGCTGATCTGGCTATATTTTACTGAAGGCATAGTCAGGGCTTATAGTGACCGCACGGTGTTGTCCATGGCCCTGGCGTATGCAGAAGTTGCGTTGTCCATGCTGTTCTTTTTGAGCATCATACTGTATCTGCGCCCCTTGAAAAAAGCTGCGAAGGCATTGGCAAAAGCAAAAGCGGCCGCGGAATGAGATTGAAGGCGACATCATGACATCCGATTTTCTGTCTGCCTGTAGCGCTATCGTAGGCAGTGACTTTGTCCTGACCAAAGAATCAGAGCAATATCCCTATCTGACAGACTGGCGTCAGCGCTATCTGGGCAAGGCGCTGGCAGTGCTACTGCCGCAATCGACAGAAGAAGTGGCGCGCCTGGTACAACTCTGCGCCTTGCATCAGATTGCCTGCGTACCCCAGGGAGGCAATACTGGCCTGGTGTTGGGCAGCATACCTGACCAGTCTGGCAACGCCGTCGTCATTTCTCTCAAACGCATGAATCGCGTGCTGGCCGTGGATGTCAGCAACAACACCATGACAGTAGAGGTTGGTTGCCTGCTGGCGGACGTACAGACAGCAGCGGCTGCACAGGATAGATTATTTCCCTTGTCACTGGCATCTGAAGGCAGTTGCACCATAGGTGGCAACCTGTCGACCAATGCCGGCGGCACGGCAGTACTCCGTTATGGCAATACCAGAGAATTATGCCTGGGGCTGGAAGTCGTCACTGCCCAGGGCGAAGTCTGGAATGGCCTGCGTGGTTTGCGCAAGGATAATACCGGCTATGATTTACGTGACCTGTTCATAGGCGCAGAAGGCACACTGGGCATCATCACTGCTGCTGTGCTGAAATTATTTCCACAGCCACGCGCACAAATTACCGCATTCGCAGCGCTAGATAATGCCGATGCTGCCCTGGACTTGCTCAGACTATGCCAGCACGCGCTGGGACCGACGTTGACAGCATTTGAATTGATCTCTGACTTCAGCCTGCAACTGGTGCTAAAACATTTTCCGCAATTGCAGCACCCGTTTGTAGGTAATTATCACTATTACGCCTTGCTGGAAATATCGGATCACGAATCAGAAACCCATGCCATCGCATTGATGGAGCAAGTGCTGGAACAGGCGATCAATGATGGTCACGCAGTCAATGCCGTCTGCGCCACCTCCATCAGCCAGTCCCATTCCTTATGGAAGCTGCGCGAATCTATTTCAGAAGCACAGGCCAGGGAGGGCAAGAATATCAAGCATGATATTTCCATCCCGGTGTCGCAAATCCCCCAATTCATCTACGTCACTGATGCAGAATTAGCAATCGCATTTCCAGGCTGCCAGATCGTCTGCTTTGGCCACATGGGAGATGGTAATTTGCATTACAACGTCTCGGCCCCAGCGGGTAGCAGCGATGCTGATTTCATCTTGCAACAGCCTGCCATCAACCGCATCGTCCATGACCAGGTGCACCAGTTCAAAGGATCGATTTCTGCTGAACACGGTTTAGGCATGTTGAAGCGGGATGAAATCAAACTCTATAAATCCGAATTGGAAATGGCGATGATGCGCGCCATCAAGACTGCGCTGGACCCGCAAAACCTGATGAACCCTGGCAAGGTCTTATGACTCCCTATTGCCCAACTGCCTGGGCGTAAAACGACGCGCTTGTGGGCCAGCGTCTGCAGCTTGCATGGTCGATGGCAATTGAAATACGCTGACGGCCTTTGCCAGCGTCACGGCCTGCTCTTCCATGCTTTCTGCCGCTGCGGCTGCCTGCTCTACCAAGGCCGCATTCTGCTGCGTCATTTCATCCATTTGTGTAATCGCCAGGTTCACTTGTTCTATGCCTGAACTTTGTTCCTGGCTGGCGGCCGTGATCTCGCTCATGATGTCAGCCACATGCTGGACACTGGTGACGATTTCATCCATGGTCTTGCCTGCTTCGTCAACGAGTTTGCTACCCTGGTCTACCTTGTCTACAGAATCACTGATGAGCGCTTTGATTTCTTTGGCAGCACTGGCACTACGCTGTGCCAGGTTGCGCACTTCTGCTGCCACGACGGCAAAACCACGCCCCTGCTCACCAGCCCTGGCCGCCTCTACCGCCGCATTCAAGGCCAGGATATTGGTCTGGAAGGCAATGCTATCAATGACGCCTATAATGTCGACTATCTTGCGTGAACTTTCTTTGATCGAACCCATGGTACTGACGACCTGGCCGACCACTGCCCCGCCCTTGACCGCCACACCAGAAGCAGAAACCACCAGTTGATTGGCTTGCCTGGCATTATCAGCATTTTGCCTGACTGTACTGGTCAACTCTTCCATAGAAGAGGCAGTTTCTTCCAGTGAGCTGGCTTGCGATTCTGTACGGCTAGACAAGTCTGCATTACCGCTGGCGATTTCTTGCGAGGCGACTGTGATGGTTTCTGTGCCTGTCTTGATCTGGGAAATCGTGTTCAAGAGATTTTCCTGCATCATCTTCAGTGAATGCAGCAAGTCACCAATTTCATCTGTGCCACTCGCTTCAACTGGTTTGCTCAAATCGCCATTGGCAATCTGGTCTGCAATGATGGCCGAGCGCTTGATGGGCCCGGCGATGGTCCTGGCGATGAGCCAGGCGGCGAGCGAGCCTATGACTATCGTCAACACGCCTATAAGTAACATGCCCAATCTGGCACTTTTATAATTGGTCAGCGATTCATCGTAGGCAGCTTTCATGGCTTTATGCTGTTGCTGTGCCAGTTCCCCCAGGGACAACATCCATTTCTCATTGGGTGCATTAAATTCTGTCTGCAATACCGAGGCTGCATCAAAATAATTACCTTCAGCGACCAGGCCCTTGATCTTGTTGGCAATTGCCAGGACCTGGCGTTTTTGGTCTACCGAATTTTGCAGGGTATCTTTTCCCTCTTTATCATCAATCAGTTTTTTGGCAGATGCCTCTGAAGCATCATAACCTTCAAGAATTTTTGTCAGCTTTTTGGTTTCGCGCTCCGCCTCAGCCATATCGCTGGGCGCAGTCATTTTGCGCAATACCAGAGCCAGTGCACGGCCCTGTTCACGCATATCGGTAGCAGCATCAAGGCTGGCGACCTTGGTATTGAAAATATAGTCAGTCGATGCCTGTAGCTGGCTTAACCTGAACAAACCCAGGACGAGCAAACCGCAAGAAAACAGAATCACCAAACCAAAGCCCACCGCCAGGCGACTGCTAATCTTCAAACGTGATAATTGATTCATAGATTTTCCTGGGTATCCGAAAAAGACAAAAGTTGAAATCAGCGCAAGGAAGACAGATGAAGAAGCCAGGGGCCTATTGTCAAGTCTCCACGCATACTGATTTTTATGTTTTTAATATGAAAAACCTCAGAAAGACCCTGCTGCAAAATGCCATGAATAATGACATTCTGGTTTTGCTTACCAGGAATTATGATGAAATTCCCAGCGCAATAAGAGGTGATGCTTGTCCAAAGTATAGCCTGAAACAGGGGTAGCGCAAATGAAGCCTTGATGACGAAAAGCAACAGCAGCTTGACATCAAGACCAGATTAACCGAGACACTCCTTCGAGCTTAAAACTTGGCACAGTGCGGTGTATCAGCAAATCAACATTTACTCAGCCATGTTCCTGGCAAGCTGAAACGAATCCGTAGACTGCACATGACCATCGTCGAATTGCAAACTACGCTCAGGCCAGCGCAAGGCTGCCAGCTTGTGGTGTGTTGAGACTGAGAGCGGATTCTTTTTTCTCGCCGACCATCGTCCACCCACAGAGAAATCCACGCAAAATACATTGCCATGCTTGCCATGCCATGAACTGGGCTTGGTATCCTCAAACAAATCGGCATCCCCTTTGCCAACCTGGGCACGATCAAATGATGAAAATCGGCGCCAGTAATGTCCTACAATGACCGGCACTTGCGACTCATATTCATTCCACCATGGCACACGGCCGACAAAACGCCATTTACCACCAGAATAAAAAGTGGAATGCCATTCGCGCTCTACACCTGAAGTCAGCACCCGTAGAGAGTTACGCATCTGTATCATCACATCATGCTGCGCGTGGGCAGGCATGAAGGGTGGCTCCTGATGCGGATCTTCCAGGCCCGGCGGATAACTCGCCAGCTCATCCTGCATTGCTGCATTCAATTCTCCAGCCAGCAAATCTGTTTCAGCATTCCAGCGCTCATCATGCTCAATCACGCTACCTATAGATAAATCACGTATCGCCTCTATATGCTCATGCTGCCAGGCTGCATGGACGACGCGCACATCTGCTCGCTCCAGAGCAATGGGCAAAGACAATAAAAATGCAATAGTATCGGCCTTTTTCTCCTCCGCCAGGCGCTGGAATGGCGCATACTTGGGTTCATCCTTGGCTTGTCGCTCATCAAAAAACCAGCCAGAACCATCCTTGGCGCTGCCACGCAAGAGATTCATTTCATGGTTGCCCAATACCGCCATCGCCTTGCCAGCCTTGACCAGACGTTCAACCAGGGCCAGCACAGCCGGGCTATCAGGCCCTCTGTCACAAAAATCCCCGACAAAGACCAGCTTGCGCCCGTCCCTGTGGCTGCCATCATCCTCATAGCCCAGATGCTTAAAGAGATGGATAAGGGCTTCATATTCACCATGCACATCACCAATAATGTCGAGTGGCCCCGACGGCAGTTGTTGTATCAGACTCATGACTATCCTTTGCTTTCATCCAGATGCACAACAATTTGCGCATCAAACACAATCGAATCAATTTGATCTCAAATAAATGATAGCATCAAAATGATTCGATGATAAAATGTTTTTTATCAAAGTATTTTCCCAAGACCATGCAAACCAGCCCGCTCACTGAATTACCTGCCGCCCAGCGTGAACGCCTGGCCTTCATCGAATTTCGCCTGTGGTTTTTAGGTAAAGTGACGCGCAAAGATGTCATGGAGCGATTTGGCATCGCCTCCGCTGCAGGCACCCGCGACCTGGTGCTCTATAAAGAGCTGGCACCAGACAATGCCACCTATGAAGGCAAGATGTATCACTATCGCGACAGTTTCCAGCCCTTGTTCCAGCACCAGGCAGAAAGAGTCTTGTCAGCACTATGCTCAGGATTTGGTGATGGTGAGGGCAGCATAGGCCAGGATTTACTGGCGCACGATCTGCCAGCCCGGTTAAACCAGCCCAAGCTGGCAGACCTGGCAACAGTGACCCGTGCCATCCATGGACAATATCCGCTAAGCCTGAGCTACCACTCCATGAAGACCGGCCTGTCACCAAGGGAAATCGTCCCCCTGGCCCTGGTCGATTCCGGCCTGCGCTGGCATGTGCGCGCCTATGACAGAAACAAGCAAGAATTCCGCGACCTGGTGCTGACACGCATGGAAAATATCAGGCCCATCAAAAATCAGGATGCACGTCACGCCGTACAAGAACATGAACAACTGATAGCCGACGAACAATGGCAGCTCATGGTAAACATAGAACTACGTCCCCACCCTACCCACCCTCACCCCAGCTCCATCATGCGTGACTACGGCATGAAAAACGGTAAACTGGAAGTTAAACTGCGAGCGGCAGTGGCTGGCTATGTGCTGCGTCAATGGCAAGTCGATTGCTCGCCAGAAGGGTATTTGGATACAGCCAGCTACAGATTAAAACTGGCAAACATCAGCGCACTCGACCAGGTAAAAAATGCTGTACTGGCCCCGGCTTATCGACCAACTAAAGATGCATGACACTAAGCATCACCTCTACAGCATGGCCTATTTTCTTGGACAAACACCATTCACCACGACGTTCTGGCCTATAGTGGGCTGCTAAATTTTCACCCCAAATTACCAATTTTGTAGAGAACTACCTTTATCAATCAAAAGCAGCCCTCGCATCAATTTCAAAGGCAATGCCATATTTGTTGCCGTTTGTAATGACACTGTCACGACCCAAATCTTGCGCACTATCTATAAGCAATAAATTTTTCTTGAAATCAGCAATATTTTTTTCATCAAAAAGTATATTTACAAAAAATTCTGCCTGATTGAAAAAAAACCGGGAATCATTCAAGAAAAATGTAAACACCCGATGACGATCAAAACTCACGTCATCCATCAACCAATAACGCACGCCCACAATGATGCTGCATGCATCCCGTATATAGTCAACAAAAACGCCACCAAGCTCCACATTTTTGGTAAGAGCCCAGATATCTTGATCGATTAGATAAGGACCAGTAGATAGAGATTGAAAGTCCTGAGCATTCTTGTCAGGTATTAACAAATGAATCTTTGAGACAGACATTTAAATCTCTCGCAGCTTTTTTATTTATTGAACACTCAAAACTTCACGGGTTACCGATTCATAAATTAATTTACCTTGATCATGAAGGGGAGACAAATATTTTAATACCTCATTATTTATGTTTGCCGTCGATACGCTAACGGCAAGCAAATTTTTTGAAGACCATTCTAATTCGGCACCTATTCTTTTTAAAGAATCCACAATTTCCTCGATATTAGTTTCAAAAGAATCGCCAAACCAAATACGATGCGTTTTATATCCAGATCTTTTTACAACTCTGATAAAAATATGATCTTCATTAGTCTCAACTTCATCACCCAAATCCATTTCATACGAAAAAAAAGGAATGCAGCAAATCTGGAATTTTTTATCTCCGATTTGCTTGCACCATAATTGCTCCCATCTTTTTACATTTACATTTTCATCAATTTTTACAAATATTAAAAAATTTGCATACTCATGCCAAGCTGGTGCTTGGTGCGTCGCATAAAAGTTATTCTCATCTTGTTGCATGTTCTAGCCTCCTGGCATAGAGATCACGATGGCACCGGACAATTATAATAATTTTCAGGATGTTTCTTCTGGTCACAAGGTGACATTATTTCTTGAAAATCTATGTCCCTAGCCAATCAAGAGTATCAAAGACTTTTCAGCCTGGGACACGAATATTTTTCTGCCACGTCCTAGACCAAGCCAGGATGTAATTTGGAGGCAGGCAAATTGAGGATTGCCAATTGCTGAATTGTCCCAACAAGGCATCAGCAACGTAGACCGTTTTTAGTACGGCCAAGAGCTGTAACGCTTTGGGGCGGCTTTGTGTTAGTCCTATTTAATATTTTGGGATGTTCAAATCAGGGAATCCACATTCCTTAATTTTTGCAGGATATGTTAATTTGCACCAATCCATCCATTCGTCTCGATTTTTTTCCCTATCTTGTCTGGTCGAAACGCCATACCCTACTATGACATGCCGCTTAGTTAATTGTGCCAGCACGAGAGAAAGGCCATCATGTACAACTACAGGGCCGTAATGCGCAGTACGCTCAAATGCTCCTGGTGCTTTATTTACCAAGTGCACCTCTGGAACGGCTAAAGGACGCATATCATCAAGATGACCCACAAGATAGGGAATCGCCTCTTCACTCAATTCTTGTAAACCTAAAAAAGCACGCTCTTGCCTGGATGGACTGGTCGTCATCTCATCAATCAATGCAGTGACCTTGGTCTCAACATCTCGATGAATAAATACTTGCTTCCCCATAAAAATCGCGGAAGAAACAACAATTAGCAATCCGATAGTCGAGAAACAAATAATTGGCAGTACAAATTTTTTCATCTAAATTTTTATTAAAAAATCTTCACAGAATTACGGCTCGCAGTAAGGTGATCCTGGAGTTTCTCTTGCATGTTTCTCATCTAATATTTTTTGATATTGCGCCAATCAACTATCAGAGCAGATTTTTAAACTGATACTGCCCCTTTCCTTCCACAGCAGGAGTCTTGGGTTCGCGCTCTCCCCCCAATCATCCAATTACCAGCTTGATTGATGATTTTTTTACGAGTCCCGCAACATCGTCGTCCATATTAATACGCCCATTTGGCATGTTGGTCGACTACTTGACTACCGGAGGGCTAACGGGTGATGGTCGCACTTGTCAACACACCTCCATAGAATGTGTGCTCAAGGAATTCTCAGAGCGACCAGCACGAATGCCGCCCCTCCTTCCGCCTTCACTATGTCAAAGGATGCTTGAAGGTCACTCCACTCCCCGTTTAACGGCAACCACCAATCCAGCCTGCCAATACAACCTGGATAGCGCTCATAAGTTGGTGCAAGGTTCAAGTAGTTGTCCCACAATTCTCCGCTCGCGGTGGAAATCCCGGTAACGGTGTACGAGGGCTCGCCTTCGATGGGGGTTTGGCTACCACGATTGGATATACAGGCCTTCAATTCATTTGGATTACTAACCCATGAACGTCCTGGATACGTTGCAACGAAGTGCAGCATTTCAAATGCAGCTTCATAGTCTTCGCTTACCAGGCTATTGGTCCATGTATGCGCAAACTCGTTGACTTCAGCTTCTGTCGGTGGAAAGGAAATTAAAATCATATTAATTCATAGTAAATTCATCAATGGTTGCTCCTGGTTCTGCTCAATAAAAACGACATTCTAAAACTTCTTTCCATTTAGTTCGAAGTGTTTTTTCTGAGAAAACTTCAATCACTTTTTTTGATTTCAATGAAACTCTAAATCCAAAAAATTGCCCCATATTTTTACAAGATGAATGTGGGGGCACCTCTGCTGCTACTAGAATATCCCCTCGCAACCAAGTAAGCACTCCCCAATTTGCCTCCTCTTCCGGGCTACAACGAAGATATTTTTTTGACGCCTGATCTAAGATAGCTCGTAGATCGACTTCTACAGGAACATCACCTGGGCCAATAGTAAACAGTTTAGGCTCCCACGTTCCGACAAGGCCACCGTCACTCAAATTGATCGCAAAACCTTGTGAATTGTTATTCCAAACAACTTCCATCAGCGCCGGATTCACCAAGACATTCAATGGAAAATCTTGCTCACCATTTTTTTGCATGCTAATGGTTTTCGTAGTTGCCTTTATTGAAAATTGGCCATTTGGAGACCAAATATCCTTAGGGGTTAACTCCCCCTCACTAAATGACTTTTCTGCTTTCGCAGAAAAAATACCTTCACAATGATTTTGCATCGCGTCAGATGCAAATGCTTTTCCAAAATGTATAAAGAATAGAAATGCCAAGGCAGCACTTGCTAGCGATTTTGATTGATGCATTCTTGTTGTCATTTAGGGGGAAGATGGGGTCACGTTTTACATTACGACAATTTTACTCTTAGAAAATGCATAAATGTAAGAGCTCCCGGGCTGGGCGAGATGATCTTGCCAGCGCAGCCCAGGGATATCTGCATACCCCTGGGTCTGAAAACTTATTTGGGTACAATAGGACTCATCAAAGAGGCCATAAAGCTGTCTACCGTCGGGATGATGCTCGTATCATAGCAATTGCAGGTCACCGCAATCGCCACATTCTTGCTCGGAATGAGGTAGGTAGCGGAGTAATAGGTCAGCTCGGTGCCATTGTGGGAGCTGACGTTGCCGAGTTGCGGCACGTTGACTACGCCCCAGCCCAGGCCGTATTCATCAATCGGCGTGTGCAGTGCGGTGAAGCTGGCTTTGCTCAGGTAGCTGCTTTGTCCTTGCAGGCCGCGCAGGTTTTCACGCAAGAAAATACCATAATCAGCCAGGGTCAGGGTCATGCCGCCTGCGGCATTGATGAAATAGGCATAACGTGGGTCATATACCGGCGCGGTAACTTTCCAGCTGCCTGACACCAGGGTGTGGCCAGCATTATTAGGGCTCTTATCTTCAGGAAAGCCCAGATAAGCCTTGATGGCGAGCGGCCCGAACAATTCTTTTTGCATCAGATTTTCATAGCTGTCGCCGCCCACTGTTTCTGCCATCAGGCCAGCCAGGGTATAGCCGATATTGGAATACTGCATCTTGCTATTAGGCGTAAATTCGGGTGCATCCTGTAACATCAGGCCCACCAGTGCGCGCCGGTCGGCCACTGAATTACCGGTCAATAAAGGTATCGCCTTGGCAGCGGTCGCGTCATTGATCTCACGCGGCAAGCCTGAACGGTGGTGCAGTATCTGTTCCAGGGTGACATTTAAAAATTCAGGCCGCATCTGTGCACGCCATTCGGGGAAAATTTCTGCTACGGTACTATCCCAGCGTATCTTTTTTTGCTCGACCAGACGGGCAATCATGGTCGATGTGGCAGCCTTGGTCAGCGAGCCCATCTGGAAATAATCAGTGGCCAGCAAAGTCTTGCTGGTATTGATTTCACGCACACCACTGACGACAGTTTCTATTTTGTCTTGGTTGACTATCGTCACCGACACGCCAGGATAACCACTGTCTTTACGAAATCTATCGACTTCTGCCTGCAAGGCCGCTCCGGTCAATATCGCCGGTGTCTGCACAACTACCGCAGGCGTGGTCGTGGTAGCGCTACTGGAATTATTACTACTGCCGCCACCGCAAGCAGCCAGCAACATCGCAGCGCTGGCCAGGGTGATCAGGGTCTTAAAATGCATAGTCATTTTTTTCATCCATGTTTGCATATATTGAATGCCACGCTCGGCAACTCTGCGCAGCAAGCCGGTTGTTGTGTGCCACCACCGCTCAATTAATAAGCAGACCGCAGCGCACGCAGTATCGCTATTTCTTTTCAAATAAACCATGGATGGATGAGAGGTACAGCTTTGTTGAACTTGCGGTATTGTCGGGGGAGACCTGAGTGAGTCTGCGACTATCTTTGTACATTGCAAACGATAGCGGGCTTAGTGTCGGCGGTCAAAAACGCTTGCCAATGTTCACGGCGATACCCATCCAACCGTCACTCCCGCATTTTTATCGAGAATCCAGCGCAAGCCCTTAAAGCAAAAAAGAAGGGGTTGAAACCGAATCCGGCAGCCATAGATCTGCCCATCGCTTGGACGCAACGCAGTACTGAGATGCTTCTGGAGTAGCGGTGCTAATGGGCGAAATCCAGCTTTATGTTTCGCTAGATACACACGGGTGAAGCTGCGATTCATGCGACCACACGTTGAAGCAAAAGGCACGACGGCATTTTGAAACAAACGTGTGGTGGCGTAATCAATCTGATCGCGGCGTGTTGCGAATATGTTGTTCGACTGCTTGACTACGAGGGCTAATGAGTGACCCCATTTTTGCATTAACCTAGCGGCTATTGGGTGTCTTCGATACTTTGCCATAAAAATTATATTGATTGTTTCTTCGGCGCGATTTTCGGCGGGGCCGATTACTACGCTTACATTACGACAATTCTATTCTTAGAAAATGTATGAATGTAAGACCTACTCCCTTCTTTGTAAGCCGCCGAAAATCACGGTGGATCAACTCGCTTCAGCCCTTGCGGAGTTGATTTCCACGATTAATCGATATGAGAAATGAGGGGAAGCGTCAGAACCTGCCCCCCCTTTCTTTTTCTTCGTTGAAGACGTTACTTCTTTTAACCTGGGTTTAGTCAAAAGAGGCAGATACTTCATTTCTCCTCTTGACAAGCTAAATTCAGATAGAGACTAAACTACCCCGCTACCTTGGGAACTCTCAGTGCATCACTAACTTCATCATCAATAGCTCCAAGTCCACTTAATCCGAAGATGCCAACAGGTTCGATTGAATGAGGTAATTCATTTGCATATTCATCGTAAAATCTCCCATTTAATGGGCGGTAAAAACAATGTGAAACTAATCTATCCTTTGAAAAAATTTCGCGATTTTCAATAAACTCAAAATACCCCATAGTCCAGGGTTTTTTATTTGTCCCAATTGGCGGAACCAACAAATCGGATGTCAATAATTCTGGAATTACTGTTTTCTCTGATGAGGGTGTTTTGTACAGATAAATCAATATGACGTCAGGACAGTTTCCCAGTTCTGCATCTGTCGCAATTACTCTCCCAAAGTAAAATTTATCTGGCACTGGCCCAAGTTGATATGCAAAGATATCACCAATTTTCGGCTGTCTTCTTGTTCTTTTGAGTACAAGCATATTTGTAGACATTGCACACATATTTTACTTATCACTTTTCAGTTCGTTTGTTATTTAAAAAGAAAAGATCAGTTCTTACATTACGACAATTCTATTCTTGGAATTGTCGTAATGTAAGAACTGATAATCATCTAGCCGCCTCCCTCCACTGGCGTAATCCAAAGGAGTAAAGTTAAGTTGCGAACGAAACTTTAACGAGGAGGACAGTATGTTATTTTGCGGCATAGACCTACATTCGAACAATAGCGTTGTGGTTATTTCAGACGAATCCGACAAGGTGTTGTACTCGAGGCGGTTGGCTAATGACCTGGAGGCGATTTATGCTGCGTTTGCCCCCTATCAATTTCAGCTTACTGGTGTCGTTGTGGAGTCGACTTTTAATTGGTACTGGCTGGTGGATGGACTGCAAGAGCATGGTTATCAGGTTCATTTGGCCAATACCACAGCAATCAAACAATATGATGGATTTAAAACATCGTGGTGATTAATCAGACGCCAGGCATCTGGCGCATGTCTTGCGTCTTGGCTTGCTGCCTACAGGTTATATCATGCCAAAAGAATTAAGAGGTGTCCGTGACCTGGCGCGCAAGCGCATGCAATTGGTACAGCAACGTTCGGTGCAAATTCTCTCGATAGAAACACAAATGGACCAGCAGCATGGTGCGCATTTGGCAGCTAATCTGTTCAAGAAACTCACTTGTGATGAGATAGACACAATGGGCTTGGGTGAGATGGAGGCCATGGCGCTTAAGGCAAATCTATCGGTGATGCCTGCACTCAACGCGCAAGTCGTTCAGATCGAAAAAACACTGGCAAAGGTGTGCACTACCTATCCCGGGTTTTCACTACTCAAAAGTGTCGCTGGTATCGGTGACGCCTTGGCGACAGTGATCTTGCTGGAAACCGGCTCTATCGAACGGTTTAAAGATGTGGGTAACTATGTTTCCTATTGCCGCTGCGTAGGTAGTGTGCATACCTCGAATGGTAAAAAGAAGGGAGAAGGCAATACTAAAAATGGCAATCGCTTTCTGGCTTGGGCCTATGTGGAAGCTGCCAATTTCGCGATTCGCTATTCAGAGGTGGCAAAGAAATTCTATCAACGCAAGAAAGCCAAGCGTAATGGCATTATTGCCATCAAGGCGGTAGCACATAAGCTGGCAAGAGCTTGTTTTCATATGTTGAAGACTGGGGAAAGTTTTTCGGTGGAACGCTGTTTCACCTGAGAGTTGGCAGCACTGCGTGAGCCAGCAAGTGGGGTTGGATCACAAGCCATCAGACCTGATTGGACACGCAGTTTCTGCCATCGCAATCGTTGTTTCACAATGAGTCGTCTGCAATGAGAGCCACAAGGGGGTGGAACCGAATCCGGTAGCCACAGATCTGCCCATCACTTGGACGCAACGCTGTACTGAGATGCTTCTGGAGTAGCTGTGCTACTTGGACGAATCCCGTTTTATGTTTCGCTAGTTACACATGGGTGAAGCTGCGATTCACGCAACCACACGTTGAAGCAAAAGGCACGACGGCGTTTTGAAACAATCATGTGGTGGCGTAATCAATTTGATCGAGGTGTGTTGCGAGTCTCTTATTCGACTACTTGACTACCGGGGGCTAATGGGTGACCCCTTCTTTGTCTTTGAGCAGTATCTTTGTCAGTATGCCCAACTCCCTCCCATCAATGGCTGATGTCGGAATAGAAGAGACATCCTTCATTGTAGAGCGTTAAAAATGCCAAGAATCAAATCAAATTCATTTACTCTCCACGAATTGCCGTCGCAATCTCACGTAAGCGTCTCAGGAAGAAATACCAAATGGCGGGGATAATACCGAGTACCAATAGAATCAAAGCTATAGCATATGACTCGTAAATGTTTTTTCTGTTTCTATCTGCATAATTTGCTTTGTTCGCTTGCAATAGTTCGTCTTGCGTCGGAGTTGTCTTTGATTTATTTACAGAACGCGCATTGCTAGATAGATTTTCCACGTTGCACCATGAATCTGCCACCAAAAAAGGGCGGACTACAGATATTGTTGTGCTCCGGCTAGAGCCTGCTGCTCCTTCCAGCAAAAAAGTGCGCCCATTCACGTCAAATATTTCATAGGTCGCCTTTAATTCCCCTTGTCTGCGAAGCAAACTAAATGCAATAGCCTTTTCCTCAGCACTGATTGTCGTACTCATAGGGGCGAATTTCCAATTAGCATTAGGCAATTGAATATATGCTGGGGAGCCTTCATTAAGAAGAAGGCTATTGCGGATTGCTGACCAAATCTCATCAAGATGCATGTCTATTGGAAAAGCAAATTTCCCTACTCCTGGTGCGACGATAGTCTGAGTAATTTTTCCTGATTTACTAACAAGCTCAAGTGAGGCGATATTTTGTGCACTCTCTTGATGGCAAGCAATGACAGCAGCAGAAAATTTATCTTTTAGATTGCGAGATTCTATATACCCCCTTGCCGCAGTTATAAAGGCCAGTCCACAGAACAACAGAAAGACTCGGTTGGAGAATGGCATAGGTGACTTGATTTTATTTACTGATACAAGTTCTGTCGCTGGCAAATTGATTTGCTTCTCTGGTGCAAATTCTATTTTTTCAGGGTTGTGCTCTTGAATCAAGCCATAGCAAAAGAAGATTCCGAGGCCACTTGTGCAAATCAATGGCCCCCACACCCAAATTATTTGACTTTTGCCTAACTGTTTGACGATTATTGACAATTTAATAAAAACCATCAAGTAAGCGATTATGGCTATTAGCAGAATCCAATGAAAAATTGACAAACTTGTCCCTGTTGTCAAACTTGTCCCTGATATCTTCCGACTAACAATGGACTGGAATTGCATGGTTAGAACAAGTAAAATAAAAAAAATCGCAACAGACCAGCACATAACCTGAAACCATCTCTTCATTTTTCTAAAATGGTTTTTCAATGCTTGCTCGTCTGCCACTCCCTGAGCTTCATTCTTTCTTTTGAGTTCCGCCTCTCTGATATTTCTCAATTTACCTTTCTCAGTAAATGAGCCATCCAATAAATTTCCGACCACATACAGAACGACTAAAGAAAAGACGAAGGAAGCTAGTCCTATAATCAGCCCTACGGTATCTGGCAAGTCATCCCCGATGATGAGATTGGCTATTTTTAAAAGAAGCCACATACTGCAAAACAATGAAAGCAGGTGCGAAGCTATCAAGATGAGAAACTTTATGGCACTCATATTTTCACCTCTCAATCATTTACAAACAAATACTCAAGGTAGAAATTGAGTTTCAAAAGACAAAGTGGACAAATCAGCCTCAATTTAATTATACGACTAAAGAAAGTTGGCTTTACTGAACTAGCAGCAATTACCATTCGGAACACGGAACCTAGAAATATGATTTCTCAAATCGGGTTACATGGCGTCAAAAACGAAAAAGCCCGGAATATTCATCCGGGCTAAGTCTTGGTATCTGTTGGCCTGTCCAGCACGAATCGAACGTGCGACCCCGAGCTTAGAAGGCTCGTGCTCTATCCAACTGAGCTATGGACAGTCTTGTTTATGGCTGGCAAAACTGATGTTTGGCAGCCCAAAAACTGAAGGCTGAATAGTACATGGTATCGCCGCCAGATTCAAGAATGAAACGCATCTGGCAGCGAATTTACTTAGATTGCCGCCGGAATACAATCTGCCAGGCGGCGTGCGCTGGTGGAGGCGAGTTCTGCATCTTCTGCTTCGACCATGACGCGCACCAATGGTTCGGTGCCGGAAGCGCGTATCAGCACCCTGCCCTTGTCGATGAGTTCTGCTTCTACCTTTTGTTTTTCAGCGACCAGTTTTTCATTTTTTTGCCAGTCAAAACCTGCAGGCACTTTGACGTTGAGCAAAGTTTGCGGGAACAAATGCAATTGGTCGAAGCAGGCATCCAGGCTCTTGCCGTTGCGTCTCAGGGCAGACAAGACTTGCAGGGCCGAGACTATGCCATCGCCGGTTGTGTGCTTGTCCAGGCACAGCAAATGGCCTGAGCCTTCACCACCGAGCAGCCAGCCGCGCTCATACATTTGTTCCAGCACGTAACGATCACCGACTTTGGCACGGGCAAAGCCTACACCGAGTTTTTTGAATGCCAGCTCGACTGCCATATTGGTCATGAGTGTGCCTACCACACCGTCGACCTTGCCTATGGCCATGCGGTCAAGCACCATCAGGTACAGTAATTGATCGCCGTTATAGACCTTGCCATGTTTGTCTACCATGAGCAGACGGTCTGCATCGCCATCCAGGGCTATGCCCAGGTCAGCATGATTGGCACGCACCGCCAGGGCCAGTGCGTCTGGTGCTGTGGCACCGACTTTGTCATTGATATTCAAACCATTGGGCTGATTGCCTATGGAGATGACATCTGCCCCAAGTTCATGGAAAACATGGGGGGCGATATCGTAAGCGGCACCATGGGCGCAGTCGACGACGATTTTGAGGCCACGCAAATCCAGCTCTGCCGGGAAAGTGCTTTTGCAAAATTCTATATAGCGGCCATTGGCATCACTGAGGCGTCGCGCCTTGCCCAGGCGTTCTGAGCTCACGCATTGCATGGGGCGTTCAAGTTCTGCCTCGATTGCCAGCTCTACTTCATCTGGCAGTTTATTGCCATTCGCCGAGAAAAATTTGATGCCATTGTCATCATAGGGATTATGCGAGGCGGAGATCACGACGCCAGCGGACAGGCGCAAAGCGCGTGTCAGGTAAGCCACGGCTGGTGTTGGTGCCGGACCGGACAGCATGACATCAACACCGGCGGCGGCAAAGCCCGCCTCCAGTGAAGCTTCCAGCATATAGCCGGAAATGCGGGTGTCTTTACCGATCAACACGGTAGGTCGTGCATCGCCAACGACATTGGCTTGTGCCAGCACCTTGCCTGCGGCAAAGCCCAGGCGCATGACAAAATCAGGCGTGATCGGTGCGACACCAACTTTGCCACGTATACCATCTGTACCAAAATATTTTCTGCTCATATTCTTCCTGCGTATCAACGGGACAATGTATCCCAGACTTTGTATGCATCGACAGTTTCTGCAACGTCGTGCACACGAATTATGTTTGCGCCCATTTGCTTGGCCAGCAGGGCTGCAGCGATGCTGCCTGCCATGCGTTGTGGCGCGGCTTTGCCAGTGATAGCACCTATCATGGATTTGCGTGAGACGCCTACCAGCACAGGCAAGCCCAGCTCTTGCTGCAACTCTGGCAAATGCCTGAACATGGCGATATTATGCGCCTGAGTTTTACCAAAACCAAAACCTGGGTCCAGGCAAATACGTTCAGCTTCTATACCTGCCTGTGCAAAGGCGGCAAGACGTTCACGCAAAAATGCTGTTACCTCTTGATTAACATCGGCATATTCAGGGCTGACTTGCATGTCCACTGGTGTATTTTGCATGTGCATAGCGCATAGGGCAGCGTCGGAGTTTTGTACTGCAGCGACAGCCTCTGGTGAGCGAAAGCCCTGGATATCATTAATCATGTCGACGCCTGCCAACAAAGCTTCACGCATGACTTGCGGCTTGTAGGTATCGATGGATAAAGGTATGCCGCAATCACGCAGGGCGTAGATGACGGGCATGACGCGACCCAACTCTTCATCCAGCGACAAAGGCGCAGAGCCAGGGCGACTGGATTCACCACCGATATCGATGATGTCGACACCATCTTCTATCATCTGTTCAGCGCGGGCGATGGCGCTTTCCAGATGCAGGTATTTACCACCGTCAGAAAAAGAATCAGGTGTGATGTTCAGAACACCCATCACCAGGGTTCTGGATTGCGCTCCGCTTAAAGGAAAGCGATAGCGGCCACATTGGAAATATTTCATTTTTTAAAAAGACGAAGGGTGAGGAATAACCCCCACCCTTGTACAAGAAATTCAAGAATTAATTGTGTGTTTTTTGTACAGCGAATCAGGCTGGTGCAGTTGCACTAGGTGAGACACCGCCAGAAGAATTATCAGACGAAGGACGAATTGTTGCCTGACTTTGCTTTGGTGGACGTGGATCTACACCATTCATGATGTCATTGACCTGGTCTGCATCAATTGTCTCCCAATCCAGCAAGGCCTTGGTCATGGCTTCTACCTTGTCACGGTTTTCTTCGAGCAGCTTGCGTGCCAGAGCATATTGGCTATCCAGGATACTGCGGATTTCGGCATCCACTTTTTGCTGAGTTGCCTCAGAGATGGTTTTAGATGGTCCGCCAAAATAACCTTCACTCTGACTGTCTTCATAGACCATAACACCCATGCTATCGGACATACCATAGCGCGTTACCATAGCGCGCGCCAGCTTGGTTGCACGCGAAAAGTCATTTGATGCCCCGGTAGACATTTGCCCGACGAAAATTTCCTCTGCAATACGGCCACCAAATAAGATTGAGATCTCTTCCAGCATCTTATCTTTATAGCCACTTAGATTATCATGCTCAGGCAATTGCCAGGTCAACCCCAGTGCAAAACCACGTGGCATGATCGTAACCTTATGAACAGGGTCAGCCTTGGGCATAAGTTTGGCGATCACAGCATGACCAGACTCATGGTAAGCAGTGTTCCTGCGCTCATCTTCACGCATAACCATGGAACGACGCTCAGGACCCATGTAGATTTTGTCTTTGGCATCTTCAAAGTCCATCATCTCTACCAGACGCTTATTGCGTCTTGCGGCAAACAAAGCAGCTTCATTAACCAGATTAGCGAGATCAGCACCAGAGAATCCTGGTGTACCACGGGCCAGGATATCCGCCTTGACGTCCGCAGAAATTGGTACTTTGCGCATGTGGACGTTAAGGATTTGTTCACGGCCGCGAATGTCTGGCAAACCAACAGAAACCTGACGATCGAAACGACCTGGACGCAGCAAGGCTTTATCGAGTACGTCTGCACGGTTAGTCGCTGCGATGACGATGACGCCAGAATTGGCTTCAAAACCATCCATCTCCACCAGCATCTGGTTCAGCGTTTGCTCACGCTCATCATTACCACCACCCATACCAGCACCGCGATGACGGCCAACAGCATCAATCTCATCAATAAAGATGATACAGGGAGAGTGTTTTTTTGCATTCTCAAACATGTCGCGGACACGGGAAGCACCCACGCCTACGAACATTTCAACGAAATCAGAACCCGAAATCGTGAAGAAAGGTACTTTTGCTTCGCCAGCAATAGCGCGAGCCAACAAAGTCTTACCAGTACCTGGAGGGCCAACCATCAAGACGCCGCGAGGGATACGGCCACCAAGTTTTTGGAACTTGGTAGGGTCGCGTAGAAAATCAACGATTTCGCTGACTTCTTCTTTGGCTTCATCGCAACCAGCGACATCAGCAAAGGTGACATTGTTATTGGTGTCGTCCAGCATTCTGGCTTTGGATTTACCAAAGGAGAATGCCCCACCCTTGCCACCGCCCTGCATCTGGCGCATGAAGAATACCCAGACACCTATCAGCAATAGCATAGGGAACCAGGAAATGAAAACTTGCGACAGGAAGGATTGTTCTTCAGGTTGTTTGACATCAAACTTGACGCCACTGTCCACCAGATCGCGAATCAGGCCCTTGTCGAGCACGGTAATCTGGGATTTGACTTTAACCCCCTCAGAATTGGTCGCCAGGATGGTGCGATTGGCCTCATCGATGGTCGCATCCTTGATGTGCTTGGATTTAACCTCATCCAAGAATTCAGAATAAGGGATGGACTTGACACCAGCGCCTATGCTTTTTCCATCAAACTGCTTAAAAAGTGTAAAAAGCACCAGGGCAACCACCACCCATATAGCAGCTTTTGAAAACATATTATTCACGAGAACTCCTTGAAGGCAGGATGCGCCATTTGATACTGTAAACGTTCATTCTACCCCCATTGGGTAGAGCTTGCTAGCCAGCATATGTTGGCGATATTGATGATTATCAAGAGGTAAATGCAATTATTCGAGGTTTTTCAAGCCTCTGCCAAGCAAAAATATCTCGGAAGACTTGTCTTTACTGGCTTTTGGCTTCTTGTTGAGCACCGTTTTAAACTCATCTTTAAATAATGTAAAGATGTTGTTATAGCTGGGGCCATGGAAGCATTTCACCAATAAAGCACCTCCTGGCTTGAGATGGGCCTTGGAAAAAGTGACTGCCAATTCGATAATATATTCGACACGGGCAGAGTCTACGGTCGAGTTACCTGACAGATTTGGGGCCATATCAGATAAAACCAAGTCAACTTTGCGCCCTAACAATTTAGATTCCAGCTGATCGAGCACTTCATCTTCGCGGAAGTCGCCTTGTATGAATTGCACATCGGCGATAGGGTCCATAGGTAAAAGATCAAGAGCAAAAATCTCGCCCATGATGCCGCCACCCTCTTTACCTGCCAGCTTATTCCTTACATACTGCGACCAGCTGCCTGGCGTTGCACCCAAATCAACAATAATTTGCCCTGGGCGTATCAATTTTTCTGATTCATCTATTTCTTTTAGCTTGTAAACGGCGCGCGCACGATAGCCTTCCTTTTGTGCAAGTTTCACATAAGGATCATTAATATGGTCGTGAACCCAATTTTGATTGAATTTATTCTTTGCCATTCGCGTAAAATACTGCTTTTAAAGGAATTACTATGTTAAAACTTACGCCCGCTGAAAGAAGCGAACTCCGCTCCGAAGCACATGCACTGAAACCTATCGTATTAATCGGTGAAGCTGGCTTGACTCCAGCCGTTATCAAAGAAATTGATGCTGGCCTGAATGCCCATGGCTTGATCAAGGTACGCGTATTTGGCGATGATAGAGAAGCACGTATAGGCATGTACGATACCATCTGCGCCGAGCTGAATGCAGCTCCAGTACAACATATTGGAAAACTTTTGGTGGTCTACCGCCCAAAACTGGAAGGTACGAAAGAAACCAAACTGGTTAAAAAAGGTAAAGGCATGCGCGAAGTCACTATCGTCAAGCCTAGCCCTAGTGGCACGAAAAAACCGACTGTATCCAAAGTCATGGTCAAAGGTAATGAACGCGTTACCCAAGGTGGCAACATCAAACGCGCCAAACCACGTCAAAGCAGTGCAAAAAAATCATCACTTGCCAACAGCTAAGCCTGAATACCTCTGATATCTGATCAGTACTCAACCCGGCCAAACCAGGCCGGGTAATTATTTCCAGCTGAGAAAACATCTTCTCAGTCACTCCACTCTACATCGACTTACTTCTCATCAGTGATCTATTTATATCCATAGACTGGATATGACTGATTAAACGTACAATACATCCAGCACTTCATACTCACGCACACCTGCTGGTGCCTGCACGCCCACCACATCGCCAGCATACTTGCCGATCAAGGCACGTGCGATAGGAGAAGTGATGGAGACTTTACTTAATTTCAAGTCCGCCTCATCTTCGCCAACGATCTGGTAGCTGACTTTTTGCGAGGTTTCCAGGTCTTCCAGATGCACGGTAGAACCAAACACAACACGGCCCTCTGCATCCAGCTCACTAGGGTCAATGATTTGCGCAGAACCCAGCTTGCCTTCCAGATCAGCAATACGACCTTCGATAAATGCCTGACGCTCTTTGGCAGCGTCATACTCGGCATTTTCAGACAAATCGCCTTGCGCACGCGCTTCTGCGATTGCATTGATGACGTCCGGGCGTTCTTTGGTCTTTAAAAGATGCAATTCTTTTTTAAGCAATTCTGCGCCAAATTTGGTGACAGGTACTGTACTCATATCATTCACACTCATAAAAGTAAAAATACAGAGGCCACAACAGACACCAGCATTACCGATGCCATTTGTGAACTCTGTATCGAAGTTCAAGCACCCCTGACTTTGCAGCCAAAGGCACTGTTATTTCTCTCAGTTTAAGGTCTTATGCAGCCCTTGTAAATCATAAACATGCAATTCATTCAAATGATGCATACCTTCAACCGCTGCTTCCGCACCAGCGATGGTAGTGAACGTTGTTGCACGAGCAATCAAAGCCGAGGTACGAATAGCGCGCGAATCGGTGATGGCATTGCGCTTTTCTTCAACGGTATTGATGACCATGGCAATTTCATTGTTTTTGATCATATCAACAACGTGTGGTCTGCCTTCAACCACTTTATTGACGACAGAAACCGGGATGCCTTCAGCAGCAATTGCCGCTGCCGTGCCGCGTGTCGCCACTACCGAGAAGCCCAAAGCCACCAGGTCTTTCGCCACTTTGACACCACGTGGTTTATCGCTGTTCTTGATGCTCAGGAATACCTTGCCGGACGTTGGCAATTTCACGCCAGCACCCAGTTGAGATTTCACGAAAGCTTCGCCAAAGGTTTTACCTACACCCATGACTTCACCGGTCGATTTCATCTCTGGGCCGAGGATGGTATCAACACCAGGGAACTTCACGAATGGGAATACGGCTTCCTTGACGCTGAAGTAAGGTGGTACAACTTCTGCACCTATGCCTTGTGAATCGAGAGACTGACCAACCATGCAGCGAGCAGCAATTTTCGCCAGTTGCAAGCCCGTGGCTTTGGACACATAAGGCACGGTACGTGAGGCACGTGGATTCACTTCCAGCACGAACACGACATCTTTGCCCTCTTGCTGTTGAATCGCAAACTGCACGTTCATCAGGCCGACGACATTCAAACCCTTGGCCATCAAGGCAGTCTGGCGCTTGAGTTCAGCAATGGTTTCTTGCGACAAGGAATATGGTGGCAAAGAACATGCAGAGTCACCAGAGTGCACGCCAGCCTGCTCAATATGTTCCATCACGCCACCGATAAAGGTGCGCTCGCCATCAGACAGGCAATCGACGTCGACTTCAATCGCATCATTGAGGAAGCGGTCCAGCAAGACTGGGGAATCATGCGACACCTTGACGGCTTCACGCATGTAACGTTCAAGATCACGTTGCTCATGCACGATTTCCATCGCACGGCCACCGAGCACATAAGATGGACGCACCACCAGTGGGTAACCGATTTCTTGCGCCAACGCCAAAGCATCGGCCTCAGTACGTGCAGTGCGGTTAGGTGGCTGACGCAAGCCCAGGTCTTGCAACATTTTCTGGAAGCGTTCGCGATCTTCTGCGGCATCAATCATGTCTGGTGAAGTACCAACGATAGGCACGCCATTGGCTTCGAGATCCAGTGCCAGCTTCAAAGGCGTCTGGCCACCGTATTGTACGATCACGCCAACTGGCTTTTCTTTGTCGACGATTTCCAGTACATCTTCCAGCGTCAGCGGCTCAAAATACAGACGGTCAGATGTATCGTAGTCGGTAGAAACAGTTTCAGGATTGCAGTTGACCATGATGGTTTCATAACCATCTTCGCGCATTGCGAATGCCGCGTGCACGCAGCAATAATCAAACTCAATACCCTGGCCGATACGGTTAGGGCCACCGCCCAATACCATTATTTTCTTCTTGTCGGTCGGGTTCGATTCGCACTCTTCTTCATAGGTCGAATACATGTAAGCTGTATTCGTGGCGAATTCACCGGCGCAAGTATCCACGCGCTTGTAGACTGGGCGCACGTTCAAAGCTTTACGCTTTTCACGGATAGCTGTGTCGGTAGTCTTCAACAATTTTGCCAGGCGACGGTCAGAGAAGCCTTTTTGCTTCAGTTGCAGCATCAGGGCTTTATCGACGCTGTCGAGCGACTGTTCATCCAGCCACAATTCGATATCCACGATGTCCTTGATCTGGACCAGAAACCATGGGTCGATATGCGTCAGTTGATGCACTTCTTCCAGCGTAAAACCTTGAGCAAAAGCATCGCCCACATACCAGATGCGGTCAGGGCCAGGCTCACCGAGTTCTTTTTCCAGGGTCTCACGGTCCTGGGTTTTTTCATTCATGCCATCGACACCAACTTCAAGACCACGCAGGGCTTTCTGGAAAGACTCCTGGAAGGTACGGCCTATCGCCATCACTTCACCAACAGATTTCATCTGCGTCGTCAGGCGGTTATCTGCCTGCGGGAATTTTTCAAATGCAAAACGCGGTATCTTGGTAACGACGTAATCTATCGAAGGCTCGAAAGAAGCTGGCGTAGCACCGCCAGTAATTTCATTACGCAATTCATCGAGCGTGAAACCAACTGCCAGCTTGGCAGCGATTTTGGCGATAGGGAAACCCGTCGCTTTTGATGCCAAAGCAGATGAACGCGATACACGCGGATTCATCTCGATAACGATCATGCGGCCATCAGCAGGGTTAATGGAAAACTGTACGTTGGAGCCACCGGTATCCACACCAATTTCACGCAGTACTGCCAAAGAGGCATTACGCATGATCTGGTATTCTTTATCGGTCAGTGTCTGCGCTGGTGCAACTGTGATCGAGTCACCGGTATGCACGCCCATAGGGTCCAGGTTTTCGATGGAGCAGACGATGATGCAGTTGTCGGCCTTATCGCGCACGACTTCCATCTCATATTCTTTCCAGCCTATCAGCGATTCTTCGATCAGCAATTCATTGGTAGGCGATGCTTCCAGACCGCGCTTGCAAATCGTCTCGAATTCTTCCGGGTTGTAGGCAATACCACCACCTGTACCACCCATGGTGAACGATGGACGGATGATGACGGGGAAGCCAACATCCTTTTGCACTACCCATGCTTCGTCCATGGAATGAGCAACGCCGGAACGTGCAGAACCCAGACCAATCTTGGTCATGGCGTTCTTGAATTTCAAACGATCTTCAGCCTTGTCGATGGCTTCTGGTGAAGCACCGATGAGTTCGCAATTGTATTTGGTCAGTACGCCATGACGATGCAGATCCAGTGCGCAATTCAATGCAGTCTGGCCACCCATGGTTGGCAGAATTGCATCCGGCTTCTCTTTATCGATGATGCGTTCAACAACTTGCCAGGTGATAGGTTCGATGTAAGTCACATCGGCCATTTCTGGATCAGTCATGATGGTCGCCGGATTGCTGTTAACCAGAATCACGCGATAACCTTCTTCACGCAAGGCCTTGCAAGCCTGTGCGCCGGAATAATCGAATTCGCAAGCCTGACCAATAATGATGGGGCCAGCGCCGATAATCAAAATACTTTTTATGTCGTTACGTTTTGGCATTCTCTTATTCTCCTGTCTTTGCCTTGGCCATCATCGCAGTGAAGCGGTCAAACAGGTAGGCGATATCATGCGGACCTGGTGAGGCTTCAGGGTGACCCTGGAAGCAGAAAGCTGGTTTATCAGTACGGGCAAACCCTTGCAACGAGCCATCAAACAAAGACACGTGGGTAACACGGCAGTTGGCTGGCAAAGTTGCAGCATCCACTGCGAAACCGTGGTTTTGGGATGTAATCAATACCTGCTTGGTATCCAGATCCTGCACAGGATGGTTGGCACCGTGGTGACCAAATTTCATCTTTAATGTTTTTGCACCGGATGCCAGCGCCATGATTTGATGACCCAGGCAAATACCAAAAGTAGGAATGCCCTTCTTTATCAATTCTTTAGCAGCCGCAATCGCGTAGTCGCAAGGCTCTGGGTCGCCAGGACCATTCGATAAAAACACGCCATCAGGATTCAGCGCCAGCACATCGGCAGCACTGGATTGCGCAGGCAATACCGTGACCTTGCAACCGCGCTCTGCCAGCATGCGCAGGATATTGCGCTTGACGCCAAAGTCGAAAGCGACGACATGGAATTTTGGGTTTTGCAACTGACCATAACCCTGGCCCAATACCCACTCAGCCTCAGTCCAGTTGTAAGCCTGTTTGACAGAAACAACCTTTGCCAGATCCATGCCAGACAGGCCAGGGAAAGACTTGGCCAGTGCGATGGCTTTTTCAGCATCAGCGCCCACCAGGATAGCACCGCCCTGCGCACCTTTTTCACGCAAAATACGTGTCAGCTTGCGGGTATCAATACCAGCAATAGCAACAATGTTTTGGGATTTAAGGTAATCAGAGAGGGTTTGTTCAGAGCGGAAATTCGATACCAGCAAAGGCAGGTCTTTAATAATCAAACCAGCTGCATGGATTTTGTCAGACTCTACGTCTTCAGCATTGACGCCAGTATTACCAATATGCGGATATGTCAGGGTAACGATTTGGGAACTATAACTGGGGTCAGTCAAAATTTCCTGATAACCGGTCATTGAGGTATTGAAGACAACTTCACCTATGGTTTGACCGGCAGCGCCAATCGAATAGCCAGTGAAAATGCTTCCATCGGCGAGAGCAAGTATAGCGGTGTCCTGGCCGGAACGAAGAAGGGACTGCGGAATGGGCAGCAAGGGCAACTCCTGTATTGTTACCGCCGCTGCGACGCCCCAAGCTGTCGTTTCCCTGGCCGCGCAAGAATTGCCGCGTGGCCTGGAAAGATGATGGAGCGATGTGAATTTGGGTAGGCGCTACGGCGAGATTTCGGATTAGTTAAACCCTCGAATTATAGCGCGAAACGGCCTATCAGGCAAATACGAAATGCCTGATAGGCCGTCTATTCCAGCAAATTAACAAGTAGCACGAGCGTTCGCCTGCCATGTTTTCAATTTCGTCTTCAAAAACACGCCTACAAATACGCCACTGACAACAATTACAAGCCCAGTGCCGCTATACCTGCTTTTGCGATTTGTGCATCTTCAGACGATTTAACACCTGAAACGCCAACAGCACCAACGCACTGTCCATCAACAATAATAGGTACACCACCTTCAAGCATACCCTCAATGAAAGGTGCACTCAGGAAGGAATAACGACCGTTATTGATAATATCTTCATAGATCTTGGATTCGCGCTTGCCCAGAGCCGCAGTAGTTGCTTTGGCTGGTGCGATATGTGCAGAAATAGGCGCAACACCGTCCAGGCGCTGCAACCACAGCAAATGACCGCCATCATCAACAACAGCAATCACGACAGGCCAGTTATTGGCTTTGGCTTCTGCCTCGGCAGCGGCAGCGATTTTTTTGACATCATCCAATGTCAACACAGGTTTTGTTTGCATAAATGCCTCTCCTTAAAAGTCAGCGGATTGTACGCCAAGCAATTGCGCTTAGGTATACAAACAGTTTTAACCAATTTAAGTATTTAAGCAGCAGGCTTGGCAGCAGCTAGAAATTATAATTTATACAAAATTGCACTTGCGATACTGCCAACTCTCTCACGCTCTCGCTGAAACTTATTGTTACTTAGAAATATTCCCTAATGGTTTACATTTTTTCAGAGTTCGCTTACAGTGGACCGGTTTTTCCAACCAGGTGCAAAGATGCTAATAACCGTTTCCAGACTCTCAAGGAAAGCCAAGTTAGTGCTTATCTCGACTATGCTGCTCGCAGCAGCGGCCAATCCAGCCTGGAGCGCAGACAACCCCTTCCCCGAATCATCGACGGCTTATACCAAACTCCAGGAAATCAAACAGCGCGCGTCTGACCTCACCGTCAAAGCCATGGATTTAATGGGTATACGATATAAACGCGGTGGCAATTCTCCGGAAAATGGTCTCGATTGCAGTGGTTTTGTGCGATATGTATTCAAGGATGTGGTCGGCGCCAATTTGCCACGCACTTCAGCAGAAATCAGTAAAGTCGGCGAACACGTAGAACAAAAAGACTTACAACCCGGTGATCTGGTGTTTTATAACACCCTCAAACGCGGTTTTTCTCATGTCGGCATTTATCTGGGCGACAACAAATTCATACACTCCCCTTCTGCAGGCGGCCAGGTTCGCGTAGAAAGCATGGATATTTCTTACTGGAAAAAACGCTTCAATGGCGCTCGCCGCATCAATGATGACGAAGTAAAATAAAAAATTCCAGGCATCCACAAAAAAATCTAAAAAAGGCTAAATTATTTAGCCTTGACATCAAAACAAGTTCCAGTGAACCACAAAAAATAAAGGCAGAGCACTTCGCTCTGCCTTTAGATCATATTCAGCTCAATCAGAGATCAACGCTCTTGCATGGCCTTAATCTTTTGTTTGATTTCTGGCATCATCGCCATCGCTGCTTTTTCACCTGCCAAAATAGCCAGATTTCTACCCGCGAAATCATTGCCCTTCATGCCAGGCAATTCTGGGCGGATGACAATTTCAGCTTGCTTCAATTCAAACTGATTAATGCTTTGCCCCATGATAGCTACGGTTTGCAGCAAAATATCCAGAGTCGCATTTGAAACCAGTGGCTCTGGTGGCGAAGAAATATTGACAGCAATCACCACGTCCGCCCCCATTTCGCGGGCAAAACGTACCGGCACTGGTGACACCAGGCCACCATCGACATACAGGCGCTCATTGATTTTTACAGGCTGGAATACGCCAGGCACAGCAGATGATGCACGCACTGCAGCACCCGTATTACCACGCTGGAACAGTACAGCATGACCTGTTGCCAGATCAGTTGCAACAGCGCCAAAAGGCTTGCGCAGTTTTTCTATCGGCGCCTGTGCTACCAGGCGGTTTACATAGGCTTGCAGGGCATCCCCCTTCAATACCCCACTGGATTTGGAAAACAAGGGCACTGACCAGTCTGAAATCGTCACTTCATCCATGTCCAGAGCCATTTTTTGCAGGGCGAAACCATTGTTACCCGCAGCATACATGGCACCGACCACACTGCCAGCACTGGTGCCGACCACGATATCTGGTGAAATCCCCTGCGACTCGAGTGCCTTGATGACACCAATATGGGCAAAGCCACGCGCTGCGCCACCACCCAGTGCCAGGCCAATACGAATTGGTTTCAAAGTTTTAGCCACTGGTATGGCCGGAGTGGCCGTGGTAGTCACTTGCTGGGGAGCTGTGTTACACCCCCCGATTACAGCCAGCAAGCAAGCTGATGCCAATAATTGAAATGCGTTGCGCCTGGGCTTATTGACGGCACTAAAAACAGGGAAATGGAGTTGCGGCATGTATTTGATGAGTAAGTTAAGTAGTGTTGCAAGGCAATGTCAGCTAGGAAAACAGCATTGCGAATCAGGTGCGAGATTATATTTCCAAAAGCTGCACAGCGCCGAAAACATAACAGGAAATTAATTGCTGACAAATTTCCGAGGTGGCTTTTCTTGATCAAGCAGCATCAACAAAACAAATAAGCAATATCATCAATTAATGATACCCAACATTCCATTACTTATATGTCATGCCAAGGAAATAATTCATACTGATAATCGCGCACTTGTCGATCTTTGACCGACAGGATTTTGCCTGAATGCGCAAAGCTAACACTCAGCAAATCAACGATTTGACATTGATGATTCCTTAGAGAGAGTTTATGAAAAAGATTTTTTGGCTGCCATCCCTTGCAGCAATTGCACTAGCTGGTTGCGGCACTAGCGATCCGGTGGTCAGCACACCTGTCACTGTCACGCCAGCAGTTGACGTCAATGCAGTTCCAGAGGGCACGACTTTGAAAATCGCCCTGCTTGAAACCACAGACATACATCAAAACATACTCAGCTATGACTACTACGGCTTGAAAGCGGATACCAGCCTGGGTCTGGAAAGAACCGCCACCCTGATCAAAGACGCCCGCACTGAAAACCCCAACAATATCCTGCTGGATGATGGCGACGTCATTCAGGGCACATTGCTTGGTGATTACCAGGCACTGGCCGCCCCTGTCACTTGCAGCGGCACCCTGGCCGTCTATAAAGTCATGAACGCCTTGAAATACGATGCGGCTGGCCTGGGCAACCATGAATTCAATTATGGCCTGGGTTTCCTCAGTCAAATCACCAATACCGATTTTGGCTTACCTGATGTCAGCAAATCTGGCAGTTGTGGTGCCCCGAACTTCCCGTTGGTCTTGTCGAATGTCGTCGGTGCCAGCAGCCAAAAACCGATCTTCAATCCTACTTCCCTCATCAGCAAACAATTCACGGCCACCAAACCAGATGGCTCGAGCATGAGTGTCAAACTGAATGTAGGCGTCATGGGTTTTGTACCACCACAAATCATGGACTGGGATCAAAAATCCCTGGCAGGTAAAGTGGTCGTCAATGGCGTACAAGAGTCAGCGAATAAATATGTACCTGAACTGCGCTCCAAAGGTGCTGACCTGGTAGTCGCCTTATCCCATGGTGGCCTGGATGCATCGCCCTACAGCCCGAAAATGGAAAACGGCAGCTTGCACCTGAGCACGACTGGTATAGACGCACTGATGCTGGGCCATGCTCATTTGATTTTCCCTGCACCTAAAGAAACTGGCGCACCTCCCATTGACGCATCCCTGGCCGCCCTGCCCGCAGCAATTGTCGATACCAAAAAAGGTCTGGTGAATGGCGTGCCTGCCGTCATGGCGCAAAGCTGGGGCCGTCGCCTGGGCATCATACAGATGACCTTGAAATACCAAAGTGGCAAATGGGTAGTCCAAAAAGACCTGACCAATGTAGAAGCTCGCGGCTTCAAATACAAAGATGGCACCACCATCGTTGATGCAGACGCCTCCATTGCACCTCTGGTGGATACTGAACACAAAGCCACTATTAATTATGCGACCCAGGCTTTGGGTACCACAACCGACTTTGAAATGTCAGCTTACTTCGCTTTAGTAGGTGATGTCTCAGCCATACAAATCGTCAATCAGGCGCAAATCGATTATGTAAAAAGCTTTATCGCCAATTCCAACGATACGACGATAGCCAGCTACAAATCCATCCCTGTGATTTCTTGCAGCGCACCCTTCAAGGCTGGCCGCAATGGCCCTACTGACTTCACCGATGTTGCCCCTGGTGCCAGCCCAAGCGCTCCATTTGGTTTGCAGGTACGCAACCCTGGCGATCTTTACTTGTATGGCAATAACAATTTGCAAGCAGTCAAAATCAAGGGTTCTGATTTGAAAAATTGGCTGGAAACTGCTGCAAAACAATTTGGCCAGATAGATCCGACACTGACGACTGAGCAAGACCTGGTGCCATCCTACTCAACCATTTATAACTACGATGTGTTCTATGCAGATAACAATGCGCTGCAATACCAGATCGATGTCACCCAGGCAGCAGGCAAGCGCATCAGTAACCTGACATATGCAGGCAAGGCAGTAGGCGACAATGATGACTTTATCGTTGCCACCAATGACTATCGTGCGGGTGGTGGCGGTAACTTCCCTGGCATAGATGGCAGCAAAACCATCATCAAATCACCAGATGCAAACCAGGCTGTCGTCAGCAATTTCGTCAAAAAACAGGGCAAAATCACCAGCACCGCCAATGGCACAGGCCAAAGCTGGAGCTTTGTCAAAGTCGCGACCAAAGGACCGGTCATTTTGCGCTCTGCCCCTGGCAAAATAGCCGTCGCACAAGCCTTGGGATTGAGCCGCGTTAAAGCCGAAGGCGCACTCGATGCCAGTGGCTTCGCCAAATATGCGATAGATTTGAGTAAATAACATCGCTGGCAATAAGTAATAATGATAGTCCGTGCGTTGCAGACAGCAGCGCACGGCATCTTTCTTGATGATGACATGTTGAACAAATTCAAAATCTTTGCAGGTATTTTTTTCGCATGCAGTATCAGCGCCTGCGCCCCTGCACCAACAACAGCAGAGATAGAATCTGCCGGCATACAAGCTTTGCATGCTCAATTGCCATCTGCCATCGCCACATTGCAAAAATGGGCAGATGCAGGTAACGCCACAGCCCAGCGCGAATTGGGTTTGGCCTATGCCATCAAACCTGAACAGGCCAGCCTGGCCCTGCACTGGCTGGAAAAAGCCGCCAGCAATCAAGGCGATGATGCAGAAGCCCAGTTTCAACTGGCGGAAGCCCATTACAAGGCGCGTCTGGGATTAGCAAAGAATGAACAACTCGCCTGGAAATGGTATGAAGCCGCTGCCAATAATAACCATGCCAAAGCCAGCTTCATGCTGGCGCGCATGGCCAAATACGGCCAGGGTACGCCACAAAACCTGAACACCTCCATCAAATGGCTGGAAAAATCCAGCCAGCAAGGCAATCCGCAAGCGATGTTTCTGCTATCGAATGCCTATGCAGCAGGCGAAGGCGTACAACAAGATCAGGCGCTGGCCAGAAAGTGGCTGGAAGAGTCTGCCGAACTGGAATACCCGGTTGCCATACAGGCACTAGCCATGGAGCTGGAAAGCGGCAGCAAACATGTAGAAAAAGATCCACAAAAGGCCAGGCATTTGATCAAGGAAGCGTCAGATGAACGTTTGATGCGCTGGAACCGGTATCAATAGCCGGACTTCATAAGGATGTCAGCAGGCTAATTGGGTACAGCGACCTGAGGCGACCATTCACCTGTCACGTTCACATCAATTAATTGGCAAATCATTGCGCCAAGATCGAGCGACAGTATCTCCTTGGCCGCTTTTGCACCGCCATCCTGCTTGTTTGCTGCATGGATGAAACGTAGAAATTCTTGCAGCTGATGTGCCAGATTTTCCACCAGAATATGCGCTAGTTCATACGATAATTTCGTACCTTCATCATTGCGATGAAAGGATGTGCCACTCCAAAATTCCTGTATCTGCCATTCATCCCAAAAATTGCGCAAATCATCGAGCAATTCTTCAGCATTGAGTTTGCGGGTCAGATATCTACTATGCAAGCGCCGCTCCAGTGTGACCGCCAAACCTTCGTTGAGCCACAAGGGAATATCCAGCCATGCCAGGGCGCTATGGGTTAATTCGTGGGTGATGATGGGCTCCACCAGCAGCAAGTCATCCTGCTTGGTGATGAAGTGCGGGCAGCAATCCTGGGCGATGAACATGCCACTACTTTGCACCCGCCCCTCGTTGGTATGGGAAAAAATGCTGGAATAGCGTTGATAGCCTGCCTCGTCGTCAAAGACTAACAAAATGCTTTTAAATTTATCAGGAAAGCAGGCCACGTCAGGCAAGATACGGGCAATATTTTTGCGTGTTTTGACAATAAATTGCGCGCTGGCGACAATCACATTCGGCTCCAGCGTGGCAAGCACAAATGCTTGCTCGCTTTCATACAAATAACAATGCGGGCCGATTGTTTGCTTGAGTGCAAACAACCAGGCGCGTTGCGCAAACAAAATAGCCTCTTGCCTGACGTGCAAATCATCAACGCCATTCAGCCAAAGCTGGAAGTGCTGCCAATCCAGAATTGGCAAGCCATTGCGATATTTAAAATTATCCCTGATCGAATATGGCTTGCTGCCTGCGAACACAATTTCAGAGTAGGCATCCACTGGCAGGTTTTTTTCGCTAATGAAGCCTGATGGTAATTTTTCAGGCGTTTGCCATAAGGGTGTGCGCGGGCGCCTTGGCAGCTCGGCTAAAGCAAAAGATGCACCAAGTAAGGGAATCACCCAGATACCGATGCAAGTGAGAGTGCGCCCAAAACCAATTGGTAGTTTTCTAATAACAAAATAGTGTACCCAGCAATTCAAGCCTAGTTGCAACACCAGATAAATAAGAAATGGCACCATAATTACAATCTGCTATTTGTAGACGGGAAGAAATGCCGCGATCTTAGCATTGCCTATACTTAATTACTAACAAGTTTTTGTTGGCTTGCCAGCAACTCAACAGACACTAAATAGTGTGCGAGGATGCCTCACATAATGTGGCGCAAGGTGATTCAAGTGCAGGATTAAGACAATGCAGCGATCGAATACCAAACTGAGTCTTATCATCAAGCCGGACACTCTTTCTCATCTCAACTTTGAAGGTGTCCCGCCTGCGATAGTGCACGCCCCGCGCCATACCGTTGAAAAATATAAAACCTATCAATCAACACTAAGCCTAACCTTCTGAATCCTTTCTAGCCGTGTTTGTCCGCCTTCGCCTCCTCTCCGGAAACGGACACCGGGTAAAGTTCTTGCCGTCGAGGTGAAGTATTTCACCACCTTAAAGATTGCGTTGGGGTGCTTCGACCTCATCGTGACAAACATGAACTTTGCCCGCTGCATGTTGATATGAGGTTTCAGTGACCCGTAGCAACAGGTGATGCGCCGCCATTAAGTTGTCGCTGCATCAGATCTTTGGCCGCAGCAAGTGCATCGTCCACCTTTGCCGCAACATCCGGGATGACGCCCACACCCTCCCAGTTTGTATGGGTGATTGGGCTGATTGAGCGTCTGCTTGGTATAAAGGCAGCAAAATACTCGCTGAGACGATATGGGCGCGAAGCGTTAGCGCCGCCCCAAGTGCGTTCGCCGATCACCGTGGCACGTTTCAATGCCTGCATTTGGTACGCGAATGATTCGGCGGCGGACTTCGTGTTGGGGCCCGCCAGGATGAGGACCGGCTTCTTGCCACCATAGCGTTTGCCGTCAAGCTTATCCTGCGTCCAATACTGCGCGGTGATGCCGGTCGCACGTTCCCAGGTGTCGTTGAGGCGGGTGCGCTCGTCAACCAGATAGCTGATCAGTAGCGCCACTGAGTCTCCGCCGCCACCGCCGTTGTTGCGCAGATCAATGATGAGGCCATCGGTGTCAGCGAGTTCATTCATCATTGCGGCGAACTTGTCGGATACGAGGAAAACTGGCCCGAAAGAAGAAATTTGCAGGTAGCCAATATTGGAGCTAAGGTGATCAGCCTTTTCCACGCCAAGGTTTGATGCGAGAATCTTTTCAAGAGCGGCAGGCGGCACCTGTTTTTCCCACTCCGACCGCGTCTGGGGTGGCGGCGGCATTGCATCATCGGGCGGCACCGGGCGGGTGCTGACATATACCGCCATATGCTTGTCGTGGACAACGCCCTCAATATCATCCGACAGCTGTTTGGCCAGCTGTTTACCGTCCGTGATCCCATCGTACTTACCTTCGCGCTGGTGCTGACGCAAGACGACCTCAGCTTGTTGGGCTTTGTCTGGAAAAACGTAGTGGGCATTCAGCTTGGCAATCAGCGTATCGATGACCTCCAACCGGGTCGCACTATCAACCTCCCCTGTCGACGGCGACGCGGGCGTGCGAGCGATTGCCCCTGTCACGGTCAGCAATAACAAAGACAGTGTGACCATCCATTTCTTTTTCATTATCTTCCTTTCAGATCAATATGTGGAAACGATTAATTGGGAACTGAACCAAAAAACGCGTCGTCGGCGCGAGAGCGGCCGTTCAGCAGACGGTGTTCAACAGCTGTGCTACATCTGGCGGAATTGCTTGGCAAACCCCTCACTAACGGTCAAACGCTCGGTCCGGCCTTTCAGGATGACCTCCAGCCCGCCGCCGCCGCGCGCCCCGTATTCACTGCGTTCGATCCGGTCAATGGCCTGAAGATTGACGATGGCGCTGCGATGGATTTGCGCGAACAGCTGCGGGTCCAGTTGCTCGAGCAGGGACTTGAGAGGCAAGCGAATCAGCGCATCGCCATCCACCGTCACCACCCGCGTGTACTTTTCGTTCGACTGGAAGTACAGCACTTCGCTCACCATCACCAGCCGCACCGAATTGCCGCTCGAAGCCTTAATCCACTTGAGGTACACCGGTGCGCGCTCTTGTTCAAAAAGCTGTTCCCACACGGTCGGTGGCGGGCTTGCTGTCGTGCGCGACTTCAGCCGGCGGATCGTCTGCAGCAGGCGTGCGGTCGTCAAAGGCTTGACCAGATAGTCGGACGCGCCGGCATCGAAAGCGGCCAAGGCATACTCCGAATGCGCCGTAACGAACACGACCTGGCACGACTCGGGAATATGGCGTGCTACCTCCATGCCGTTGAGGCCGGGCATCTGTATGTCCAGGAATACGATGTCCGGTTTCAGTGCATCGATGCTTGCCACCGCTTCGATACCGTTTTCGACTTGGCCGGCGATTTGTAGTTCGGGCCACAAGACATGCAGCTGGTCCATCAGCTCTGCCCGCAGCAGAGGCTCGTCTTCGACGATCAGGGCGCGTGGCATCATGCGTGCCTCCCAACAATAGGCACGGTTAACAATGCGTGTACTCCTTGTCCGTCGCCCGGCTCAACGAAAAGGCTGGCCTTGCGCCCGTAGAGCAGCAGCAAGCGTTCTGCGATATTCGCCAGCCCCGTGCCTTGCCCGGCTTGTTCGGTCAAGCCGACGCCGTCGTCGACCACAGACACGCTCAGCAGCTCGTCCTTCCCGTCGCTCTCATGCCTTGCGCTGATGGTGATCAGGCCCGGTCGGCTGGCCCGCTCCAAACCGTGTTTGACGGCGTTTTCCACAAGCGAGATCAGCATCGCCGGCGGGAACGGCAGGCTGCGCAATTCCTCGGCCGCTTCGACTGCGAAGCGTAGGCGCGCGCCCATGCGGATGCGCATCACCGCCAGGTAGTCGTTAACCAGATCCATTTCTCGCCCCAGGGTCGAGGACACTGAGCGCATATCCGGCATCGCGTTCTGCAGGTAGCCGACCAGGTGGTCGAGCATGTCCTGCGCGGCCTGCTGGTCGGTGCGGATCAGGTACTTTAGATTTGCCAGGGTATTGAACAGGAAGTGCGGCTCGACTTGTGCCTGCAAGGCTGAGAGGCGCGCCTGCAGCGAGGTACGTTCCAGCTCGCGCTCACGCCGAGCCGCGTCCAGTGCGTTTGCATGGCGCGTGAGATGCTGGCGCAGTTGAGCAGACACTATCTCGGCGGTCTTCAGCGACTCACCCTGCTGAATCGCGAACCAGGCCAGGCCCGGGCGGCAGCGCAGCTCGATGCGGCAGCTGGGGCCCAAATCGGACGACACCCTCACCTCGACATGGCGCCCCAGCGCCATCGGGCGCCAGCGGCCCAGCGCGATCCGGCCCTTGAAAGGGTCGTGGACGAACGCCGGCGGGCCGGAGTAGCCGAGTGCAGTGCCGAGCGCCAGCCCCGACAAGGACTCGGTGCACAGGTCGAAGGTAGTATAGGTATTGAACGGCGCATCGATGCGACGCGTCACCGAAGAAGCAATCGCCTCCGTACACAGCGCCTTGCCCTCCTCGCCCAGCCGGACAAGAAAGTTGCGGGCGATCCCGCTCGAAATCAGCGCGAGCCAGGCCATCACCGCCAGCGCAACGCCACCGACAATGTACAGAGTCAGCTTGTGGTGCCCTACTTCGCCCGGCGCATCCGGACCGAAGTTCAGCCAGAGCGGCAGCAACGCGATCGCCAGCGACAGGAACAACAGCGAACCGGCGTTGAAGCGCAACGCCGACTGCAGCAGGTAGCTGCGCACCAAGCTGCGGTCGTGCTCGACTTCTGGTACGGGAGGCTCGTTGAATGGCAGAAATGGGGGAGAACTCATTAAATTCCTCATGTAGAACTTGCCCGCTATTCTAACGGCTTGGGTGCACGTGTTTTCGCCCATGCGACGAATGCCTGCAAATTGGGGAGGAAACCGGCACCGACGAGATGAATGCCGCCTACACAATCGCTGCCCGGGCCTGGCGATCCAGACGGATATCAGCGTGTGCCAAATTTGGCAGGATAGGCTCGACAGGCACACGCATGGGGCAAGCGCACTCAATACATGTGACTCGCCAGGATGGCGCTATTGACCAGGCCATGTCAGCCTGGCAATGGAAGTCGCATACCTTCGAAGGCATATTTGTAGAGCCTGAACCAGAATAATGAGGCCAGCTTAGGTGGTTGAAGTGGTACCTGAAGATCTGAAAATGGCCGATCTCGGCCTAAGGCAACAGGATACCAGCTTGCCGAAATGAAAATATCACACATTTCCACAATTTGACGTGGAGGGTCGCCCTCTGCATCTTGCTACGTGAGGGTGTCCGGATAGAAGAATCTCTGTCCGGCTTGCGATGCAATCTATTGGCAGATTCGACAGGCTATTTGCTGTCTGATTGAATAAGAATATTCACTTATGACAGGGTATGGCTTTGAATCAATAGGTTTCATATTGAATGTGGGCGATCCAGACCATGTAAAAATCATAACGGCACCGGATACATCGCCAACTATTTGGGGATCTGGTTTTTAATCTACCTGCAAGCATTCGCTCAAGATCAAAGTCTATTCGCGGCAAGTTTAGTTGATCCAGACAAATCGATTGTCTGGATATGTCAGACTAAAATGTCAACAGCATGGCGATCACCGCGAGTCCCATCATCGCAGTGGCAAGCCAGCCCAGCACTTTCAGCCTTGCAGTGACCACAAATTTACCCATGATATCTGCACGACTGGCCATCAGCATCATAACGACCATAATGGGCACAGAAATAACACCATTAATGACCGCACTCCAATACAGTGCCTTGATGGGATCGATAGAGGTAAATCCCAGGCCTATCCCTATGAGCGTCGACAGTGCGATGATGGCGTAGAACTGCTTGGCTTGCATGGGCGTATTTTCCAGGCTATTTTTCCATTTGAAAGCCCCTGCCATTGCATATGCCGACGAACCGGCCAGCACAGGAATCGCCAGCAAACCCGTACCTATGATACCCGCACTAAACAACATGAAAGCAAAGTCACCTGCAATCGGGCGCAAAGCCATCGCTGCCTGCGCTGAGGTCTGTATCTCAGTCACACCATGCAAATTCAAGGTGACGGCTGTCGTCAACATGATGAAAAAAGCGACCAGATTGGAAAACCCCATACCTATATAAGTATCAAGCTTTATGCGCTTCAAGTTCGCTGGCGCCTGTTCAGGTGCCTGGCCTAACGGGCGCGCCCGCGGATCGCCACGCATCTCCTCAACCTCTTGAGAAGCTTGCCAGAAAAACAGATAGGGACTAATGGTGGTACCAAACAATGCCACCACGGTCGTCACATATTCTTTTTTCCAGGACAATTGCGGCATGACTGCGCTCATCAAGACTTTGGACCAGGGTGTGTGCACGACAAAAATGGTGGCAACATAGGCCAGCAAAGCCAGCGTCAACCACTTTAAAAATCGCACATAACGCTGATAAGGAATGAACACCTGCAACAGCAAAGACAAGACGCCAAAGCCTATGGCATACAGATGCGCCTTGCCACCTATCAGCAACTTCAATGCCTCACCCATGGCTGAAATATCAGCAGCAATATTGATGGTATTGGCGACTAACAAAAGGCCGACCACGGCATACAAGAGCCAGGCGGGATAATGGCGACGGATGTTGGTGGCGAGCCCATGACCACTGACCCGGCCTATACGGGCACTGACAATTTGTATGCCTACCATCAAGGGGTAGGTAAACAATACCGTCCACAACATGTTAAAACCGAATTGCGCACCCGCTTGCGAATAAGTGGCAATGCCACTGGGGTCATCGTCAGCAGCCCCGGTGATCAGGCCCGGCCCCAGTTTTTGTAAAAGACTGGGTTCTTTGGATAGGTTTTGTTCGTCTGAAGTCGGTTTATTCATAGCTCAATATTGGTAATTTTAAGTATAGATAATGACTTTTGATTTCATGCTCGTCTATGGGTTACGTCCATGCCCACCCCGCGGTATCCGGCAAACCTGCTGGCAGAATCAAAGAAAGGCTCACCACTGACTTGCAGATATTGTATCGTGCCATCTTGCTTGACGCGCCGGTAAATAAAGTCCAAAAATGGCCGGCGATTGGCAATATTGTCGTCTAGCTGTTCGCGTTCATCGACATCCCAACCGTCCATGCCGCCCTTGGGTACATTACCCAGCATATCTTCTGCCTGTATGCCCAGCATTTCAAATACCGGCCCGGATATACTAGTGAAATTACCAAACTGATCTTGCTCCCAATACCAGTCAGATGAGAGCTGGGTAAAACTTTTAAAGCGTGCCTCGCTGACAAGCAACTCTGCCGTACGCTCCTGCACGGTCTGCTCCAGGCGTTTATTGTAAGTATCCAGTTGCTGATATAACAAACGCACTTCAAGCATATTGTGGATGCGCGTTTGCACTTCCTGCAAATCAAACGGCTTACTGACAAAATCCTTGGCACCCGCTTGCAATGCACGCAGCTTGTGCCCTGGCTGAGCAGTAATCACCAATACCGGCAAATAGGCATCTGCAGCGATGTTTTTCAACTCTTCCATCACTTCAAAACCATCCATGCCTGGCATTTGCAGATCCAGCAATATCAGGTCATAGTTATGCTCTATGTGCAAGGCAGCAACTGTACGCGCGTCCATGGTTGTGGTGATGGAGGTATAGCCAATATTACGCAGCATTTGCTCCAACAGCATTACATTCGCTTTTTGATCGTCAACGATCAGGATACTGGCCTTGAGAATTTCGACTGCTTCAAGCATTTTTTTCTTTCAAAATCGATTCAACCTCAACACAACACTTTAGTTAAGCTCAACTTCGTTTTTTTGGCGATTACGATCGATGTCACCCTTCCTGGCACCCAAGCCATGTTCTTTGGCATGATGCAAAGCCAGGTCCAGTGCATCCATGAATTCATTGACCTTGATAGGCTTGGTCAGATAACGGAAAAAGCCCGCATCCAGACCTTTTGCTATATCACGCGGCATGGCATTTGCAGATAGCGCCATAACCGGTATATGCGACGTCAGCGGATCATTTGCCAATATCTTGAGCGCACCAAAACCACTGAGGCCAGGCAAATTAATATCCATCAAAATCACATCTGGCTTGCACATCTGCGCTGTTGCAATACCCAGATGCGCATCAACGGCGGTCAAGAGCTTGAGGTCACTGCGGCGGGCAATCAATTGCTCAACCAACGCCAGGTTAGCCGGGTTATCTTCAACATATAATAAACTGCGTTGCGATGATCCATGAACTGCTGCCATCCCATCAGATGATTCAAGCACAAACTCATCGCCTGCCTCACCATGCAAAGCTGGCGCCGAGGACAAGGCAAGCTCTATCCAAAATACGCTGCCAATACCCACATGACTTTCAACACCAATCACACCGCCCATGAGTTCGACCAATTGCTTGGTGACGACCAGGCCTATTCCAGTGCCCTCCTCATTACCTGCATCCTGTCCAAGACGATTGAAGGGTTGAAACAATTGCCCTACCTGTTCCGGCGACAAGCCCTTACCCGCGTCCTTGACACTGATACGTATGCGACCCTCGCTACGCACAAGATATTCAACAGTTACTGAGCCTTCGTCCTGATTGTATTTAATCGCATTTGACAACAAATTCACCATGACTTGTTTAAGTCTGGTACGGTCGGCTAACACATACAAGGGTACATCTATGACTGGGAAAATCATATCGATGCCACGGGTCTGTGCTTGTGGCTCTATCATGGATTGACAATCCAGCAAAACATCGGCCAGCAAAATGGATTCTTTGGATATACTGACTTTACCCGACTCTATCATCGCCAAATCGAGGATTTCGTTGATCAAACGCAGCAAATACCAACCGGCCTGCAAGATCTGGTCTATCGACAATTTCTGGTTATCAGAGGGCGGCGGATGGTCGGATGCCATTAATTGGGCAAAACCCAGCACCGCATTCAATGGCGTACGCAACTCATGACTCATACTGGATAAAAATTCTGACTTGGCCAGATTCGCTTTTTCGGCAACAGCTTTTGCCAACTCCAGTTCTATATTGCTATTCTGGAGTTTTTGTTCAAAGAGTTTATATTCAGTGACATCACGGGCGGACGCAAATACACCTTGCAATCTGCGCTCACGGTCATAGATGGTGCTGGCATTGTAGGAAATTTCAGTTTCCTTACCGTCTTTTGCTATCGCTGTCAGTTCGCAATTGCTGACCTTGCCCGTTTGCAGTGCGCGCTTCATTGCCAACTCCGCCACCGCAGGTTCGGTAAAATAATTTTTGAATGGCGCACCGATCAATTCATCACGCGTACACCCGGTGATCGCTTCCATCTGATGGTTGACGTCGCTAATGACGCCATTCAAGTCAGTGGTAATCAGGGCATCAATATTAGCTTCAATTAAAGAGCGCGTATAAAATTGCTGGTCACGCAAACGCTGATCCAGCAAGGCCTGTTCGGCCTCAACCTGCTTGCGTGCAGTATTATCGGTGCCTATCAAAAGACTACCGATGACTACACCCTGATCGTCTCGCAATGCAGTAACTGAAACAATGGCCTGCAAGCGACTGCCATCACGACGAATATAGGTGAGTTCGTGTATATCTTCCAGACTGCGCATGGCCTTGAAAGTCAAGGCATCAAAACCCAATGCCACAGGCGTATTGAATTCTGTACTCAACGCAGCTGCCCTGGCAGCAAGCTCGTCAGCATCAGAAATATCGGCAGGGCTGATGAGGTTGACGACATCAACAGCATCATAGCCCAGCATGTGCTCCGCCCCTACATTGAAAATCTGTATCAAACCCTGTGCATCGGTGGCAATAATGGAAAAATTCGGGCTATTAAAAATAGCATCCTGCAAGGCCCCCATCTTGAGCAAAACTTCACGCACTTTGAGCGATGTTTGCTCACCCGCCATACGACCTAGCGTGGCACGGCGTATCTGCAAAGCCCACAGCAATAGAAATACCAGCAAAAAACCCACGCTGCCGACCACCAGTTTGATGCGAAATGCCGCTTTTAATTTACGCTCATCGAGCAAGACTTGCTCATCAACGATGGCTTCAGTCAGAATATTTTGTACCTTGGTCGAAGCCTGCAAGCCTGTATTGAACAAGGCCCGGGCAGCACTAAAACCCAAAGCATCAAATTGTTTTTGGCTCGCATGCATGATGGTCACTCTCTCATCAATGGCCATTTGCAATTGCTGCATACGTGCTTGTTGCGGCACATTATCCAACGTCAAATCATGCAAGTGCTGAATAACAAGAGTCACGTCATCGAAGCGAGTATTGCGCTGCCTGATGAAACTTTCTTCCTTCGTCAGGAAATAGGCTTTTTGCGCGTTCTCCGCCTCTGACAATTTGACACTCAGTTCGTTGAGGTCATCTATTATTTTACGCGTATGTTCTATCGATTTAACTGCATCAAAAGGTACCGCAATATTCCAGGCAATTCCACCTATCATCAATAATGCAAGCAAAGTGATGCCAAAACCAATTAAGGTCAAACGCTCTACCGATACTGCCTTCATATATTGTCATTCACAGCAAACCCTCAAAAAAATATCCAAATCGTAAGGCAGGTTCATATACTTATATGGCCTGGCACAAACCCTGTTTTACGAACAATGGTGGCAGGCAGCTCGGGATTGACTTTACCCTGACGTTGCAAGACATCAGACAGCAAGCGGGCAAATTCTTTTTTGACCACGTCATAACACTCACAGACACGCTCTTCAAGTCCAGCCCTGTTAATCACGGTGATATGACCACGTCGATAACTGATAAAGCCATAATTTTGCAATTTACCTGCAGCCTCCGTTACACCCTCACGCCGCACCCCCAACATATTGGCTATCAATTCTTGCGTGATGGTCAAATCGTTGCCTGCCATTCGGTCCATGGTTAACAAGAGCCACCGACACAGTTGCTGCTCCACAGAGTGATGTCTATTACAAACTGCTGTTTGTGACATTTGAGTAATCAGGGCCTGGGTATAACGCAGCAATAAGCGCAACACTGGACCTGCGCGATTAAATTCTTCCAGCAAAATATGCGCCTTCAGTCGATAACCATAGCCGCCAGTTTGTACTATCGCCCTGCTTGGCGTAGTATCCCCGCCCATGAACAGGGAAATGCCCACCAGCCCTTCATTGCCGACGCCGGCAATTTCTGAAGAACCACCATTTTCCAGCAAATAGTGCAGCGAAACTATCGCCGTCACTGGGAAATACACATATTGCAGCTTGCCACCAGACTCATATAAAACATCACCTAGCAGCATGGGCACCGGCTCCAGATACGGGGCCAGGCGATCAAATTCGGTATCCAGCAAGGCAGCAAGCAGATGATTTTGATTCGGGTCTATCAAACTATCCATATCGAATTCCTGCGTAATTTAGAGTGAAAGACAAGGCAGGAAATGTACAAAAGTAAAGTTCGGCACGCCCCGCGCCTCAACTCTATTGCACTAATGAATATAGTGTCTGTTCGATATCACACATAGGGAGAAAATAATGCAAAGAAAGCTCAGCAACTTCTAGACTGCCAAGTTTAAGCAACAGTAACTGCAATTTCATTTTTTTGAATCGCAGTTGAAACACCACTATGACAGCTCTGCAATGATACGTACGTACGCTAGCGTACATACGATCAAGAATCTGACTTTAGTTTGACGATAACGCTATAAATACTTGTTCAAGAGGCAGTTGCACAATTGACTTAGCGCGCGAGCGCGCCTTAATCTTGGCGCGTATAACGGACTGTGCCATTGAATTTAAGCGTCTTTCAAACCTGCACCAATTTGTGCAGGCATAGCGCGTAGCGTAAAGGCGCGGCGATCTGATTGCCCCAATACCTGCAGAGGATCTCCCTGAGGGATGTCTGCTAACAAACGATCGAATTCCAGTTTAACCACGGCATAGCATTCACACACGACCTTCTCCAGGCCAGGACGATCTATCACGTCGATGCGCCCACGGCTGTAGCGTATCAAACCCAGTCTTTGTATATTACCGGCAGCTGCAGTCACCCCTTCGCGCCTGACACCCAGCATATTGGCGATTAGCTCCTGAGTCATGGAGACGGAATCAGAAGGCAGGCGATCAAGACTTAACAATAACCAGCGGCAGAGTTGCTGCTCTATGGAATGATGGCGATTGCATACTGCAGTTTGTGTCATTTGCGTAATCAGCGCCTGGGTATAGCGCAGTAACAAACGCAAAAAGGGACCGGCGCGATTAAATTCTTCTTTTAGAAATTGTGCCTGGAGGCGATAGCCGTAGCCAGCACACTGCACTACCGCGCGGCTGGGTGTCGTTTCACCACCCATGAATAAAGAAATACCCAGTATGCCTTCATTACCAACGATGGCTATTTCAGCAGAGGCGCCGTTTTCCAGTACATACAGCAAGGAAACGATGGAGGTAGTCGGGAAATAAACATAATTCAAGGTACCACCAGCCTCATACAATGCCAGTCCCAATGGCAGCTCAACTAATTCAAGATGCAGGGCCAGGCGAGCAAACTCTGCTTGCGGTAGAGCTGCCAGCAAATGATTTTGCAAGGGGTTATGCGAAATGGTCATGAAGAGAACTCTGAACAGCCAACTCCGTCTGGAGCGGCATGGATTGTATAGACCGGATTATCTATCCACAGAGTAGCAGGTATGAGGCTGGCGTATGTGCGCTATCGCTCATATAAAGCTGATTTAATTCAACTGATTGATCATGCGCAGCTTCTTGCAAAACACGCGAAAATCGGATCTCCCCAGATTGCAGCATGAGCCGACTTCAACAAGCCTTACTGGAAGGGAACGGAGGAAAGCAGCCTGGTAAATTCTTTTTGTATGACGAAATAACACTCGCAGACTACTTTTTCCAGGCCAGGCCGGTCCAGCACGATAATCGCACCGCGGCTATAGCAAATCAAACCCGCACGCTGCAAATTACCTGCCGCCTCAGTGACTCGCTCACGACGCACCCCCAGTGCGTTGGCTATGCGCTGCTGAGTGATATTCACGGCATCAGAAGACAATCTATCCAGGCTCAACAGCAGCCAGCGACACAACTGTTGCTCCACCGTATGATGTAGATTACAAATCGCAGTTTGCGTCATTTGCGTGATCAGTGCCTGGGTATAACGCAGCAACACACGCAATAACGGGCCAGCGCGGTCAAACTCTATTTTCAGTAATTGCCCTTTAAGGCGATAGGCCAAACCAGCGCTTTGCACAACTGCACGGTTGGGCGTGGTATCCCCGCCCATAAAAAGAGAAATACCGACTACACCTTCATGTCCAACAGCCGCAATTTCAGCAGAAACACCATCCTCCAGCACATACAGTAAAGAAACGATAGCCGAGGTAGGAAAATACACATACTGCTGACGCACACCCGCCTCATACAGCACGTCACCAACTGTCATCGTGATGAGCTCTAGCCCGTTGGAGAGGGATGCAAATTCCGCGGCTGGCAAGACAGCAAGCAGATAATTTTGCATGGGACTAGGGGAGGTATGCATTAACGTTTTTGGCCTTAAAATTTCACCTCAAACTTTGCATTACATAAACAAAATTGGGAAGCTGAGCATAGCCTATCACGCCAACTAAAAATTCTATGCGCTCTTGCGCACACAAGGGCGGTCACATAGGTGTTTTCAAGAAATAAATTTTGGCTCTGCATCACCTATTGCGCCGATCACAGAATAGCGCGCCAATATAGGACGTATGAGCAAATCAAACATGATCTCGTGGACAGCCGCCATTCTTCAGAATAGCGGGCGGACTCATATCGTAGCGATGCTAAGTCGCAGGTAAAAACCGAAACTGCAAGAAAACAAAAAGCCCGCTAGAAGCGGGCTTTTTGTTTGAATTTCTGGGGTGACCGATGGGGTTCGAACCCACGACAACAGGAATCACAATCCTGGACTCTACCAACTGAGCTACGGCCACCACTGCTTTTCTCTTGCGAATATTGCAGTGCAAGAGAGCTACGCATTATACGAGGAATTTGGCTTGCTGGCAATAGGCTTCTGCAATGACGAGGTATTTGCGGCCTTACTACTGTTAATTAACAAGAAGAACATCATCTTAATTACAGCATCTCACCCGTCAGAATTTGTTTTCGCCATTCCCACCACCACCCCGCTGCCGTCCCATGCCAGCCTTGCGCTGCGGTGCATCGGTACTATCCTGGCGCCTGGCCTTACCCACCTCTGCCGTGGCGCGCAAGTAACTTGCCATCAACATTTGCATGGATTGGCGCTGCTTGTCATCCAGCGCATCGTTGAGAATGAGCACAAGCTCCCGCATTTGCTTGTTTTCTTGCACCGTGCTTTGATCTTCCTGCTCGATTTGAGGACTCAGGTCACGCAACTCAATATTGTTTTGCTCCAGCCGCAACTCCAACTCAGCCTGTAGACGCTCCCTGCGCTTTTCACGTTGATGCTGGATGGCGTTTAATTTATTTTCAGTCTGTTGCCATAGTAATTGCTGATTGGCATTTAGATTCAAATCTTTTTTCAACTCTCCTGCTTTTGCCAGCATGGTATCAAGGCGTAACTCCATGATGGGAGTAGCATGCGCTAAAGACGAGAATATGAGGAAACAGCTGGAAAAAATGACTTTACGCAAGGTGGAAGTATACATAATAACTCCTGCCGATTGAGCGGACATAAAAAAGCCTACGCTTTAAAGGCGTAGGCGAAATCTCACTGAGGTAGTGAGTTGAAGGAGCGTGCAATGAAACATAAGCAATATATTCCTGCACAGATGCAACTCCACCATGTATTACAAATTCTTACGAATACTCGGACTTCATTTACAAATTTCCTCATGTATCAGTCTCAAGTATCAGTCTCAAATATCAGACTTTAATTTCGCCTGCATGAGCTAACCCATGATGACTAGGCCGCAGCATCCACCTGAGCTTCCTGACTTCTATCGAATGCCATCACGCTCTGCATGGCTTGCGCCGCTTCCAGCAATAACTCTGGATTGCCAGAGGCAAGTTTTTTACTGTCTGACAATATCTGCCGAAAAACCCGTGCACCAACCAGGCCCATCATGAGACCCAACATATGACGCACAACGGTATTGAGGCGCAATCCCTTGCCACCATTACCATACAAAGCCAACTGATGATGAATATAGGGGATCATGTGCTGCAGAATCTCTTCCCTGCTCTTGACCGGGGTAGCATCGCCATAATAGCGCTCGTCAAAGCTGGCCATGAAATAGGGGTTGTGATAAGCCTCGCGCCCTATCATGACGCCATCGACATGTTGCAGGTGCAAATCCATGTCTTCGAGGGTTTTGATGCCACCGTTGAGGATGATTTCCAGATCAGGGAATTCTTTTTTCAGGCGATAGGCATAGTCATATTTAAGCGGCGGGATTTCACGGTTTTCTCTTGGCGACAAGCCCTTGAGAATCGCGTTGCGCGCATGAACGATAAAAGTCTGGCAACCAGCATCAGCAACCGTACCAACAAAGTCGCGCATGAATTCATAAGAATCCACATCATTGATGCCTATGCGATGCTTGACTGTGACGTCAATAGACACCACATCTTTCATCGCCTTGACACTGTCAGCAACCAGTTTCGGCTCTGCCATAAGACAGGCACCAAACGCACCTTTTTGCACGCGTTCAGACGGGCAGCCACAATTCAGGTTGATTTCATCATAGCCCCATTGCTCACCCAGCTTGGCTGCGTGCGCCAGATCCGCCAGTTCGCTACCGCCCAGTTGCAGAGCAACGGGATGTTCACCAGGATTAAACTCAAGATGGCGCTGCACATCACCATGCAAGAGTGAACCAGTTGTCACCATCTCGGTGTACAACCAGGTATTGCGGGTGATATGGCGGTGGAACTGGCGGCAGTGTCTGTCAGTCCAATCCAGCATGGGGGCTACACTAACGGTTCTAGGAGGTTTTACGGGGGCTTTCCCTATGGAGTGCGTCATTTCTTACTGCTTCAATCTTATTTAAACTTAATCAATATCGACTATTTTACAGGCCATTACGGAAAACTAACGGATTATGCAAGGCCTATATGTCAATACGATTAGGGAATGGGCATATGTTGCGAATATTAACCACAAAACCCGTAAGTCTATCAGCAAATCATCAAGGGCAATATTTTGATACACTGAGCAAAACAGCGAGCTGAGATCATTCTCATTCAAAACAAAAGCCCACAAATCGTGGCTTTTTAGTTAACAGGGTTAATTTTGATATGAATGAATTACAAATCAAGATAAGCGAAATACAAGCAAAAGACTATTTCCCAATCAAATCCAGCAACTTGCGCTGGCTCGACAATCCAGCCCCGCACACTAAAGCCAAAACTATTTCTTTGTAGCCGTGGGGGCATTTAGTTTGTCAATATAATATTGAGCATTAGGGTTTCCCTGTACCGCAGACTTACGATATAAAGCAATTGCCTCAGTTTTGTTCTGTGGCACACCTTCGCCATTTTCATACATCAAACCCAACCCGAGCTGTGCTACTGGGTGCCCCTGATCGGCCGCCTTCCCATACCAAGTCAATGCATCAGCAAAATTTTGAGGCACTCCATATCCATGGTAGTACATGTATCCCATATTGTATTGCGAACTCGCATTCCCCTGCTCCGCTGCCTTGCGAAACCACTTCACTGCCACCTCATAGTCTTGCTGCACGCCACGACCAAGGGCATACATGGTTCCTAGAGTTTTCTGTGCAGCGGGATTACCCTGATCAGCTGCCATAAGGTACCACTTCAACGCTTCTGTATAGCTTTGTGACACACCACGGCCCTGCGCAAACATATATCCCAAATTATTCTGCGCGATGGAATTATCTTGTTCCGCGGCCTTAAGGTACCAGCTAACCGCCTCGGTGTAGTTCTGCGGCACCCCATACCCTTCCTCGTACATGTATCCCAGATTGTTCTGCGCGCCTGAGTGCTCCTGATCCGCTGCCTTGCGATACCAAGCCACTGCTTCCGCATAGTTTTGCAGCACTCCACGTCCGTGCGCAAGCATGTAACCCAGATTATTTTGCGCAATGGAATTATCTTGTTTCGCAGCCTTGCGGTACCAGGTCACCGCCTCAACATCATTTTTCGGCACCCCACGCCCATGTTCATACATGCCTCCCAAATTGTCCTGCGCATAGGAGTTCCCTTGACTTGCCGCCCTTCGGTACCAAGTCGCTGCCTCGACATAGTTTTGCGGCACTCCACGGCCATGTTCGTAAATCTGACCCAAGTTGTTCTGTGCTTTGGAGTTCCCTCGAATTGCAGCCTTGCGATACCAGATCATTGCCTCGCTGTAGTTTTGTGGCACTCCATTACCATGCTCGTACTTAGCCCCAAGTTCGTATTGCGCCTCAATATTTCCCTGATCTGCAGCCTTGCGGTACCAAACCATCGCCTCGTCGTGGTTGGGCGACACGCCCAACCCAATGTCATACTTAAATCCAAGATGGTATTGCGCAGTGGAGCTCCCTAGATCTGCAGCCTTCTTATACCAGGCCAAAGCCTCGACATGATTTTGCGGCACACCAAGTCCGCGATCGCACATGTATCCCAAGCTCGATTGCGCAAAGGAGTTTCCCTTCCTCGCCTTTTCTCTCAAGGTAAAAATAGCTTGTACGTCACCAGTTTTGGCCTTTTCGTACAAAGCTTTGACATGATCTGCACTCACTTGAGCAGCAGCAAACGGGCTTACCATGAACAAAAGGACAGAGATAAACAGGCAGAGGACTCTTGATTCCAACAGCGTGCCCAAGGATATCAGTCTGGGAAGTAGTGTTTTTATCTTCAAAATAAAACGGAATAACAATTTACAATGCCGTATTTTAAACTGCCCCAGAAAAATCACGTATAAATGAAGCGATCGCAGGCAATAAGATCAAAAACGAAGAAATCAATCTTCACACAGGCTTATGCTGCGTCCCTTCGCCACGCGTCACAAATAACATACGACTTTCTGCAAACACTTTAGCCGTATGCCAGCGTCCCTTGGGCACCAATACCGCCTCACCTGCTTTCATATGTATATGTTCAACGGTATCGTCTAGCTCGATGAGAAAATCCGCACGACCGGATAACAAATACACGAATTCATCTGCCTGCGGATGCATTTCCCAGCTGGGCCAGTCTGATTCGCAAGCAAATTCACTGATCAGCCAGTGTTTGCCGTAGGCCTCGATTTCTGCTTCGGGCAAACTCCAGAATGGAGGGCCTTGTTCTAGCACAGTGGCCATGCCATCAATCGCCAGCGCCACATAGGTGTTTTGAGCTTAAATTTTCATGCCTGGTCTCCCTGGAAATACGGATCATCTGCAAAAAACTACCTATATGGATGAAAATCCCATATTACCAATTGGACAATGTTAATTCAATAAGTTCAATGACCAGCAGATAAACATGACAAGTGCCATGCAATTGAAGATAACGGTGACAGCGAATGCCAGCCGGAAAGAAGTCTTGATGGTTTTATGACGGAACCATTGTTGTGCCAGCATGGCGCCTGGCCAACCGCAGGCCAGACCACACAATAATAAAGTCCGTTCAGAAATTCTTGCATCACGTCTTTTTGATGCAGCCTTATCCAGGGCATACATGATGAGTGTGACGACGCTCATGCAGACATAGATAAGGGTGATGCCCAGCATTTGCAGCTTCTGTTCGTTGCGCACCAGGGAAAGTATCTCTGCAACTTGATCAAAAAAATCCATGCCTGAGCGGTGGGAGTGAAAAAACTGGATTATTGCAGACCAAACATAGCGAGTCCATTCTTATAGGCAATGCGCTCTGCCACATCTATTGGCAATTCACTCAACATGCGGCGATAAAAAGCCATCAACTGCGGCACTTCATCCCAACGAGAAGTGACCCAGGTATCTGTGCCAAGCACGAATCTGTCCGGGTAGCGCAGGAACAGGCGCCTCCATTGTGGATTCAGGCCGCCGTTTTGTTCAAGATCAGAGCGGAAAGATAGTTCTCCAACTAGGCTGGGGTATAGGGCGAACATGGCCTCGACTTTATCGAGAGAAGTGCTCATGCCAGTGTGCGCCCAGATCAGTTTTACGCCGGGCGCGTGGTACAAAATACGCTCTATTGCATCTTCATCAGAATGGGCATGCAGCCACAAATCACGCGCCTTGGCCAGCCTGGCAATTTTCGCCATATAGGGAGCATCCGCATCCTTGCCAAAGATATGGAATTCACCTATGCCACGGTAGATGCCACGTTGCAATTCTTTTTCAACGAAACGCTCTATCTCGGGATTGGCAAACCAGTCATGTCTGTCAGGTCGCCCCCTATAGGGACGCAGGAAAGGCACTATCTTGATGTCCGGTGCATTTTGCGCAAGCAAATCCAGCGTACCATCATTCGGACGACTGGTCGCCAACACGGCACGTATGCCAAGCTGACGCCACAGGGCCATGACGCGTTGTGGCGACCAGGTGCTGCGCGCTTCGATATTGTAATGCATGTGGGCATCGAATATAGGCAAAGGCTCTGCCGCTGCCGCACTAAGCGACATCACGAGCAAAGAGCAGGTCAATAAGAAACTCTGTAGTTGTCTTTTCATCGCCACACCCCTTTGCCAAATCTAATACCCCTATCGAATCAAGAATACACGCTATGAAGGAAGCGTCAACTCCTTGATTACAACATCCTGGCTATCAAGGCTTTTTCATGTCTGGCATCCAGCGGAATACGCACCTTATGCCCCGCCCCGCCTATGATGTTCAGGGCTTGATTATCGGCACTACGCATCTCAGCCAGCCTGATCATTTCATTGCCATTCGGTGAAATGATTTCTATCTCATCGCCAACAGCAAAGCGGTTTTTGACTTCGATTTCTGCCCAGCCGTCTGTCACTTGCAAGACTTGCCCGACATACTGGCTGCGGTGCGCCTTTGATACACCCTCCATATAATTTTGGTGTTCTTGCGTATGGTGGCGCTGATAAAAACCATCGGTATAGCCGCGATTGGCGAGACCATTCAACTGCCCCAGCAAGTCAGTATTAAACGGACGACCAGCGACTGCATCATCAATTGCGCGCCTGTAGGTTTGGGCAGTGCGGGCGACATAGTACAAGGACTTGGTACGGCCTTCGACCTTCAGTGAATCAATACCAATTTTTGCTAGACGCTCTACATGTTCAACAGCGCGCAAATCCTTGGAATTCATGATGTAGGTGCCGTGCTCATCTTCGAGTATGGGCATGAACTGGCCGGGCTTGCCGCCCTCTTCTATTAGATATGGGCGATCAGCCAGGGGATGGCGTGGCATATCACCCATGGCAGAAAAAGATTGATTGGCGCTCTCCAACGCCTGCTGGTAATTGAGCTGGATACGCTCGACCGGGATGCGTGCGAGGTCACCGGTTTCATTTTCTGCCGCATTTTCGACTTTGTAATCCCAGCGACAGGAATTGGTGCATGTGCCCTGATTGGGGTCGCGATGATTGAAATAGCCGGACAGCAGACAGCGACCGGAGTAGGCGATGCACAAGGCGCCATGCACGAAAACTTCCAGCTCCATATCCGGGCATTGCTGGCGTATCTCTTCTATTTCATCGAGTGACAATTCGCGCGAGAGGATGACGCGGGTCAGGTCCATTTTTTTCCAGAATTTGACATCAGCCCAATTCACTGCATTGGCTTGCACCGACAGATGCACGGGCACTTCTGGCCATTTTTCACGCACCATCATGATGAGGCCGGGGTCAGCCATGATGAGTGCATCCGGCTTCATATTGATGACCGGCTCCATGTCGCGCAGATAGGTTTTTAGCTTGCTATTGTGCGGGAAGATATTGCTAGCGACGAAGAACAATTTGCCGCGCGCATGCGCACCATCTATGCCCTGCTGCAATACATCGAGGGTAGAGAATTCATTATTGCGGGCGCGCAGACTATAGCGTGGCTGGCCTGCATACACCGCATCGGCACCGAAGTCGAAAGCGGTATGCATTTTTTCCAGCGAACCGGCGGGCAAGAGAAGTTCTGGTGCTTTTATTGCAGTTTTTTCTGAGGCTGTAGTCATGGCAAGGCAATCCGAAAAGAAAAATGTTCGCGATCATAATTCCCTGCCCTGCAAATTCAAAATTTACCTTTACAGAATTTGATGCAGATCAATCACTGCGCATATCTGTCAATTCATTGTAGACCAATGCGGTCAGTACGATCGCTCCACCTACTATACTGGACTGCGCAGGCACTTCGCCAGCACCCAGCCATGCCCAGATTGGAGCCAATAAAACTTCCAGCAAAGATAGCAAAGCGATCTCTGGTGCAGACAAACTATTGGATGCCTTGACCATCATCATGCATGGCAAGCCCAACTGGAAAAAACCCAAAATCGCCAAGATGGCAATATCATGCAATGAAGTGTGAAATGGCCAGGCAAATGGCAACATGATCAGTGCAGACAAACTACCACCAACAAACACAGCAGGCACAAGATCAACAGCATGACCACCTTTCTTCAAGATGATGACATTCACTGACGATGCCAATGGAATACCCAGCGCTATCAGCATGCCTGCCAGGCCACGACTATCCACTTCAGTCAAACTACCAGCAAACATCCAGCACATACCCACGCCAGCCGCAGCAATTGCCCACCAGGTACGTGCAGGAATATGCTGACGCAATACCATCCAGGCTAAAAAAGCCGTGAACAAAGGCGTCAGACTTTCCATAATGGAGGTATTGGCGACTGTCGTCATGGTCAAGGCGATCATGAAGCAGCTATACATGGTGGCCCACATGCAGCCGGACATGAAACCAATCTTGCCCAACAATTTCAAGCGTGGAATAAAAGCCCATTTATATTGCCTGAGCATGACACCTGCAATAAATACCGCAGCAAAAAAACTGCGCCAGAAAGTGACTTCAAAATTACGCGCCACTTCAAGATGACGGGTAAATACGCCAGCGATACTCCACAAGATCGCCGCACAGATCATCAGCATTACCGCCTTGCGGCGAGTCATTTTATGTTGCATATTCATCCAAATAAAAAACCCGTTTGACCCTCACTTAGTGCGAGAGCAAAACGGGTTGATCTTCATGCGGCATGACTGGCAGCCGCATTAGACAGAAGCAATCAGCTTATTCGCGTGATGCCTTTTTACGCTCGTGTTCTTTCAAGAAACGCTTGCGCAAACGGATACTCTTAGGAGTAACTTCAACCAGTTCATCATCATCAATAAACTCAACCGCGTATTCCAGGTTCAACTGGATAGGTGGTACCAGGCGTACCGCTTCATCTGTACCGGAAGAGCGAACGTTGGTCAATTGCTTGCCCTTGATCGGGTTCACAACCAGGTCATTGTCACGGGAATGGATACCGATGATCATGCCTTCATACACTGGGTCATTGTGGCTGACGAACATACGGCCACGGTCTTGCAGTTTCCAGATAGCGTAGGCAACTGCTGCGCCATCATCTTGCGAGATCAGCACGCCATTGCGACGGCCACCGAGTTCGCCTTTGGAATTATCAACTGGTGCGTATTCATCAAACACGTGGCTCATCAAGCCTGTACCGCGTGTCAATGTCATGAATTCGCCCTGGAAGCCGATCAGGCCACGTGCAGGAATACGGTATTCCAGACGTACACGACCTTTGCCGTCCGGTTCCATGTTTTGCAGATCACCACGACGACGACCCAGCTCTTCCATGACACCACCCTGGTTGACTTCTTCTACGTCTACAGTCAGGTTTTCATATGGTTCGTGACGCACGTCGCCTACCATTTTGAAAACAACACGTGGACGGGATACTGCCAGCTCAAAACCTTCACGACGCATGTTTTCGATCAGGATAGTCAGATGCAACTCACCACGGCCAGAAACTTCATACGTGGAATCATCACCCTCAGCCTGCACAACGCGCAAAGCCATGTTGGATTTCAATTCACGTTCCAGACGGTCACGGATTTGACGTGTTGTGACGAACTTACCTTCGCGGCCAGCCAGTGGAGAGCTGTTAACCATGAAGTTCATGGTCAAAGTTGGTTCATCAATCTTCAACATCGGCAAGCCTTCAGGCGTGTCCGGTGCGCAGATGGTGGAGCCGATACCGATTTCTTCGATACCGTTGATCAGGACGATGTCACCGGCCAATGCTTCATCAACCAGAACGCGGTCCAGGCCTTTGAAAGTCAATACTTGATTAATACGTGCCTTGGTTGGCTTGTCTTCAGGACCATTCATCCAGACGACGTCTTGCAATGCCTTGACGCGACCACGCAGGATACGGCCAACGCCGATTTTACCAACGTAGGAAGAGTATTCCAGGGAAGTGATTTGCAATTGCAGAGGACCATCTGGGTCATCTTCACGCGCAGGAACGTGTTCCAGAATAGCGTCAAACAAGGGCTCCATATTGCCATCACGCACGGAGTCTTCCAGACCTGCATAGCCTTTGAAACCGGATGCATACACGATAGGGAAATCGAGTTGCTCGTCAGTTGCGCCGAGTTTGTCGAACAATTCAAAAGTCGCATTGACGGCTTTTTGAGGATCGGCATTTTCACGGTCGATCTTGTTGACGACAACGATAGGTTTCAAACCCAGCGCCAGTGCTTTACGCGTTACAAAACGCGTTTGTGGCATTGGGCCTTCTTGTGCATCTACCAGCAACAAAACGCTGTCCACCATGGACAAAACACGCTCTACTTCACCACCAAAGTCGGCATGGCCTGGGGTATCAACGATGTTGATGTGTGTGCCTTTGTATTCAACAGCACAGTTCTTGGACAAAATAGTGATACCGCGCTCTTTTTCGATATCATTCGAATCCATAACACGGGCATCAACCTGCTGGTTGTCGCGGAAAGTACCGGACTGACGCAATAACTGGTCAACCAGAGTGGTTTTGCCGTGATCGACGTGAGCGATAATGGCGATGTTACGAATAGCGCGTTTTGAAGTAGACATGATAGCGTTCTTATTGGGTAAATCTATGAGGTAAATCGGATAACCAGCGATTATAACATGTTGCAGCGCAAAAGTAGAAAAACTCCTATTATTTCAAGGAGTTGCTACGGCGCGATGACACAATTAATGTTCAGTGGCAATCAGGCGCTCGGGCGCGAGTATGCCGTATTCCTGTAACTGAGCTGAACCGAGTAACTGCCCGTCCGATTCACGATAGACGCGAACGCGGCCAGTTTCAATGGGTAAAAAGACTTCTTCTTTATTTAATGGCAGACGCTGGCCATGCAGGAAGCGGCGTGACAGCTCGTCTGTGAGGTAAACCGGGTTAAAGCTGGACAATAAGGCATCAACTGGATCCAGCAATGCCAGACGTTCTGGCTCTGGCAAGCTTTCGAGATACTCCAGGGTAATGGATTTCTCCAGCACCAGATGACCGACGCCTATGCGTCGCAATTCTTTCAAATGAGCACCACAACCCAGCATTGCACCTATATCCCCACCCAGCACACGTACATAAGTACCTTTACTGCATTTGACTTTCAGGCTTAAAAAAGGTGCTTCATAAGCAAGTAATTCCAGCTCATGAATAATGACGCTACGCGCTTCGCGTTCCAGCGTGATACCTGCCCGCGCATATTCATACAAAGGCTTGCCATCACGCTTGAGTGCCGAATACATGGGAGGTACTTGCTGTATGGGCCCAGTAAATTGCTGTAAAGCATGCTGAATTTGCTCAATACTGACCGCTACCGGCTTTTCTTCCAGCACTTCACCTTCGGTATCTCCGGTTGTCGTGGTAACGCCAAGGTGCACCACCGTGATATAGGTTTTATCAGCTTCCAGCAAATCCTGGGAAAACTTGGTGGCTTCTCCAAAGCACAGTGGCAGCAAGCCAGTAGCAAATGGGTCTAGCGTGCCAGTATGTCCAGCTTTGGCGGCATTCAAAAAACGCTTGGCCTTGATCAGGGCATCATTACTGGAAAAACCTACTGGCTTGTCCAATAGCAATACACCGTGCACAGGCACGCGCTTTCTTTTTATCTGCGGAGTCGTCATGTTGTCAGCAGCCTGTTGCCAGGCTGCGCAATGTATCGTTCAGGATTTACTCTTCGCCGTCGTCTTTGGCGCGGGTGGCATTGGCTTCATCTATCAGTTTCGACATGGCAATACCACGGATGGTAGATGTGTCATGCACGAAATGCAATTGCGGCAGAGTATGGATATGCAGACGCAAACCCAGTTGATTGCGCAGGAAGCCAGACGCTTTAACTAAAGCTTCTATGGTGTTTTTGACGCCGACCGGGTCATCCACCAAAGTAGTGAAATACACTTTTGCATGGGCATAATCAGGGGTCAACTGTACTTCAGTCAAAGTGATCATACCTACGCGCGGGTCTTTTAATTCAGACCAGATGATTTCTGCCAGGTCTTTTTGAATCTGGTCTGCTACACGCAGGCCACGACCGGGGATATTTTTGCTATGTTTTGCCATAATTTTCTTACATCTCCATAAACCACAACCCCGGAACTAGTCCGGGGTTATCTTGAGTTACAGAGTACGTGCTATCTCTTGTACTTCAAATATTTCAAGCTGATCGCCAACCTGAATCTCGTTGTAGCCTTTCAGTGAAAGACCGCATTCCAAACCGGCTTTGACTTCTTTGGCATCGTCTTTGTAACGCTTGAGCGAATCTAGCTCGCCTGTCCAGGTCACCACATTGTTGCGCAACAAACGGACAGAAGAAGTACGCTTGACCACACCGTCGGTAACCAGACAGCCGGCAATTGCGCCAACTTTGCTGACCACGAAGACTTGACGAATCTCGACCATACCAATGATCTGTTCGCGCTTCTCTGGTGCCAACATACCGGACAAAGCTGCTTTGACTTCATCTACTGCATCGTAAATGATGTTGTAGTAGCGGATATCAACGCCGTTAGACTCTGCCAATTTACGGGCAGACGCATCAGCACGGGTGTTAAAGCCGATGATGACCGCTTTGGAAGCGACCGCCAGATTGACGTCGGATTCGGAAATACCACCCACTGCCGCATGCACAACTTGCACACGCACTTCGCTGGTCGACAATTTGACCAGAGATTGCACCAGCGCTTCTTGCGAACCTTGTACGTCGGTCTTGACGATGATAGGCAAGTTTTTGACTTCGCCTTCCCCCATGTTTTCGAACATGTTTTCCAGCTTGGCTGCCTGCTGCTTCGCCAGTTTGACGTCACGGAATTTACCTTGACGGAACAGGGCGATTTCACGTGCTTTGCGTTCGTCAGCCATGACCATGACTTCTTCACCAGCGGACGGCACTTCTGTCAGACCTTGAATCTCTACCGGGATGGACGGGCCAGCCTCGGAGATATTCACGCCATTCTCATCCAGCATCGCACGGACACGACCATAGGCTGAGCCAGCCAGGACCACGTCACCACGTTTCAAGGTACCAGACTGCACCAGGATAGTGGCAACAGTACCGCGACCTTTATCCAGACGCGCTTCAACAACCAGACCTTTGGCTGGCGCATCTTTCGGTGCCTTCAGTTCCAGCACTTCGGCTTGCAACAAGACGTTTTCCAGCAGGGAATCTATACCCAGGCCAGTTTTTGCAGATACCTGTACGAATGGTGAATCACCACCGTATTCTTCAGGCACAACGCTTTCAGCGATCAACTCTTGTGTCACGCGGTCTGCATTGGCACCTGGTTTATCAATTTTATTGATAGCAACGACCAGAGGCACGCCAGCAGCTTTTGCATGGGCAATCGCTTCTTTCGTTTGCGGCATGACGCCATCATCTGCAGCTACGACCAGAATAACAATATCCGTCGCCTTGGCACCACGGGCACGCATCGCAGTAAACGCTTCATGGCCTGGTGTATCAAGGAAGGTGATCATGCCACGTGGTGTTTCTACGTGATAAGCACCGATATGCTGCGTAATGCCACCGGCTTCACCAGACGCGACTTTGGCGCGACGGATGTAATCCAGCAAGGATGTTTTACCATGATCAACGTGACCCATGACAGTCACTACAGGTGCACGTGGGAAGGATTCATACTCACCATGCTCCGTGGTATCCGTCAGCATGGCTTCAGGATCATCCAGTTTTGCAGCAAAGGCTTTATGACCCATCTCTTCAACCAGGATCATTGCTGTTTCCTGATCAAGTACCTGATTGATCGTGCACATCTGACCCAGTTTCATCAAATGCTTGATGACTTCGGATGCCTTGACGGACATTTTGTGCGCCAACTCAGCAACGGTCAGGGTTTCAGGTACAAACACATCTTTAACGATGGCTTCAACCGGCGCCTGGAAATTGCTTTCACGGTCATCATGATGACTATTGCGACGACCTTTAGGACCGCCCTTCCAGCCATCACGGCCACCAGAAGTATCACCACGGGTTTTCAGACCGCCGCCACGTTTCTTGGCTGCGTCTTCTTGCCATGTTGAGGACACATTGGCAGATTTGATCGCCTTCTTGTCGCCAACAGCTGGCTTTTTCTCGTCTTTTTTCTCTACAGCTGCGCCAGGCTTTTTCTCAGCTACTTTTTTATCAGCAGGCTTGTGCAAAGTACCTTCAGCAACTTTAGGTGCCACCACCGGAGCTGGCTCAGGTGCTTTAGCCGGGCGACGTGCCGCGTTCATCATTTCTTTGATTTGCGCAACTTCATCAGCTACAGCTTTTCTGGCTTTTTCAGTAGCAGCAGCACGGTCAGCGGCTTCTTTTGCATCCGTTGCAGCTTTTTTCTTCGCATCTTCTGCGTCGATACGTTTTTTATCTTCGTCAGCAGCAACTTGCACAGGTTTGACCTCTGCAGGTTTTACATCAGGAGATTTGGCGTTGGCAGCACTTGCCGCTTTGGCAGCAACAGCGGCTTGCTCAGCCTTGACGCGCTCAGCTTCTGCTTTGGCAGCTTCTGCCAATTCAGCTTCACGCATGGCTTGCGCCTGAGCTTCTTTTTCAGCTTCCAGCTTGGCCAGACGCTCTTGCTTCTCAAGCAATTCAGCTTCCTGACGGGCGATCAACTCGGCTTCGCGATGCGCTTCTTCATCGAGACGTGCCTGCTCAGCCGCATCTACTACTGGCGCTGCTGCCTGCGTTTCATCTGCAGGAGCATCATCACGTTTGACGAAAGTGCGTTTTTTACGAACTTCTACCTGAATGGTACGAGACTTCCCAGTCGCATCGGCTTGCTTGATCTCGGTCGTTTCCTTACGAGTCAAGGTAATTTTTTTCTTTTCGGTGTCCGCAGAGACGCCGTGGGAACGACGCAGATGTTCCAACAACTTATCTTTGTCTTCCTTCGTCAGCGAATCTGACGTTGAGCTCTTACTGACGCCCGCTGCACGTAATTGCGTGAGCAGCAAATCTGCTGACATCGTTAGCTCGGTGGCAAATTGGGCTACATTGTTACTCGCCATTCAGTCCTCTTTTTCTATGTGCGCGTTATGAGATTGAAACCCGTGAATTACTTAGCTTCTACGAGTTTCCAGGCTTTGGCTAACAGCGCCTTGGCCTGATCATCATATTTAGCGTCGATGAGTTTCATCTCATCATCGGTCACATCTTCAAATGCATCTTTAATTAATTGACGTGCGCGGTCGGCAGACAATGCCAAAATCGCGCCAAACTCGTCATAAGCCAATCCAGCGAAAGTCGCCAGGGTCTTGATACCAGCCAAACCCAGCTTACCTGCCGTCACGCGGGTCATACCTTCGAGATTGACTAATTCATCTTCCATACCTTCGAGGCCTTCTTCAGAAGCAATTGCCTCTGTCAACAAAGCATCACGAGCGCGGTTACGCAACTCATTGACGGTATCTTCGTCGAAAGCTTCGATTTCCAGCATTTCGCTGATAGGTACGTAAGCGATTTCTTCCAGACTGGAGAAACCTTCGTCCACCAGGATGTCAGCGACTTCCTGGTCAACGTCGAGTTTTTCCATGAACAGGCTGCGGATGCCGGCAGTTTCTTGCTCAGCTTTATTCGCAGACTCTTCCGCAGTCATGATATTGATTTGCCAGCCGGTCAACTCAGCAGCCAGGCGAACGTTTTGTCCGCTGCGGCCGATAGCGATTGCCAGGTTTTCTTCATCAACTACTACGTCCATGCCGTGTTTTTCTTCATCCACCATGATGGATGAAACATTAGCTGGTGCCAGTGCGCCGATCACGAATTGCGCCGGATCTTCAGACCACAAGACGATATCAACACGTTCGCCACCCAGCTCGCCAGTTACAGCCTGTACGCGCGAACCGCGCATACCAACGCAAGTGCCGATAGGATCAATACGCTTGTCGGCAGTAAACACAGCAATTTTTGCACGTACACCAGGGTCACGCGCTGCAGACTTGATGACCAATGAACCTTGTTCGATTTCCGGCACTTCCAGCTCGAACAATTTCATGATGAATTCTGGCGCAGTACGCGACAGGATAACTTGCGGGCCACGGGCATTGCGATCTATGCGCAGGATGTAGGCACGGACACGGTCACCAACACGCAGATTTTCTTTAGGAATCATCTGGTCACGTGGCAAACGCGCTTCAATCTTGCCTGACTCAACCACGGCTTCGCCGCGCTCCATACGCTTGATGGTACCTGTTACCAGGGAATCACCACGCTCCAGGAAATCAGCCAGGATTTGTTCACGTTCCGCATCACGGATACGCTGCAAGACAACTTGCTTGGTATCCTGTGCAAAACGGCGGCCGAAATCGACCGATTCAATTTCTTCTTCGATGTAATCATCGACCTGAATTTCAGGGTCGTCTTCTACTGCTTCAAAATGCAGAATTTCCTGATCTGGCAATTGCAGACCTGCTTCGTCCGGCACCACGTGCCAGCGGCGGAAAGACCTGAATTCACCAGTATCACGATCGATTTCTACGCGAATATCGACTTCACCGGGAAAACGTTTTTTTGTCGCTTGCGCCAAAGCATGCTCCAGCGATCCGAAAACAACCTCTTCATCGACGTTCTTTTCACGCGCCAGCACATCCACCAATAACAACAAATCACGACTCATGCTTTGCGACTCCTAAAATCCACTTGCGGCACGAGACGTGCCTTATCCACATCGGCGAGCGTAAACTCCAGCATGGCCGACCCATCTTTTACTTCAAATTCCAGCTTCAGATTTTCGCCTTCAGGCTCGTGCAAGACGCCTTCGAAAGTTTTGCGATTTGGCGTGCCCGGCATGGGCATACGCAATTTCACATTGGCTTTCTCGCCAGCAAAACGCACATAGTCAGCGATTTTTTTGAGTGGCCTGTCAAGACCAGGAGAAGAAGTCTCCAGGCGACTGTAATTGACGTTTTCCACCGTCAGCACATGCGATAACTGGTGACTGACTTTTTCGCAGTCTTCCACCGTAATATTGCCGCGCTCCAGATCTTCCGGCAAATAATCAATATAAACCCTGAACAAGCCGCGTTCGGCCTGCTCAAAGTCCACCAGATCATATCCGGTACCGTTGACGGTCTTTTCTATCAAATCCAACAAAGCCAAACTTATTCTCCGAAAAACACACTGACAATTTGCAAACCGGGCAAAACCCGCCACAAGCCTTAGGATTCGGACTATTGAGCGCCGCACCGCAGCTATCCCAACACGATATCAATCGCTAAAACCAAAAAAAAATGGGCAACTGCCCATCTTTTTTGTAGCGCCCCGATTTAAATTCAAATAAAGGCTAAATCTGCTAACTACAAGATTATAAACGATAAATTACCTCGTCGCAATGGAAAACGAGGTAATTTCAACACGTCCAGCTACCACAAAACGCTTAAAACGACCGAAAAACATTATGCGCCACGTGAGCGTCTGCGCGCTGCAATTCCCTGACCTATGGCCTGACCGCTACCGCGGGATGTAGGGCCACGACGCTGCCCCGCATCCGGGAAACCCAGCGCAGTTTGCAGCGGATCTGGCTGGCGGCTACGTTTTTTGCCGTTAGCGTTGTTGGCATTGTTGCCAGCACCGCTACCTTGCCCATTACCCGCTCCATTACGCGGATTACCTGCATTACCGCCTGTTTTGTTGCCATATGCATTATTGCCGTTGGCATTACCACTACGACCCGCACCATATTCAGCGCGCTCACTACGCCCACTGGACATAGGAAAACCGACTTGCTTCTGGCTAAATGGACCAGTACCAAAACCAGGCGCTTTATTGCCAAATGGTTTACCGCCCTTGGTTGGCGTGGCAGGCTTGTCACCACCAGCTTTTTCCAGGCCGCTCAATTTCAACAAGGCACGAACTGCATCTTCTTCCAACTCTTCCCAGCGACCGCGCTTGAGATTGGCAGGCAGGGTCATGGCGCCGTAACGGGTACGTATCAGACGCGACACCGTCAGACCAACAGCCTCGAACATACGACGCACTTCACGGTTGCGACCCTCACCAATGATGACGCGATACCATTTATTGACACCTTCACCACCACCATCAGTGATTTTAGAGAATTGCGCCATGCCATCTTCCAGCTCAACACCTGCCAGCAAACGCTGACGCATACCCTCTTCCAGCTCACCCAGGGTACGCACGGCGTATTCACGCTCAATACCATAACGTGGATGCATCAGACGGTTTGCGAGATCACCAGAGGTGGTGAACAGCAACAAACCCTCAGTGTTATAATCCAGACGCCCTACTGCCAGCCATTTACCAACTTTCATGGTTGGCAAGCTTTCAAATACGGATGCGCGACCTTCAGGATCATTGGTGCTGACGATTTCGCCAGCAGGTTTATGATAAATCAATACGCGCGGCGGTTTTTTACTGACTTTGCGCATGATGGGCTTGCCATTGATACGCACCTGGTCAGTCGGCAGAATTCTTTGACCTATATGGGCTGGCTCACCATTCACGGAAACACGACCAGCAACAATCAGCTCTTCCATGTCACGGCGCGAACCCAGACCAGCTTCGGCCAATACTTTATGCAATTTAGGCGCATCGTCATCCGCAGTCAGATCACGGCGCACTGGTTTGCCACGGCCTTTGCCTTTAGCATCATCAGCGACACCCGAGTCAAATGCATCGGAAGTAACGAAGGAAAACACGTCATCGGCATTGTTGCCAGTGCCAGGGCGGCCACCACGAGTTTGCTGCTGTGGGCGCTTGGATTTATTAGCACTTGCCTGACCTGCATTTTGACGCGGGCCACGATCATTGCGGTCACCACGCTCAATACGTTCGCCGCGTTCACCACGATCCGGACGCTCTGCCCTATCGGTACGCTCAGCACGGTCAGCGCGGACTGGACGTTCAGTTTTTTCACCGCGCTCTGTTTTTTCGCCACGCTCTGCGCGATCAGCCCTGGGTGCACGCTCTGTGCGGGGTGGGCGTTCGCTACGTTCGCCACGCTCAATTTTTTCCATCTGCACAACTGGCTCAACTGCTACAGGCACCTCTTGCGCGACAACCACTTGATCCATAGCAACGTCTACAGCCTTGGCCTTGCTGCGGCTGGCGCGTGGCGCTGTACCAGGCTCCTTAGGAGTGCGCGGCGCGCGCGGGGCACGTGCTTTTTTTACTGGTGCATCTGCAGCATCAGTCGCTGATGCTGTCACTGCTACAGTTACCTCTGTAGCCCCTGCTGATTGCTCTGCATTCTCTGGCTTGGACTTGGATCGGCTTACGCTACTACGCGGGCTACGCACAGCGCGCTTTGCCGGCTTTGCGTCATCACCACCAGCAGGGCCATTATCATTTGCGCCCGCACCACCATCTGCTTGGTCAGCATTCACATCTTCAGGATTCATTGGATTCATTCTTCAGTTCTATTGGAGGCAACTGACTCGCTGCAGCGCCCGGTACACTATCCGGCGCTGCGCTATCAGCCGCCTGATCACTCAATTGCGTGATATGTTGAGAATCTCCCCCAACCTCACTTATTTCTTCTGTAATTTCTTCTACTACCTGCTCTGGCACTTCTTCAGTTTTTACTTCACTTGCGGCCTCAATCACCTCATCAAGCACCTGCGTCTCCAGCCCATCCTCGGTTACAGCACTGCTAGATACATCAAGTTGGGACTCGACATCAGCTCGCTCTACCGACTCTTGCTCAGACTCAATTTCGGTATCTTGCGGGATATCCACTTGCTGTTGCGCATCATGAATTACCAGCTCTACAGCAGATGCGTCAAGCTCAGATAAACTTACATCCCTTGCTTGCTCAGGAGTAGATTCAGAAGCAGATTCCACATCAGCTACAGGCTCCACTGCCAGAGCATCCGCCTCTACTGCAGCAAACATGCCGCCATCCAGGGCCGCCAACTCTGGCACGACCTCTTCCTCGGCATCCCTCTTCACTTGCTGCAAAGGAGGCAACTGATCCAGCGATGACAAGCCCAAATCATCCAAAAACTGTTTGGTCGTGGCAAATAGCGACGGCCTTCCTGGCACATCCCTGTGGCCTATACTCTCTATCCAGCCACGATCTTCCAAGGTCTTGATCATCTGCGATGCCACGGTCACACCACGAATTTCTTCTATATCCCCACGCGTCACTGGCTGGCGATAGGCAATAATTGCCAGTGTTTCCAGGGTAGCCCTGGAATATTTTGGTGGCTTCTCAGGATTCAACCTGTCTATATAGGCGCGCATTTCTGGCTTGCTTTGAAAACGCCAGCCCGTCGATAAAGCTACCAGCTCTATACCCTTGTCAGACCAGTCAGTACGCAAGCCTTCCAGCATCAACTTGATGGTGTCAGCGCCAACTACATCACCTTGATCATCCGCCTCCTGAAACAGCTTTTTCATCGTATTGACGGTCAGCGGCTCGGGCGCGCATAACAAGGCTGTTTCGAGGACTCGTTTTGCCTCAGCAGTATTCATGCAAATCTTAAGTACACGGGTTTATTTAGTTGATGTCATGCAGCACAGCAACTGATACCTTACGCCATCAGTTACCATTACTCACACCAGTTTTGTATTAAATTTGTTGCCACCAACCTGGCAGCAACGCCCTTTATGCGGGCGGCTGGGACTGCATGGAGCGCGCAAAGAACTTAGCAGCGCACAATCCCTAAAATTAGTAGACACTGGATTGTAGTCCAGAAATTCGCAGACAATCAAAAATATCGTCAACAAACAATAAAAAAGCCACGCTAAGACGTGGCTTTTTCCATCAATTCTGTCTGCACTGAACAAGTAGAGAGCAATATTTGCTTTCACTCACTCTTCTGCACTCAATCCGAAAAGCCAACCACAAGCTCTCCAACAACACTTTTTGCATATGACTGCAATATCGTGAGATTAACACGCATTCAGAAAGTCTGCACGCGAAAATCTGAGCAAGCTCACTTAAAAATACATACCAGGGAAGCATAAATTGCAATTTACGCAACATTAAGGCGCGATTCTGTGAAACAATGCGCCTTAAACATCGAGACAACCAAGCACGCCATGTGTTTCATGACCATACTAAGTACCTCATCAGATGATGACTTATCACTCGCCAATAGTGATCTTGTTCAGTTCATCAGAAATCCAGATATCCCCGAAAAAAAATATTTGCAGTTCAAGAATAAATGGTTTCTGGCCTCTGATGCCGGGTGCAGTTGCCACTTCAGGCATTTGTCAGGTGGCAGCATAGAACTCGGTTTTGGGGAACCTGAAGCATGGTTTCATGAAGAAAATAATGCGATCGAAGCAAGTCGTCAAATTGCAGCCCGTATCCGCGCATTGATACAGCAAGGTGCAAGCGTAGATTGCGTAGACGCCTGGGCGCATGGACAAGGAGAAGCCGCAACACTAATTGACGACATACAAGTCAATCTTTCCGAAGTCAGCGACACCGCCTTCCGTTTTTTTGAAGATTACCGCTTCTCTTTTATACAAAAACCTTAAATCGCCTGTCGCGCATAACTTACTGTCAGCATCTCCCACTGGTGTCCATCAGGCTCATTCCAGTAAATCATCTTTCCGCCATAGTCGAGATTGACCTGCATATCCACAGGGCCACGCACAGAGCTGCGATAGGCAATGCCAGCGCCCCTGATACGACCCAGTATTTCATCAAAGCACTGTTGACTGACACGAAAACAGAAATGATAAATGGGAAAGTCTTCATCTGTATCCATGAAATCCAGAGTCAAGCCCTCATTGACAAATACCGGCGCAAACGGCCCAGGAGCAGTTGGCGCCCATGGAACACCCAGCAAATCTGCCAACAACCTGGCCGAAGCCAATTTGTGACGAGAAGGAACTATCGTGTGATCCAGCTCTATAGGCATAACACCTCCCCTCGCATGAGCAGTTCAATTCGACATTCAGATTTCCAAACCGCTACCATCAGATCCAGACTACCAATAGTAAAGCTTAAACCAAGGATAAGTTTTCACGGAAATTATCTTTTTTGCATAAAACATACAGTTGATCATTTTGCATGGACTTTACGCACCGCCGATGTGTAAAATACAATTTACATTGCAAAAAGATAATTTTCGAAATTCCCCACCGCAAGACACGCAAAGTATAGACGCAGCATCCAGGCCCGCCCTGCATCAATTCACAGTGGCGTCACTGCAAATTCGGACTAAGCACGCAGTTCTTCAGAGGATATCTAAAATGAATATCGTCAATCTCAAAATTGGTCAACGTCTGTATTTAGGTTTTTCTGTGATCATCTGCCTGCTTTTAGTCGTCGTCGCCATAGGCATATCTCGCCTCACCTTACTCAATAGTGAGATTGACCTCACAGTAAACGACCGCTACAAAAAGATTTATCTTCTGAATCAAGCCATCAACAATGTGAATTTACAAGCCCGTAATTTGCGAAATATTTTGTTGATGAGCGATTTTGCAGATATTAAAAAAGAGATGGATAGCATACAAAAATCATCGGCAGAAATCAGCTTGGAAATTGATAAGCTATCCACCTCCATTCACAACCCGAAAGCCAAAGAGCTTTTAAAATTGATGCTGGAGCAGCGCGCACTGTACATACCATCCAGAGATAAAATGGTACAACTAGTGGCATCAGGCAATAAGGAAGCAGCCCACGACCTGCTTTTCAAGGAAGTCAGGCCGCGGCAACTTGCCTATCAGGATGCGATGGAGGCACTCATCAAATTCCAGGAAGAGTTGATGGCAGAATCCGCCAAAGAAACAAAAACAACGGCTGAATCTGCAAATCAATTAATGATAATCGTAGGCATATTTGCGACGCTGGTCAGCGCCTTTATTGCCTGGGCTATCACCAGGCGCATCATCACTCCGATTAACACGGCAGTAAAAATTGCAAAAACTGTGGCCAGTGGCGACTTGACCAGCACCATAGACATCACGGGCAAAGATGAAATGGGCTCACTCTTTCGTGCCTTGTCCCATATGAATAATAATTTGATCGATATCGTTGCCCAGGTGCGCAATGGTACAGATACCATTGCCACCGCCTCAGTACAGATCGCCTCCGGCAACCAGGACTTGTCAGCCCGCACCGAGCAACAGGCTGGCGCACTGGAAGAAACCGCATCTTCGATGGAAGAACTGACCAGCACGGTCAAACAAAATTCAGACAATGCTCGCGCCGCAAACCAGTTGGCGCAAAACGCTTCAGACATAGCCCTCAAAGGCGGCAATGCCGTTTCCCGCGTGGTTGACACTATGTCATCCATTGCTGAATCATCCAAAAAAATCGTCGACATTATCAGCGTCATTGATGGCATTGCTTTTCAAACCAATATCCTGGCATTAAATGCTGCAGTAGAAGCCGCGCGCGCAGGAGAACAAGGGCGCGGATTTGCCGTCGTCGCCACAGAAGTACGCAATCTGGCTCAACGCTCGGCCACTGCAGCAAAGGAAATCAAGCTATTGATCGACACATCAGCAACCAAGGTCGACTTGGGTAGTAAACTTGTGGATGAAGCTGGATTGACCATGGATGAAGTCGTCGACAGCGTTAAACGCGTGACCGATATCATGTCGCAAATCAGCTCCGCCAGCCTGGAGCAAACGGCAGGCATAGAGCAAATCAATCAGGCAATTGTTGAAATGGATAATGCCACGCAACAAAATTCCGCACTGGTGGAACAAGTTGCCGCGGCAGCAGAATCCATGCAAGATCAGGCAAAAAAACAAGCCGCCGTCGTCAGCATCTTTAAAACTGGCGCATCCGCCTTACAGGCTACCGGCAAGCTCATCAACATCGCGACACATACCAGGACCGTTAAGACAGTACTCAACCCACGCCCATTGTCATTACCAGCTGCTGCTGCCAGAGACAATTAAATGACAACTGCACTCCAGCTAAATCGCCAATGAGAGTAAATTAACATCCCGGCTACAGCAGACGGCAGACGCAGCATCATTGACTTCGCATCTGCAACAAGCCTCTCATTGGCACTTTGGATATCCACACCAATAAATCCAGCCATAAGCGCGTTTCAAAGATGCGGGCAAATCCCCAGGCAAATGCCAGTGAGGCGATCGTACCGGCAACACTGAGCAAGATGAAATGCAGATGCTGCAAATTCAACGACAAATGCATCTCCTCAATATGGTGATGGATGATCGCGAAAATAGGGATGTGCACAAGATAGAGTGAGTAGGAGAACTTGCCTATTTCTGTAAATATTCTCAACTCAAGAAATTTCCTTATCCAATTGCGCGATGAGCTCCTTGCCAGCCATGCCAGGAAAGCTGCAACCACTACAGCAAAAACAGTATCGATTATTTTCGCCCTATCAAAAAAAGCCCCTGCACTGCGCGCGTCATAAATAGAAAATTTTTGTATCAAATACAAAAAGTAAACGATAAATACCGCGCCGACCAAAGAAAAAATCAAGCCTCTTTTTCTCACTCTTTCTTGAGTTGCTTGCCCAAACACCAGCCACGCGGAAAACATTCCTATTCCAAATAGAAAACAGAAATAAGGTGGATGTAAAATACTGATCTGATTTTCAAAAAGAAAAGCAGGAGGATGATCAGCAAGCCAAACCAGGCCCCATGCCGCTGCCGTTGCCACAGACAGGAGCGCAAGAGCGCCAAAGCGACGCAAAATCAATATCAAGGCAGGGAAAAACATATACAGGTGCCATTCCGTCGCAATACTCCAGAATGGCCCGTTAATGGTATTAAATTGCGGAAAAAAATCTTGCATCAGACTAAAATTGACCGCAAAAACTTGCCACGAAATGCTGGGTGTCAGGCCCGATGAATTGCGCGCCCAGGTAGTGATAGGGGAAAAGTAATTAATAATTAAAATCAACACCAAGGTAGCAAAATAAGGTGGCAAAATCCTCATTGCCCTTGATTGAAAAAATTTCCCATAAGTCTGCCGCAAGACCAGCCCATTTCTCACCACTGGCAAGGCCAGGCAAAATCCTGACAGCACAAGAAATACCACGACAGCCAAGTGCAAATACAAAAAAACATTCCATGGCTTCATGAGCAAATTAGTATGACTCAACCAGCCATAGGCAAATAAATGTGCATGCCCCAACATGACCCACAATGCCGCAAGCGCACGCATACCGTCGAGAAATGGCAAATGAATTTTATGATCTGGAGTTAAAGGACTTGCAGTATCTATTGTTATTGTTGATGTCATGGTAGGTCAGTATTGTTTTTAGCTGTTAACTCTAATATGGCGCTCAACAAAAAATCGCGGCGTCACAAGCGCTAAACATGGAGACTATTTTTCATTCGCCCCACCGGCAGTTCAGAATAGGCATTGATTTTTCGCATCACGACTTTACATCGAGCAAGCTTTTTTTAAAATAAACTACTCTTTCAGTCTCAACAAAGCCAAGTGCGGCATGCATGTCATGACTAACCGTGTTTTCCAGCAGCGCATCTGAAGCAAATTCACTAGCCCCGATGCACTTGGCCCATAACTCCGCCTCAGCAACCAATATCCTGGAGATCCCTCTTTTTCTTGCCTGCGGTATGACAAACAAGCCCTCAAGAAAAGCCACCGGGGAAGAGTCTGCCCCATTGACATAATCGCCCCTGAGAGATACTTCGATCACGCCCAAAGCAAGGCCAGCTGCGTCGTATTCAATAAACTGTGCGAATCTATCTGGCGACTGCAAGAGCTCAGTCATTTCCAGCAAATGCGCCTCCCTGGTGTTTTCTGGCCATAATTGTTGACGCAATTCCAGCCAGGCAATTTGATCTATGTATTTGCAAGGAACTGCCATGGCCATTTACGCTTTCATCAAACAATGCCAGCTAAAAAATATCAGGACCTACAAAAGAAGTCCAGGTTGCCATTATTCACGCTTATAGACGGGCAAGCAATTGCTTTTATTGCACCAACAACACTCACCCTCAAATGTTGGGGCCAGCCATATCGCTCAATATCATCAATAGCAAAGGTCTATGCTTTAATGGACATTGTTAGAGCATAGCAAAAAGCCCTTGATTATTTCTAATCAAGGGCTTGAATACTTGGTTGCGGGGGCAGGATTTGAACCTACGACCTTCGGGTTATGAGCCCGACGAGCTGCCAGACTGCTCCACCCCGCGTCTGAAGAATGAAACTATACATGGTTTTGCTGCTCTGCGCAATCCTTTTCTAGGAAGAGGACTTTTGGCGTACTTGTGCGGACAGATGTTACACTCTGCAGATTCGCCAATTTTGACTCTTTTGCTCATGAAATTCTGTTCCGAATGCGCGTCCCCGGTGACCTTGCAAATCCCTGCCGATGATACCCGCGAACGCTTTGTTTGCACGGCTTGTGGCACGATCCACTATCAAAACCCCAAGATGGTGGTAGGCTCCATCCCGGTATGGGAAGAAGATGGCGTCACCAAGGTTTTGCTCTGCAAGCGTGCGATAGAACCACGCCTGGGTTTCTGGACGCTGCCTGCTGGCTTCATGGAAAACAAAGAGACCACGGCACAAGCCGCACAGCGCGAGACTGAAGAAGAAGCTGGCGCCAATATCAGATTACATGAACTGTTCTCTATATTGAATGTGCCGCATGTACACCAGGTACATCTATTTTATCGCGCCACTTTACTGGATTTGAATTACGCCGCAGGCGTCGAAAGCCTGGAAGTAGGCTTATTCTCCGAAGAACAGATCCCCTGGGACGATATTGCCTTCCCCACCATCAACCATACACTGAAATTTTTCTTCGAAGATCTGGCGAAGGTCAAAAGCGGTGGACGCTTCCAGATGCATGAGCATGATATTTTCAAACCCATGCGTGATGGTTAATGCAGATAAGATTTCCATAAAAAATGGGCGAAGATAATCGCCCATTTTTTTACCTGCGTCACTAACAAAGCCTCTGAGCGCTGTCCGCCAAGGAGCTCGGGTAGCTACTTTAGCATAGTACTTAAGCACCTACTTCCTGGTTATGCTTTCCCTTCAGATGGAATGGTGCATTGAGAACTCAATGTCAACCAAAATGACGGACTACCTGCATAGAAAAGAGATTGCCAATGACACTTCGCCTTTCAGAGCTGAATATAGATTGCGAGCATTGTGGCAGCGCCAGTCCTGCCAACAGTGAGGCATGCATAAAATGCAGCAATTCTTTTTTGTTTCTTGAGCAAGCGCCAAGCACATGGAAACCCTGGGATTTTTCGCAATGGTTATATGCCCGTCACTTTCAAATTGCAAAAATCGCAGAAGATGTGAATTACCTGACTTTCACACGCGATATACAACTTAATTACCTGATCGGCTATTTCTACTATCAATTGATGAATGGCGGCCTTTGGCAGTATCTGGCAAACCCTTGTGGCGTTGACGCACCACAATTAGTGGTAGCGCTTGAGGAAATAGGCGCAAAAGAAACCGCTAAAATCATCGCTGAGTCTCTGGCATTTTTTCCTGACGGTGAACCACAAGCAAATCATGAATTGAGATGGCAAGCACTCTCATCTATTCCTGATGAAATCAGGGAAAGGCTTGACGATCATCTGACCACTCTGGTCAATGATGCATCAAGCCCGGAAAATTTGCTATCACTGCTACAGAGTCAGTGTGCACATTACAAGACATAAAAGAGGGCCTACCAACTGGTTTCGCGTTCCGCAGTTGATGAGATTTTGTGTATCGCCAAATCTGCCCCTATAAATTCTTCTTCTGGTTCCAAACGTATGCCTATGAATTTTTTCAGGCTGGCGTAGATGACATAACCACCACCGAAGGCAATTGCAACGCCCATGGCCGTGCCCAGCAATTGGGACATGAAGCTGACACCACCCAGGCCACCCAAAGACTTCAAACCAAAGATGCCCGCGGCAATCCCACCCCAGGCGCCACACAGGCCATGCAGAGGCCAGACGCCCAGTACATCATCAACCTTCCATTTATTCTGGGTCCAGGTAAACATCCAGACAAAGATGGCACCAGCGATTCCACCAGTAAGCAGAGCCCCCAAGGGATGCATGAGATCAGAACCGGCACAAACTGCGACCAGACCAGCCAGTGGGCCGTTATAAACGAAGCCGGGATCATTCTTGCCGAGCATGAAAGCGACCAAAGTCCCACCTACCATGGCCATCAGTGAATTCATGGCCACCAGGCCATTCATCTTATCCATGGTTTGTGCGCTCATGACATTAAAGCCAAACCATCCTACCGTGAGTATCCATGCACCCAGCGCCAGGAAAGGGATGCTCGATGGCGGGTGAGCAGCAATCGCGCCATTCTTCATATAGCGCCCCCGGCGCGCACCCAACAGCAGCACGGCAGGCAAGGCCACCCAGCCGCCAAAAGCATGCACGACGACGGAACCGGCAAAATCATGGAACTCTTCAGAAAACATTGCCTTCAACCAGGTCTGTATGCCAAAACGCTGGTTCCAGGCTATACCTTCAAAAAAAGGATACAAAACACCGACCAGCAAGGCAGTAGCAATCAGTTGCGGATGAAATTTTGCCCTCTCGGCAATCCCGCCAGAGATAATGGCGGGAATGGCTGCAGCAAAGGTAAGCAAGAAAAAGAATTTAACCATTTCAAAGCCATTTTTAGCAACCAGCACTTCAGCACTGGAATAAAATTGCACGCCATATGCAATGGTGTAACCGACAAAGAAGTAGGCGATGGTCGATACTGCAAAGTCGACAAGTATCTTGACCAGGGCATTGACCTGGTTTTTCTTGCGCACAGTGCCTAATTCTAAAAATGCAAAGCCCGCATGCATTGCTAGTATCATGATTGCGCCAAGCAAGATAAACAAAGCGTCTGCGCTGCTATTTTGTGCATTCATACAAAATATCTCCCAATATAAGTGCGAATTTGAATTAAAGATGCACTGATAAAGCAAAATACATTCCAATTTGGTGCAATTGATAAGTGATTGATTTAATGCGATTTTTTGAAACTGATTATTTGATAAATAAGTTTGATGCACTGAAATATGGCGTTTTTTTGGTGCAGCCTCGATTGGAGGCCGCGTGATCCCCTGGCTGGAAACGGATAGCCCCTTTCCTCATCCCAGCACCGCTTTGACTGAAAAAGATGGTGCTGCAGGCTTGCTGGCAGCTGGTGCTGATTTGTCGGCAGAACGTCTGCTATATGCCTATAAAAATGGCATCTTCCCCTGGTTTTCTGATGGGCAACCCATTTTGTGGTGGTCTACCGATCCGCGCATGGTCTTGCAAGTGCAAGATTTCAAATTATCCCCCAGCCTGAAGAAGCGCCTGCGGCAAGTCAGTAAAGATCCGCGCTGGGAAGTGCGTTTTGATAGCGCCTTTGAAGATGTCATGCTGGCCTGTGCAGCACCACGCAAAGAAGGAAGCGGCACCTGGATTTCTGAAGAGATCGTCACTGGTTATGGTGAATTACACAAGCTGGGATATGCCCACTCCGTCGAGGTGTGGCTGGATGGCGAACTGGTAGGCGGCGCCTATGGCGTCTGCATAGGCCGCATGTTTTATGGTGAGTCGATGTTTGCCAGGGTCACGGATGCATCCAAAATAGCCTTGGCGCACCTGGTATTTTTCTTGCGTGAACATGGCGTGAAAATGTTAGACTGCCAGCAAGAGACAGCACATTTGGCGTCTCTGGGCGCAAAAGCGATCAGCAGGGCCGAGTTTTTGCGCTGGGTAGAACATGCCTGTGCCCTGCCAGCGATTAGCAATTGGACCATAGCCAACAAAATCAGCCCGTGACCCAGCTTAACGAACTCCCCTTCGCCAGCATACAGTTTTATGCGACCGCGCCCTACCCTTGCAGTTATCTGGAAGGTTTGCAGGCGCGTTCGCAAGTGGCGACACCTGCGCATCTGATTAATGCTGATGCGTATTCTGAACTGGTGAAGAGTGGTTTTCGGCGTAGCGGTATTTTTATTTACCGGCCGCATTGCGATAATTGCCAGGCTTGTACGCCGGTGCGCGTACGCGTCAATGAATTTGAAACCAACCGCAGCCAGCGTCGAGCCTGGAAAAAACATGGAAATCTGCAGGCTCGTGTCAGCAGTCTCAGTTATGTCCACGAACACTATGAGTTGTATCAGCGCTACCAGGGTGAGCGCCATTCTGGCGGCGGCATGGATAATGACAGTCGTGACCAATATGCGCAGTTCTTGCTGCAAAGCCGGGTAAATACTCGCCTGGTAGAATTCAGAGATGAGAAGGATGTCTTGCGCATGGTCAGTATCATCGATGTACTGACTGATGGCCTGTCATCGGTGTATACCTTTTATGACCCTGACGATGCAACAGCGTCATATGGCACTTACAATGTCTTGTGGCAGATAGAGCAAACGCGCTTATTGAAACTGCCCTATGTCTATCTGGGTTACTGGATCGCTGCCAGCCCCAAGATGGCTTACAAGACCAATTTCCGCCCCCTGGATGCTTTGATGCAGGGGCGCTGGCAGACTTTACGGGAACTGTGAAGTTCCCCGTCCATCTGCCTCTCAAATTTTATTTCAACCTTCTTCCTCACCTATTTACATGTCTGCAAAACTTCTTTACTCCCTGATCCGCCCTGCCCTGTTTGCCATGGATCCGGAAAATGCCCATCATCTGACTTTACCGGCACTGCAACGTGTCAATAAACTGGGACTGTCTGGTTTGTTGACCAACAAACCAGCAGAAGATGCGCGCCCTGTCATGGGCGTACGCTTTCCCAATCCGGTAGGCCTGGCCGCGGGTTTGGACAAGGATGGTGCGTATATTGATGGCCTGGCTGGAATCGGTTTTGGCTCCATAGAAATTGGTACTGTCACACCACGTGCACAAGCGGGCAACCCCAAGCCACGCATGTTTCGACTGCCGCAGGCGGATGCCATCATCAACCGCATGGGTTTCAATAATGGCGGTGTCGATGCCTTTGTTAAAAACGTCCAGGCCTCGCGCTTTTATCAGGACAAGCAAGGCGTATTGGGCCTGAACATAGGCAAGAATGCCGATACGCCTATAGAGCGTGCGGCAGAAGATTACCTGCATTGCCTGGCCAGGGTTTATCCTTATGCCAGTTATGTGACCGTGAATATCTCCTCCCCCAACACCAAGAACCTGCGCCAGTTACAAGGTGCGACTGAGCTGGACGCCTTGCTGTCGCAACTCAAAGAAGCGCAGCAAAAACTGGCCGATGAACATAAGCGCTATGTACCCATCGCCCTGAAGATCGCTCCGGATATTGATGCAGAACAGATCAAGACCATAGGTGAGGCCTTGTTGCGCCATAAGATAGATGGTGTGATTGCCACCAATACCACCATCACCCGTGACGCCGTCCAAGGCTTGCCGCATGCAGAAGAAACCGGTGGACTGTCTGGCAAACCCGTATTTGAATTATCCAACCGTGTTATTCGCGCCTTGAAGGCAGAACTGGGTAATGAGTTACCCATCATCGGTGTAGGCGGGATTTTCTCTGGTGCGGATGCAGCAGCTAAAATGCAGGCGGGTGCAGCGCTGGTGCAAGTCTATTCCGGCCTGATTTATCAAGGACCTGCCCTGGTAAAAGAATGTGCTGATGCCTTACGCCAACACAAATAAAACTCGCAGACCATGAAAAAAATCTTACTCGGCAATAGCCAGCTCAGCGTCTCCACGATTTGCCTGGGCACCATGACTTTTGGCGAACAAAACACCGAAGCAGAAGCGCATGAGCAACTGGATTATGCGCTGGAACGTGGCATTAATTTTATCGATACGGCAGAAATGTACCCTGTCATGCCGCGTGCGGCGACACAGGGCAAGACCGAGCAATACATAGGTAGCTGGATAAAAAAATCCGGCAAACGCAGTGAGATTGTGTTGGCAACCAAAGTTGCCGGTCCCTCGCGTGGCATGGGCTGGATACGCAATGGCGAAAATGATGTGAATGAAAAAAACATACGCTCTGCCATAGAAACCAGCTTACAACGCCTGCAAACGGATTACATCGACCTGTATCAATTGCACTGGCCCAGCCGCAATGCCCCCATATTTGGGCAAAAGCAGTTTGACCCGGCACTGGAAAGGCCTTGTACTGAGATCGCTGAGACCGTGGCAGTATTAAATGCCCTGGTTAAGGAAGGCAAGATACGCGCCTTTGGTGTATCGAATGAAACATCCTGGGGTGTCAGCGAATTTATCAAACAGGCAGAACTGCAAGGCGCAGTGAACATCGCAAGCATACAAAATGCTTATAGTCTGGTGAACCGCTCGTTTGAACAGGGGCTGGATGAAACCTGTTTCCGAGAAAATGTAGGCTTGCTGGCCTATAGCCCACTGGCATTCGGACAGCTCACGGGCAAGTACACTGACGATGCCAAAGCCCATGGTCGCCTGACGCTATTCCCACCGACCTGGAGCCCACGTTATATGCGCGCCAGCGTATTTGAAGCCAGCAAGCGTTATGCATCTCTGGCACGGGAACATGGATTGACGCCAGCGCAACTGGCCCTGGCATGGTGCTACTCGCGCAGTTTTGTTGCCAGCACCATCATAGGAGCAACCAATTTGACGCAGTTGCAAGAAAATATTGATGCACTGGATGTAAAGCTAAGTGATGAGCTTACAGCAGGTATCAACCGCATTCATGAAGAGCTGAACAATCCAGGGCAATAATATCAGACATGGCATTGAACAAAGTAGTAACGCCTGAGGCAAAGGCGTCACGCTTTCCTATACCTTCGTCATTATTTCTGCGGCCTGACTGGCAAGGGCACATTACATAAATCTATGTATCCCGCTGGCACCTTATACCAGTCACCTCCACGATTTCTTTGTGCTTCGACGATAGATTTGAAAGTGTTAGTATCAGTGCGTATGATTTCCAGTTTGCTACGTTCTGCCTCTGGCACATCGGCAGCGACCTTAATGGCTGTTATGGGCGTGCGCTCTTCTGCTTTTTCGTAAAAACCCAAAGGCCCGGTACCACGCGGCAGGGTCGTCAATAATTCCATCCCCTGCATGACGCGACCAACGACCGTGATATTTCTATCCAGCTGTCTTGGTGCATGGCCAGTAACGACGTACAGAGATGTGCCGTCACCACTATTCGATTCAGTGCCGCGAGCAACACCAACGCTGGCATAGCAATGGGCCAACCAGGCTGTACCCGCCTTGGGATCGCGTCCAGCAGCAAAACCATTTGCATGGCCTACCTGTGGCGCATAACCATCTACATCAGGCAAGCGGGTAAATGGCAGATTGGCCGCATACTTGACGGTAAACTCACCGGCAAGCTGGCGTTTGGCTGTCTTGACTTCGCGTTTTTCATCTGGATCAGCCCACTGAGCCACATAATTCTCTTGTGAGCGTACGATGGCCAGGCCATCAAAATAACCCTCCCTCACCAGGGCCTTGATATTTTGCGCATGATGAGGGGCAAAATCTGGTGCCAACTCAATCACGACCCGCCCTTTGGGTAATTCCAGGTACAAAGTATTTTCTGGATTAAGCGGTCGCCAGTCTGCCGCACTGGAATTCTTGATCAAGTCTGCCATAGCCAATTTGGATGCCTGCGCAGGCTTTGCAGTGGCGCTATCCACCTTGGTTTTTGTGGCATGCGCAGTCGCAGAAAAATACAGGCCTGCAATCAGGCAAGTCATCAAGGATTTTCCAGCAGGTAAGGCAGCAAAACGTAAAGACATTATTTGACTCCGGTAAAGGTGCACACAAAGTAGAACTCATTTGCCGCATAGGCAAGAAGGGGTGACCTTACGCGAATGACATCATTTTGTCCATATACCCATAATATATCAACCATTGGACTAACAACTTAGCCGTAACAGCAACTTTATTCCTTATTCTTTTAATTGTATTATTGCAAAAACCTGGCGAATCCGGTAAAACCTGATTTAGACTGTTAAATCAAGGAGTCCTTGTTTGAAACCTCAACTTCACGCACCTACCGGTGCATTTGTGGGCGCATCATGGGCCGCATTGTTTATAGGTGCAGCCACCTATTTCGCTGGCGTCTGGAATGCAGAGATGCAATTGAATGAGAAAGGCTATTACTTCACAGTATTAATGTATGGCCTGTTTTCTGCCGTTTCCCTGCAAAAATCTGTGCGTGACAAACTCGAAGGCATACCCGTTACCGGTATCTACTTTGGTTTGTGCTGGTTGTCACTGGGTTTATCCATCCTGTTACTGGCTGTAGGCCTGGTCAATGCTACCCTGGGATGGAGCGAAAAAGGCTTCTTTGCCATGGCATTTTTGCTGAGCCTGTTTGCTGCCGTTGCAGTACAAAAAAATGTGCGCGACATCAATCTGTTAAAACCTGATCACGACACTTTGCCCATGCAAGATGGGCATGAAAATTGAATCTTTTGCCTAAATCACTACGACTCAGCACATGATCAACAATAATGCCCCTAAAAATGGTGACTTTGCTGCCTATCTGGAAAATTTAAACAAACCTGGCAAGACGGCTTTGCCAGTCTTGCAAGATCCTCCTATTGAAGAAGTAAACCTGGAGCAACTACAAGAACTGACGGAACTACCACCAATATCTGACGATGAATTACTACAGCAAGCCCTGGCCACTGAGGGCGACAGTAATGAATATGATTTGGATGAATTGGTAGATGACATAGCGAATGAAGAAGTTGTCATGCAGGACGTTCCTGCGACGGGACAGGCTGTATTGGCATTTCTTGGTGAGCATGCCCTGGAATTGGCAGATCAGGCTCCCGCTGAAGACATGGATGAGCTGCCACTGCTTACGGACGAGGAATTGACGCAACAGGCTCTGGCACATCCAGACGCAGATAAGAATCTCCCGGAATAAACTCTCAGTCGATAAAAAAGCCTGCATTTGTTAAAAATGCAGGCTTTTTATCATACAGACACTACTTCACTCAACCATATGCCAATGACAAATGACCTGCGCGTACTGCTGTCGTGGACTTGACTTCGGCGCGCATGGAGTTTTGTAGCGAGGCAATGGAACCGCCTGCCCTATACTGGAAACTGACTTGCAGAATATCACCTTCCTTCACCATGACGGGCTGCTCCAAAGGCAGTGCCATATAGTGATTCAGCCAGTCTATGGTGGATGATGTCTCCATCAATACAGCCAGAATATTCTTGGTGACAAAGCGCAAGGCACTGACTGTGCCTGCTTTTTCTATCGTAAAACTGCCTTCCCATTTGATTTGCATCTCATTGGGCTGGTTGAAATCGATAATACTGTACAAAGCAGGCTGTGCCATTTCCACAGTATCAGCAGAGAAAATACCTGCCTGCTGGAATTGGATAATCGGCGCTTGATAGCCAGAAAAATCATAGGCTTGCTGCAAGGGTTGCACTGCCATGACAACCGCTTCTGGTATGAACAAAGGCAAAGGACCACCAAATTTGGCAGCATAACGCTTCTTGAAGTTTTCTATGACTTCCACCTGTTTTTCACGCAACATGGCAACGTGTATCATCTCACAGATAACGATATCGACAGGTTCTGGTGGCAGATATTCAAAGGCGTCAGCATGAATGACTTCGACTTTTTCACCGTAGCGATTCATGGCCAGCAAACGACGTGCCTCAGCCACCATGTCGGGATTAAACTCTACGCAATATACTTTGGACGCAGCCTGTGCAGCAAACCAGGATAAGACTCCCGTGCCACCACCTAATTCCAGCACTTTCGCCCCCTCGAACACCTGACGCCGTATCGCCGCCTTGAAATTGTCCATGCGGTTCAAGTCCATCAACATATTGTGATGGTATTGCAGGGGGATAAACTGTCCGAGATAGCAACTCTCTGCCTCACGTTCTATCAACATGTTCACTCCTTCGTTTCCTGGTTTCATCATGTGGCTGCCATCCGAAGAGTTCGACAGGACAGTCATTTTCTCGCCAACAATACGCAAAACCCGAAATACGCTTTGAGTAAGGGCCTAGATGATGATTATCCTTGGGTTGATAGAGAGTGCATCAAGGGAGTTGAACTGCGAAACTGCATCAATTCTTGCTTATGTCCAAGATTGCTGCATGCAATGTACTGGTGATTTCAACTTATACAATGAAATCAAGATGCGCAATGTCTGTTTAGAAAAACCAGCATTGATGGCCGGTATAAGGAGGAAATCAAAAGCAAATTCAATCTTTTCTGGGCCGCTCGCAGCGTGCATCAACAAAAGCCTGATGCATCTGCTCCCAGCCCTCGCCTGGCGAGGTTTGGGAACAAACTACATGTGCATTCAGCTTGCTGCGCCACTTATACCAGGGAGCTGCCTCTGCGTAAATCGAGGTGACGGCCAATAACATGTGCAATATCAACACTCTTTTGAATATGTGCATGGTCCGTCACTCCAGATATGAATTTAAAACACTATACGGCAGTTAAGGTCCTGTAGCTGGCAAGCTCATCTATCGTCAATATCACGATGTCATGCGTCACCGCATACTCTATGATTTGTTCGCCTTTGGCCATACTACCGTCAGGATTCATCAATTCACATAATACTGCAGCGGGTGATAAACCTGCCATGATGGCCAGATCGACCGAACCCTCAGTATGTCCGCGCCGAGTAAGCACGCCACCTGGCGCAGCACGCAAGGGAAAGACATGGCCAGGCCTGGCCAAATCCTCAGGTTTTGCCTCTTGTGCAATGGCAGTCAGGATAGTGGTGACACGGTCAGCAGCAGACACACCCGTAGTCACACCTTGTCTTGCCTCTATTGATACTGTGAAAGCCGTACCATAGCGACTTTCATTGTGGCTGACCATAGGTGGCAAATCGAGCTGCTGCAACTTGTCGTCGGTCAGGCACAGGCAGACGATGCCACTGCAGTCACGTATCAGTCTGACCATGGATTCAACCGTGATTTTTTCTGCGGCGACGATGAGGTCAGCCTCGTTTTCCCTGTCAAAGTCATCCATGAGCAACACGGGACGGCCATGACGCAGGTCTGCCAATGCCCTGGACAGGCGCTGATCAAATGGACTAAGGGATAATATTTCCGGCTGGGCGGAAGTAGAGGATGGGACAGTATTACTAATAGTATTCAACATAATGAAACGCTCCGGCAAAAGTAAATGTGCAAAAGACGTTTCAGGGAGCAAAAAACGAATAGCCATACGCAAGCGCCCATGGTCATGACCATAGGTGCTTTACATAAGGCGCATCTTCTCTCATCCGGACTATGACCGTCGGCCCTGGAATCACACCAGATCTGCTGACCTTGCACACTGCTGCAAATTGCTACAGCCGTTTTTACTGCAAGCGCTCGCGGGCTTGTTCACACGCATTACCATGGCAATGTTGTGAATTTACCGCCGGTGGGGAATTACACCCCGCCCTGAAGACGTACAACCTACCGAGATATTCGGCCATAGGATTATACGCAAAAATAAAATGCTTGCTTGGGCAGGCTTTACCCGGCGAAATCACTAAATACGAAAAACAGATATCAACATAAGAATTATTGAAAATATTGTTTGAATTGCCTCGCATTTCCACATGGCAACATCTATGCTTATTCTTAAAAGAAGTCTCCCAGCTTCCCATTTTTCCGCGTCGATATCATTTTAATCAGACGCACATGATTTTCTCAAACAGCACCGCTCCCAAAAAAACACATCAAAAGCGCGAGCTTTTTTGAATAAATTGCCTCTTAAGTAATTTATTTTATTTTTACGAATTAAACTAAAGGCAATATCAATCCAGCGACTTTGCATATATCAAATACGTATATAAGCAAATGAATACTAAGTAGTTTGGAATAAAGCCTAAATTCATTACGATGCACCTACTTTGCGCGAGGGCGAAATGACGTTGACCTATATATTTTCGGGATTTGCAGTGGGCACTCTGGTCGGTCTGACCGGCGTGGGTGGTGGCTCGTTGATGACTCCCCTGCTGACTCTGCTGTTCGGTGTGTCGCCAACAGTGGCGGTAGGCACCGACCTTGCCTTTGCTTCTATTACCAAGGCTGCAGGTACTTTTACTCATAGGCTACGCGGCACGGTTGAATGGCATGTAGTGCGCCTGCTGTGCTATGGCGCCTTGCCTGCTGCTGTTGTAGCAACTTTATTCCTCAAGCATTTTGGGGCGCTGGACAAGGAAATTGGCCAGCTCATACGCTATTCCATCGCTGTATCAGTCTTGCTGACTGTGGTTGCCTTGCTGTTTAAAGGCAAGATGCTGAACTGGTTGAACAAACATCCTGAAAAGCAATTGCAAGGAAAACAGCTCGCCATAGCGACTATCGTATCCGGTGCGGTACTCGGTACCCTGGTGACCATCTCATCTATCGGTGCTGGTGCGATAGGTGCAACTTTGCTGGTCATGTTGTATCCACGCATGTCTGCCGCCCATATCGCCGGTACGGATATCGCCTATGCTGTACCTCTGACAGCCATTGCCGCCTTCGGCCACTGGTGGCTGGGCTCAATAGACTGGGTCTTGCTGGGCAGTCTCTTGATAGGCTCTTTGCCAGGTATTACTTTGGGCTCGCTGGCAGCGCGCGCCGTACCAGAAAAATTTTTACGTGGCCTGTTGGCAACCACTCTGACTTTGGTTGCCGCCAAGCTTGTCCTTTGACTCTGTTTGCAATCGCGTACTTACAGACGCATTTTATGGGTAATTAAAGATGTATCGTTACGACCAGCACGATCACCAAATCATCAAGGAACGTATTGCACAATTCCGTGACCAGGTTAGCCGCCGGCTCTCGAATGAATTGAGCGAAGATGAATTCCGTATTTTGCGTCTGCAAAACGGCCTGTATATGCAGCGTCACGCTTATATGCTGCGGGTGGCAGTGCCTTACGGCATGCTGTCGTCGAACCAGGTACGTAAGTTTGCCCATATTGCGCGCAAATATGACCGTGGCTATGGCCACTTTACGACACGCCAGAATATCCAGTACAACTGGATCAATCTGGAAGACACACCAGACATCCTGGAAGAACTGGCATCAGTAGAAATGCATGCCATCCAGACTTCTGGCAATTGCATGCGCAATATCACCTCGGATGAATTTGCCGGTGTTGCTGCCGATGAAGTGATAGATCCGCGTGCCTATGCTGAAATCCTGCGTCAATGGACTACCTTCCATCCAGAGTTTGCCTACCTGCCGCGCAAATTCAAGATTGCCATCAATGGCGCAAAAGAAGATCGCGCCGCAATTGCAGTGCATGATATAGGCCTGACTGTGGTACACAATGAAGCTGGTGAAGTCGGCTTCAAGGTCATGGTAGGCGGTGGCATGGGCCGTACGCCTATCCTGGGTAGCGTGATACGTGATTTCCTGCCATGGAAGCATGTCATGACTTACCTGGAAGCGATTTTACGTATCTATAACCAGTACGGTCGCCGCGACAATATCTATAAAGCCCGCATCAAGATTTTGGTGAAAGCCATAGGTGCTGAAGACTTCGCCCTTCAGGTAGAAGAAGAATGGCAAGACATCAAAGATGGCCCGGCTACCCTGACAGAAGCAGAATTGAAACGCGTGGCCAGCTATTTCACGACGCCAGACTATGAAACCCTGCCTGCGCAGGATGCTGGCTACGAACAACATCTGCAAGACAATAAATCCTTCGCCAACTGGGTCAAGCGCAATGTCAAACCCCATAAAGTGACAGGCTATGTCGCTGTGGTGCTGTCGCTGAAAAAACCGGGCGTGCCTCCAGGCGATGCCAGTTCTGAACAACTGGACTTTATTGCAAACCTGGCTGATCAATACAGCTTTGGTGAGTTGCGTGTCACGCATGAGCAAAACCTGGTGCTGGCAGATGTCAAAGTCGCTGACTTGTTCAACGTCTGGCAAGAAGCCAAGGCCCACGGCCTGGCGACACCGAATATCGGTTTGCTGACCGACATGATCTGCTGCCCTGGCGGTGACTTCTGCGCGCTGGCAAATGCCAAATCCATTCCTATCGCACTGGACATCACTGACCGTTTCAATGATCTTGATTACCTGCATGATATTGGCGACATAGAACTCAATATGTCAGGCTGTATCAATGCCTGCGGTCATCACCATGTCGGCAATATCGGCATTTTGGGTGTGGACAAAGATGGCAGCGAGTTTTACCAGGTGTCCATTGGTGGTGCGCAAGGCAATAGCTCAGCCATAGGCAAGATCATAGGTCCGTCTTTCGCTGCTGGCCAAATGCCGGAAGTGATAGACCGCATCATCCAGGTATATGTGCGTGACCGCCTCGAAAACGAGCGCTTCATCGACACAGCGCAACGCCTGGGTATCGCCCCATTCAAGGAATTTGTGTATGCAACGCCGATACGTACCAATGAGCATCATGGCGAAGATGCCGGTACTGCAGTCAGCTACTGAAATTAAGAAAGTGCATCATGCGAGAAATTATTAAAGATAAAGCCATCGTCAGCGACGACTGGACAGTACTGCGCCTGACCGAGAATGAGACACCGGATGCCGTCAATGTACCGACAGGCAAAGTCATCATCCCTTTAAAGGTATGGTTGTTGCAACGCGAAAGCCTGCTGAACCGTACTGATATTGCCGTCTGGTTCAGCAGTGATGAGCAGGCAAAAGAATTAAAAGAAGACATCAGTCGCTTTAGCCTGCTGGCAGTGGACTTTCCTAAATTTGCCGATGGCCGTGGTTATTCCATCGCCTACAACCTGCGCTCACGCCTTAATTTCACTGGCGAATTGCGCGCTATTGGCGATGTCTTGCGCGACCAGTTGTTTTACATGCAGCGTGTGGGCTTCAATGCTTTTGCTACACGGGAAGACAAAAACATCCATGACGCCATCAAGGGCCTGACGGATTTTTCTGAAAAATACCAGACTTCCTGGGATGAAAAAAACCCCTTGTTCCGTCGTGCGGAGCGCACTGGAGCAGAGGCATGAGTGATTTTTTGGAGCGCCTTGCCGCAACACAGGCTATATTGGAAAGAATCGCTGACGAATTTGAGCCAGCCGTGTTTGCTTCCAGCCTGGCGGCAGAAGATATGGTGTTGACTGACCTGATCTTGCGCAAGAAATTGAATATCACGATTTTCTCGCTGGAAACCGGACGCCTGCATGCAGAAACCCTGGGCATGCTCGATAAAGTCAAGGAAACCTATGGCACAGAAATCAAGCTGTTCAAGCCTGATGCTGCCGCCGTAGAAAATTATGTCAGTCAGCATGGCCGCAATGCGTTTTACGACAGCGTGGAAATGCGCAAGGAATGCTGCCGCATACGCAAGGTAGAACCGCTGAAACGTGCCCTGGCAGGCAACAAGGCCTGGATCACAGGCCAGCGCCGTGCGCAATCTGCAACACGTACTGAGCTGGCGATACAGGAAGATGATGCAACACATGGCCTGCAAAAATTTAATCCTTTGGCAGATTGGTCAGAAGATGATGTCTGGCACTATCTCAGAAGCAACAATGTGCCTTACAATCCTTTGCACGACAAAGGATATCCATCGATAGGCTGTGAACCCTGCACCCGCGCAATACAACCAGGTGAAGATGTCAGGGCCGGACGTTGGTGGTGGGAAAACCCCGATTCCAAGGAATGTGGCCTGCATGTCGTTGATGGCAAGATGATCCGAATTAAACAAGCTGTCTGAAGAAGAAAAATCATGAATACTGTCGTGGAAAACCATTTTATTGATGCTGCGAGCAATCGCCACCTGGATTGGCTGGAATCCGAAGCCATCCATATCATGCGCGAAGTCGCGGCTGAATGCAGCAACCCTGCCCTGCTGTTTTCTGGTGGCAAAGACTCCATCGTCTTGCTGCGCCTGGCAGAAAAGGCTTTCCGCCCGGGTAAATTCCCTTTCCCACTGGTGCATATTGACACCGGCCATAACTTTCCTGAAGTCATCGCCTTTCGCGACAAGCGTGTGGCCCAGCTCGGTGAACGCCTGATCGTCGGTTCGGTAGAAGAATCGATACGCCGTGGCACGGTACGCCTGCGCAACCCGGCAACCGATTCACGCAATGCCGCACAAGCTGTCACCTTGCTGGAAACCATTGCCGAGCATAAGTTTGATGCCTGCATAGGCGGCGCCCGTCGCGATGAAGAAAAAGCCCGTGCCAAGGAAAGGATATTCTCTTTCCGTGATGAATTTGGTCAATGGAATCCAAAAGCACAACGCCCGGAATTATGGGATTTGTATAACACCCGCGTACACGCTGGTGAAAACATGCGCGTCTTCCCTATATCGAACTGGACTGAACTCGACGTTTGGCAATACATCGCCCGCGAAAAACTGGAATTACCACAGATTTACTTTGCCCATGAACGCCAGGTCATACCACGCAATGGCTTGCTGGTACCACTGACAGATTTGACGCCACCACGTGATGGTGAAACGGTAGAAACACAAATAGTGCGCTTCCGTACTGTGGGTGATATCTCCTGCACCTGCCCGGTGTCTTCTGACGCAGCAACGGTAGAAGCCATCATCGCCGAAACCGCCATTACCCAAATTACAGAACGTGGCGCCACACGCATGGATGACCAGACATCAGAAGCATCGATGGAAAAACGTAAAAAAGAAGGATATTTCTAATGAACGCCGTAGAACAATTGACTGCAGCCGTTGGTAGAGAACGTGGCCTGTTGCGCTTCATCACGGCGGGTTCTGTCGATGATGGCAAGAGCACTTTGATCGGGCGCCTGCTGTTTGACAGCAAGGGTATTTTTGCTGACCAGCTTGACGCCATCTCGCGCGCCAAGCATAAGCGTACCGTTGGCGACACGATAGACTTGTCCCTGCTGACGGATGGTCTGGAAGCAGAACGCGAACAAGGTATCACCATTGACGTGGCCTATCGCTATTTCGCCACGCCCAAGCGTAAATTCATCATTGCCGACACGCCTGGCCATGAACAATACACCCGCAATATGGTGACTGGTGCATCGACTGCCGATGCGGTGATTATTTTGATCGACGTTTCCAAGGTCAAACTCAATGATGATGGCAGCGTCGATTTGCTAACGCAAACCAAACGCCATTCTACCATTGCTCACTTGCTGCAGATTGAGCATGTCATCGTTGCCGTCAACAAGATGGACCTGATCGACTATGACCAGACCGTGTATGACCGCATCGTTGCTACTTATCAGGCATTTGCAGATCAACTGGGTTTGAAAAACATCCGCCCCATCCCCTTATCTGCCCTTGCAGGTGATAACGTAGTCACTGCAAGCGAAAAACTGGCATGGTACAAAGGGCCGACACTGATTGAACTGCTAGAGTCATTAAGCGTGTATGACGCCTGCCATGACGAACCTTTCCGCTTCCCAGTACAACTGGTGGCCCGTCACAATGGCCATGAAGCAAATGACTTCCGTGGCTATATGGGGCGCATCGAAGCTGGCAAAGTCAGCAAGGGCGATAAGCTGCTGGTGCAACCAGGTGGCCAGACTGCGACGGTCAAGGACATTCTGACGCTGGATACTTCGCTTGACACTGCCGTTGTTGGTCAGTCAGTGACGATCTTGCTGGATGAGTATGTCGATATTTCACGCGGCGATATGCTGGTTGGCGCTGACCGCCCGGCGACCCTGTTGAAAACCGTCAAGGCTGATTTGTGCTGGTTGTCGGAAGATACACTGGATACCCGCCGTAAATACTGGCTCAAGCACACCACCAGGCAAGTCGCTGCCCGAGTCACTGGGATTGATACCCTGCTCGATATCAATACCCAAGAACGCCGTCCCGCCGACAGCCTGAAACTCAATGATATCGCCACTGTTACCTTGAACGTGGCGCAGGCACTGGCAGTCGATGACTATCAGGACTTGCGCTCTACTGGTGCGTTCATCCTCATTGATGAAGTCACGCACCAGACCGTTGCTGCAGGCATGATACATCTGGCCTGAGTTATGAAGCAAACTCAGGGCAAAGTTTATCTGATCGGTGCAGGCCCCGGCGCTGCGGACCTGATTACGGTGCGCGGTGCCCGTCTGCTAGCGCAGGCAGACGTGGTGCTGTATGACGCACTGGTCACTACTGAAATGCTGGACCTGTGCCCGCAAGCAGTCAAAATCTCGGTAGGCAAACGCAGCGGACAACGCTCTGCTGCGCAAGAGCACATCAATCAGCAAATGCTGGAATGCGCGGCGCAATATGCCCTCGTCGTTCGCCTCAAGGGCGGTGACCCCATGCTGTTTGGCCGTGCTGATGAAGAACTGACTGCGCTGGAAGCTGCAGGCATAGACTATGAAATCGTCCCTGGCATCACGACGGCACTTGCAGCGGCAGCCAGTGTCAGACAACCACTGACCAAGCGTGGCGTGGCTCGTAGCGTGGCTTTGTTCACTTCCAGCACAGCCCCTGGCGAAAGCGCAGATACCCGCATACCTGAATGCGACACCCTGGTGCAATACATGGGTGGCAGAGAAGCCACGCTGACAGCACAACGTATGCTGGCCGCCAATTTCCCCGCTGATTTACCTGTGGTCATCATAGAGAATTGTAGCCGCCCCAATGAATGTAGTCAGGCTTTAAGCCTGGATGAATTATCCAGGGGCTTGCCTCTCAGCACAGGGCCAGTACTGGTCATGATGGGAGAGGCAATGCGTGCACGTAGCAGTAAATCATCCTGAAGAAAATCTGACCAGGAGATTATGGCGGCAACCTGACACCCAGCTTGCGCGCCATTAATTGCAGTACTCCGCCATCCCTTAATTGTTCATACAATTCATCATAGCGCGAACGTAGCTGTTCACAGGCAGCACTCTTGCAATAAGCCAGGTAACCGTCCTGCATATCCATAAAGGGCTCTATCATCTGCATCTCATTGCTGATACCCATGGTTTTCATGCTTGCTTCGGTATTGCGCATATTGGTCGCCAGATAATCCACTCGTTTTGCCACCAGCATATTCAAGCCATTGGTCAGGGTATTGGCAATCACGGGCTTGATAGTAGAACGCAGACTTTCAAATTGTGCTCCATATACCCAGCCATTGATGACACCCAGGCGCGAGCCGGGCAAGTTCGCATAATTACCATCCCAGCTCATCTCTGAACCTTTGCGTATATATAGCGCCATGACATCACGATAAAAAGCACGTTTGGCAAAACCGTATTTTGCTTCTCTCTCTGCTGTCTTGTAAGGGCCTATGAGTATGTGGGCCTGCTCATGCTCCACCATCCACTGCGCCCGTGCCCAGGGGTAGATTTCAAATTTGACTTCATCGCCATTTTGTTTGGCAAGCATACGAATAATATCTGCCCCCAGGCCGATGAACTCACCACTGGCGCTGCGTTCAAAGACGTTGGCAAACTCAGTACCAACAGCTAATACCTGGCCTGCATGAGCAGGCGCAGCCGCGCATATTGCCAGCATCAGCAAGACAAGTGAAGCTAACTTTTTTAGTTGGGGCATACTTTTCAGGTGCTTTAAAACTGCCATATTGATGAGTGTAATCTTTAAATCACGCACCATCCGTACTCATGTGAGTATTACAACAGCTTCAAACAATAATCACGTATCGCCTGCAAGACCGTCTCGTCTTCCCCCACGGCATTGGCTATCTTGAATTGCAAGCCCGGATGCCTGGTACGAATCTCTTCTGCCAGCACAGGCAAATCCCGCAAGACATGGCCGCCCTGCCCCAGAAACACTGGCGCCAGGCTGATACTGTCGCAACCATCAGCGACCAGTTGCGCTGCCAGTTCCGGCAAGGAAGGTGTCATGAACTCCAGAAAAGCCAGTGCCACGGTTACCTCGGGCAAGCTGGCTTGCGTCATTGCCTGCAAGCGCTGGAAAGGCGCAGCCCAGCGTGGGTCACGGGCACCGTGGGCAAACAGAATCAGAGCAGATTTGTTTGTCATCAGTTTCTTTCTACATAACGCAAGCCCAGCGAAGCAATAATCAGGAACAGCACACTAGGCACCAGCGCCGTCACCGGAGCAGGCCAGGTATTGAGTAAGCCTACGTGAGAAAACAAGGCATTGATCAGGTAAAAAGTCATCCCTAACATGATGCCGCTAAAAATCTTGAGACTGACACTACCGCTGCGTACATGCAAATAGGCGAACGGCAAGGCCAGTGCCATCATCACCAGCACGGCAAAGGGGTAAGTGATTTTTTTCCACAAGGCGATTTCATAGCGTTCAGCATCTTGTTTATTGTCAGCCAAATGCTTGGTGAATGCTGCCAGGTCCGTTGCCGACATGCGATCAGGGTCAGCAAACAAGACCGACAGGATATCCGGTGTCACTTCTGAAATCACTTCGCGACTTGCGAGTTTTTGACTTTTGACAGCGGCAATATCTTCACTGGTTAAGGTCTTGGGGAAAGAAGTTTCTATAACATCCGACAGCCGCCAGGTGTTTTTAGCCACATACTCGGCGTCTGTTGCAGTCATTTCTCGTGACAGATGAAAGTTTTTATCAAATTCAAATATCTTGACACCTTTCAAATGGCGATTTGGCAAAATTTCTTTGACGTTCAAGAAACGCGAGCCTATGACATCACCAGTCAAACCATGTTCACGCACCAGGTCCTTGGTCCACAAGCCAGTACGAAACTCTTGCGCCAGCGACTCACCAATCGCGCTGAGTTTCATTTTCTCCGCCAGTTTGCTGGACACGGGGGAAATGATTTCACCAAACAAAAAGGTCAAGACTACGAATATCATGCCTATCTTCAATAGTATCGTACCGGCCATCATGGTCGACATACTCGATGCACGCATGATAGTGAATTCAGAATTGGAGGCAAATTGCGCCAATACGTAAATCGTCCCTATCAAGACCGCGATAGGCATGAATTCATAAATGTAACCAGGCCAGCCCAGCAGCACATACAGCACCGCATGCTTGAGTTGATAGCCCCCCTTGTTCACTGAGGATTGCAGTTCATTGACGAGGTCAAAGAAAGAGAACAGTGCCAGCAAAGCCAGCATGACGAACAAGACCGCGCGTAAGATTTCACCGCCAAAATATTTTTGTAAAATTTTCATGCTGGACACTTTTCCTTGCCGCGGAAACCAGATTTGCAACGCGACCACAAAATCACGGGATGCCAGCGACTATTGACTTTCAAACGCCATAAAAACATGCTGAGGGTCATCAGGACAACAAACAGATGATGTGGCCACCATGCCATACCAAAGCTGCTGCGTCCCTGCACCACGAGCGCTTGCAAGATATTTGTAATCGATAAATAAACCACTACAAGAAGCAAGGCGATAATCAAATTGGCAGAGCGCCCTACACGTGGGTTGACATAACCTAAAGGAATCGCCAGCAGCAGCAGTACAGCACACATCACTGGCAGGGATATGCGCCATAACAATTCACCCAGCTTGGTATTATCGAGATTTTCCACCAAAGTCATCAAAGGCATGGATTTGGCGGATTTATCACCAGTTATGCTGGCATTCTGGCTGGAAACCAGCACACCATACTTCTCAAACTGCATCATCTGGAAATCGGGAGCAGTAGGCAAGCCGTCATAACGCCTCCCCTTGCTCATGACCAGGAATTTATCGCCGGCCTTGTCAATTTCTATCATGCCTTCGCGGGCAACGACGATACTGGAGCGCCCGTCTTTATAGGTATTGATGAAAACATTTTGTACTTTACTGAGGTCACCAGCCACCTCTTCCACAAAGAAAATACGGTCAGACGAAGCGGACTCCTGGAATTTCCCTGGTGACACCTTGGCAATATCCGAGCGTTTTTCAAAACGTTCGCGGAATTCCACGTTTTGCTGATTAGCCCAGGGCGTGACGATGAAACTCAATAAACCTGTGAGAATGATGAGAGGACCACCAAAACGCAAGACTGGCCCTATCCACTGGGTCAGACTCAGGCCAGAGGCAAACCAGACCACCATTTCAGAATCCTGGTAACTGCGGGTAACCACCAGCAAGACTGAAATAAAGCCTGTCAGCAGCAGCAAGATATGCATATTCATCAAGGCAGTAAAGCCTATCAGTGCTACCACATCAGCAGACGCAACTTTGCCTCCTGCTGCTTTGCCAAGGATGTTAATAAGCATCACGGAGATCGTGATGGTGAACAGAGTTGTGAAGACTGCGCCTGCGGCACTGTTTAATTCACGTCGAAGCGCGCGCTGAAAAATCATGAGTAGGATTATAATGTCTGTTTTACGAGACTTACAAAGAGGAGTAATACGTGGACTTTAGCATAAAAACAATCGACGCAAAAAGTGCCTCGACTGCCCATAAAGCAATTAAGACAGGCTGTATCGTAGTTGGCGTCTATGAAAACAAGAAACTTTCCGCCGCTGCAGCAGGTCTGGACAAGTCCGGCGACATCGCCGCCGCGCTGAAATCTGGCGATATCACGGGCAAAATAGGCACATCTTTATTGTTGCGCAAACTGGCTGATGTCGCTGCAGAGCGCGTATTGCTGGTAGGTTTGGGTGAAGAAGCCGCTGCAGTCAGCGAAAAATCCTTTAACCAGGCAGTACAGGCTGCTGCCCGTGTTTTGGCTGGCCTGGGTGCCAATGACGCCGTTGTCGCCTTGCCAGAAGTCAAAGACCGCGATCTGGGCTGGTCCATACGCAGCACTGTTGTAGCTTTCCGTGAAAGTATCTTCCGTGCTGATGGCTTGAAGAGCAAGAAAGACACATCAACCTCTGGCGTCAAAAAAGTCGCTATTGCTGTTGCCGCTGCAGATGCAACGGCTGCAAAAAATGCCTTGGCACAAAGCGTAGCTCTGGCCAATGGCATGGATTTGACCAAGGAACTGGGTAATCTGCCACCTAATTTCTGCACACCTACCCATTTGGCCAATACTGCCAAGAAAATCGCTACCGATTACAAAATGGTCGCAGAGGTACTGGATCGCAAACAGATACAAGCCCTCAAAATGGGTAGTTTCCTGTCTGTCACCAATGGCACAGTAGAACCACCGAAGTTCATCGTGCTCAAGCACAATGGCGGCAAAGTCAAAGACGCGCCTGTTGTTCTGGTCGGCAAAGGCATTACTTTTGACTCCGGCGGTATCTCGCTGAAAGCCGGCGCAGGCATGGATGAAATGAAATACGACATGGGTGGTGCAGCTTCTGTACTGGGTACCATGCGTGCCATCGGCGAAATGAAACTCAAGCTGAATGTCATCGCGGTTATCCCGACTTGCGAAAACATGCCTTCAGGCAGCGCCACTCGCCCTGGCGACATCGTCACTTCCATGTCTGGCCAAACCATCGAAATCCTGAATACGGATGCCGAAGGCCGTCTGATCCTGTGTGACGCACTGACTTATGCGGAACGCTTCAAGCCTGCAGCCGTGGTAGACGTCGCAACACTGACCGGTGCTTGCGTGACTTCCCTGGGTCATCATAACTCCGGTCTGTTCACTCGCCATGATGAAGCGCATGATCAACTGGCAGCAGAATTGCTGGCAGCAGGCAAGCAAACGGGTGATACCGCATGGCGCATGCCTATAGAAGAAGCTTATAACGAGCAACTGAAATCCAATTTTGCGGATATGGCAAACATTGGCGGCCCAGCTGGCGGCAGTATCACTGCAGCCTGCTTCCTTGAGCGTTATACCAAGAAATATACCTGGGCGCATCTGGATATCGCTGGTACAGCCTGGAAATCTGGTGCAGCCAAAGGCTCCACTGGCCGTCCAGTACCTTTGCTGACGACTTTCCTGATCAATCGCGCAGGCTAAATCAAGGCTATATAAGTGAACAGTGAGGCCGGCATCTGATTTATTCAGATTCCGGCTTTATTTTTGTATGGTCACTAAGGCTTGAACCAAAGTTCACTTCTGCCCAGGGGCATATTCGCCGGGTTCAGGAAGGGATTTTGCAACTCCAGCACGATTCTGTGTTTAAGCCCGGCTTTTTGTATTGAGCTTTGATGGTATTTCAGGAAGAGTTTTTCGAATTGACCATTGTGTATCAATATCTCCAGGCCATTCGTCAGGTCTAATGCGAACTGACGCTTGTTGGGGGCAACAAAGAAATAATAAGCCGCAGGATAATGCAGGGCAATATCCTGGCTGATAATGAGGTTTTTACCAGCATGGAGCTCTTGTTCTTTCCAGATTTCCATGATGGACCTGGGAAAATAATCAAAACGCCCCGCTTCCAGCATGCTGAATAAGGCTTCATAGGAATTCGCTGTACTCACTTTGAGTCCATTGCTTTCCAGAATTTTGACATCTGGCCAATCCAGCTCTTGCCCGGCAGAGTAATTCTCCATATCGTGCAAGGTCCTGATGGTTTTGAACATTTGCCGGTTTTCACTAATCACGAATGGGATGCGCCAACCCAGTAAACCCTTATCTATAGGGATTTTGATGGCAATCAGGCTTTTTTCTCTTTCATCAGTGGACATGCTCCACAAAAGATCGACTTCACCAGTGCCATTTTTCATTTCATGCACTGCCCTCCCCTGCTGCATGGTGGCCTTGCTGGGTAATAGCTTATATTTATTGGGAGAAGCAGCCAGGGCTTCAGTCAGCAATTCCTGGATATAATCAAAATGGCTGTCGGTCTTGGCTGCGGGTCGCGGATAACGTATGACAGTCGACTCTGCATGCGCAAACTGGCTGCCAAAGATGAATATGGCAATAATCAGAATAAAGAAATACTTGGGCATGGTGTGTCTGAAAAGAAAACCTGTCACTTTATTTTAATCTCTTTCCAGATAGGAATAAGTTGCAAACATACTTGAAAAGTCAACAATTGAAAAGCCTGGTCATCTCAATGAACCTGGATTGCTGCCTCGCCGAGACAGACTAATTTCCGAACTCGCAACATCGTATAATATGTGACGCATACACGCTCGCCCAGGCCAGCAGCATTTTTCATTTGCTGGCAAAGCTTATCGTCATTTATCACCCTCAAAAATATTCTCATGAAACTAGTTACCTGGAACGTCAACTCCCTGAAAGTCAGGCTCCCGCAAGTCTTGCAGTGGCTGGAAAGCAATCCTGTCGATGTCCTGTGCATACAGGAAACCAAACTCACCGATGACAAGTTTCCGCAAGCTGAGATAGAAGCGGCAGGCTACCATGTTGCCTTTACCGGACAAAAAACTTATAACGGTGTGGCGATTTTATCGAAACACACGATGACGGATATTCAAAAAAATAATCCGCATTTTGAAGATGAACAGCAACGACTGATTGCCGCGACCATTGCAGGCGTGCGTATCATTTGCGCTTATGTGCCGAATGGCCAGGCACCAGATTCCGATAAATTCCAGTACAAATTGAAATGGTTTGCAGCACTGGAAAACTGGGTCAGGGAAGAAATGGCGCGCCATTCCAAATTTGCCATACTAGGTGATTACAATATCGCCCCGGAAGACAGGGATGTCCACGACCCGGCTGCCTGGGTGGGCATGAACCTGGTGTCGCCAGAAGAAAGAGCCGCCCTTAAAAACCTGATAGCACTGGGGCTGAGCGACAGTTTCCGCCAGTTTGAACAAGCAGAAAAATCCTTTAGCTGGTGGGATTACCGCGCACTGGGCTTCCGTCTCAATAAGGGCGTACGCATCGACCATATCCTGCTGTCAGCAGAACTGGCCAAGCTATGCACCTCTTGCGTCATTGACCGCGTGCCTCGCAAGTGGGAGCAACCATCGGATCATGCGCCGGTGATTGCCACACTTGAGGGCATCTAAATACTACACCTTACTAGTCCTTACTATTCGTCATAACCCAGGCTAGGGGCAGAAGCTTTATTCTTTGCCCAGCTTGATTTGGCCGGTGCTATGCGTGGGCCTGCGCCTGAGTCTTCCATGCGGAAGGCTGACATCGCGGTTTTCAGCAAATTGGCCTGTTCTTCCAGCGAACCAGCAGCGGCAGCGGCTTCTTCTACCAAAGCTGCATTTTGCTGGGTTGCCTCATCCATGTGCGCCAGAGCCACATTGACTTGCTGAATACCGTCGCTTTGCTCTACAGAGGCGGTAGTGATTTCATTGATAATTGCCGCCACCTGGTCTACTGCCGAGACGATGCGGGTCATGGCGGCCCCCGCCTTATCAACCAGTTCAGAGCCTTCACTGACTTTGTTGACCGAGTCTTCAATCAGGTTCTTGATCTCTTGTGCAGCAGCAGCACTGCGTTGCGCCAGGGTACGCACTTCACTGGCAACCACTGCAAAGCCACGTCCCTGCTCACCTGCCCTGGCTGCCTCGACCGCTGCATTCAAGGCCAGGATATTGGTCTGGAAGGCAATACCCTCAATCACACTGATGATGTCGACAATCTTGCGTGAGCTATCACTGATACCCTGCATGGTAGTGACTACCTTGCCTACCACTTCACCACCCTGGGTTGCCACATCAGATGCATTGACTGCCATCTTATTGGCTTCACGGGCGTTGTCGGCATTATTGCGCACGGCTTCGGTCAATTCCTCCATACTCGCCGCAGTCTCTTCCAATGAAGATGCCTGCTGCTCGGTACGGCCAGATAAATCCATATTGCCGGTGGCAATTTCGGTCGCACCTACCGTAATAGAGTCAGTTGCCTTGCGCACATCCACCACCATGACGCGCAATTGTTCAAGAAAGCTATTAAAAGCGGAAGCAGTCTGGGCCACTTCATCATCCCCTTCTACATCGATTTTACGACTGAGGTCACCGCCACCAGCAGCGATATCCGACATGGCATCGCGCACACGCTGCAAACCAGACAGCATGCGACCTACCAGCAAGGTCGTCAAAGGCATAATTACGCCCAGCAAGATCAGCAGGACAACCGCAGAAATGATGAGCAACTGGTCCAGCGCTTCCAGGGCTTTTTTCTTGTCGATGACCAGAGCCAGGTAAATGTCAGAGCCTGTGATTTGCTGCAAGAGCATGAAGTGTGGCTTGCCGCCAATTTCAGTCAGGATAGGATCTTTTTGCTTGGACAGATTAGCCAGGTTATCCAGTGCCAGGTCAGGCGTGATTTCCTTGGCCATTTTCGTGACCCTGGCCTGATCAGGGTGAGCCAGGACCTGACCACTTTTATCCAGCAAGAAGGCATAACCACCACCCGCCAGTTTGATAGTCAGAATTTGATCCACTATCTTGGTCAGGAATACGTCTGCACCAACCACACCGCCCTCACCACCTTTAACAGGGGCAGCAAAGGTAATCATCAACCCTGGAGGGGCAACCCCCATGTAAGGCGAAGTCACGATGGATTTTTTGGCTTCCATGGCTGCTTTATACCAGGGACGCACAGTGGGATCGAAACCTGCGGGAGGAGGATCGGCTGGGATATTGGTGAATTGCTTGTCTGGTTGCCCCTGATAGACGCTGAGGAAGTTACCACCGGCACGCATCATCGTCAGACTGGATTGCAAATCAGCCCCATTACCCAGACCTTGTGCCAGGCTTTCCATCATGGACAGATTGGTCTGTATCCAGTTACTTAATACGGCGTTATAACCGGCAGCGACACCCCGAATTTCATTATTCAGGTCATTTTCTATCTGGGATTTCATCCTCAAATAACTACCTACGGTCAATACGATGGTGCAAATAGCAACCAATAATCCAATTACAACGATGAGTCTGGCTTTGAGAGATTTCATAGCTTCCCCTGAGTACGAACATGGATAAGTAACAAGACTTGCTTAAGCTAATCAGCAGTGTACCCCAGTGATAGTTGTGCAAATATCACACATAAAACACTATCGTTACGAGCAAATACAGAGAAAAGCTTAATGCTATACAACAATATTACGCCGCAGACCATGGAATGTGAAAAAAAGTTTATTCAATTCACCACTTTGTATAACAAGTTAACAAGTCTGTCGGTTGGCAACATCAGTTTAGTTCAAAAAACCTATCTTATTGTGCTGACAAGAATGCATTGTATTAATAAAAAACCGTTAGCATTTCTAGAGCAAGCAATTTAGACTGAATATTTCCCCGGGGGCAAGAATGACCATCATCATCACCACAGACAGACTGCAACTGCGCACCATCAGCACCGACGATGCTGCTTTTTACCTGGCGCTGGTGAATGACCCTGCATTCATAGTAAACATCCGCGACAAGGGCATACGTACCCTGGAACAGGCGCGCACTGATATTGTCAATGGCCCCATGGCAAATCAGGAAAAAATAGGTTTCAGCCTGTATGTGGTAGAGCGCAAGGAAGATGGCCAGGCCATGGGTTTGTGCGGACTGGTCAAGCGGGAGAGCTTGAAGAATATAGACCTGGGCTATGCGTTTTTACCGCAATTCCTGGGGCAGGGATATGCCAGGGAAGCCGCCAGAGCAACACTAACCTATGCCAACACACATTTGCGCATCGCCAAACTGGCCGCTATTACCTCGCCGAATAATCTCGCTTCTAATAAATTATTGCAAGACCTGGGGTTTCAACTGGAAGCTGTTGTCGTACTGGCTGGTGAAAGCAGAGATACCAATTTATATGGGTACGAATTTTAAATTGGTATCTACGTCATTCGTAAAAGATTTATAGGAAACGGTCGAGTATCCTGCGGCTATGTTTGTCTATCTCATACATATCACGTATCAGGAATTGTATGCCGTGATTATCGGTAATCAATAAAGATGTTTTGCCTATGCGGCGTATATCTTCGTCGCCCTTGAGGACGAAATCGGTCTCGCCACGGTCTGTTGCTACTGTCCAGGTACAAGGCAAAGCAAAGCTGGTGACACTGATGATGCTGCTGATTTCAGGCATGAATTCACGCCCTTCCAGCTCTTCCATGACCAGTTCACGCGCGTCTGCTGCCAGATCATCGAGCTGATCTATCCATGCGACTTCGCGTCCGTCGGTCATGACCAGGGATATGCCTGTCAAGGGTGATTGGATAGGAAATGCCCGTACCGGACTGACACCTTCAAACACTTCACCAGCTTCATTGCTGAGTATCAGTTTGCCGAAAGAATTGCGGCTCAGGGTAAATTTTGTTGTTATCATCTTCTTTTACTCCTCAACCAGTTCTGCATTACGGGCTTGCGCCTGGTACAGATTATAGTAAGCACCTTCTTTGGCCATCAATTCATCATGGCTACCCACTTCGACTACCTGGCCCCTGTCCAGCACCACCAGACGGTCGGCTTTGTGCAGGGTAGACAGTCTATGTGCAATCGCAATCGTAGTACGGCCTTGCACCAGGTTATCCAGGGCTTTCTGGATTTCTTTCTCGGTTTGCGAATCAACGGAAGAAGTGGCTTCATCCATGATCAAAATGCGCGGGTCTATCAACAAAGCACGCGCAATCGAGATACGCTGACGCTCACCGCCAGACAAGCCCTGACCACGCTCCCCCACCATGGAGTCATAGCCTTGCGGCAGACGCAAGATGAATTCATGAGCATGGGCAGCACGCGCCGCCGCGATGATTTCATCCCTTGTGGCTTCTGGCTTACCATAGGCGATATTCTCGGCGATGGTGCCAAAGAACAGGAAAGGCTCTTGCAAGACCAGGCCGATATTTTGGCGATAATCCGACACAGCAAATGAGCGTATATCGACACCGTCCAGCAAGATCGCACCTTCCGAGACATCATAGAAACGGCAGATCAGGTTCACCAGCGTACTCTTGCCTGAACCACTATGCCCAACCAGGCCTATCATTTCGCCAGGTTTGATGTTGAGGTTGATACCACGGTTGACAGCGCGGTTACCATAACGGAAGCCGACTTCGCGCAATTCTATCTGGCCTTTGACTTCTTTTACCTTCACCGGATTTTGCGGATCAGGCACGCTCGATACATGATCAAGAATATCAAAAATACGCTTGGCAGCCGAAGCAGATTTCTGCGTCACGGAGACGATACGGCTCATGGAATCAATACGGCCATAGAAGTTACTGATGAAAGCCACAGCAGCTACCAGAGAACCGACAGTAATATCGCCCTTGGAAATCTGCCAGATACCAAAGCCCCAGACCACCAGGATGCCAAGATCAGTCAGGAATGACACCGTAGGTGAAAACAGCGACCAGACCTTGTTGAGCTTGTCATTGACGGCAAGATTATGTTTATTGGCTTCGCGGAAGCGCCCTGCTTCGCGTTTTTCCTGCGCAAAGGCTTTGACTACGCGTATGCCTGGAATAGTATCGGCCAGGACATTGGTCACCTCACCCCATACCCTGTCTATCTTTTCAAAGCCGGTACGCAATTTGTCACGTACCAGGTGGATCATCCAGGCAATGAATGGCAATGGCAGCAAGGTCACCAGGGCCAGCTTGGTATTGATTTGCAACAGAAAACCAGCCGTCATGATGAACATCAGCACGTCCGTTGCAAAGTCCAGCAGATGCAGCGACAGGTAAACGCAAATACGGTCACTCTCACTACCTATGCGCGACATCAGGTCGCCAGTGCGCTTGCCACCAAAATATTCCAGCGATAATTTCAACAGATGCTCATAGGTCGCAGTACGCAAATCCGCACCTATGCGCTCTGACACCAGGGCCAGTATATACGTCTTGCCCCAGCTCAGCAGCCAGGCAACAACTGCGGAACCAAGCAAACCACCGATGTAGAACACCACCAGTTTGGGATCGACGTGTGCGCCGTTTTGATACGGAATCAGCACCTCATCCGTCAGCGGCTTGGTCAGGTAGCGCGGAATCATGTGCGCAGCAGTGCCCAGCAACATCAGCGTGAAACCGAGCAGCAATTGCAGGCGATAAGGATGGGCAAATCGCCACAGACGCAATAAAGTCCATGTAGATGGCGGTGTATAGATGACCTTGGTACAGACAGGACACTCTTCCTGATCTGGTTCCAGTACGGCTTTGCAACTAGGACAAATATTTTGTTCTGCGCGGACTACCGGCATGCCAGTGACATGGCTATGCAATTGCTCCTTGAACTGATCCAGCAGGCGTATGGCATGCAAATTCTGGCCCAGGGTGAAGCGCCAGCTAGCCTGCAAGCCCTGCTCATCAACGAGTTCCAGATGGCCGACACCGGCATGGTCATGATGACTTAATTGCAAACCCTGACGAAAACGCCATTCTTTCCAGTCAGCCTCACCTGGTGATTTGGCCAGCAAGCGCTGATCTGTCACCACCAGCAGGCCCTTGCGGAAGCGAAGTTTATTGTCGAGGTCAACCTCCAGGGCAGTTAAAACGTTCTCGCCCTTGACGATCTGACTGTTGAGGTCAGACTGCCAGGATACTGGAAGTGAGGTAACAGGCTGTTCAGGGTTGAATTGTGTTGTAGTCATCGTCAAACAAACTCCTGCTCAAGAGCTGGTCCCAAAGCAAATCAGGACATTAATTTTAGTAAAAGAGATCACTTGGTTCCCGTTTCCGGCATAAGCCATGTCACGGGAGCAGCAATTTACGGTATTCTATCGGAAGAAAAATAATCAGATAAATCTGATCAAGAGGATGAACTGCTTTTGCGCTGGCGCGCAAGTATATCAGCAAGCGTGCCTTTCTCAGCCGCTTTCAAAATGATATACAAAGTAATATTGTGGCTATGGCAAGATTTTCAAGATACCAGAAAATCTCTCCTGGTCCGGCCAGCCCAAGATGTTGCGCATTCAGGGAAAACGAAGAAACGCTCTAAAAAATGACAAGACCTGGTCTGCATAAACCCGGCTTATAAAAGTTTATATACATGACAACAAACAAGAAAGACATCCGCATTCTCAGCGCAACGCACTTGCGTGGCCCGAATATCTGGACTTACCGCCCTGTCATTGAAGCAGTGCTGGATATTGGTGCGCTGGAAGAATTTCCATCGAATAAAATCCCCGGCCTGTATGAACGCCTGACGGCCTGGTTACCTGGAATCATAGAGCATCGCTGTGGTGTCGGTGAGCGTGGCGGATTTCTGGAGCGCCTGCGTGAAGGCACCTGGTCTGGTCATATCCTTGAACATGTCGTCCTTGAATTGCAAAACCTGGCAGGTATGCGCACCGGTTTTGGTCAGACCCGTTCTACCAATGTAGTCGGCGTTTACAAAATGGCTTTCCGCACCCGTGAAGAGCAGGTCGGCCGCGCTGCCCTGCAAATTGGCCGTGACTTGCTGATGGCGGCAATTGAAGACCAGGCTTTTGATCTGCAAACCAGGGTCACAGAATTGCGTGAACTGGTAGATGACCGCTGCCTGGGCCCAAGTACTGCCAGCATTGTTGATGCCGCCACTGAGCGCCGCATCCCTTCCATACGTTTAACAGATGGCAATCTGGTGCAACTCGGCCATGGCGCTGCCCAGCGCCGTATCTGGACCGCAGAAACTGACCGCACCAGCGCCATTGCTGAAAGCATCGCCAGCGATAAGGACTTGACCAAAACCCTGCTGCAATCTTGCGGCGTGCCTGTCCCTGAAGGCTCCCTGGTGCGCAGTGCTGAAGAAGCCTGGGAAGAAGCACAGGATATTGGCCTGCCCGTGGTCATCAAACCCTATGACGGCAATCATGGCCGCGGCGTTTCGCTAAACCTGATGAGCAAGGAAGACGTGATAGCTGCCTATGAACTGGCATCACGCAAGGGCGATAGCAAGAGCGTCATCGTCGAACGTTTTGTCACGGGTGATGAACATCGCGTCCTGGTCGTCGGCAATCAGGTGGTCGCCGTTGGTAAAGGCGAGTCGCTATGGGTAACTGGCAATGGCAAATCGAATGTCACTGAACTGGTTGATGACCAGATCAATACTGACCCACGCCGTGGTACGACAGAAGACTGTCCGTTAAATGCCCTGGACCCGGGTGCAGGTGCAGAAATCATTCTCGAATTAAAACGCCAGGGAATGGATGCCAATTCCATCCCGCTGGCGGGGCAAAAAGTATTGATACAGCCTAACGGCAATGTCGCTCTTGATGTCACCGATAAAATCCATCCTGATATCGCCTATGCCGCGACACTGGCCGCACGTATCGTCGGCCTGGATATCGCTGGCGTGGACCTGGTGGCAGAAGACATTTCCCGCCCCATGGCAGAACAGGGCGCAGCGATTATTGAAGTCAATGCCAGCCCAGGCTTGCTGGCCCACATCAAGCCAGCCAATGGCGAAGGCCGCCCTGTTGGCAAAGCCATCATCAATCATTTGTTTGCACCGGATGAAAGTGGCCGTATCAGCATCGTCGGCGTTGCTGGCACCAAGGGTTGCAGCCTGATTGCCCGCCTGATCGGTGCCCTGATCAATATCAGTGGCAAGGAAACCGGTGTCGCTTGCGCTCAGGGCCTGTTCCTGAACAAGCGCATGGTCACCGATGGCGATTGCGCCAACTGGGAAGCTGGCCAGAGATTGTTGATTAACCGCTCGGTCGAAGCCGCTGTCTTTGAAACCAATGCCAGGGCCCTGCTTAGCGATGGCCTGGCTTATGACAAATGTGCTGTGGGCGTAGTCACCGATCTGGATGGTCATGCCGACCTGGGCGCTTATTACATAGACAGCTCGGACCAGATGCGCAAAGTCTTGCGTACCCAGGTGGATGTGATTTTACCTGACGGCGTAGCTGTATTAAATGCAGCCGATCCAGCCGTGGCTGATCTGGCTGAGCTCTGTGATGGCAAGGTCATTTTTTATGGCAAGGATCCATCACTCGAAGCCATCATTAATCACCGCGCCCTCGGTGAGCGCGTGGTATTTTTGCGTGATGACAATATCGTACTGGCAGATGGCGAAACTGAAACAGCTCTGTTACCCCTGAGCGCCTTGAAACCTGCAAAAGTCGCACAGGCTGAAAGTGTGCTGGCAGCGGTTGCAGCAGCATGGGCTTTGAACATCACGCCAGAGCTGATAGGCGCTGGCCTCAGGACATTTGACTCCAGCAAGAAAGCTCCTTACTGACTGTATTGACCATTGCGCGGATACCCGATCTGGTATCCGCAAAAATACAAGATATATTGTTTAAGTATTTTCTTAGAATTTGCTATTTATCTGATGGTGTGATTTCTGATATTTCTGAGGTTTAATGTTCAGATTGCATACATGAAGCGCACCATCGTTTGACGCCTTTTTCAACAGGATTAAGTTTTATGGAAGTATCACGCATCCGTGCCCTGCGCGGTCCCAATCTCTGGAGCCACCATACGGCCGTAGAAGCGATTGTTGCCTGCACAAATGAAGAGATGTCAATTGCTGGCCTGAAGGGCTTTGAAGACCGTTTGCGCGCCCTTTTCCCGCAACTCAGCATATTGCAACCCACCGGTCATGACGATGCCATCCCCATGGCCCATGTGTTTGAATTGCTGACCCTGGGCCTGCAGGCAGAAGCCGGTTGCCCGGTCACTTTCAGCCGCACTACGCAAACCCTGGAAGCAGGTATTTCCCAGGTCGTGGTTGAATATTCTGAAGAAGCCGTAGGCCGCCTGGCGGTAGAACTGGCTGAGCAAATCATTAATGCAGCACTGAATGACCAGGCTTTTGACCTGGCTGCTGCACTTGAACAATTGCGTGACCTGGATGAAGACGTACGCCTGGGACCATCTACCGGTTCCATCGTGAATGCCGCCGTTGCCCGCAATATCCCTTACCGCCGCCTGACAGATGGCAGCCTGGTTGCCTTTGGCTGGGGTAGCCGCCAGCGCAAGATACAGGCAGCAGAAATGGATGGCACCAGCGCCATTGCCGAAGCCATTGCACAAGACAAGGAATTGACCAAGAAACTCTTGCATGCCGCCGGTGTGCCTGTGCCTTTGGGGCGGTCTGTATCCGATCCGGATGATGCCTGGGCAGCCGCCCTTGAAATCGGCCTGCCTGTGGTGGTCAAACCCAAAGATGGCAATCAGGGCAAAGGCGTGACTGTCAACGTCACGACGCGCGAACAACTGGATGCCGGCTTCCATGCTGCCAGCGAATTCCGCGACGACATCCTGGTAGAGCGCTTCCTGCCTGGCAATGATTTCCGCCTGCTGGTGGTCGGCAACAAGCTGGTCGCCGCTGCCCGTCGTGACCCGCCGCAAGTGGTGGGTGATGGCAAGCAAAGCGTGCGTGAACTGGTTGAACAAGTTAATAAAGATCCGCGTCGTGGCAGTGGTCATTCCACTTCCCTGACCAAGATACGTTTTGATGATATCGCCCTGGCCAGCCTGGCCAAGCAGGGTTTTGTGGCGGATTCCATCCCACCTAAAGGTCAGCGCGTAGTCTTGCGCAATAACGCCAATCTCTCTACTGGTGGTGCAGCGACCGATGTGACAGATGATGTGCACCCGGAAGTCGCTGCCCGCGCAGTAGCTGCCGCACAAATGGTGGGTCTCGATATTTGTGGTGTTGACCTGGTTTGCGACAGCGTCTTGAAACCCATAGAGCAGCAAAACGGCGGCATCGTCGAAGTCAATGCTGCACCAGGTTTGCGCATGCATCTCTCCCCTTCTTTTGGCAAGGGTCGCCAGGTCGGTGAAGCAATTATAGCCTCCATGTTTGATGAGCATGACGATGGCCGCATCCCTATTATTGCTGTCACCGGCACCAATGGCAAAACCACGACCGTACGCCTGATTGCCCATCTGCTGACCGCCAGCGGCTTGCGCACAGGCATGACGAATACAGATGGTGTCTATATTGCTGGCCGCCAGATCGATAGCGGCGACTGCAGTGGCCCACGCAGCGCCCGCAATGTCTTGTCCCACCCTGATGTCGATGCCGCTGTGTTTGAAACAGCACGTGGCGGCGTCTTGCGTGAAGGCCTGGCCTATGACCGTTGCCAGGTGGCCGTCGTCACCAATATCGGTTCTGGCGATCACCTTGGCTTGAATTACATCACCACGGTAGAAGACCTGGCTGTATTGAAACGCGTCATCGTACAAAACGTTGCTGATAACGGCTATGCTGTGCTGAATGCGGCTGACCCTATCGTCGCTGCCATGGCCAGCAATTGCCCATCTGCCGTGATCTTCTTTGCTGCAGACCATCAACACCCTGTCATGGCTACCCACAGGGCCCAGGGTAAGCGTGTTGTCTATATAGAAAACGGTCATCTGATCGCTGCAGAAGGCAAGACACGTCATAGCGTGCCGCTGGCTGATATCCCTATCACCCGTAATGGCAGCATAGGCTTCCAGGTCGAGAACGTCATGGCATCCGTAGCCGCTGCCTGGGCTATCAATACTGACTGGGACAGCATACGCGCAGGCTTGAAGTCTTTTGCCAATGAAGCTGACAATGCGCCTGGCCGCTTCAATGTCTTCAACTTCCGTGGTGCGACTTTGATTGCTGATTACGGCCACAACCCGGATGCGATACTGGCGCTGGTGCGCGCAGTCGAAACCATGCCTGCCAAACGCCGCTCTGTCGTCATCAGCGGTGCTGGTGACAGACGTGACCAGGACATACGCCAGCAGACAGAAATCCTCGGTGAATCCTTTGATGACGTGGTGCTGTACCAGGATCAATGCCAGCGTGGCCGTGCCGATGGTGAAGTTGTTGCGCTCCTGCGTGAAGGCTTGAAACAGGCAACAAAAACCACGCGTATCGATGAAATCAACGGTGAATTCATCGCTATTGATCTGGCCATGGACAGACTGGAAGCAGGCGATCTGTGCCTGATCCTGATTGACCAGGTAGAAGAAGCACTGGCACATATCGCCAAACGTGTTGCAGCGGGCTAAACTCACTTAGCTAAGCTTAGCAAAACAAAATGCCAGGTCAGTCCAATTACAAGACTGACCCGGCATTTTTTTATTTCCGATTTCTTCAGGTATTACGCCCTGCCATCACACCGCCATCCACATCCCAGATTGCGCCTGTGACCCAGGCTGCTTTATCTGACAGCAGGAAAGTAATCGCTTCCGCCACATCCTGTGGTGTACCTATACGACCTATAGGATGAAAACCATTGAAACCCTGCAAGGCAGCAGGAATATCCGCCTTGGGAATAAAGCTCTCATAGACCGGGGTTTCCACTACGGCTGGTGATACCGCATTCACACGGATATTGCTGGAGGCGAGTTCCATGGCCAGATGCTGGGTCAGGGAATGCAAGCCTGCTTTTGCCATGGAATAAGCTGATGACGGTGTCGCAGCAATCGCCTGCTTCGCCCACATGGAGCCTATATTCACGATAGCTCCAGCACGACCACCAGCGATCATATTCGCGGCAATCTTTTGCGTAATGAAGAACAGAGCCTTATTCAAGGCCTGATACTGGTCATAGTCGCTTTCACTGTGTTCAAGAAAGGCCTTGGGAGCAAATATGCCTGCGGCATTGACCAAGAGATTAATGTCCTTGTGCGCTTCATCGATTTTTTTCAGGAGCTGTTGCACTTCTGCGGTCTTGGATAAATCTGCAGTCAGCACAGCGACCGATCCCAGAGCAGACAACTGCGCCTGTGCCTCCTCTGCCTTGTTCTTGCGATTGCCAACTATCACCACCTTGCCACCGCGGGCCAGGACCAGGCGCGCAGTCTCCAGGCCCATGCCACTAGTGCCACCGACAACCAACAGTTTTTTACCTTCAAAATCAGTATTCATTGTATACCCTTTCATTTATCTACCTACCAGTTGGTAGTTTACATTTGCAAAAAAATGCCGGCCTCAGGCCGACACAGTGGAAAGAAAAGTGTGCGCGATCCCCGCTGGTCCGTGCACGGTACGCATGCCGCGCCCGAGTACCATCGCCCCCTCCAGCGCACTCAAATAAGCTTGTGCCAGTGACTCTGCAGCACAACTCTTTTTAATCATCCCCGCACTTTGGGCATCACTGATGATCTGTGTCAGCCAATCCAGATTCACCTTAAAGAAACGCGCAACTTCATCGGCGGCAGATTCTGGCAAAGAATCGGATTCCGCACCCAGCATGCCGCAGACACAAAGACGGCGGTCGCGGTTAAAGGTTTGTTCAAACACTGCTGCATAGGCTGCCAGCCTTTCCATAGGGCTGGCATGCTGCCCTTCTATGGCCAGCAATTCACTGCGAAATCTATGCGTATAACGCTGCACCAGCACCGTCACCAATTCTTCTTTCTTGGCGAAATGATGGTGAATACTGGGCTTTTTGATGCCAACCAGTTTGGCCACATCATCATAAGAAAAACCATTGTAGCCCTGCTGCTGTATCAAAGCCTGGGCAGTGTCAAGGATACGTTCCGCCATAGGCGATATTTCTGAAAAATGCTTCATGCAAGGCCTAGTAAGAATGAAGAGCAGGCAAATGCCCCGTCTTGACCAGGATGGTACAGCCTTCTGCACTGAAAGGACAATGTTTGCTCAAATGCGGGCTGCGTATCCAGGTGCCCGCCGGGTAGCGCCCAAACTCATCTTCAAAGACACCCTCAAGTACATAGATTTCTTCACCGCCATAATGATGATGGGGATTAAAGTAAGTCCCAGCGGCCCATTTGACCAAAGCGGTATGCTGAGTAGCAAACTCTGACAAAGGCAACACCGATAAACCTGCAACCATACCAGGAAACCAGGCAGCCTTTTGCGTATCAATGACGACACGCTCATTGTCGGCCAAATCAAGGTGACGCAATTTCACGAACAGCAAACAACCCGTTTCTGAACCTGGCGCATGTGCCGAGCCCGGTGGATTCTTGATATAGGTGCCAGGACCATAATCGCCTGTTTCATCCGTAAAGATGCCTTCAAGTACAAAAATTTCTTCGCCCAGGGTATGCACATGATGGTCAAATTTACTTCCTGGCGCATAGCGCACCAATGAAGTCGCGCGGGCCTGCTCCTCCCCGTCACGCTCCAATAATTGCCGCTGGATGCCAGCAGCCGGGGAATCTGTCCACGGCAAACTATTGCTATCGATGACAGCACGTCGTGAAAAATCTGCATTGAGTTTCATGTTGCACCTTATTTACCTACTAGTTGGTAGACATCATATGAATTAGAAGCTGATGTGTCAAGCAGCTTTTGCAAGGTATTTTTCAGGCGAAGGGAGTGGATTCAAAAAACTGGACTGCCGTTTGGCAAAATACGCTAGTAAAAATTAAATCAAAAAACCAGGCGCTTCCGTTTTTACCTTGTGCAGACCGGCAAGTGGCAGATGCTTATCATGGGCAATATCACCATCAAGCATCAGGGAGGTATAGCGCAAACAGCAAACCCGCAGGAAAGAGGAGAAATTATCGATATGGCCGCGATAGGCAATCAACTCATCATGGAGCTTGGTGATAAGTTGATTGGTATTCATGCCATCACGTGCAGCGATCTCTTCAAGCACATTCCAGAATATCTTTTCCAGCCTGATCGATGTCACGACACCATGCAGGCGCAGGGAACGCGCCTTGGTTTCATACAAGCCCGGATCGGCTTTCACAAAAATCTCGCACATTTTTGCTCCCGCATCTCGTCAAGAAAATGATTTGATGACGATTATACGGTACTTGCCTGATTTGCAAGCAAAGCTTCAACATGACTATAACTTGATTTCAGTCCCCAGCAATTGCAGGAATTGCCCTATCCAGGCAGGATGTGCCGGCCATGCCGGTGCGGTCACAAAATTCTTGTCAGTGACCGCGTCGGTCACCGCGATATTTGCATAATGCCCACCTGCCGCCTCGACTTCAGGCTGGCAAGCCGGGTAAGCTGAACACTTGATACCCTCCAGCACTTTGGCTGCCGCCAGAATCTGCGCGCCATGGCAAACCGCTGCAATCGGTTTGTTTGCCTGTGCGAAATGCTGCACGATAGCAATCACTTGTGGATTCAGGCGCAAATATTCAGGTGCGCGTCCGCCAGGTATCAGCAAGGCATCATAATCTTGCGCCTTGATGCTGGCAAAATCATGCGTGATGCTAAAGCGGTGGCCCGGTTTTTCTGTGTACGTCTGCTGGCCTTCAAAGTCATGAATCGCAGTGACGACATAGTCCCCCGGCTTTTTGTCAGGGCAAACTGCGTGTACTGCATGCCCAACTGCCAGCAGGCTTTGGAAAGGCACCATGGCCTCATAATCTTCTACAAAATCACCCACCAGCATAAGAATTTTTTTGGCTGCCATGATGTCTCCTGAATCTAGGTTGGAAAGAGACCCATTGTTGAACAAATTGAACAATTGCAGGTAATGACAGGTTACTACATCCGCATAAGCTTGATAGCGGTAGTAATTCGCCACATTTTTTTAAATATGACCAATATTTTGCTTCTCATTAATCAAGCAGTCACAGGAACTCGTATAAAATCAAAACATGCACAGCAATTTGATAACATAGTGCAAACTCGCCGGGTTCCTGGAGACAAAATGGCAGAAGCAGGACAGTTATACAAAAATCGGGTCTTACTGCTTACGCAGACGTTTTTCATCATCGATAACAAGAAAGAGTTATTGATAGGTGCGCATAAGTACGACTTTGACATCCTGTTCTTTGACCAGATGAGCGGTTTTGTGAAGGCAGTACAGTCTTCCGAAGGCAATGATTTATTCGTCATCGATCTCGATGTCTTATATAACATGCAAGACGATATGCAGCACACCCGCCGCCAAACCATGTTTCTCAGCGACTTGCTGCAGCGTTTGCCAGATGATCAAAGCTATATTTATCTGCAAACCGTGCGCCAGGGCGAGCGCTTCTTATTGCAGCAAAAGCTGGTTGATAGCAACTGCATGGCTTATGCAGAAAAACCCATCACCAATGAAGTGCTGGTCGACAAGCTGTTTAATATCTTTGCCCGCCAAAAACGCGGAGAGACGAATACCATCGTTCACTGTGGTGAACTTTCTTCCCTGGATACGGCCCTGCTGGCAGAAAACCACATAGAACTATTACACAATCCAGATGCCCGCTCCTTGCATGTACGCGTCAAGGAAGCCCAGCCAGATATCGTCCTCATCGATGAAGCTCAGTACCTTCAAACCGAAGCCCTGGTGCGGGTATTGAAAAAGAATATAGAGTTCGACCCCAGTCGCGAAATCATTTTGCTGCAAAGCCGCCCTGACCCTGACATGGCCAGGCGCGCCCTCGATAGCGGCTTTGATGAAATACTGACCCCCAGCGATGCCGATGTGCTGACACGTCAATTGCTCAATCGCATCAATAAAATCCGTACCAGCAAAGACCTGATCAGCCGCGACAGGGCCACTGGCTTGCTCAATAAAGTTGGCTTGCAAAAGAAAGCCCAGGAATGGATACGCCGCGCCAATACTGAAGGCAAGCCCCTGGCATATGGCATCATTGATATCGACAAATTCAAGAACATCAACGACACCTGGGGCCATTATTTTGGCGACATCGTCATCAAGCGGCTGTCTCTGGTCTTGTCAGCGCAACTCGGTGAACGCGACTTGCTGAGCCGCTTCGGTGGCGAAGAATTCGTCGTGGTATTCTGGGATTGCACACCAGAGCAAGGTAAGCAAAAACTCGACGCCATGCGCGAAGCTTTTGGCAAAATCGTGTTTGAAGTCAAGCCAGGTGAAAATAAAAACTTCAGCTTCAGCGGCGGCATAGCCGACTTCCCCACCTGGAACACCGAAAACGCCATGTTCCTGCAGGCAGATGCCATGCTGTACCAGGCCAAGCAAGGCGGGCGGAATCAGGTCTGTGTTAGTGGGAAATAATATAACTTAAAGCCCTCAAAGTTATTACCAGAATCGTAGCTTGGATTAACCTCGTAGGTTGGGCTACGCTTCATCAGCCCAACACTTGGCGTCTAAATGACGTATACGTTTGCAGAGGCCCCGTGCCACGTTAGTAAACAGTAGCCTGGCGAGGCACGACACAACCTACAAACTGACCAATTAATCTTCATCATACTCAATGAAATCCCATGGGATTTTTTGTTTGAAAATTTGTATGCTTTCTTCCATAAGTTCGAGTGATATATTTTCCTTGAAAGTGGTAATGGTCCGCGTCCTCTCCGTATCATCTCAGAAAATTTCAATTACGAGCTCGTCGTCACGATAAATCTCAACACCAATACCGTCTCTTAAATGAACATCGCTAGCGACCTCCACTCTATCTTTTGAAAGTTTCATCAACACTCCATCATGCAGCCTCATAAGTTGGGCCGGGCATCGCCAGGCTACGCTTCACCATCCCAGCACTGTACCCCAACAAACGCATACCTTATTTAACCGCCGAGTGTTGGGCTGATAAAACGTAGCCCAACCTACAAGCCATTCCAGTTCATGCGAAAACTGGTTCTTTCCAAAGAGAGGCTGTCTCAAAGCACAGAATCATGCCCACCCGCCCCAAACAATTGCTCCTTGACATGCGCTAACTGATCCCTGACCTGGGCGGCTTTTTCAAACTCCAGGTTCTTCGCATGATCCAGCATGAGTTTTTCCAGGCGCTTGATTTCGCGACTGATCTGTTTCTCGCTCATGACTTCATAGCGCGCCTGCTCTTGCGCTACTGCCAGCTCTTCTTTCGCTTCTTGCGGATTGTAGACGCCATCGATGATGTCCTTGATCTGCTTGCGTATGCCTACTGGCGTAATATTATTGGCCAGGTTAAAGGCGAGCTGCTTATTGCGACGGCGCTCGGTTTCTCCCATGGCGCGGCGCATGGAATCAGTCACTTTATCTGCATACAAGATGGCCTTGCCATGCAGGTTACGCGCAGCACGGCCTATGGTTTGGATAAGGCTGCGTTCAGAACGCAGGAAACCTTCTTTGTCTGCATCGAGAATAGCCACCAGTGACACTTCAGGGATATCCAGACCTTCGCGCAGCAAGTTAATGCCGACCAGTACGTCAAAAGTACCGAGGCGCAGATCGCGGATAATTTCTACCCGCTCTACCGTATCGATATCGCTATGCAGGTAGCGCACCTTGATGCCGTTTTCGTTGAGGAATTCGGTCAACTGCTCTGACATGCGTTTGGTCAAAGTGGTGACCAGCACACGCTCGTGTTTTTTGACGCGCTCGATAATCTGGTTCATCAAGTCATCAACCTGCGTCAGCGCCGGGCGCACTTCAATTTCCGGGTCAACCAGGCCGGTAGGCCTGACCAGTTGCTCTACCGTCTGGTCAGAATGCTGATCTTCATAATCACCTGGCGTGGCCGAGACAAACACGGTCTGGCGCAATTTGCTTTCAAACTCAGCGAACTTCAGCGGACGATTATCCAGTGCTGATGGCAGGCGGAAGCCATAATCCACCAAATTGGTTTTGCGCGCCCTGTCGCCGTTATACATGCCATTCAACTGCCCTGTCAGCACATGTGATTCATCGAGAAACATCAAGGCATCTGCAGGCAGGTAGTCGACCAGGGTCGGCGGCGGTTCACCGGCTTTAGCACCACTGAGATGACGCGAGTAATTTTCAATACCTTTGGTAAAGCCGATCTCAGCCATCATTTCCAGATCAAAACGTGTGCGCTGCTCTATGCGCTGCTCTTCGATGAGTTTGTTTTCGCGCCGGAAGAAATCCAGACGCTCACGCAATTCTTCTTTGATGGTATCGATGGCACGCAAGACAGTTTCGCGCGGTGTCACATAGTGCGAACTAGGATAAACCGTGAAACGCGGTATCTTTTGCTTGATGCGTCCGGTCAGCGGATCAAACAATTGCAGGTTTTCGATTTCATCATCGAACATTTCGACGCGCACAGCCATCTCGGCATGCTCTGCCGGGAATATATCAATGGTGTCGCCACGCACACGGAAAGTACCGCGTCCAAAATCAACTTCGTTGCGCTTGTACTGCATCTGTATGAGACGGGCAATGACATCGCGCTGGCTGACTTTGTCCTTGGCTCGCAAGGTCAAAATCATCTTATGGTATTCGCTAGGGTTACCGATACCATAGATGGCTGAGACGGTTGCCACGATGATGACATCCCGTCTTTCCATCAACGATTTAGTACAGGACAAACGCATCTGTTCTATATGTTCATTGATGGCAGAATCTTTCTCAATGAACAAGTCGCGCTGCGGCACATACGCTTCTGGTTGATAGTAATCGTAATAACTGACAAAATACTCCACCGCATTGCGTGGAAAGAATTCCCTGAACTCACTGTACAACTGTGCTGCCAGGGTTTTATTAGGTGCAAAAATGATGGCCGGCCTACCTGTCCTGGCGATCACGTTTGCCATCGTGTAAGTCTTACCCGACCCCGTCACTCCCAGCAGTGTCTGAAAAAATAAACCGTCACTGATACCCTCGACCAATTGTGCAATTGCCGCTGGCTGATCACCCGCTGGCTTGAACATTTGATACAACTGATAAGGTGAATCAGGGAAACTGATAAATTTCGATTCGTCCAGCTGTTCTGACAAAGCTGTTGAATTAACTGGTGCTACGGCCATGATGCGATTACCTTTGCTAAAATAGGTGGCTGTACTATGCAATCTGCCTCATTCCAACCTTTATTGTCGGCAACGACAAATATTTCAATATTATCACGATGACTGCTCCCGCTTCTTCCCCCCTGTTTTCCGCCATAGAAATGGCCCCCCGCGACCCTATCCTGGGTATCACTGAAGCCTTCAATGCCGACCAGAATCCTACCAAGGTCAATCTGGGTGTAGGCGTTTATTATGATGACAATGGCAAAGTGCCATTGCTGGAATGCGTCAAAAAAGCAGAAGCTATTTTGATGGAAAAATTCTCCCCACGCACCTACCTGCCTATCGAAGGCCTGGCGGCTTATGATAAAGCAGTGCAGGAACTGGTATTTGGTGCCGATAGCGATGTCGTCAAGGAAAAACGTGCGATTACTGCCCAGGCGATCGGCGGTACTGGTGCACTGAAGCTGGGTGCAGATTTCTTGCAACGCTTTACACCGAATTCTGAAGTCTGGATCAGCGACCCTAGCTGGGAAAACCACCGCGCCCTGTTTGAATCGGCTGGCTTTAAAGTCAACTCATACCCTTACTATGATGCAGCAACACGCGGTGTTAATTTCGCTGGCATGCTGGATGCATTGAAATCCATGCCTGAAGGCTCCATCGTCTTGCTGCACGCCTGCTGCCACAATCCTACCGGTGCTGATCTGACAGATGAGCAGTGGACAGAAGTGATTGCTGTGGTTGCCCAGCGCAATCTGATCCCTTTCCTGGATATGGCTTACCAGGGTTTTGGCGATGGCATTGAGGCCGATGGCAAAGTCGTACGTCGCTTCGCGGAAGCTGGCGGCGCCCTGTTTGTTTCCAATTCTTTCTCCAAATCCTTCTCCCTGTATGGCGAACGCGTCGGTGCATTGAGTATTGCCGCCTCCAGTGCAGAAGAAGCAGCGCGCATCATGTCGCAACTGAAACGCGTGATCCGCACCAACTACTCCAACCCACCGACGCACGGCGGCCAGGTAGTGGCAACCGTGCTGGCAACGCCTGAGCTGCGCCAGTTGTGGGAAGAAGAACTGGCAGGCATGCGTGTACGCATACGCGAAATGCGCACAGCCTTCGTCAGCAAACTCAAAGAAAAAGCCCCAGGCCACGACTTTGATTTCGTGATCCAGCAGCGCGGCATGTTTTCGTATTCCGGCCTGACGAAAGAACAAGTCGGCACATTGCGTGATAACAATTCCATCTACGCTGTTGATACAGGTCGCATCTGCGTTGCCGCCCTCAATAACAAGAATATTAACAACGTTATTGAGGCAATTACCCAGGTTCTGTAATTCGATAAGGCCTGCGTATTGACAAAGTTGGGTCGAGAGAATATAATTTTTGTCTCTGTTCCCTGATAGCTCAGTTGGTAGAGCGACGGACTGTTAATCCGCAGGTCCCTGGTTCGAGTCCAGGTCGGGGAGCCACAGAATTCGAAGTAAGTAGTGAACTTAGCAAAAAATCACTGCAGACGAGTAGATAAGTATAAGTAGTAGATGTAAAAGTTTAATGAAGACCATCATATCTTCTATTCCCTGATAGCTCAGTTGGTAGAGCGACGGACTGTTAATCCGCAGGTCCCTGGTTCGAGTCCAGGTCGGGGAGCCAAAATTCGAGAAAGCAGAGTTACCTGCTAAAGCTGGTAACTCTTTTTTTTCCGCCAGATTAGACTGGCAATGAATGAATAAAGCAGTTTGCAGTAAAGAATCGAAGTGAGTAGTGAACTTGAAAAAAATCACTGCCGAAAGATAGTTTTAAAAGTTTAATGAAGATCATCATATCTTCTATTCCCTGATAGCTCAGTTGGTAGAGCGACGGACTGTTAATCCGCAGGTCCCTGGTTCGAGTCCAGGTCGGGGAGCCAAATTTAGAAAAGAGTTACTTGCCAAGGCCAGTAACTCTTTTTTTTCCGCCCTGCCCTTATAAGGCATGGCAAACAGGTCAGACAAAGTTTCTATAGCCAGACTTTTTATGTACGCGGCGTAAAATCAAGCTAGAGATTCAAATAACAAAATACCGGTTGACGTACTATCCCGGGCAAAGAAAATCGTACAAGTATTTCCCCCTTCGCTTTAGCCCCATATAGCAAATCCCTGCACCACCATTCAAAAAGTCCTTATCGCCATCAGCGATGCGCACTAATCGATATCACCCGGCTCTGGCACTGGTTTTTTGCCCGAGATCATAGCCCTGGCAAGATTCTCTCTATGCTGCCAGCTGGTGAATACCACCCCTAGCAAATGCAAGCCTATCAAGCCCAGCATGGCCCAGGCAATGGCGACATGCACACGTACTGGCCAAGCATAACCCCATAACATATCCGTACCCATGGCCCAGCCTGTCAGTACCAGCAAACCCACGCAAGATAACAGTGCAACAGCCATCCAGCCGCCCAGGGGGTTATGACCTATATATCTTGGTGCTTTGGAAGTGACGACGAGGCGCAAGTAAGCCAGTGTGGCAGATGGCGATTTAAGAAATTGTGCAAATTTTGCATAACGATTGCCGATGCCGCTCCAAACCAAACGCAGAAGCACCAGTGCGCCTGCACCATAACCTATGTATTCATGGGCCACACCTGTCATGCCACTGGTGATCCAGGCCGCGACGATGGCGCAAACCTGCGCCCAGTGAACCAGGCGCACGGGCAAGTCCCATACAGGCACGTCAGTTTGCTTATTCTTCAACGCGCTCAAACGTCACAGGATTGAAGAATGCTTCTACGCGCTTACCTTTGGGGTCTTTGGCATACACTTCGTAGCAGCTGCTGGTTTTTTCCATGCGACGGATTTGCCAACCCTCCTTGACCAGCTTTGCTTCCAATTCTGTATGTGGACGCCATTTTTCTTTTGGCTCGTTGGTACATTTAACATCACCATGAGCCCAGGCGCTGCCAGATATCATGGCAAAGACCACGGGGACGAGTGCTGCGAAAACGGATTTCTTGATTAATTTCATTGATGCCTCCTGACAAGTTATAGCAGTAAATAAATTAAGTGATTGCCCAGCGACGCAACAAATTATGATAAATGCCAGTAAGCCTGAGCAGTGCGGAATTTTGCGCATCAACCAAGGGGGTCAATTGCTGGATAGCCTGATCAAGGTCGTACAACATACTGCGTTCTGCATCATCACTGACCATGCTTTCTATCCAGAAAAACGAAGCTACCCTGGAGCCTGAGGTCACCGGCGTGACTCTATGCAGGCTTGATGAAGGATAGAGCACCATATCACCCGCTTCAAGTTTCACCGTCTGTGCACCAAAGTCGGTTTCGATTTCCAGCTCCCCTCCTTCATATTCTGCAGGCTCAGCCAGAAACAAGGTTGCCGACATGTCACTGCGCAAATTTTGACGAGTACCGGGCATCATCATGACTGCGCTGTCTACATGCAGGCCATAACCGCCACCATCCTGGTAACGATTAAATTTTGGGGGGTATATTTTTTGAGGCAAGGCAGCAGAAATAAAGGCGGGATGCTCACCCAACTTGCGCAAGATATGATTACCAAGCTGAATCGCCAGGTCTGAATTATCGTCTATCTGTAAATTATTCTTGACCTGTAACGCGAGCGTACCGGCAGTCTTGGCACCATTTTGCCAATCGGCCTGATCCAGATAAGCACGAAATTGCCTCACTTCATCTTTGTTCAACACAGCTTCAATCACATTTAGCATCAGTATGCCTCATCTTTCATGATCATTAGTAATGCAGCAAAGCATGACTGTTTATATCATCCAGGCTTGCGCATCCGGCCTGGGCCATACATATCTCCAGCTCTTCACGCAAGAGTTTAATCATGTGGGCAACACCCAGGGCTCCGGCAACACTGAGCGCATACATTTGCAGGCGGCCAATCAGGACAGCATTTGCACCCAATGCCAAAGCCTTGAACACATCCGAACCTGAGCGTATGCCACCATCCAGCAATAAAGGGAAACCCTCACCTACCGCAGCACGAATGGCGGGCAGTACAGTCAAGCTGGCAGGTGCGCCGTCCAGGCTGCGACCGCCATGATTGGAAACAACAATACCGGCAACACCGGCTGCTTTTAGCGCCAGTGCGTCATCGGGATGCAAGATACCTTTTACCCATACAGGCAAGGATGTTTCTGCCATCAGCCAGGTTAAATCAGACCAGCCTGGCGCTGCACGCATTGCCCCCTGGAAGATACGGCTATCATCAGGTGCAAGCTCCACAGTTTGCCCCGCATAGTTCTCTGGCAGGTTGCCAGCCACGCAATCTGCTGGCATCTGGAATCCGGCTTGCAGGGCGCGCGCGCTGGCAACTTGTATCGATGCATCGAGAGTGACGACGATGGCGCTGAAACCAGCTGCTTCTGCCCGTGCAAGCAAGCTGCGAGTTTCATCACGCCTGTTTTGAAAATACAGTTGAAACCATTTATGCGGGCCCGCAGCATGCGCCACATCTTCCAAAAGGCAAGATGACAAAGTGCTGCATATTATGCAGCTGTCCATGGCACGCGCTGCCCGTGCAGTATCGATTTCACCGGCAGGATGTGCCAGCTTTTGAAAGGCCACTGGTGCCAATAGTATGGGATGAGGAAAAGTTTGCTTGCCTAGCGTCACGCGCGTATGACCGCCAGTAACATCACGCAATACACGCGGATACACTGACCATTGCGAGAAAGCTGCCAGATTGGCAGCGACAGTCAGGTCACGCCCAGTGCCACCTGCCACATAAGCATAACTGGCTTCTGCCATGCTACGCTGGGCCGCAAGTTCATAGTCCTGGGCACAGCGTATATCCGGGGGAATGGCAGGGGTAGTTGGGGTTTTCATCAATGAAAATAATCAATAAAGAACCCGTATTTTAGCTGAATCAACAGGACTCACTCTTAAAGATGAATGAGCCCTTGTTCAACATCAAATGATTACATTTCGTAGTTCAGTGTCACGCGTACTGCACGTGCATCACCTTTATACAGGAAGGCGCCAGAACGATAAACTGCCGTGAAGTAGTCTTTGTTCGTGACGTTTTGCACGTTGACACGCAAATCAAAGCGGCGTGAGAAACGGTATGCAGCAAAAACATCAAATGCCGAGAACGAAGGCACGGGTTGTGAGCACAGGCCAGCTGTAGTGTAACCTGCTGCTGTATCAGGCTGTCCACCGCAACGATCACTTTCATGACGTGCCGCACCACCAAATGAGAATGCATTGGTCAACTGGTACTTGGCTTGTACCGAGAAAGTCTGCTTGGCAAAGTTACTCAGTGGGTTACCGACGTTGGCAGGAGTTGTAGAAGCCAGTACTTTGGAATCCATGAATGCTGCACCAACTTGCACGGACAAGTCTTCTGTCAAATTACCACTGAGACCCAGTTCCAGGCCTTGTACACGATTTTTACCTGAATTGAATGTACCTACTGTGTCGTAGTTAGCACCTTCCATCACATCAGATTTTTTAGTCTGGAACAATGCCGCAGTTGCCAGCAATTTATCGTCCATCAGATTCCACTTCAAGCCCAACTCATAGTTGATAGAAGTCTCAGGCTTGGCACCAGCGATCTGGTTTTGATACAGGACTGCGCCACCGTAACCACTGCTGGTACCAGCATCGGCCTCACCGCCATTGATATCTTGCGCACTTGCCACAGAACCATAGACGATGAGCTTAGGTGTGATCTTGTAGCTCAAGCCAAAATGGCCATTCAGCAGGGTATCTTTATAGCCGTAGTCACCGGTGATCACACCTGTGGTGTTATTGCGGCGAGTCAGGTCCAAATCAAAGGAGTCTGCACGCACACCAGCAAAAACGGTAAATTTATCTGTCAGATCGACCGTATCCATTGCTGTCAGCGCCAGCGCCTTGATATGCCAGTCCTGGTTCCAGCTCAGGCGTGTGGAATTACGACCAGCCAGTTTGTTCAGGTTAGCAACCTGCACTCCGGCACTATCAGTGAAGCAGTAACCATTGTTAGCACCTATGCCTGCTGTGGTCTTGCAATTAAATGCGCCAGTGTTGGTGATGGCATAAGTACCTGAAACAACTTTATGGTCAGCATATTCTGCACCAAAGATGAATTCATGTTTCATGCCACCCAGCTGTTTGTCCCAACGCAGATTACTCTGGTGAGCAAAGTAATCAATGTCCTGCCAGCCCGTGTGGCCGCCATCAAGTACACCGGTTGTGTAAGCTACACCTGTTGCGCCGTTATAACGGGTTGCAGAAGATGCACCTGTAGTCACATAGCCATTGCTGGACTTGCCATAGCGCGTCAGGCTGGTGAGTTTGAGGTCAGAAGCAAGAGCCCAGTTCACACGAGCAGTCAAAGTATCAACGTCAGACTTGAGGAAATCATTTTCCTGGCCATACACTGGTACATTGATTGCTGGCAAACGGTTAGGCACTGTACCTACCAGGTAGTAACCCAGGTCTGGCGAAGTATCTTTGGTACGCAGACCATAGTAGTCCAGTGTTACAGACAAATCCTTGCTGGCTTCATACAAACCGGACAATGCAATACCCTGGCGTGAACGCTTGGCAGGTGAACGATCAGGCACGCCTTCATCGCCATACAATAAATTGGTACGCAAAGCAAAATGGTCGCCGAAACCTTTATTGATATCAGCAGTAATACGTTTTTGTGAATCGCTACCTACGCCGACGGAAACGCGCTCGAAATCATGGTCCAGAGTCGCTTGCTTGGTGATGGCATTGATCGCACCGCCAGCAGTACCACGACCAGCAAAACTAGAATTAGGGCCTTTGGAAATTTCCAATTGTTCGATGACGAAACTTTCGCGTGTCGACATACCAGGATCGCGCAAGCCGTCAACGAAAACATCACTGCGTGCTTCCTGACCACGGATGATGTAACGGTCGCCGAAGGCATTACCGTTTTCACCAGTACCCAGCGTGATACCAGGTTGTGCACCCAGGACTTGTTTCAAGTCTGTCAGGCCAGAATCATCCAGCGCAGAACGTGTCAATACAGAGATAGTTTGTGGCGTTTCTGCCAGTGGGCGGGTATGACGGGAATCAGCAGACGATTTAGCTTTGTAAGGTGCACCGACTTCTGCATTTGGATTGGATTCGCGACGCTTACCCAGGATTTCAACCTCAGGCAATTTTTGGCCATCTTTTTGTGTCTTGGCCGCAGGCGGCGTAGTAGCTGGCGTTGCATCTTGCGCCATTGCTGCCATGGGCATGAACATCGCACCAGAAATACCCAATGCCAGAGTGGTTTTCTTCATAGAAATCATTACCTGATCATCGCTATTGCGCAGGCTTTTTGGTTTTTTAACTGGTGAGTGTTTCATGCAGACCTTTGATTTTATGGAAATATTTCAAATAAGATACTAATTTAATGCAGGATGACGAATTGTATGAATGATATACAGATTGACAATGAGAATCAATATCATTTGCATTTGCAAATGTTAAATACTTTTTCTTTTTGGTAGAAATGCCTCAGAAATTCGGCGTAAATTTAATTTAACTGGCCTTGATTATCTCTGGCGAAACCGAAAGCAAACTGCTATTGCGTGAATGGGATTTTGTGAAGATAAACGGCAAATCGCGTTTTGTAATCGCCCTGCAGTGCTGCCGCCATTTTCTTAAGCTTCTGTATTCAGCATTTGTGGAAACAATATGCTCGTTGCCAATCCATAATTGAGTGAACATCTTTACGCCCAGACGCAAAGCAGCGCATTTTGATCGGCTACGGGCGAGCATGTCGATGCAAGTAACTTGTAATAGCTGTGTTAGTAAAATGCGGACCTCGCTCAGCAATTAAGCCCCCCTCCTCCAACTCCATCTATACACCTGCAACTTTACAAATCTTTACCTGCACTACACAGTCCGTTTAAGCGCAGCACTTAAAGTCATCTCATCTGATGAATGACTGATAAAAGTGAGTAAATGAATAGCAAAGAAATTGCCCTGCAAGCCAGGGCAATCAGCAAGCAGCTTGATACGCCTGAGGGCAAGCTTGAGATTCTTAGCCCAGTCAGTTTTTCGCTGCATGCTGGAGATTCACTGGCTATCACCGGACCATCTGGTGTAGGCAAATCCACCTTGTTAAGCATCCTGGCGGGTCTTGACGTCGCCAGTGCTGGTGAAGTCCTACTGCATGAACATCAACTAGGAAAGCTGGATGAAGAAGGTCGTAGCCGGATCAGGGCTGAATATGTCGGCTTTGTTTTTCAATCTTTCCAGCTTTTGCCAAGTTTGACGGCTCTGGAAAATATCATGCTGCCTTTGGAAATGAAAGGCCACAAGTCAGCCAAAGACCTGGCCAGAAATTTCATCACCAGGGTGGGACTAGCGCAACGGCAGCAACACTATCCCAGGCAATTATCTGGCGGCGAACAACAACGCATTGCCATCGCCCGTGCTTTTGCCTGCCAGCCACGCCTGCTGTTTGCCGATGAACCCACTGGTAACCTGGACAGCCTGACTGCAGAAAAAATCACCCGGCTTTTGTTTGATTTAAACCGCGAATCAGGCATCAGCCTGGTCTTGGTCACCCACGAAAAACATCTGGCAGCACTATGCCAGCAACAATTGACACTGGCTGCAGCACCAGACAGCCACTCTATATTGGATATTACCCATGCTGGCCATCAAATTATTGCTGCGTAACTGGCGCAGCGGCGAACTCGGGCTCATGACGGCATCGATATTATTGGCGGTCTGCATAGTCGGCGCGGTTTCTGTTTTTTCACAACGACTGGAACGCAGCATGCTGAATCAAAGCAGTGATGCGCTGGGCGCTGATGGCATCGTCACCAGCAGGCAAGCAAACCCGCCAGCCTGGGAGACTGAAGTACAGGCTTTCCATATCCGTACCAGCAAAATAACTGAATTTGAAGCCATGCTGATAGCTGGCGAAGAAATGACACTGGCATCAGTCAAGGCAGTTGATCAAAACTATCCTTTGAGAGGCCGTCTCGAAGTGCGGCCTCAAACCAAGGCCAGGGAGAGCAATGAACTGGGGGAAATCCCGGCAGCAGGTACAGCCTGGATAGATGCACGCCTGCTGTCTGCATTAAAAATTGGACTTGGTGCACGCATACGTCTTGGTGAACTTGAATTGACCGTCACTGAAGTGCTCAGCAATGATCCTGGTTTATTCAGCTTCAAATCAAGAATACTGATTCATCAGGCTGATCTGCCCAAAACTGGCCTATTACAAGCAGGTAGCCGGATAGCCTATAAATGGCTGATGGCATCTGACAATCATCAAGAACTGCAAGCTTTCATTACATCGCTAAAAAAACAACTGACTCCCGAGCAAGCCCTGGTAACGCCAGAAAGCATGGTCAATAACCGGGGGGACGCCATGAAATCCATCAGGCATTTCCTGATGTTGAGCAGTATTTTTGCAGTCTTGCTTTGTGGTCTAGCGATTGCCATCAGCAGCAGGCAATTTGCCCATAAGCAGCTAGGACAAATTGCCTTGCTAAAAAGTTTTGGCTACAGCGCAAGGAACATACGCAAAATGCTGCTCTGGCAATTGCTAGCAATAGCAACGCTGGCCACATTGTTTGGTCTATTTTGTGGCAGTCTTATGCAAACCGCTGCAGCAAGCTTTTTACTGCATACCTATCAATTCAAGCTGCTGGCAGCACAATCATCTGACTATACACTCAGCCTCTTGTGTGGCGTGCTATGCCTATGCTGCTTTACTCTACCAGCAGTCTGGCATTTACCTGCACTGCCACCGATGCAGGTCTTGCGCGGTCATGTGCAACTGCCAGCCATTTCCGTATTGAAGCGGCTATTGCCTGCTTCTCTGGCAATCTTTCTGCTGATATTCATGCTGAGCAAAGATGTCCTGGTCAACCTGATCGTCATTGCCAGCCTGAGCATATTATTGTTGCTGCTCATGGGCATAGCCAAATGCCTGCTGTCTGTCTTGCGCGTCCCTATGGAGAATATGGGTGGTTCATGGCGTTTGGCACTGAGCAGATTGCAAGGCCAACAATGGCAAGGCATCTTGCAAATAGCAGTATTTGCGGTCGTGATACTGGCTTTATCCAGCCTGGTCGCCCTGCGCCAAAGCCTGACAGAGCAATGGCAGGCACAATTCCCTCCACAAGCGCCAAATCATTTTCTGGCCAATATCAGTGCGTCCGAATTACCTGAGCTGCGTAGGACACTGGTCGCACATGGGATCAAACCCAGCAGATTTGACCCCATGGTTTTGGGCAGAATTACACATATCAATGGACTGGTGCTGGCCAATACGGATAAGAGCAAATCAAAAATATTTGAAAGAGAAATGGAAATCAGCTGGAGCCCTGATCTACCCGCTGGAAATTTAATTACTGAAGGCCAGTGGAGGCCGCAGGCAGCAAGGGACAAGTCTGTTCCCGGAGTGTCAGTGGAAAAAGAGTTTGCAGTAAAGGCAGGACTGCATCTTGCTGACCAGCTGGAATTTTTTATCGGTGGCTGGTCACAGCCAGCCATCATCACCAGCATCAGGGAGATAAAAGACAGTGCCCGCTCATCCAGCTTTACCTTCTTGTTTGAAGCTGACAGCCTCCAGCCCATCGTGCCGACTTACGTAACGGAATTTTATGTAAATCCGACAGAAAAAAACTGGCTATATACCCTGTCCATGGCCCATCCCGGCATATTAATCATAGAAGCTGACCGCATGCTGGCATTGATGAATAGCATGGTGAGACATGCCAGCCTGGCCATGCTGGGACTATTGCTACTCTCTTTGCTGGCAGGTTTCCTGGTCATGCTGGCAACAGTACTCAGTAGCATGCAAGACCGCAAACAAGAGTCTGCTGTCTTGCGCGCATTCGGCTGCTCAGCTCCCAGGCTGCTGGGCAGCATATGGCTGGAATTTTTTATCATGGGCCTGATTGCAGGAAGTATAGCCACAGCAGGAACCCAGGCATTGCAGTTCGCCCTGCACAAAATCATCTTTAAAGCCGCCATGCAAACGCATCTGCTGCTCTTGTTATCGATACCTGTTGCCAGCGCCCTCTTACTCAGTTTAATCGGTGTATGGGCTTGCCGCCAGGCGATCAAGACACCGCCCGCCACGGTATTGAGGTAAACAATATGAACATCATCAAAATCTGTCTCTTCTTTCATTTTCTACTTTTACAGATTCATGCACTGGCGCTTGAAAAACCAGTCAAGATCATGATCATGGGAGACAGCCTGAGTGCAGCTTATGGCATTCTTCAGGAGCAATCCTGGGTGAAATTACTGGAAGAAGAAACAGGTAAAAAATACAGCCTGGAATTCATCAATGCCAGTGTCAGTGGTGAAACCACGGCCGGAGGCAAAGCCCGCCTGCCGGCTTTGCTGGCAGCACATCAGCCACAAATAGTGCTACTGGAATTGGGCGGCAACGATGGCTTGCGCGCTTATCCCGTAAAAATCATCAGGCAAAATTTGCAAGACATGCTGGCTCAAATCAAAGCCGCCAAAGCTGATGGTTTATTGATGGGCATACAGATACCAGGTAATTATGGACAGGTGTACACACAGGCATTCAAGTCCATTTATCCTGAGTTGGCTGCTGAAAACCAGGTAGCTTACCTCCCCTTCTTTCTGAGTGAAGTTGCCACGCAAACCAAACTCATGCAGGCGGATGGCATACATCCCAATGCGAGTGCCCAGCCCCTATTGGCGGCCAAAGTCAAAACCAGCTTGCTCAAAATAATAATAGAAAAATACCAAAGACAAGCTGCCGTCAAAGTCGTAAATCAAAACTCTGTCAAATGAAGTGAATCATGATAAACAAAAACTATCTCTTATTGCTCATTGCCAGCTCGATCTGCAGCCTTGGATCTCATGCCCGGGCTGACGGTCTGGCAGATTTAAAACATGCTTTAAACCGTTTGCAGGCACAGACGCCCATCAAGGTTCAAATGGAAGTTAAATCCTGGCGCAAACAGGGTGAAGGCAAGGATGGAGAGGAAAAATCAGGCCAGGCCCTGCTCCAGCTTGATGAAGGCAATCAAGGCATGCACCTCATCTATAGTAAGGAAATGCTGACCAGACTTGAGCAAGAAGCGGCATTAAAGGCCAAAGACAAAAAAAACCGGCCATCGACTGTATTAGCCTTGAATGAATTGACTACTTCAGACCTGCGGCAAATGATATCTGCCGCCCCCTTTATTTTGCGTCATCTGGATGATGCGATCTACAAAGGTGAAAAAACAGACAACTACAAAGGTAAGGCTGCACGTATGCTTAGTTTTGAATTTACGATAGACAAGCTGAGCGAGCGCGAACGCAAATACATCAAGAATCTCGACAGCAGGCTGGATATTTGGATAAACGCTGACGGCATTCCTATTGCCAGCAATTTTCATCAATACGGAACAGGGCAGGCCTTTGTCGTCGTGAATTTTGAACAAAAAACAGATGAAGAGACTGAGTATGTGGTTCAGGGTGACAGGCTGCTCATGGTTAAAAAAGAAAGTAAATTCATTTCCAGTGGTGCAGGAGAAAAATTCGAGAGTAAACTGCTGAAAACTCTGCAAATCTAAGCTGGATATTGACTATGCTACGCCCGCAACTCCTGATGATAGAAGATGACCAGCGACTGGCCGAGATGGTCGTCGCCTACCTTCAGCAAAATGGTTTTGAAGTCAGGCATGTACAAACCGCGCAAGAAGGAATGCAGGAATTGCAGCATCCATCATCAGGACATGCCTATGCCCTGCTCTTGCTTGATCTGATGTTACCTGACGCATTTGGTTTGGATGTCTGCAGGCAGATCCGCGCCCTGCCTGGCAATATTGCTAGCCTGCCTATCGTCATGCTGACCGCAAAAGGGGATAGCATGGATAAAGTGCTGGGGCTGGAGATAGGTGCCGATGACTATATTGCCAAACCTTTCGAGCCACGTGAATTGCTGGCCAGGCTGCGCTCGCTGTTGCGTCGTCAGCAATTGGCGCAGACAGTACCTGGCAAGGCTGACGATGAGCACACCTTGTTACGCTTTGGCCGCCTGCACATCAATTTGCATGCACGCACTCTCAGTGTAGATGACAGGGATTGCCATATCACCTCCTATCAATTCGATTTATTAAGCATCCTGGCCAAATCTGCCGGGCGCGTGCTGTCACGCGAACAATTGATGGATGCGGTAAAAGGGGAAACCCCGGATGCATTTGATCGCTCCATCGACGTTCACATAGGCCGTTTGCGGGCAGCCATAGAAGACGATCCCAAACAACCCAAGCGCATCATTACCATACGCGGAGCTGGTTATGTTTTTGCCAAACTTCAGGATATCTGAGTTTTTCAGCTCCTATCTGGGCAAATGGCGGTCCCGCTGGTGGCATCGCTTTTACTTGCGCGTTTACCTGGCCATCATCGCCAGCTTACTGGTGACGGTGTTATTGATAGGCATCATCCTGCATATGATAGCCAATAGCTCGGGTAATTTTAAAAATAATATGGATAATTTTTCGCAAATCGCCAGCGATATCCTTCCCCCTTCAGGAGCGCCCGTAGCTGACGTGGAAATTGGCCTGAAACGCTGGCAACAATGGATGGGGAGCAATCTCAGCATCTACGACAGGGATGGAAAAAAAATAGCTTCTGCTGGTGGCCCTATGCCAGACGCGTTTCCATCTGAAATGAAAAATGGCTGGAACATCACATCCCCGACTTATTTTGCTACGCCACTGGCAGATGGGCGCAAGCTATTGGCGCGCTCACAATCAGGTATCTCGGTCTCCTTATGGCAAATAGTGACACCACTGATGATCGCTTTTGCCGTAGCCCTGGGTTCTTATCCTGTGGTGAGGCGCCTGACCATGCGACTGGAGAGACTCAATGACAGCGTTTCTGCCCTGGGCAAAGGCCAGTTATCAACCAGAGTGGCGGTCGAAGGCAGCGATGAAGTGGCCAGGCTGGCCACCAGCTTCAATCAGTCTGCGGCGCGCATAGAAACCCTGGTCAACGCGCAAAAATCCCTGCTGGCAAATGCCTCACATGAATTACGCTCCCCACTGACACGCATACGCATGGGCATAGAAATGCTACAAGGACAAGCACAGCCAGGTTTACAGGCAGAATTGAAACGTAGTATCAATGAACTGGATCAGTTGATTGATGAAATTTTATTGAGCAGCCGCCTGGAAGCCAGCCATGAAGATACTTTTACCTCTGAAGCCGTCGACATGCTCAGTTTACTCAGTGAAGAAAGTGCCCGTGTCAATGCCGACATTTCATGCCGGGATATCACTTCAGATTCAGCCGTGGTTGAGGGGGATGCCAGATTATTGCGCCGCCTGTTACGCAACTTGCTGGAAAATGCACGCCGACATGGGGTAATCAATGGCAGCGAGGATATTTCCAGCCTGATTTATCTCAGTGAAAATACTGTCGTCATAGAAATCAATGACCGTGGGGCAGGAATACCAGCAGAACAAAGGGAAAGGATTTTTGAACCCTTTTACAGATTACCGGGCGCAAAGGAAAGTGACGGCGGCGTTGGCCTGGGCTTAAGCCTGGTCAAGCAAATTGCACAAAAACATGCAGCAGAAATCACTTGCCTGGAACGTGAAAGCGGAGGCACCTGCTTCAGATTCAGCATTCTCAAAGCATCATGACAAGCATGTCTGACGGAGATGCCTGGCTTGTATACGTATGCGCAGCAAGAATGTCTATTTTTGAAATCAATTTCAAAATAAAGCCCAGTATTTGATTATATAAAGAAAAAATAGTTGTGGACGGATACAATATGCACTCCCCATCAAAAGCTGATTTTTCTGATTTTGTCTACCTACTGCTCCTGGCGTCACACCTTTTTTTGTTTGCTCGTCTTCCTGGCGTCAGGCTTTTGCAATGGTGCAACGGCAGATACCTGTACGCCCGGCCCCGCGCCGATACGGTTTTTATTGAGCTTCGATGATGGCCCCAGTGCTGTTGATCCAAATAACCCTACAGAGAAAGTATTGCAGACTTTACAAAGCAATCCTTACCAGACTGGCATCAAGGCTTTATTTTTTGCACAAACCAGAGCAGTCAATGGCGGCGGTACTGAATTTGGCCGTGCCCTGCTTAAGCGTGAAGTGGAAGCTGGACATTTACTGGCGTTTCATACGGCGACACCAAGACATTCCAATCACCGCTATCTTGGTGAAGAAAAATTAGCAAGCTCACTTGATCTGGGTATTGCCGACTTGAGCAGTATTACAGGCGTGCCACCAAAACTGGTGCGTCCGCCTTTCTGGAATTATGATGCACATACACTAGATCTTTATCATAGTCGTGGATTGCAAATGCTGCTGACAGATCTGAGTGCGAATGATGGCATTATTTATGGCATCAACTTCAGTCTGACCAAGCGCCGTAATATGCGCAAGCTGCTATTGGCTCTGCGCCCACGCTGGTGCCAGAACGACATGCCGGCGGTTGATGGGGTAACCCCCATTGTCGTCACCTTCCATGATATCAACCCCTACACTGCCCGTCATCTGGAAGAATATCTGGAGATACTCTTGGATGTTGCCAGAGAATTGGAAATACCTGTCGCCGAAAAACCTTTTTACGATAACCGCGATGAACTGGAACGTGCAGCTTTGGCGAGGGTAGTCAAGGATGCCAGCAACCCACCAGAACTGCCGGGTATATGGAACTGGTTCTGGAGTTTATTCCACTGACAGGCTAGTCTGCAAAAGTTGTGGTGTAGCAGTAAGCTGCCTGGCACTACATAGCGTGATAGATAATTCAGTGTGCGCTAACTGAATACATTGCGCACTTGGTACATTGAGCTTGATATGCGCTTCTTTACTGGTCCATAGCCGGTAAAAATCATGCATGCGATCAGCTTGATCTTGCTGGTTTAAGCATGCATTTTCTTCCGCATCAAATACATGCAAGGCCAACGCAGAAAAATCGCGAGCCGGATTCAGCAACTCTATGTCCAGACCCAGCCTGCTCGTGGCACTGACTGCACAGGCTACCCAGTTGCCACTATGCGACAGGCTGAAACCTATATCGGGACTATCCGGCCAATCGAGCAGCGGTGCATTATTTCTTTGTTCTATCAGCCGCAAGGAAGTGTGCGGGACCTTGAGCAATTGCCCCAGGCTCCGCCGTAGTAAAACACGACCTGCCAAAAACTGGCGCTGACGTTCTCGCCGGACGAAGCGCTGATAGCGCAAGGCTTCGTCGACATTCAGGTAGTGTTGATATGACTGCAGGGCCAGGTCCGTCAGTGTACTTGTATCCAGCAAAAAAACTCTAGCTTCATGGACCTGCATCATCACTGCCCAGCTTAACGCGCCAGGGCCTTTTCATCTGCACCAGTAGGCCCACCTTTTGCAGTATTGTAATTAGCAATGATGTAGCCAGTCGCGAGATTTGCTACGCGTGTGAGCATGAGGTTGTCATGCACACCAAATACAAAACCTGCTGCCATCGCGTCGGCACGTTGAAAGAATTCTGGCGAGGCCACAGATCCATTCATCACTTCATAAATACGCAAGCGCAAACGTACACCAGAGCTACCGGCCAGTGGGCCCAGCAATACACGCTTTGCACCATGCTGGAATTGTATTTCCTCGACGATAGGTTCTATGATGAGCGTACGGCCATTTTCCGGACCTTTATTCCAGCTTTCAACATAGCTTGCCATGTCTTTTTGAATATTCTCATTGATCTTGGCCAGACCCGCTTTATCTCCAGTGTAGCCTTCCTTAAACATGGCTGTTTTTACTTGTATGCGCCCAAACGCCGAGAATGCTTCTTTTGGCGGCGGATTATCCATCGCTTTTGCTTTAACCGAAGTCGCGCAACCTTGTATCAGGGCCAGAGAAAATAAAGCAGCTACCAGCAAACCACGTTTTATGATTGTATTCATTTGTTTTTGTAAATTTAAAAAAAGAGCAATTTTTACCAATGACGGCATAGTATCGTCATCGATTTTATTTAATCAGCAATACGGACAAAGTCACCCTTGAAAGCTACGCCAGCCATGATGGCGCCGACATGGCATTCAAACTCTGTCTCACTTGAATTTTCGACATTGTCATAATTGCTGACAATATTGATGACTGCATTAGCACCCAATTCTTTGGCGCGTTTTTGTAATTGCAGCATATCGGACAGAAAAACCCAATTGCAGGCTTTTTCATTGGTCTTTCCAAATGCATTGGTTTTCAGGCTAGTTTTATCGGTGGCGATTTTTTCAAGCACAGGTGGTGTCGCCTGCTTGCCAAAATAAAATTTCACTGAAGTACCAAGACGATATTGCGCATTATTGTCCCCCATTGCATTTGCGATAGGTAACATCACTCTATTATCGGCTGCCTGTACTGAGACGGTATTGGCCGTCATGACACCAAATACCAAGGCTGCAGTAATGATTCTTTTCATTTCGAATTCCTTTAAGATCGTTTACCCAAGAACACTGACTTATTAATACGATTGATCCTGGAATCAACGGTATTTTTTAAAAATCAGCGAAGTATTTATTCCGCCAAAGGCGAAGTTATTCGACATTACGTATTCACAATCTATCGCCCTGCCCTCATCCCTGATGTAATCCAGGTCTGCGCATTGCGGGTCCAGCTCCTGCAAATTGATCGTGGGAGCAAACCATCCCTCGTTCATCATTTCTATGCTGATCCAGGCTTCCAGTGCGCCACAGGCACCAAGAGTATGCCCCATATAACTTTTCAATGAACTGATGGGCATGCTATTGCCAAACACTTGCGCTGTAGCCTGGCTTTCGGCGATATCGCCCTGCTGGGTACCGGTGCCGTGGGCATTTACATAACCAATATCAGATGTCTGTAGTTCTGCATCTTCCAGCGCCAGTTGCATGGCAACTTTCATGGTCTCGGCATTTGGTTGCGTGACATGGCAGCCATCGCTATTGGTGCCAAAACCCACCAGCTCGGCGTGTATCGTGGCACCGCGTGCCAGTGCATGTTCCAGTTCTTCCAGTATCAGACAGCCAGCGCCTTCACCTATGACCAGGCCATCACGTCCGGCATCAAAGGGACGCGGCGTGATCTCCGGTGTGTCGTTGCGCACACTGGTGGCAAACAGGGTGTCGAATACCGCCGCTTCCGTCGCACATAATTCTTCCGCGCCACCGGCAATCATGGCGATCTGTTTGCCACCACGTATGGCTTCATAGGCATAACCTATACCCTGGCTGCCAGAGGTACAAGCAGACGATGTCGTAATGACGCGCCCGGTCAGGCCAAAGAACACACCTATATTCACAGGTGCGGTATGCGCCATCATCTTGATATAGGTAGTGGCATTAATACCTTTGGTAGTACGCTCTTCCATCATACGGCCAAAATCGCCAATGGCACTGGGTGTACCGGCAGAAGAGCCAAAGGAAATGCCCATTTTGCCGCTGCTGACGAGAGGATCGTTGAGCAAACCAGCATGCTCCAGTGCCATTTCACTGGCACGGGTTGCCATCAGGGCGATCCTGCCCATGCTACGGGTGGATTTGCGGTTATAACGCTCACTCAATGTAAAATCTGCCGCCGGCGCACCCAATTGCGTGTTCAGTCCTTCGTAGTCGCTCCATTCATCCATGCGCTTGATGGCATTTCTGTATTCACCCAGTTGCTTGCGTATACTGGCCCAGTCATTCCCCAAAGGGCTGATGCCGGCCATGCCGGTGACGACGACACGAGGTTTGCCGTTATTTTTAGCATTGTTCATGCCATTCCCCCATTCACTGAAATGACCTGACGCGTGACATAAGCTGCGTCAGGCCGCATGAGAAAGCTGACGACGGCAGCTACTTCTTCCGGTTTGCCTACGCGCTTGGCAGGTATCATTTTCAAGGCTTCTTCCATAGGCACATCTTCTATCATGTCTGTTTCTATTAAACCCGGGGCCACGCAATTAACGGTGATAGCGCGTTTTGCCAACTCTATTGCCAATGCCTTGGTGGCACCAATAATGCCTGCCTTGGCAGCGCTGTAATTGACCTGGCCGCGGTTGCCGATCAGGCCGGACACCGATGCCAATGTGATGATGCGACCAGGCTTGCGGCGCTGTACCAGGGGCATGACCAGGGGATTGAGCACATTATAAAAACCATCGAGATTGGTGCTCAGCACGACATCCCAGTCCTCACCTGACATGGCAGGGAAAGCATTGTCACGAGCCACACCAGCATTGCATACAACGCCATAATAGCAGCCGTGCTGCTCAATATCGGCTATCAGCATGGCTGCTGCCTGATCGCGTTCGCTGATATCAAATTGCAGGACACGCACCTGGCGGCCCATGGCAGCAATTTCTGTCGCAACAGATTCTGCTTCTTCACGCTGGCTGCGGCAATGCAAGACGATATCGTAACCATCACTGGCCAGGCGCAAAGCAATTGCCTTGCCTATGCCACGCGACGATCCTGTCACCAACACACTCATACTCATTACTAACTCCGTTGCAGAAAATCTTTGACGTTATTTGGCTGAAACACGGTAATAGTCGCATTTGCCAGCAACACACCACTCGTGCTATCACTAATCTGACATTCAAAAGCCCCCAGGCCATTATCACCCTGCAATGCCTTGTGTACATGGATATGCAATACACTGCCCAAGACAAATGCTGGCTGGCTGCATTCATAGCGCCGTGAGCCCAGCAAGAACCCCACTTTAACAGGCTCTCCACGCAATTGAGCCAGATAACCTGCATGGGCAGCAATGGCTTGTGCCATATATTCAATACCAACCCAGGCACCGACGCCTGATGCTTCACAGAACAGTGTTTCTGGTCTGATGCTGACTTCGGCACACAAATTTTCATCGTCAGCACTCAGCACCCTGTCCAGCAAAACCATCTCGCCATCATGCGGTACCAGCTCGCGCACCGGAGGTAATTCTTTTTCATTCAGCATGCTCATCCCCTCCCCAGTATCAAGGCCGCGTTGGAGCCGCCAAAGGCAAAGGAATTGCTCAGTACATAACGCACTGGCCTTCCTAGTTGTTGACCATGGAAAACCACATTCAGCGCAGGTAATTGCGGATCGGCGACAGCATCCCACAGATGAGGTGGCAATCTCCCGAGCATATTGTCATCCTGCATCGTCAGCCAGCACAATGCAGCTTCTACTGCGGCGGCAGCACCCAGTGTATGCCCGGTAAATGGCTTGGTAGAACTGACTGGCACAGCATCGCCAAACACGTCATGGATCACGCGCGATTCCATCGCATCATTTTGCGGGGTGGCCGTGCCATGCAGGTTGATGTAATCGATATCTACTGCTGCAATACCGGCACGCTGCAAAGCCTGGTTAATCGCCAGGCGGGCACCGCCACCGGCAGGGTCAGGGGCTGACATGTGATGACCGTCGGACGATTCGCCCCAGCCACACAAGGCGATGCCAGAACCCGTGCTATCAGTTTCAGCACTCATCAGAAACAGGGCTGCACCCTCGCCTATATTGATACCGTGACGATTCGCACTCAAAGGGTTGCACAAGCTGTCACTGACAGATTCCAGTGCTGAAAATCCAGCCACGGTAAAAGCACATAAGGTATCTACGCCGCCCGTCAGGACGACATCGCACAAGCCCATCTTAATCAGGCGCGCAGCACTTGCCATGGCCTTGGCACTGGAAGAACAGGCACTGGAATGCACATAGGCCGGGCCAGTGATACCCGCAACATGGGCCAGGAAATCAGCAGGGGAAGCCATCTCTTGCTGACCATAATGAAACTCTGCAGGCAGTGATGCATCAGCATTGAACTGGCGCAAGGCAGCTTCGGTGCTGGCGATGCCTGAAGTACTGGTGCCTATCACCACAGCAATGCGGTCTGCGCCAAAGCGTGCTATGGCAGCATCCAGTGCTGGCCGTATCTGTGTCAGTGCAGCCAGCGCCAATTGATTATTGCGGCTGCGCATGCTCAATGGCATGGCGCTGATATCCGGCAATGCACTTGTTACCTGTCCGATTGGCAATGTACGACCGTTTGACCAGGCATCGGTAGGCAAGACACCAGTTTCAGCCTTATCGAGCAAACGATGCAGGATGTCCTGATGATTATCGCCTAATGCGCAGACGATACCGCAGTGATGTAAATACAGCTTCATCATAATATTCAGGTACTCAAGGTGCCGACTGTATGGTCAGTCGATAGTGGTAACGCAGATTATTCAGGACGACAGTGCCGCTCCAGCGTGGCATGCCGCTATAGTCAACCGTGACGACCAGTTTGTCATCAAGATAAAGCGAACGGTGCAAACCCTGCTCTTCTACGCGCCAGCCTGCAGGCAAGGCCTGAACAATTGCATTCACTGGCCACAGGCTGAGCTGCATGTCTTCCAGCACGTCTTCTGCCCTGACTTGCGCAGGCAGCATGACATGCCGCCAGGACTTTAGCTGCTTGCCGTCATAACTGAGACTCAGGACGCGCTGTCCAAATGCCAGGCCGACGAGTTCCAGATGGCCAGGTTCAACTTCCAGCGCCGCATCCAGTTCGTCTATGCGGCCATTTCTTTCCACGATCAAATGTTGCTGCACGCTGAAAGAAGCATCCAGTGCAGCAGGGGCCAGCATAAGACCCAGGCGCGCTTCTGGTTGCACAGGTTTGCTGGCGCAGGCACTCAGCAATGCGAGTGCGGCTACCGACGCAGCCAGGCTGAGCCATGATTTAAGTTTGAGCGACATGCGCACTTTCTGTAGTAGAAGTAAAACAGGGAACAATCAGCCACACCATCGCCGTCCCTATCAGCATCGTCAGGCCAAAGGCTTGCAATGCTGGCGTGCGGCTCAATCCCAATAAACCAAAGGATAGCAAGGTATTGGCAGCCGACAAACCAACTGCCAGCCAGGGTGTGGCATTGCGCCGGTCAGGATGCTCCTGCATGAAGATGCCATAATCAACACCAACCCCCAGCAATAACATCAGTGCCAGCACATGGAATAACTGCAGGCTTTGCCCGGCCAAACCCAGCAAACCCAGCGTCACCAGACTGGCACACATGGTGGGTGCCAGCACGCGCCAGGCATTGCGACGGTAGCGTGGGAATAACAAGGCAAATACCACCAGATAAGCAGCTGATACTACCCAGCCCATATAGGCTCGATAGCGCCCCAGTACCGAAGATATCTCGTTGACTTTATCCACCCATTGCACACCTTCCAGCCCCTGACCTGTCTGCTGCAAAGTCGCCAGGCCATTATTGGCATAACTGAGACCGCGCAAGGCGACAATGCTGGCGTATTCATTGCCGATTTGCCCCAGCCACAAATGCCGCCAGGGTTCGCCAGCAGAAGTCTTGAGAAATTCATCGATAGAAGTGCTGGCTGTCAGTGTCAGCAAATGCTTGCGTATGGCATTAGCCCAGGCTGCATCTTCCTCTACCTTGCCGGCCAGTAAACTCAAAGCCCCGCCCTCTGCCAGCAGTTTTTCATCTATCAGTTGATGGCGTTGTTTTTGCAATTGCGCAGACGGTATCCAGTTCGACAAAGCCTGATAGCCGGAGATGGTATGACGTTCTATCAGAGGATCAAGTTTGCGCTTCAGGGCTTCTTCACGCTGCAAGACAATTTCAGCACTGCCACCTCGCACCAGGAAATATTGGACTGGTGTTGGTGCATCCAGCAATTTACCCAGTTTGATCTGGTCCGCCACCAGATGCTTGGGAGAGTTTTGCAAAAGACGAATATCATCGTTGGCACCAAGGCGCGAACAGCCTATCACCGTAGCTATAGCAAAAATAGCCAGGACAACAAAGCTGCGCAGATTCAAGCCCAGGCGTGGCCAGTGCATGAGGGCTGCTGAATAACGCGCCACCAGCTTGCCACTTTTCAGACTGCCAGCGTTGATCAGTTGCGGGAACCAGCAAATCACCGTCAGCCATGCGAACACCAGGCCTAGCGCAGAAAATACTGCCATATGACGCAAGCCAGGGAAAGGCGTCAATCCCAGGCCCAGATAACCAATGACTGCTGCCAGCAAAGTCAGACTGAGGCCTGGCAGCATGCGTTTCAGTAAAGTGGGGGAATCAATACTGACATCAGCACTGAGGCGGTTGCACAAAAAGTAAATGCCATAATCCTGCGCCACCCCTATCAGGCTGGCACCAAATACCAGGGTCAGCAAATGTATGCTACCAAACAGCATCCAGCACACCGACAAGGCACCGAGAAAACCTACGCCTATGGAAAGCAAAATCAGGGTGATGGGCTTCAGGGAACGGAAGCTCAGCCACATCAGCAAGATGATGCCTATCAGTGAACCCAGGCCTATCGTCGATACTTCGCCACCAGCCTGTTGCCCGGCGGCAGCTGCATGCAGGACAACACCAGCGCTGATGACCTCTACCGAAGGTGTTGCCAGCAAAGCCGCTTCAGCCGCCTTGCCCAGCAAAGGTACAACCGCTTCTTGCGCAGTCAGGGAAAATGCCGATGGTTTCAGGGTCAGCGGCAAGAGTACATATTGTTTCTCCTTATCTGCCAAGAACAGATAACCATCACGTGGTCGCACTGGTGTTTCTTGCGCCCGTTCCTGTACCCAGCCAGAAAACAGATTAAAAGGATCATCCTGAAAGCTGCCCAGTTTTGGACCTGAGAAGGCACTGTACATTTTTGCCAGCGCGAGGTCAGTCCAGTATTGCGCTGGTTCGATACGCAATTGCTGTTCTTGTTGCGCTGTCAGCAAACCCAGGCTTTGCTTCTGAAATACGGCTAGCCAGTCATTCTGGGCCTGGTCGCTGATATTGGTCGCGGTCAGTAAATCGGTGCGGCTTGCCAGCACCTTTTGATAAGCAGTGGCTGCTTGTTTGGCCTGCTCCCAGTCATTCGCACCTATCAGCACCACGACCCTTTGCTGGGCAGTGTCCACCATGTGGGCGAAGGATTGCTGCAAGACCGGGTCTCTTTCCTGCACAGGCAGCAAGGCCAGGATGTCGGTGTCAGGCGCGATACGCTTGCCCAGCCATAAATAGGCATGATGAGCCAGCAACAGGCAAACCACGATTGCCCATGTGGTTGCCAGCCATTTAGTCCATCCATGCTGTTTTTTCATACCATCGCTCATGAGTTTGCTTTTTCCTTATTGAGCAAACAAGGCCAGTTCTTCAGCCGTCATGGCCGTTTCACCAGTTTTGATATCTGAAAAAATAATGGTGGTACGGTCACCACTGGCTTCATCGATATGGATATTTTTTACGTAGGCTCCACCATCCAGCGAGATCGCACCTATCGCTTTTGCCAGGGCTGCTTCACGGGCTTTGAGTGCCACCTTCCAGCTAGTGGCATCAGCACTGCCATCAACTTCAAACAGTGTTTCCAGCTTGCCCAAGTCACCAGACAGCAGAGAAAACAGCACGCTGTTGATCATGCGTACCGTAGGTTCTTTTTGCGCGTCCAGGCGCATCGCTACACGTTCACCTTGCAGGTGTACGATCTCGTCCCGCGTCAGGCGCAAGGTGTTGGGGAATGGTTGCAGTGTGCGCCACAGGATGCCCTTGCCATTGACGACACAAAAACGGCCATTGGATGCCAGTGGTTTTTTCATACCCTGCAATTGCTTGGTCTGGTCAAACCTGCCGCACAGCACTGACGGCTTGGCCAGCATGTTCTGGATTTTACTGATAGGTGCGGCGGCATTGCTGTTGTCCGACCAAAACAGGCTCAGCAATAGTATGCCGATAATAGTTAGGAAACGCATCATGGTCATCATAGGTATCATGGAAGAGGTACTCCCAATTTTTCAAACAAGATGGCAGGAGAAACAAAGCACATTTCTCCATTGGTAATTTCAACAGCAACCTGAGTCGTGCTGGCACGGTTCAGGCGTTTTCCGGTTGCGGCATCGGTGATCAGGTAATCTATCTTTAAACGGTTTTCCCATTCGACTATCTCGGCGCGCAGGGTCAACTTCTGGCCAAAACTGGCGGGAGCAATATAACGCAACTGCATGTCAATGACGGGCCAGGCATAGCCAGACTCTTTCATCTGCACATAGTTGTAATTAATATGATCCAGCAAGGCACAGCGCGCTACTTCCAGATATTTGACATAGTTGCCATGCCAGACAATTTCCATGGGGTCCAGGTCAAAGAACTGGACCTGCATCTCGACTTCGGCAGCCCATGGGCTGGGCGTATTCTTTTTACGCATAGAGCTTCCATTCTTGCTGGCGGATACGCTCCAGCATCAGGCGCAGGTCAGGCTCCAGGCGACGGTCTTCCTGCACTGGTGCTACATCGCCAGCCAGTGCCTCCATCATTTGTGTCAAGGCTGGTGATAATTGCAAATCCTGACTCACGCGGGTACGCAGCCAGACGCCCTGTCTTACTGTAATGAGCAAGGCAGCTACTACCTGCTCTGTCAATTCCAGCACGCGCAGGCAATCACGGGCAGCGACGGTGCCCATGCTGACCTTGTCCTGATTATGGCATTCGGTGGAACGTGAAAAGACCGAGGCAGGCATAGTCAGCTTCAATGCCTCTGCCGTCCAGGCTGAAGCACTGATTTGCAAGGCTTTCAAACCGTGGTTGATTGCGGCACGCGGCCCTTCCATGCCAGACAGATTGGCGGGCAATCCATGGTTATAACGGCTGTCCACCATCAAGGCCATTTGCCTGTCCAGCAAGTCTGCCAGATTGGCGACGGCATTCTTCATGCCGTCCATAGCGAAGGCGATATGGCCGCCGTAGAAATGGCCGCCATGCAAAACGCGCTCATTATCGCCATCGATAATCGGATTATCGTTGGCGCTATTCAATTCATTTTCTATGGATTGACGGAAGAAAGGCATGGCATCGGCCAGCACACCTATCACGTGCGGTGCACAGCGTATCGAATATCTGTCTTGCAGGCGTTTGCCATTGCGTTCAGCCTGCCCGGCTGGCAAATCCTGGCGCAACCAGGCTGCCACACTCTGCATGCCAAGATGCGGCTTCACTGAAAACAATACTTCATCAAAATGATGGGCATTGCCATCCAGCGTCACTGATGCCATCGCCGTGATGCGCGTGGTCAGCTTCACCAGATAATCTGCCCGGTCATAAGCCATGCAGGCGAGTGCTGTCATGACGGCTGTGCCATTCATGATGGCCAGGCCCTCTTTCGGGCGCAAACGCAAAGGCGTGATCCCGGCTTCACGCAAAGCCTGTGCGGCAGGTACTTGCTCGCCATCACGCCAGACTTCGCGCTCGCCACACAGGACCGCCGCCAGATAAGACAAAGGTGTCAGGTCACCACTGGCACCGACCGAGCCTTCGCTGGGTATCAGCGGCAAAAGACCAGCTTCCAGCAAACGGCTGATCTGTTCCAGCAAATCTACGCTGACACCGGAAAATCCTTTGGACAAAGATGCCAGACGTGTCGCCATGACGGCGCGAGTTTGAGCAGGTGACAGATATTCACCCAGGCCACAGCCGTGGTAAGTATACAAATGGTGGGGCAATTCTGCCACCAGGTCTGGCGGTACGGTGACGGTACAGGAATCCCCATAGCCTGTCGTGACACCATAAATCGTGCCATCTTCACGCAACAGACGGTCCAGGAAATCTGCGCCGCGCGCTATCGCTGCGCGAAATTCAGGGTCGGTAGACAGCGCCGCATTGGCGCGGCCATGGGCGATATCGACGATATCGTCTATGCTCAATCTATTACGGTCGAATTGTACGGTGCGCAGTTTGGTGCTCTGATCAGCGGATTGCATCTTGTTTTTCCAATTCGGGTAAATACCAAAAATCATAAAAATTAAACCATTGCAGCGGTGCCCGCACTGCATAATATTCGAGGCGGGCGGCATACTCTGCGACTATGCTGCGCAAGGCTTCATCCCGCCCTTTGCGTGGCAACCTGATAGCTTCATGCAAGAGCTCAAAGCAGACTTGCGGCACGCCATCCATTTGCAAGGAAAACAGCAGATAGACCGGGCATTGCAAGACACTGGCCAGCACATAGGGGCCAACCGGGAAAGCAGCATCCAGCCCAAGAAATGGAGACACTGCGACCCTGGGTTGCGGCGCTACCGGGATACGGTCGCCAGCAATTACGACAAAACCACCTTCGGCAATTTTGTCTGCCAATAGCATGGCAGTAGCAGGTGTCATTTCTGTCACCTGCAATAAATTCATCTGGCTCTCAGGATCAAGTTTGGCCAGCATGCGGTTAAATGCTTGGGCATGCTTGGTATGTACCAGTACCGTCAATTTCACGTCAGGAAAACGACGCGACAATACGCGGCACATTTCCAGATTACCTAAATGCGAACATACGATCAGGCCGCCACGTTTTTGGGTGACCTGGACATGCATTTCTTCTTGCCCTACATACTTAACTTTGCTCTCATCAAACAAGCCGCCCCATAACAACATCTTGTCGAGGATGTTTTCTGCAAAGGCGGCAAAATGCTGTAACACCCCGCCCCAACCCTGAGCTACTTTGCTATAAGCGTTCATGCGTTGCAAGTAAGCCATTGATGCACGGCGAGGAGCTGGCTTGGTGAGGACATACCAGGCCAGCACCGGGTACAAAAATATGCGGAACGGCCAGCGTCCACAAACCTTGAATATCCAGAACAAAAAGCGCATACCAGTCACAAAGCTGACTTCATTGATGCTGGCCCAATGCCAGGAGGAACCTGACTGCTGAGTGTTCTGTTTCATTTTCCCGCCTCAGGCTCGCTACGCCAGTGACGTGCCAGCAGAGATGGAATGCGTAACAACATGCCAAAGAATAATTTGGTATGCATGACGGTGATCAGCACATTGTCACGCCAGACGCGAAAATGAGAAATACCATCCGTGGGATAAGCAACACGGGTAGGAAGATTGATGACTGCCACGCCATCCCAATACAACCTGACCAGGATATCCGTATCAAAATTCATGCGCCTGCCTATGTCCTGCCTGGCCATCAACGCGATTACAGCATCCACAGGATAGACACGGAAGCCGCACATGGAGTCGCGTATGGCCAGCGACAAGGTATTAATCCATACCCAGACATGGGTCAGGTAGCGCGCATATAAACGTAAGGCGGGTACGGATTCGTCATAGACCGGGTAACCGGAGATCACCGCCTTTGGGTTCGCCTTTGCCTGCACCAGGAATTGCGGCACATCGGCCACGCAATGCTGGCCATCTGCATCGATCTGCAATAGATGGGTGTAAGACGCTTGCGCTGCATAGCGAAAACCGGTCAGTACGGCAGCGCCCTTACCCTGATTGATATCATGACGCAGCAAAGTCACACGACCTGGTGTTGCGACCTGCAAACCCTGCAATACCTGTGCGCATTCAGCCGAACTGCCATCATCCACCAGCACGCAATCCACCTCATGCGCCAGCACAGCCTGGACTACGGCAGCTATCGCATGTTCATGGTTATAGACAGGGATGAGGACGCAGGGCTTGAACACTTTACTTCTCCAGCCTCGCAAAACGCAACAGGGAATGGCAATAGCCGATATCGTCACGGGTCGTGATCAATTGCAGGCCAGCGGCTTCTGCCAGGCGCACATAATCACCGCTCTCATAAATCTTGCTATTACCACTGGCCATGGCCGTGAAATAAGGTGAAGTATTGATGAGGCAAAATGCGGCGATATCATAACGCTGCCTGTCCCAGAAAGTATCCATGATCAGCAATTGCCCGTTAGGGGCCAGTGCTTTGGCAGCGCGTTGCAAGATACTGGCAATGGCAGGCTCTGAAAAACAACTGAGGAACTGGCTCATCCAGATCATGTCCATGCCTGCAGGCAAGGCAGCATCATTGTCCAGCAAGTCAATGGAGTGAAGATGGGCACGCTCATATACGCCAGCGATTTTCAGATTTTCTTCCGCCACCGACAATTGACGTGGCAAATCCACCAGATGCATTTCTACAGCAGGATTGTAGGCCAGTGCGGCACAACTGAATTTGCCAGTATTGGCACCAATGTCCATCAGTTTGCGTGGTGCAGTGGCAAATACGTCAGGCAATATGCTGGGGAAAGAGGTATCCGAATAATGGTGGTCGAAAGCAAACCAGCTGGTCTTCGCTGGCTCTGGCAATTGCGACAAACCCTGGTACAGCGTGGGCCAGTTACCCAAGGCGCTTAAGCCCAGAGGCTTTTCATTGTCCAGTGACTCATCAAGCTTGAACAAACCTTCGTAGCAAACATCATGATTGAAATCGAGGTTGACCTGGGTGATGGAATCCGTCAGTACACAATAGCCAGCCTTGTCGAGCACGTAAGAACCGGCGCTCAGATATACCACACCAGACGAAAGGCAGGTTTCAAGTACAACCTTCAATGCATATGCTGTCCACTTGCCTGTGGCTGCCATGTCTGAAATCGTCAGCCCTGCACCTCCGGCATCGGCAAGTGTCTGCAACATGCCGCGCTTCCAGGCATAACGTACACATTGGAAAACGACAGGACCAAAGGCAATCTTTTGCGCTTCAAAACGGGCAGCAAAAGCGGATTGACGTTCAGGGGAAAATTTCTTATCTAGCATGCGGGTTTTTCATTAGCGAAAATAATACGACCACCGGCATGTTGCCCGGCCTCAGAAAAATAACGGAATTGCAAACTGTCTTTTACTACATCATGTATCAATTCCAGCATGACTGGCGCTTCCGGATGGATCACATGCTGGAACTTCAGCGCATGAACAGACTTGAATATGGGCGGTAATGCAAAATACTCACGGGCATATTTGATGACCCAGTCAAGTTGCACCACCCCTGGCAACACAGGAGCCACTGAAAAATGCCCATCAAAATAAAACAATGCTGCTGGCACGATCAGCTCAAACAATACTTTCTCTGGCGCTTGTTCCAGCAGACGTATTTGTGGTAAACGTGGACGCGGATCACCAGCCTCATCCAGCAAGGCATGCAGTTGTGCGAGTGTAGTCTTGCCCTGAGCATTGACTGGCATTTGATCCAGGTAACGCCAGCGACGTGGCAGGGCAATCGCCTCTACCAGCTCGCTCAATATTGCGCGCATGCGCAGGTTGAATGCCCTCTTTCCTTCAAATGCCAGTTGTTGACGGCCTTGTTCAGTCGCCACGATAAAGGCAGACAATTTTTGTCTTTGCCCAGGCACTTCATGATCCGCGATCACTTTGGCTTCACTAACAAGATCAGAGGCCAACAAAGCCTGTTCGATGGCATCGAGTGAAATACGTTTTTCTTCGATTTTAACGATGCGGTCACTACGGCCCTGTAGCAACAAACGACCATTATCTGTCAGTTGTGCCTTGTCAGCCAGGCGCAACCAGTCTGGTTGACCCAGGTGTGGTGAACGCACTTCCAGCATCTCTTCTTCTGCTATGCGCAAATCAACCTTGGGTAAAGCTTCCCAGCTTTCGATTGCCCCCGCTTGACGCTGGCGCCAGGCGATGCCGCCTGTTTCAGAACTGCCATAAACCTCAAAGGGCACTTGCCCGAGCATATCGCCGACGGCATATGCAGTCTCTGCAGCCAGTGGTCCGCCGGATGAAAAAATGGCCAGCAATCTTTGTTTGCCAGTTTGCCAGTCCAGGTGTTCTGGCAGGCGTTTTAGATGAGCGGGACTGGCAATCAGGGCACAATCGCGCTGCGCCAATATTTGCGCAAGTTGCTCAGGAAAGTTCACGCTCAAGGCATGAATGGCACGACCTGCGGATAAAGGCCACAAGACTTTGAACAGCAAGCCATAAATATGTTGATGCGATACGGTAGAAACAATCTCGGCATTGCCAAGACGCTGGCCAAATAACTGCTCCAGGCTGGCAACTTCACTCATCAGTTGCGAAAGTTTTTTGGGTATGGCCTGTGGCTGCCCGGTACTGCCTGAGGTATGCACGACTAGGCCAGAAAAATCGGGGGCCAGCGCTTTCAATGCCACTGGTACAGCATCAACTACCGCTTTTAAAGCTTGATATTCTTCAGGAAACTCACCCAGAAATGCATCCACAGATTTGGACAATGCCAGACATGTAGCAGGCAAGGTATCAGCTGTCAGCCATACCGTTTTATTTTCCAGCCAGGCTGCCAGCAAGGCAGCAGAAAATTCCAGGCTGTCTTCCAGATACAGGGCCAGTTGTGTTCCTGCCGTATTACGGACTGCAGCAATCCACGCACCTATACGTTGCAAGAAATCGCTATTCGTTACAGCGCCCGAGGCATTCCAGCCCATGATGGAGTGGCCGGGACGAGCTGCCAGCGCAAGGCAAGGATCGGGAGAAAAATCAGACATGATGAATTCGTTTAAAGCGCAGGCGCACCAGGTATTCGATGGCGAATAGCAGGCCCATAAGGATATAGGCAATCACGCCGGTGTAGAGCGACCAGACAGCTGGTGAAGCCCACATGGCCGTAGCAAAAGCGATGCTCCCGTTGATGACGAAAAACACGCACCAGACTTGCGTCACACGGCGTGTGTAGGCGATTGCCACGTCAGGTAAATCAGGTTCGCGCAGACGTGCAAATCGCTCCACCATGGATGGTGGCACCAGCAAGCTGTAAGAAAAAACAGCCAGCAATACGCCATTGACCAATACCGGATATAATTTAAGAGGCAATAATGCATTGGCCCATACAGCACAGCCCGCCAGCAACAAGGCGCAGAACATGGACCAGCGCGCTACCCGGCTGACCTTGAATGTGGGCAATCTGGTGGCCGCCGCCAACAGCAATAAGGCAGCCAACCAGCGTGGCTCCACCTGTCCCTGGCCGAACCAGATGACGAGTGGATAAAGCACAGTAAGTATGACCGCTACAACGGTCAGGATCGCGCGAACTATGTTGACTGCTCCGCTGTCAGATTGAGCAAGGCATCAATCACGTCACCAATAGTGCGTATCTTTTTAAATACTTCAGGCTGCAGACGCATGCCCGTCATTTGCTTAAGCTTGACTGCCAGATCAACTGCATCAATGCTGTCGATATCCAGGTCTGCATACAAATTGGATTCAAGTGTCAGACTAGCCTTATCCAGTTCAAACATCTCAACCAGCAGATCCACTACCCAAACATAGAGCTCGTCCCGGCTCATTTCACTTACCACTACCATTACAAACTCCTTACTTCTTTCTATTTGCAGCAATTAATGCAGCCAATGCGTTCACAGATGCAAAATGGCGGCGCGTATCTTCTGAATCAGCCGACAAGGAAATGCCATAGCGCTTTTGCAGAGCCACACCCAGTTCAAGTGCATCAATGGAATCCAGACCCAGGCCTTCCACAAACAAAGGGGCATCACTATCTATGTCGGCAACTGTGATATCTTCCAGTTGCAGCACTTCGATGATTAATTCTTTTACTTCTTGCTCAAGCATGACGTTGGTTTTCCTCGGTAAAATAATGCTGCAGATAATCCGTCAAATGACGGGCTGCCATGACATCCGACTGGCCAGCGCTTATAAAATGCTGGATCGGAATATCTTCTTTGACTTCTATCCTGAACTGCGCAAAACGTTCTGGTACATGCCACCACTTCTCACCCTTGCCCAAAGTAGCAGGCTCGCATCGTATGAGCACTGGCGTTACCGCACATACGCCACGAACGGCAATATTGGCGGCACCACGCTTCAAACTGATGACACCATCAGCAGGAGTGCGCGTCCCTTCAGGAAACACAATCAGATTATTGCCCGCATGCAAAGAAGCAATACAGGCTTCCAATAATTCTGTTCCCTGCTCATTGCTGATATAAGCAGCAGCCCTTACCGGGCCACGGGTAAAAGGGTTATTCCACAAATGGCTTTTGACGATGCAATCTGCATCTTTGACAAAGGCCATCAAAAACACTGTATCAATCAGGGTAGGATGATTTGCCAATATCAGCAAGCCACCGCGCTCCAGCTTGTCCAGGCCGATGACCTCGTAACGCAAAACACCAAGCAGACGCATAAGGCCAACAAAACCACGAAAAGCCAGACGTATGATGTGGCGTGCCACCTTCGTGCGTTTTTGCTGTTGCCACACCAGCAAATACAAGGCTGGAAACACCAGCACGCGCAGCAGCAAGCCACCTACACCAAAAGTCAGAAAACTTATCCCCGTCGCCACAACTCGCCAGCAACGGTCAAGCTTGTCAAACATGACGCGACCAAAGCCAGCGCCGCTTGCCTGCTACTCTCTGCATTTGTCGCTGCTCCCGTAATTGAAAACGTAATACTTCCAAGCCGCCGGACATGCCACCAGGGTTGACTTCTGCCTCCCCAGCCTCATCCCATTCCAGATGTATGGCATTCTCCCTGGCTGGCACCATTAGCCAGGCAAAGGCATATGCCTGTTCATCACAATCTTGAAATGCAGCAAAGACCTCTGGCAAGGGGTGGTCATAAGCTACCAGCATTACCATCGGTGCACCATCTGCCAGCAGGCCACATGCCTCTATGACAGCATGCTCTATCGTACTCTTGCCACCAGCCAGGGCAATATGATTGGCCCGGTCCTTGCGTGCAATGGAAAATAATCCAGCGCTGGCATTGTGCACTGCCAAACCAAAACCCGTCGGTGACACCGTCGCATCCTGCATCAGCTCTGTCAATAAATCGACAGCACGTGCCACCTCACCATGGCGGGAACAAAATACCGTGGGAATATCAGATCGGCCATCCAGGCACTGATAAGCCACTTCAAGTGCCATTTTGCCAAGAAAACCAGCACGCCTGCGCAACATGGCTGGCATAGCCGCAACGCCGGGCTCGGCCTCCCCCGTCAGTGCGAATGGTGATATAGCCCAATCCTTCCAGGCAGCCATATCTGCAACACCGGGAGCCCAAGCGTAAAAATGATCAATTGAAAAACTAACACTGTTAACATTCATTATTATTTTTTTCATCCAGTCTTAGCATGTCACAGGCCGTATAAATGTCGTGCTATACAATTTGTAACAAATGAGGGACGCATTATAGCAAAGCATGAATAGAGTCCACAATCTGATATATCTTCAGTTATCTGAAGTTTATTTCAATTTACATCATTCATTTCCATATATTAATTATTTTCAATAAAAACCTGACAATGAATGGACATTTCACATGCAATGCCATAGCAAATAGCTATATAAAAAAATAAAACCCTGCAACAGATACATGTTGCAGGGTTTTAGAGCCAACTCATTTTCCAGACTGCTTACGCGGCATGAAAATCACAACTCAAAAACAGACTTAACTGAGCTTTGTATCCACATTATGTGCGTGCTTACCTTTAAACATGCCCCGAATCCTTCCCAGCAAGTGCTCAAAATCATCGATATAGGTGAACACTGCAGGTACCACCAACAAGCTCAGCAAGGTTGAAGTAATCAAGCCACCTATCACCGCAATCGCCATTGGTGAGCGGAAGCTGGGGTCAGCGCCCCAACCCAGCGCAAGTGGCATCATGCCTGCGCCCATGGCTATCGTCGTCATGATGATGGGACGACTACGCTTGTGGCAGGCGTCAACCAGTGCATCAAAACGGCTCATGCCCGCATTCCTTGCCAGCACCGCATAGTCCACCAGCAAGATAGAGTTCTTGGTCACGATACCCATGAGCATAATCAAACCTATCATGGATGGCATGGACAAGGCACGCCCCGTCACCAGCAAGGCCACGAAGGCACCGCCTATACTCAGCGGCAAAGCTGCCAGGATAGTCACTGGTTGCAAGAAGTCCTTGAACAAAAGCACCAGCACACCATAGATACACAGCACACCGATCAGCATGGCAATACCAAAGCTGGCGAACAGGGCTTGCATCTCTTGTGCGTCACCCAGTTCAGCTATGCTGACGGATGGCGGCAGGTTTTTCATACTCGGCAAGGCACGTGCTTCTTCATTGACTTCGCCAAGCTGACGACTACCCAGTTCCACATCCAGGGTCACATTGCGTTTACGATTCAAACGGTCTATTTGTGCCGGACCAGATTCCATGGTGACGCTGGCGACGCTGCCCAACATCACGGGACCATTCTTGCCAGGTACAGTCAGGCGCTCTATTTCAGACAAATCTGCCCTGAAACTATCTGGCAATTTGACACGGATAGGCACCTGGCGTTGCGACAAATTCAACTTGGGCAAGGCCTGGTCATAATCACCCGCCGTTGCCACGCGCACTGTTTCGCCTATGGCAGATGCGGTCACCCCAAGCTCCGCCGCCCTTGCACTGTCCGGGCGCACAATGATTTCAGGGCGCACCAGCGAAGCACTGGAACTGACATTACCTACGCCTTTAAGTGTACGCAATTCCCTTTCGACTTTTTGCGCAGCTTCCAGCAAGGCCAGAGGGTCTTCGCTTTGCAAGACCAATTGCATTTTGACGCCAGTATCTGGCGGGCCTACGTTAAACCTGGCACCCGAGATATCTGCCACTTCTGTACGGATCTTGGCATCAATATCGGCAATTGAGTCCTTGCGCTTGTTTCTGTGGACTGCTGTCACTGTCAACACTGCTCGCCTTGCCTCTGCTGCCGCACCTGGGGCAAATGCATCACCACTGGAACCACCGCCTATGGAACTGAAGACATTGATAATCTCTTTATTCTTCATAATGGCGACCCTGGCCTGCTCTGCCACGGCACGGGTTTCTGCCAGTGTGCTGCCAGGCGGCAATTCTATATTGACCTGGGTTTGGGCACGGTCAGCCGATGGCACGAAACCAGTAGGCAGCAAACCGACCAAAGCTATAGAGCAAATGAAGAACACCGTCGCAGCGATCATGGTGACCAGGCGATGGCGCAAGCACCATTGCATGGTTTTCATATAACGTGTCATGAGCCAGCCATCTGGCTGGCCGTGTTCGCCCGTTTTACCTGGCTTGGGTGACTTCATGATATAAGCAGCCATCATAGGTGTCAGCAAACGCGCCACCACCAGTGAAGCCAAAATCGCAATCACCGCCGTCCAGCCAAACTGCTTGAAGAACAGACCCGGCACACCGCCCATAAAGGCAGTCGGCAAGAACACAGCAACCAGGGCGAAGGTAGTGGCAATCACCGCCATACCAATTTCATCTGCCGCTTCCATGGCGGCCTGCATCGGTGTTTTACCCATGTGCAAATGGCGGGCGATGTTTTCGATTTCTACAATCGCATCATCGACCAGTACACCCACGACCAGTGCAAGCGACAGCAAGGTCACGGTATTGAGGGTATACCCAAAATACTTGAGCCCAAGGAAGGTAGGTATCACCGACAAAGGCAAGGCAGCTGCTGCCACCAACGTTGCGCGCCAGTCGCGTAAAAACCAGAATACCACCAGGATGGCCAGCAAGGCACCTTCGTACAACAAGTCCATGGAGCCATCGAAGTTTTCTTCTACCGGCTGGGCATTATCGATGGCCTGATGGAACTTCATATTCGGATGAGCCGCCTGCAATTCATCAACAGCTGCATGCGAACCCTTGGCCACATCGACTTCACTGGCACCCTTGGTACGAAATACTTCAAAACCAACCACCTGCTTGCCATCCAGCGTTGCCACGGAACGTGGCTCACTAACGGTATCAAGTACACGCGCCACCTGGTCAAGGCGTATATGTCGGCCATCAGGCAAAGGGATGTCCAGCACAGCCAGTTCAGCCGCTGTCTTGACGGTTGCGATGGTACGCACTGATTGTTCTGCACCACTGACGTCACCACGACCACCTGGGGCCTCTTGCTGCACCAGCTTCAGGCGGCGTGAGACATCCACAGCCGCGACATTGAGGGCCGCCATCTTGTCGGTATCCAGTTCCACCCGTACTTCACGGCTGACACCACCCATGCGCCTGACGGCACCGACACCAGGCACTGCACGCAAGCGCTTGGCCACGGTATTATCAACAAACCAGCTCAACTCTTGCGCATCTGGTTTACTGCTTTCGCCAGCAACGACTTTGCTGTCCTTGCCGTCTTCAGCAGCTTCTACCGTGTAGGTCATGATGACACGGCCAGCAGTAGATGCCTTGGTCACAGTAGGATCGCGCATTTCGCTAGGCAAATCGGCGCGCACTGTTGCTACCGCATCGCGCACTTCATTGACGGCATCTGAAATAACTTTTTCCAGGACGAATTCAACCGTAACTTCAACATCACCATCGAGCACTTTGGTGTAGACGTTTTTTACGCCTTGCAGTGAGGCGACGGCATCTTCTATCTTGCGGGCGACTTCTGTTTCCAGCTGCGCCGGTGCTGCGCCTGACAAAGGGGCGCTGACGGTGACGATGGGTAATTCAATATCAGGGAAATCCTGGACTATGGTAGAGCGAAACGACAATATCCCTGCCAGCGTCAGCAAGATAAACAGCATGATCGCCGGTATGGGATTTTTAATGGAGAGGGAAGAGAAATTCACATGGACCCCTTAGTTTTTTGCTGCAACTGGCTTGGCAGCAGCCACGACCTTGACTGTGTCACCATCATTGAGGAAGCCTGCGCCACTGGAAACTACCGTGCTGTCTGCATTCAAGCCTGACACCACCTCCACCAGATCACCCTGTGCATTGGATACCCGACGACCAGTCTGTAATTTGATTTGCGTGACATGACCATCTGGGTTCACACGAAATGCATAACTAAACCCATCTCTGACAACCACGGCTTGCTGCGGTATGGTCAGGGCCTGCGAGCTGCCCATGACAAATTCACCCTTGGCATACATGCCTGGCTTGAATGCCAGTGAGGCTGTGGCTGGCTGTGGTTTGGATGTGCTGTTTGCATCTGGCACCAGATCAACATAGACCAAACCCATCCTGGTTTGCGCATCGACAGTTGGTGAAACCACCCTGACTTTGCCCTTCCATTGCGCACCACCTGGTGCAGTCACTATGGCCTCGGTACCTTGCACTATTTTTGCCATTTCACTGGCTGTCACTTCAGCACGCCATTCCAGGCGGCCCTGACGTATCATGCGAAATAATTCTGCACCGTTACCAACAACAGAACCCAGAGTAGCTGCGCGCGCAGTAATAATGCCTCTGTCGGGGGCGAGCACGCGGGTGTGACGCACACGCAATTGCTGGGCTTCTACGCTGGCCCTGGCAGATTCCACCCTGGCCTTGGCGGTTTGCTCTGCCGTCAGGTATTGACCTACTTGCTGGGCACTGAGTGCACCACTGGTTTGCAAGGCACGGGTACGCTCGGCATTAGCGGCCGCATCAGCCAGGTTGGCCTGCGCCTCAGCCAGGCTGGCTTGTGCCAGCGCCAAATCGGCTTTCACGGTTTCGCTGGCGAAACTGGCCAATAGTTGACCACGCTGCACCACATCCCCTATGTTGGCATGCAATTCCTGTATGCGAAGGCCGGTAGCTTCTGAGCCTATCAAAGCTTCTTGCCAGGCAGCGACACTGCCATTGGCGGTCAATTTAATGAACAGGTTGCCGCTGGTGGCCTTGGTGGTGGTCACTGTCAGGGCAGGCTTGACTTTTGCCGCCGGTGCAGAGGCGCTCGCGGCCTTGGCAGGTTCATCGGCGGCATTGGAAGTGGCTGACAGCCATAAGCCACCTGCGCCAACAGCAATCATGCCAGCCAGGCTCAAGGACAATGGTTTGCGTGAAATGAGTTTCATCATGTCTGATACGCTTTCTATTAATTTTTTAAATTCAGGAATTTGTTTGGGATTGGACAGATGCTTGAGCACTCATGTCCCAACCACCACCCAGCGCCCTGTATAAGGCGATCCAGGCACGATTTCTTTCCAGCTGCAAAGCAATCAGCGCTGACTGTGAAGCAAAGGCCGTGCGCCTCGCGTCTTCCAGTTCCAGCAAGCTGGCCATACCCTTGTTATAGCGTGATGCGGTAGCCTGCAAGGCTTGTTCATATCCCCGTGCTGAAATTTCAGAATCGAGGCGACGGGCATCCGTGCTATTGAGGTTAACCAATGCTTCTTCAACTTCACGCACTGCCTGCCTGACCTTGCCGTGATAACTACTGCTGGCAGTCTGGTAACGCGCCTTGGCCGCTTCAATATTGGCGCTGGTCTGGCCACCATTGAAGATGGGCAGGGTCAATGCCAGTGGGCCGACTGACCAGGTATCCATGCGGGTATCACTCCCCCCGCTGCTATAACGCATGGTGCCGATAGAGCCGCTGAGGCTTAGTCGCGGATAGCGTTGTGCTTCGGCGGCACCTAGCTGTGAGCTGGCAGTTGCCACATCTTTTTCAGCAGCGTACACATCCGGGCGTTGCGTCAATAGCTGCGCTGGCAAAGTGCTGACTGCCAATGGCAGCAGGTTTTTAAAACCAGCTTGCGCACTTTGCAGTATTTGCCTCAACTCAGGTTCAGGCTTGGCCGTCAGTGCGACCAGGGCTTTGACATCCAGGTCACACAGTGCTGCCTGTTGTATGGCACGACTGTTTCCCTCGGCAGCACTGGCACGTGCCAGCGCAGAGGTGGCGCTGGATGACATGCCTGCCTGTGCGCTAAGCTCAGTCAGTCTGGCAGTTTCAGCACGTGATTTGGCATCTTGCCAGCTCAGGTCTGCGGTTTGCTGGCAGCTCAGGGCTGAGAAATATAATTGCGCAACTTCAGCCGCGACCGATATCCTGGCATCATGCCAGAGCGCCTGACTGCCTTCCAACTGTGCCTGGGCAGCTTGATTGCTGGCACGATTAGCACCAAACAAATCCAGTTCCCAGGAAGTTTGCAAACCAGCCTGTGCCGTCGTAGCTACTGGAAAACCAGGCTGGTTTTTAGCACGCGTGGCATTCGCAACCGCATCCACTGAAGGCAAGAGTGCAGCACCACTGGCAACCCTGGCTGCCCTGGCCGTTTCCATGCGTGACCAGGCCTGTGAAAGCGTAGGGCTGACTTTTTGCGCCGCCTCGATCAACTCCAGCAAACTGGCATCACCATGTGCCTGCCACCAATTGCGCAATTCAGTGTTTTTTTCAGTGGCGGGCAAGATAGCGTGCCATTGTGCTGGCAAGCTGGCTGAACTTGATGCAGGAGGATTGTTGGTGCTACATGCAGCCAGCAGTGCTGCAATCGCCGGGATGAGAATAAAGCGTCGTATAGTCATGTCATTGTCGGGAGATGTGGTTAATCAGAATTCAATATATGTTCACTATATGGCGTCGGCGCTTTTCGTCTTCGCACATGGCCAGGGCATAATCCACCAGGCGGGAAGCATAGGTATCAATCGCCTTCGGCTTGGCAATCAGTGCAGGCCGGATCGCCTGTATGACATCAACACTGATGAGCAAGGAGATAGCCAGGCCAGTGATGGAAATAGCCAGTCTGTGTACATCATCATCTGCCTTGCTGATACCCAGATAGCGACACAAGAACTTGACCATGGCAAGATGAGAAGGCTTGATGGCCGTATCAATTTCTTCCACCCATAAACCGGTAGGTTCCAGCATTTCACGGAAATGCAATTTCATGCAAGATTCCATCAGTTCCCCCTGCTTCAAGGAGTCGATAAAAGTGCAGATCAGGGCCGTCAGTATAGTGCGTAAATCTGCATCTTCCTGCTCGAATATCGCAGGATCTACATTGGGATTGGTGCGTGGATCATTAAATACGGCACGATACAAACCTGCTTTATCAGCAAAATAATAACTGATAGCAGATATATTCACATTGGCGGCCTTGGCAATTTCCCTGGTGGAAGTTTTTGCATAGCCGCTTTCAGCAAATAATTTTAGTGCTGCATCCAGCAAACGCGTGCGCGCCTCCAGGCCATCGACCCGCAATATTTTACCGTCGGCGGTAGCAAGCTGGCTTTCTGGCTGGACTTGTTGCTTTACGACTTTTTTGTGAGTGGATGTTTTCATGCAAAGCATACTAACACATAAATCAAACGTTTGATTTAACTAAACCCTAGAAACAAAACGGGACTTTGCCAATTTGAAATTCAAACAAGACATGTGAAAACCCTGTCGCCTACAAGGATGTTGCCCGCTGTCACTGCATAGTCATATTCCCGGTTTAGGCTTCGCCCTATCCACTTTCACTAACTCATTTGGTATATCAAAGTGACCCCACTCACCTCCCCCGCCATTCATCTTTTGCGCAATGTGAAGATTGCGCACAAGCTTAGCTTTGTTGCCCTGGCCTTTGCGATTCCTTTGCTCGTCGTGCTGGCATTGCTATTCCAAAATCTGCATCAGGACGTTTTGCAAATCCAGGAAAAGCAGGTCGCAATTAAAACGATTGCCACAAAAAATGAATTACGCGCCCTCCTGCAAAGGCAACGCTCCTTGCAGCACATGCGCATCCTCGGCAATAAACAATTGGACACCAGCATCAGTGAAAATCAGCAGAAAATAGAAAACTTGCTCAAGCAGGAAAATCAGAGCAGTTCCATCAAACAGCTGTGGCCAGCGCTCATGGCAAAGCAGGCTAGGCTCAAGGCAGCCGAGAGCTTCACCGAATATGACAGCTTATTGAATACCATACAGCTAGAAATTACCGAAATTGCCAATAGTTCAAAATTGGCGCTGGATAGCAATTTAAAAACCCATCAATTGGTCAACATCTATCTCCACACCCTGCCGCAACTGGAAGAAAAATTGTCTGTCATTAGCGGACGTGGTGCCGCTTACATAGACACAGGTTTATTTGAAGCTGGTGAAGATGTAATGCTCAATTCCTTGCACATGCTGGCCAAGCTGAATTTATCCGAACTTGCATTGAACATGCAAAACCTGGGCGCACATGGCAAGGAATACGCATCCGTCAGCAAGGACATACAGGTGCGAACAGTTGACGCAAAAAAATTCCTGGAGCGCTCACAGGATGAAGTACTTGCATCTGTCAATCAAAGCTCAGGTCAGGCATTTCTGCAGGCAGGTACAGACAATTTACAAGCTCTGCAAACTGCAAAAATGGCCATCGCCAAACTCATTGCAGATAATCTCGCCCACGACATCGACAATGCCACCCAGCATGCCTGGCAAATGTCTGCCAGCATCATCTTGCTCTTACTGATAGCCAGCTATTTTTTGATAGCAATTTACCAGGCGCTAACGACAGACTTGCAGATATTGGCGCAAGCAGTAGCAGAAACTGCGGCAGGCAATTTGCAAAACCGCGTCAGCAGCCGTGGCAAAGATGAGCTGGCAGGATTGATCAATGCCGTTGGCAGGATGAATATGGAATTAAGCAATCTGGTTGCCAATATACGCCTGGGCGCACAAACCGTGGATGTCATTGCCCGAGAAATTCATGATGAAAACACTGATCTGGCCAGTCGCACCGAAAGCCAGGCGGCATCACTGCAACAAACCGCCAGCGTCATGGATGAGTTGACAGCCACCATGACTGAGAACACTGGCAACCTGGCACAGGCAAACAGCCTCATGCATAGCTCTGCCGAGCGTGTGCAACAGGGGCTGGAAGTCATGCAGAACAGCATACTGTCCATGCAAACTGTCACCGCCAGCGCCAAAAAAATTACCGAGATCATCGGCGTCATGGATGGCATCGCTTTCCAAACCAATATCCTGGCCCTGAATGCCGCAGTAGAAGCCGCCAGGGCTGGTCAGGAAGGCCGTGGCTTTGCGGTAGTGGCAGCCGAGGTGCGCAACCTGGCACAACGCAGCGCCAATGCTGCCAAAGAGATCAAGGGCTTGATCGCCTCCTCTGGCCAGGCAGTGGACGCAGGCAGCAAGATGATCAATACGGCAGGCCAGACCATGCGCAATATTGCCGACAATGTAGAAGTGGTCACAGAACTCATCAAGCAAATCGCCAAGGCCAGCCAGGAGCAAAGCGTAGGTATTTCTGATGTTAACCGAGCGATTGCCGATATCGATGAAATTACTCAGGACAATACCCGCCTGGTGGAAATGGCGAGTGAGTCTACGGCCAAACTGGAAGAACAGGCAGCCTCTCTTGGCGCAGCGGTAAGTGTCTTCAAGACAATGACGATGATTGCAGAAACACCTCACTTGCATCTGGCCAGCAGTTCGAATGAGCGCTATATGCAGGCAAAGCCTGAAAAGAAAGAACTGGCTGCATGAGCTAGATAAGCAGCCTGCCATATAAAAAAGCCACCATGCATATGCACTGGTGGCTTTTTTATATGGCAGTTTGCTTCAGACTTTTAACAGCGTCAGTATGGAGAGCAATTCATCTCTGATCTGATGCAGATTGACAGGCTCGTCTATAGGTTCTTGTGCCGTTGTTTCAGCATGTCCACCGTTGACGTTGAGCTTGTTTCTGGCACCATTGATGGTAAAGCCCTGCTCATATAATAATTCGCGGATACGGCGTATCAGCAACACTTCATGATGCTGATAATAACGACGATTACCGCGACGCTTGACAGGCTTGAGTTGAGTAAATTCCTGTTCCCAATAACGCAGAACATGCGGTTTGACGCCACACAATTCACCAACTTCGCCTATCGTAAAATACCGCTTGGCCGGAATAGGCGGCAGCACAAAAGACTCAATCTTGATTTCAGTCATGGAAAATATCAGGCAGCATGGGCAAGAGGTTGATTACCGACATCGTCGACCATGCCTTTGAGTTTCTGACTGGCATGGAAAGTGACGACCCTACGTGCAGTAATAGGAATTTCTTCACCGGTTTTAGGATTGCGACCAGGACGTTGCGGTTTGTCACGCAACTGGAAATTGCCAAAGCCAGACAACTTGACGGCTTCGCCTCTTTCCAGTGCATCACGGATTTCATCAAAAAAAGTTTCTACCATGTCCTTGGCTTCGCGCTTGTTCAAACCTACATGTTCAAACAAAAGCTCGGCCAATTCTGCCTTGGTTAAGGTAGGCAATTCCTTTTCCGCCTGTGACCGCGCCCGGGCTTCCTGCATTGCGCGATTCAAATCAGCATCCAGCACCGACTGGAACTCGGCGGAAATCACATCATTCATTTCGAAACTCTTCTCAATTAATACTAACAAATACAGACAAGATCAACGCAGTTTGGCAGCAAATTGCTGACTTGCGGCTTGCACCAGAGCTTGCATCGCGGCTTCCACTTTATCGTCTTGCAGGGTACTTTGAGTATCTTGCAAGCTAAAGCGGAAAGCAAGACTTTTCTCATCTGCTTCCAGACCTTTTCCACGATATTCATCAAATAAAACAAAGCCTTGCACGATCTTGCATACTTCATTTTGCTGCGTTTCGCGCTTGAAAACATCCAGCAGATTTTGCACTACAACTGTTTGTTTGACAACTAGCGCCAGATCGCGGGTGACTGCCTGGAACTTGGATATTTCCTGATATGAGGGCACTTGCAGTTGTTGCAAGGCCGTCACGTCAACTTCAAATACCACTGGTGCCAAAGGCAGGTCATATTTCTGCTGTAAACGCGGATGCAATTCACCAATAAAACCGATGACTTTACCATCAAACTCTATATTGGCGCTGCGGCCAGGATGCAGGGCGACATGCTCATTTTTAACGAAGCGCAGGGAACCTGGTGCAAACAGGGCTTCGAGATCAGCCTTGATGTCAAAGAAATCAACATTGCGGGTATCCTGCCCCCACTGCTCTTCTGCCACTGGGCCATAAGCCAGTGCGGCCAGACGCTTAGGCTGATGATAGCCAGCCACTTCCAGCGGGCCATCCTGCACACTGGCATCTTGCAGATACACTGCGCCGATTTCAAAAATGCGTACGCGGTTCAGTTTGCGGTTCAGGTTATAGCGGGTATTGGCGATCAGGCTGCCTATCAGATTGGTGCGCATGACACTCATCTGGCTGGCAATAGGATTGAGCAATTTGACTGGCGCATCATTGCCAGCAAAATCTTTTTCCCATACTTCTTCGACGAAGCTGTAATTGACCACTTCCTGATAATCCTGGTCAGCCACGAGGCGACGCACAGCAAACAGCGAACGCTGGTTTTCTGGTGCGATCAACATGGCATTTGCAGCCACTGGCGGCAAGGTCGGAATATTTTCAAAGCCATATACGCGCGCCACTTCTTCAATCAAATCTTCTTCGATTTCTATATCGAAGCGATAAGACGGCGGCGTCACCAGGAACTCACCTGGCTGCTGAGTGAATGACAAACCCAGGCGAGTGAAAATATCAGCAATCCTGGCATCATCCAGCGCCACACCAATAACTTTCACAGCGCGAGCTGTACGCAACTTGACTGGCAAACGTTGTGGCAAATTGACGATCTGGTCATCCACCGGGCCCAGTTTGACTTGTTCGACACCACCGCAAATCTCTACGATCAGGGCGCTGATGCGTTCTATATGTTCGACGATGGAAGCAAAGTCTACACCGCGCTCAAAGCGATGCGCTGCATCGGTAGAGAAGTTGAAACGACGGGCACGGCCCTGTATCGCTTGCGGCCACCAGAAAGCGGCTTCCAGATAAATATTTTGCGTGTCCAGCGTCACGGAAGTGGAATCCCCACCCATGATACCGGCCAGGGATTCAATCTCTTTTTCATCAGAAATAACGCCAATCCAGTCATCTACCTCTACTGTATTGCCATTCAGGAGCTTCAGTGATTCACCGGCCTTGCCCCAGCGTACTTCCAGACCGCCGTGGATTTTGTCCAGATCAAACACGTGGGAAGGACGGCCCAGTTCCAGCATGACATAGTTGGAAATATCTACCAGTGCAGAGATAGGACGCTGACCACTGCGTTCCAGTCTTTGCTTCATCCATTCTGGCGTTGCGGCACGGGCGTTGACGCCACGGATCACACGACCGGCAAAACGACCACACAGGTCAGGCGCGCTGACTTTGACTGGCAGGGTTTCTTGCAAAGTCACAGGCAGCACAACTGCCTCTGGCAATTGCATGGCTGTGCCAGTCAGGGCAGATACTTCACGCGCCACGCCGAGTAGCGACAGGCAATCTGCCTTGTTCGGTGTCAGCTTGATGGTGAACTTCAGGTCATTGAGTTGATAGTAATCGCGGAAGTTTTGGCCGACGGGCGCATCAGATGGCAAGTCCATCAGACCGCCGTGCTCTTCAGACAATTTCAATTCGCGGGCAGAGCACAGCATGCCGTAGGATTCTACGCCGCGCAGTTTGCCTATCTTGATTTCAAATGGTTTGCCATCTGCGCCAGGAGGCAGGATGGCGCCCACCATGGCGCAAGGCACTTTCATGCCTACGCGTACATTTGGTGCGCCACAGACGATGTTGAGCAAGCTGCCGGTGCCTACATCAACCTGACAGACATTGAGCTTGTCAGCATCTGGATGCTTGGCGATTTCGCGGATTTCCGCGACGACGACATTATTAAATGGGGGAGCAACCGGCTCCACCTCTTCGACTTCCAATCCCGACATGGTGAGCATATGGGACAACTCATCCGAAGTCATCTTCGGATCGACCATGGTACGTAGCCAGTTTTCAGAAAATTGCATAATTCAGCCGTCTAATGTTGGATGCAGGGCGCGATGCGCCACTCAAAAATTCAGGAATGCGCTGTGTAATTCTTTTAGTTGAATTGCTTCAGGAAGCGCAAATCACCTTCGTAGAACAGGCGCAAATCATTGACGCCATAACGCAGCATGGTCAGGCGTTCGAGACCGGAACCAAAGGCGAAGCCTATGTATTTTTCCGGGTCCAGGCCCATGTTACGCACCACGCTAGGGTGTACCTGGCCCGAGCCAGACACTTCCAGCCAGCGGCCTTTCAAAGGACCACTACCAAAGGCGATGTCGATCTCGGCAGATGGTTCTGTGAACGGGAAATACGATGGGCGGAAACGCACTTGCAAATCGTCAGTTTCAAAGAAGGCTTTGACGAAGTTCAGGTACACACCTTTGAGGTCAGCAAAGCTGATGTCTTCAGCAATCCACAAACCCTCAACCTGATGGAACATCGGGGAGTGCGTGGCATCGCTATCGACGCGATAAGTACGACCAGGTGCAATGACCTTGATCGGTGGTTTGTTCATGCGCGCATAACGCACCTGCATGGGGCTGGTGTGGGTACGCAGCAATAATTGTTTGCCCTGGCTATCTTTGCCATCGACATAAAAAGTGTCCTGCATAGAGCGCGCAGGATGGTTTTCCGGGCTATTGAGCGCGGTAAAATTGGTCCAGTCCGTTTCGATTTCGGGGCCGTCTGCCACGTCAAAACCGATGGAACGGAAGATTTCTTCAACACGCTGCCAGGTACGCATGACAGGGTGGATACCGCCAACGCCACGGCCACGGCCAGGCAAGCTGACATCGATCGCTTCTGCATTCAGGCGCGCCTGCATTTGTGCATTCGCCAGGGCATCGCGTCTTTCAGTCAGGGCTTCTTCTATCTGTACTTTGGCGGCATTGATCACTGCGCCCTGTACTTTTTTTTCCTCTGGTGGCAATTTACCCAGACTCTTCATCTGTTCTGTAATCTGACCACTCTTACCAAGGTAAAGCGCTTTCGCGTTCTCTAATGCTGCAGCGTCATTTGCTGCCAGAAAATCAGCACGTGCCTGGCTGACGATTTGATCTAAAGGGTTCATGCCTTGTTCCCGCTTACTGTGAAGCTGAAATAATGATCTGAAAACAAAACGGGGCATAGGATTCAACCTCTGCCCCGCTTGATATTTGCAACTGGCTTACGCCAGCTACTACGACTCACTGATTGCGATCACTAATGTGATTAAGCAGCCAGGTTAGCCTTGACTTGATTAACAATCGCAGCGAATGCTGGTTTGTCAGTCACAGCCATGTCAGCCAGTACTTTACGGTCGAGTTCAATTGCGGCTTTTTTCAGGCCGTTCATAAACACGCTGTAAGTCAGGCCATGCTGGCGAGCCGCTGCATTGATACGTGTGATCCACAAAGCGCGGAATACACGTTTCTTGTTGCGGCGATCACGGTATGCATATTGACCAGCGCGCATAACTGCTTGCTTGGCAATACGGAATACCTTACTACGACGACCACGGTAACCTTTAGCAAGGTTGAGAACTTTCTTATGACGGGCACGAGCTGTAACCCCACGTTTTACTCTAGGCATAATAACTCCTTAAATAATGAGTATGAGGTTAAGCTGTTGGCATCATGCGCATGACGGATACCATGTTGGTGTCATGAACACCTACGGAACCGCGCAATTGACGTTTGTTCTTGGTAGTTTTCTTGGTCAGAATGTGACGTTTGAAAGCTTGACCGCGTTTAACGGTTCCACCTGGACGGACGCGGAAGCGCTTCTTGGCGCTGCTTTTCGTCTTCATTTTTGGCATAGTACTATCTGTCTTTTAAGACAGCTCCACTTTTATATGATGGTAGGTGGCAGCAACAATCGCTACTCTTGGATGCCTACTTCTCACTTATTGTGACTCACCCTGAGGATGAGTCTTTCGTAATGCGCGCAATGCGTGCCTCACAAACCTGCTCAAGAAACATACAGAAAATAAGCAAAACCTATTTCCTGTTATTTCTCATTATTTCTTTTTCTTCGGTGCCAGAATCATGATCATCTGACGACCTTCCATCTTTGGAAACTGCTCGACCTGGCCATACGGCTCCAGATCAGCTTTCAAACGTTCCAACATACGCATGCCGATTTCCTGATGCGCCATTTCACGACCACGGAAACGCAGTGTGATCTTGGTCTTGTCGCCATCATCCAGGAACTTGGTCAGATTACGCAATTTGATATTGTAATCACCATCATCTGTACCCGGACGGAATTTGACTTCCTTGACCAGTATGACTTTTTGCTTCAGCTTGGCTTCGTGAGCTTTCTTTTGCTCCTGGTATTTGAACTTGCCGTAATCCATCAAACGGCAAACTGGCGGCTGCGCCGTCGGCGCTATTTCCACCAAATCAACATTGGCCTCTTCCGCCAAGCGGAAGGCTTCACCCAGTTTTACGATGCCCAGAGGCTCGTTCTCAACGCCGGATAAGCGCACTTCTGGCGCTGTAATTTCACCGTTGATGCGATGTGACTTGTCAGTAGCTATTGCAGTTTCCTTCGAAAATAATAATAAAAGGCTATGCAGCCCTGTTTAAAACAGGGTCGCTGCTAATCTGTTAAACCTTGGTTTCAACTTCGTTTTTTAAACGAGCTATAAAGGCGTCCAGAGGCATTACCCCCAGATCCAGATTGCCACGCGTACGCACAGCCACTGTATTGGCATCCCTCTCTTTATCACCTATCACGAGGATATATGGCAGTTTTTGAATGGAATGCTCGCGTATTTTAAAGGTAATTTTCTCATTACGCAAATCAGTTTTCACTCTAAACCCTTGTTTCTTCAGGATTTCTGCAACAGATTGTGAATACTCCGCCTGCGATTCCGAGATATTCAGGACAGAAACCTGCACTGGAGCCAGCCACAAAGGCAGGGCAGCAGCATGATTTTCTATCAAGATACCAATGAAACGCTCCATAGAACCAACAATCGCACGGTGCAACATGATAGGCACTTTGCGGCTATTGTCATCTGCAACATATTCCGCACCCAGGCGACCTGGCATGAAGAAATCGACCTGCATGGTACCAACCTGCCATGGGCGACCCAGGCTATCTTTCAGATGATATTCAATTTTAGGACCGTAAAAAGCACCCTCACCCGGCAATTCTTCCCACTCAACGCCGCAAGAACTCAGCGCAGTACGCAGGGTAGCTTCTGCCTTATCCCAGATTTCGTCGCTACCAATGCGATTTTCAGGACGCAAGGCCAGCTTGATGAAGATTTTCTCAAAGCCAAAGTCTTCATACACTTTCATCGCTTGCGGATGGAAGGCCATAACCTCATCCTGAATTTGCTCTTCAGTACAGAAAATATGACCATCATCCTGGGTAAAGCCACGCACACGCATGATGCCGTGCAAGGCACCAGACGGTTCGTTGCGGTGACATTGACCAAATTCACCAAAACGCAAAGGCAGATCGCGATAGCTCTTCATGCCAGAATTGAAAATCTGCACATGACCAGGGCAATTCATCGGCTTCAGGGCATATTCACGGCTCTCGGATTCAGTGACAAACATATTGTCTTTATAGTTATCCCAGTGACCAGTCTTACCCCACAGGCTTTTATCCAGAATCTGCGGACCCTTAACCTCTTGATAGCCACAGTCCTGATAGACCTTGCGCATGTATTGCTCTACTTGCTGCCAGATAGTCCAGCCTTTGGCATGCCAAAACACCAGACCAGGCGCTTCATCCTGGAAGTGAAACAAATCCAGCGCCTTGCCGAGTTTGCGGTGATCGCGCTTCTCTGCCTCTTCCAGCATGTGCAAATAAGCTTCCTGATCTTCTTTCTTGGCAAAAGCAGTACCGTAGACACGTTGCAGCATCTCGTTTTTGGAGTCACCACGCCAGTAGGCACCGGCCAGCTTCATGAGCTTGAATACTTTCAGCTTGCCTGTTGATGGCACGTGCGGGCCACGGCACAAATCAGTGAAGCTACCTTCTGTATACAGCGACACATCCTGATCAGCAGGAATCGATTCTATGATCTCGGCTTTATAGGCCTCGCCTATGGATTTAAAATAGGCAACAGCCTCATCACGCGGCAAGACCTTGCGCGTTACTGGCTCGTCTTTTTTCGCCAGCTCAGTCATTTTCTTTTCTATCGCCACCAGATCATCTGGTGTGAATGGGCGCTTGTAGGAAAAGTCATAGTAAAAGCCATTTTCGATGACTGGACCAATAGTGACTTGTGCATCTGGATACAATTCCTTGACGGCATAGGCCAGCAAGTGCGCAGTAGAGTGACGTATCACTTCCAGGCCATCAGCATCCTTGTCAGTGACAATGGCCAGATCCGCATCAGCATCAATCAGATGCGAGGTATCGACCAGCTTGCCATTGACGCGGCCAGCCAGAGCAGCTTTTGCCAGGCCAGCACCGATGCTGGCAGCAACTTGCGCCACCGTTACCGGCGCATCGAATTGTCGTTGCGAACCATCAGGAAGTTTTACTGAAACCATGTCACTCTCCAAAGCGGAAAAATACAAAAATAATTGAGATTATTGAGATAAAGGATGAGTCTAAAAAACGCAGACGAAAAAAAAGCACGGCTAGCCGTGCTTTTTCAGTTTGTTTCAAACGAAAAGTATCCTCGACTAGAGTCGCTCCCAAACCAGTTTAGTGGTAGTTCGCGGTGTCATAACCAGGGATGCCTTTCTCGCTCTTAACTATAATGTTTTAATAATTTTAAAATCTTTGGTAGGCACGATTGGACTCGAACCAACGACCCCTACCATGTCAAGGTAGTGCTCTAACCAGCTGAGCTACGCGCCTAAGAAACAAGAGTATAGCAGAGCCTTTACCGAAAATGCTAGCCCCCTGGGACAAAAAAATTCTATTCACTATTTTCCTGAATGACTTGCACCAGCAATCCAGGCAAGGATTCAGCAAAAGCCTGGCCGCACCTATATATAAGCGCTTCCCGTCAGCTACACTAATAACATATACAAAATAACAGGTACTCAAGCAATGCCAGCCCATACCCACCATCAAAGCAGCGATCATCTACATGACCACCGACGTGGCGATGCCGAGCACAGGCATTATTTTGAAAACCGCAGTCAAAAAGTACTAGCCTGGGCATTGGCGCTGACCCTGAGTTTTGCAGGTGTCGAAGTTGCCTTTGGATTTTTATCAAACTCCCTGGCTCTGATCTCTGATGCCGGGCATATGGTGACAGATGCCGCAGCCCTGGGCCTGGCCTTGCTTGCACAAATCATTGCCAAGCGACCACCTACGGCAAAAAATTCATTTGGCTTTGGCCGTGCAGAAGCCCTGGCAGCCTTTGTCAATGGCCTGGCCATGCTGTGCATCATCGCCTGGATATCTAAAGAAGCAATACAAAGATTCTCAGCACCGGAGACAGTACAAGGTGGCACCGTTATGCTGGTGGCTGGCATAGGCCTGCTCATCAACATTGTGGTTGCCTGGGTGCTGTCCCATGACAAAGAGAGTGTCAACACCAAGGCAGCATTGGTACATGTTATGGGCGATTTACTGGGTTCCATCGCCGCGATTATTTCTGGTGCCGTTATTTATAAAACCGGCTGGATGCAAATCGATCCCCTGCTGTCGATTTTTGTTTCGCTATTGATTTTAAAATCTACGTTCTCGGTATTAAAGGAGTCTTACCACTTCCTGATGGAAGGCGTGCCCCATAACATAGACTATGCGCAAATCGGTGCCGACCTCGAGGACATCAATGGCGTGCTGTCTGTGCATGACTTGCATGTGTGGGAGATGTCACCTGGCTACCCTGCCCTGATCGGCCATCTGGAAATCGAAGACCTCAGTGCCTGGCCGCGCATATTACAAAGCGTCAAAGGCATGCTGCTCAGCAAGCACGGCATCGATCACATTACACTACAGGCGGAAGTCAGCGAAGAGGAAGAATGATACGACTTTGCTGCTGTTAAAATTATGGCTGCCGCTGAAGCGATAGACCCAGCACCGGATAGCGCTGAGCCAGCGCCACATCAAGCTGACGCAAATAACTGCTGCCAAATTGGCCCGATTCAAGACCGCTCAACAGCGATAGCAAATGCATTGCCTCAGTAATCGCTATCCGCCATCAAGACTTCCGCAACTGCGATACTCATCTGCGTATCATCTGTATAGTGACCCAGCCGCTATACCCAGCTCATGCGGCACGTATTGTTCAAGTGTATTACTGAGCACGATCTTTTCTCGTGGACAAAACTCGAAACCCGCACCATAGGCATCGCCTATTGCTATTTCTAAAAGCAAATCACTTCTCCACGAGCTTCCATACCTGCAAACTCAAATTATTGGAATTCAATTCCTGCGCACTTCCAGCACACCGCTGACCTCGTGCAAGACATGCAGCGCCTTTTGCAGTTGTGTAGTACCACCTATTTCCACAGTAAACGACATGCGTGCCTGTGACTTGGCGCTTTGGGTATTAACGCCGATGACATTGATTTTTTCACGGGAAAACACTTCAGAGATATCGCGCAACAAACCCTGGCGGTCTTGTGCCAGCACGAAAATATCAACCGGGTAAACCGTGTCCTTGCCATGATCGCCCCAGGTGGTCTGGATGACACGCTCTGGCGCCTTGTTACGCATTTCGGCAAAGTTCTTGCAAGTCAGGCGGTGTATCGACACGCCCTTGCCACGTGTGACGAAGCCAACAATATCATCTGGCGGTGCTGGTTTGCAGCAGCGCGCGAGTTGCGTCATCAATCCTTCCGTGCCAACCACCAGCACTCCGGATTTGGCGCCTTGCGTGACACTGGAAGCCCGGCTCTTGTTGGTGAAACTGAGTTCATCCGGCTCCGCTTCTGGTACATTTTCCCGCAAGACTGTCTCAATTTGCCTGAGGCTGAATTCATCTTTGCCTACAGATAGGAAGAGATCATTGACATCCGCAAAACCCAGCTTGCGCGCCAACTCTTCAAGATTGACTGCGGTCTTGCCTTCGCGTTGCAGGGTTTTCTCTACCAGGGCACGGCCATTCGACAAGGTTTCTTCCTGATCGATGGCATTAAACCAGGCGCGAATTTTAGTGCGCGTGCGGGTACTGGCAGAATAATCGGGTGAGAGCCAGTCACGCGATGGCCCAGCCTGAGAAGAACCGACCTTGAGCGTAATAATCTCTACCGTCTGACCATTCTGCAAGGGTGTGTTCAGCGGCACCATAACATTGTCGACCCGCGCGCCACGACAGCGGTGACCAACATCAGTATGCAGGTGATAGGCAAAATCCACAGGAGTGGAATTGCAAGGCAATTCTATGACGCGGGCTTGCGGGGTCAGTACATAAATTCTGTCATCCAGGCTGGCTGCCTTGAGTTTTTCCACCCATTCGCGCTGCAATTCCTCCTGTTCAACGACAACATCAGTAACGTCCGTCTTCCAGGCCAGCAATTGTCTGAGCCAGGCGATTTTTTCATCATATTCTTGCGCTGAAAAATTCGATCCACCAGATTCTTTATAACGCCAGTGCGCCGCCACACCATATTCGGCAAACTGATGCATTTCACGGGTGCGTATCTGCACTTCAAGTGGGCGACCATCTTCCACTACGACGACCGTATGCAATGACTTATAGCCATTCGGTTTAGGGCGGGAAATATAATCGTCAAACTCTTTGGGTATAGGCACCCAGGCATTGTGGACCATCCCCAGGACGGTATAGCAATCCTTGATGTCATCGACGATGACACGGAAAGCGCGCACGTCATACAACTCATCAAAGTTGACTGACTTGCCTTTCATTTTTTTCCAGATACTGTAGATATGCTTGGGGCGTCCTGACACTTCCGCCTTGACACCCGCTATCTGTAATTCCTTGTTCAGTCTTTCTATGGCATTGACGACGAAGCTTTCACGCTCCAGGCGCTTTTCTTCCAGCATCTTGGCGATACGCTTGTATTGTTGCGGCTCAAGAAAGCGGAAAGACAGGTCTTCCAGCTCCCATTTGAGTTGCCAGACGCCGAGGCGATTTGCCAGCGGCGCATACAAGTCCATGGTTTCACTGGCATATTGCTGGGCCGCGCCATCTTCGCGCTTGCATTCTGCAAAATAGCGCAATGTAGTGACCCTGGAAGCCAGACGCACCAGCACCACGCGCATATCGGTGGCCATGGCCAGCACCATCTTGCGCAGGGTTTCCATCTGGTTGGCAGCTTTTTCAGCAGCATCTTTGCCGCGGCCCACATCATGCTGCGTCAATGCGGCTTCACGCAATTTCATCAGGCGGCGTATGCCGGTGACCAGGTCTGCAATTTCCTTGCCGAAGCGTATCTCTATCTGCTCTGCTGCGATCGGGTTCAGGTCTGGCAATTCAAACAGGATGGCAGCGATACGGGTATCAACATCGGTACGCAACATAGCCAGTGTCGCCACCACGCCATTCACAAATTGCAGGGCATTTTGCTCGGTGATCACACATTTACTGGCATACAGCGGTGTCACATATTCCAGGGCAGCCATGACGCGCTCGGCGTCGGCTTCCGACAAGCCTTCCAGCAAAGCGGCTTCTGTTGCTGTAGTCGAGATTGATACCATATGAATTAATTCTGCGCAGCTGTTACAACTACCTCTATGAGCCAGTCGGGATTAGCCAGTTTGGCTTCTACCGTGGCACGTGGTGGCGAATTACCCTCAGCAACCCAGGCATCCCATACCTGATTCATGCTGCCTATCAGGCTGATATCTGACAAAAATATCTGGCAACTGAGTATACGTGACTTGTCGCTACCCGCCTCTGCCAGCAAACGGTCTATATGGGCCAGTACTTGCGCCGTTTGCCCTTTAATATCCTGACTTGCATCATCTGGAATTTGTCCGGCCAGGTAGACAACTTGATTAAAAATGGCGGTTTCGGATAAACGCGGACCTACGTGAAATCTTTGGATACTCATTTTTCAACTCTATTTTTTAACTTATTCTTGGTTCAATAAAAAATCAACAGCCACCGCTATCTGCTCTGGCTGGACAAAAGTCGGCGCATGTCCAACGCCAGCGAATTCCACCAGTTTGGCTCGCGGGCCACGCTGCGTCATTGCCTGCGCAGACTCAATAGTCAACAAATCCGACTCTGCCCCCCGCACCAGCAAAGTCGGACACTGTATCGCATCATACGCTGCCCACAACATGGTTTGGGCGACTGCTGCCATTTCTGGCGTGCTGGCCTTGATCGGCTGGGCCAAACCCAGGTCATAGTGCCGCACCCACTGCCCTTGTTCATTTTGGCGCAAAACATCACGCGCCAGTTTCTCCCATTGCGCCGGACTGTGTGGACCAAAGGAAATCGAGATGGCCTTTATATACGCCTGCGCTTCATCAAAGCTGTCAAAGCGTACATCCTGGCCTATGTAATCACCTATCCTGGCCAGTGCCTCGGGATTAAGTACCGGGCCTACATCATTCAACACGAGTTTTTTGATAGGGTTATCAGGCAAACTTGCAAGACTCATGCCTATCAAGCCACCCATGGATGTACCAAACCAGTGCACGATTTCAGCATCCAGCCTGGCCAGCAAGCTCACCATATCGCTGACATATTGCGGTATCTGGTAATGCATGGGATTGCGCAGGCGGCCCGACTGACCACGCCCCACCACATCAGGACAGACTACGCGATATTCCTGACACAAGGCCGCAGCCAGCGCGTCAAAGTCTTCTGCCACACGCGACAAGCCATGAACGCAGATCAAGACCTTGGTATTGAGCGGATCACCCCACTCCTTGTATGACATGGTATGCAAGCCGGTAGGCGAGATACATTGCACTGATTTGCGTCTGGCCTGCATGGATTATCCTTGTGAATAGATTTTTACTCCTGTAGATGCATGACATTTTACCGTTCGTTGAGTTTAAAATCATTGTTAACTGTAGGAATACATGTTTTTTAGACAAAAAGAACAGGCTACATGTCTTGTTTTAGCGCAATAAAGGGAATAAGTCAGATAACCAGGACTGGAATAATGACTCACCAAACTCGCCACCCAGGCATGCGCAACTGCGCTTTTGGTCAGGTTTTAATTCGGAGGGCGAGAATGCGACATATACGTTTTTTTACTTTCGTCCTGCTTTTTTCAGATGTATAGTACTTAACACTAAAAACGGGAGCTACTCATGCATGTTCTTGTCCGCCTCACTGGCATTTCTGCCATCCTCATGACGACTGCAACTTGCCTTGCGGCAGATAGAATGAAACCCGGCCTGTGGGAAATGACCATAAAGTCGGATGCCATAAAGGCCATGCCCAAGATCCCGCCTGAACAACTGGAAAAAATGAAGCAGATGGGCATTAAACTGCCCGATATGCAAAATGGTGGCATGGTGCATAAAGTCTGCTACACCAAGGAAATGGTGGAACAGGACAAACCACCTTCTGGCGGCCATGATCAGCAATGCCAGAACAAGAATTTCAGTCGTTCAGGCAATACCTATTCCAGCGACATCGTCTGCGATATGCCAGATATGAAGGGTACGGGCAGTATCAAAGGCAGTTTTAGCCCCGATACTTTGAGTTCTACCTATGATTTTAAAGGTGTATCCCACGGCCAGCCAGTTACCCAGCATATGGAAACCACCGGCAAGTGGCTAGGCGGCGATTGTGGTGATGTGAAACCACCGATGATGCCACCGAAAAAATAAATCTCACTGAAGTCTAATTTCATAAAAGCAAAAAGCCGATGTCGATGACATCGGCCTTTTGCTGATAGACGGCTTAGTTCATTAGCTACTCAGACAACAGCGCTGACATCCAGTGCCGCTTCTGTCTTGGCGATGATTTCTTCTTTGCTGACGCCGTTTGCGAGCTCCACCAGTTTCAAACCAGCAGGAGTAACATCAATCACGCCCAGGTCAGTGATGATGCGATTCACCACACCCACACCTGTCAATGGCAAATTGCAGGCCTTCAGTATTTTATGGGCATCGCCCTTGGCGACATGCTCCATCAAGACCACGACACGGCCTACGCCTGCCACCAGGTCCATGGCCCCACCCATACCTTTGACCATCTTGCCAGGTATCATCCAGTTAGCCAGATCGCCTTGCTCGCTCACCTGCATCGCACCCAGAATAGCCAGGTTGATCTTGCCGCCACGTATCATGGCGAAAGAGTCGGCCGAGCTGAAGATGGATGAACCAGGCAAGGTTGTTACCGTTTGCTTGCCAGCGTTAATCATGTCGGGATCAACTTCTTCTTCCGTCGGGAAGGGGCCTATGCCCAACAAACCGTTTTCTGACTGCAACCAGACTTCCATGCCTTGCGGCACATGATTGGCAACCATGGTCGGCAAGCCTATGCCCAGGTTGACGTAAAAGCCGTCTTGCAATTCTTGAGCTGCGCGCGCAGCCATTTCATCACGATTCCATGCCATGTCTTGTCTCCTGCTATCTTAATTCGATGGGCGTACGGTACGCTGTTCTATACGTTTTTCTGGCGTCGCATTGACGACGATGCGCTGCACGAAAATGCCTGGTGTGTGAACTTCATCCGGGTCCAGTTCACCAATTTCCACCAACACTTCAACCTCGACCACGGTGATCTTGCCTGCCATTGCCACATTGGGATTAAAGTTGCGCGCTGTCTTGCGATACACCAGGTTACCTGCCTTGTCGGCTTTCCAGGCTTTGACCAGGGATACGTCGGATACCAGTGCACGTTCCATCACATATTTTTGGCCATCAAATTCGCGGATTTCCTTACCATCGGCAACGATAGTACCTACGCCAGTCTTGGTGAAGAAAGCCGGGATGCCGGCACCGCCAGCGCGCAGCTTTTCTGCCAGCGTACCTTGAGGCGTGAATTCCAGTTCCAGTTCGCCAGCCAGGTATTGGCGCTCGAACTCCTTATTTTCGCCCACATAGGATGAAATCATTTTCTTGATCTGGCGGGTGGTCAACAACTGACCCAGACCAAAGCCGTCAACACCGGCATTATTTGAAATTGCCGTCAGGTCTTTAACACCAGAATCGCGCAAGGCAGCGATCAGTGCCTCTGGTATGCCACACAGACCAAAACCGCCTACCGCGATAGTCTGGCCGTCCTTGATAATGCCAGCCAGAGCACTGGCTGCGTCAGGATAAACTTTGTCCATATTGTCCCCTCTCCAGGTTGTAAAACGATATTTCTTTTGTCAAATGGCCTCTGCAAATGCAGCAAAGCGCCCTACAAATCATTAGCCTTACAGGATATGATGCTGCGTTATACTGCGCAATACCGTAAAAATACGCCTTTACTACAAACCTGTCAGTGGACCGCAGAAATGAATGTCGTACAGCCCATCGATTTTGAATCCATCTTTCAACATGCCCCTGTTGGCATGTGTGTGTCGCAGAATCGCATTATCCAGGCCTGTAATGATGATCTGGCAAAAATGTTTGGCTATCAAAAAAATGAATTACTGGGCCAGTCTTTCCTGGTACTTTACCCTAGTCCTGACGAGTTTGAACGTACCGGTGCACGCATCACCCCCATCATGAATGCCAAGGGTTATTACTCTGACGAACGCATCATGAAACGCGCCAGCCAGGAGCTGTTCTGGTGCCATGTTTCTGGCCGTGGCTTGAATAAGGACAATCCACACGCAGCTGGCATCTGGACTTTTGAGGATCTCAGCGCAAAACGCCCTGTCACCGCAGAACTGACACCGCGTGAACGTGAAATTGCGGCCCTGCTGGTAGAAGGCAAGACCAGCAAACTGATCGCCCGCCAGATAGACCTCAGCCCACGAACCGTGGAAATGCACAGGGCCAAACTCATGCGCAAGTTCAATTCTGCAACTTCCAGCGAACTGGTGCACAAGTTGCTGGGCATCATGCGCTGAGCCTTGCTGCAGGTGACATCAAACTTGTTGAACAAGTTAAAGTTAAACTTATACCTTAACAGCCCTGGCTTTACGTTTTACGACCTTGATTTCACTCAGCTTTTGCTTGATCGCTTCTGGCAAAGCCTCGGACTTGCCAGTCTCGGCAGAGACCCAGACAACTTTGGCACCTCCCTCTGCATACAGAGCATAACCATCACCGACTGAGCGCATTTCCTGCATGGTTTCAAAACTGCTGCGGCCTGCTGCGCCGATATAAGTACAGACTTCCACCTGCCCTGGATATTTCAGGGGCTTCTTGAAGGTGCAATAGGCATTGACGATGACAGGGCCATTGCCGTTTGCATCCGGCAGACAACCCATCATGCTCAGCCACTCAATGCGCGCCTGTTCCATATAACGAAAGTACACAGTATTGTTGACATGGCCCATGGCATCCATATCGCCCCATCGGATAGGAATGGTGACGGTATAGACCAGCTTCTTTTCCGTAACCTTATTCTCTATCATTGCACGCTCATACCATCATCTGCCGTGACGATGGCACCGTTGAGGAAACGTGATTCTTCAGCAGCCAGCAAGAGCAGCAGACCATCCAGATCTTCTGGCGCGCCTACGCGTTTTCTAGGCAACATGTCGACCAGCTTTTGACCCGCGTCTGTAGAAAAATAATCTGAATTGATTTCAGTGGAAATATAACCCGGGCAAATTGCATTCACATTAATGCCATACTTGCCCCACTCTACCGCCATGGCCTTGGTCATATGGATGACCGCTGCTTTACTCATGCAGTAAATGCCTATTTGTGGCAATACACGCAGACCAGCTACCGAAGCAATATTGATGATGCGATGCTGTTTTTTTGGATCACCCTTGTGACGGGCAATCATGCGCTTGGCTGCTTCCTGCGCCACAAAAAAGGCTCCACGCTGATTGGTGTCCATGACATAGGCATAATCATCCGGTGTCACGTCAACCAGGCGTTGCGTGGTAGACACACCTGAATTATTGATGAGGATGTCGATAGGGCCTGCCTCGGTCTCGGCATGGGCAATTGCAGACTTGATGCTGCCATAATCTGTGACATCCAGAGCGACCACATGGGCAGCACCACCTTCAGATTCGATTTCAGCACGCAATTCCTTGAGCCTGTCTATGCGGCGTGATGCCAGCACGACCTGCGCGCCAGCCTGTGCCAGAATTTTTGCAAATCGTGCGCCAAGACCACTGGAAGCACCAGTTACCAATGCAATCTTGCCTTCGAAATTAACTTCTATGCCCATCTGATTCTCCGCAATATTTGGAATAAATTCACTAATCTATAACCTCTATGATGACATACTGATTATGCTTGTGTTGTATGGATTTGAGTTACTTGGAAATTTTTACAGAAATTTTCCTGCTATTTTGCACGATCTTGATGCATACCAAAGTTGGCTCTGCGATAATTCTGTGTATTTTAGATATCCACAACAATAAAAATTCGAGCCCCTCCTCGCTTGCGCAATACATTCACAGCAGATAACATGCTGACAGCAAATAAGCACGTTCGTTCGAAAATCTTCAGAAAGTGAAAATAGCCATGACACAAAGCATACTTGAACAGTACGGTCCTCGCGACGCAATGGAATATGACGTCGTCGTCGTCGGTGGCGGACCCGCTGGCCTGTCAGCCGCCATCAAGATCAAGCAACTTGCGGCAGAAAAAGGGGCGGAAGTATCTGTTTGTGTACTGGAAAAAGGCGGTGAACCTGGCGCGCACATCCTGTCTGGCGCAGTCATGGACCCAAAAGCACTGACTGAACTCTTTCCTAACTGGAAGGAAATGGGCGCGCCACTGAATACCGAAGTCACAGAAGACCGCGTCCTGGTCCTGACCGAGAGCAAAGCCTACCGCACGCCTAACTGGATGCTGCCAGCCTGTTTCGAAAATCACGGCAACTACATCGTTTCGCTGGCCAATGTGACGCGCTGGCTGGGCCAGCAGGCCGAAGCGCTGGGAGTAGAAGTATTCCCCGGTTTTGCCGCAGCAGAAGTCTTGTATAACGATGACGGCTCAGTCAAAGGTGTTGCCACCGGCAATATGGGCGTAGACCGCCATGGCCAACCCACCTCGGCTTTTCAGCTCGGCATGGAGTTGCATGCAAAGTACACCCTGTTTGCCGAGGGCGCACGCGGCCATCTGGGCAAGCAAGTCATCGCCAAATATGATTTGAACAAGGGCAAAGACCCGCAATCCTATGGCATAGGTATCAAGGAATTGTGGGAAATCGATCCCAAGCAACACAAGCAAGGTCTGGTCGTGCATACGACTGGCTGGCCATTGATGGATCAGTACAGTGGTTCTTTCCTGTATCACCTGGAAGATAATCTGGTGGCAGTTGGCTATGTGGTTGGCCTGGCGTATGAAAATCCGTATCTGTCACCTTACGAAGAATTCCAGCGCTTCAAGACCCACCCTGCTATCCGTACCTTCTTTGAAGGCGGCAAACGTATTTCTTATGGCGCACGTGCTATCACAGCTGGTGGCTTGCAATCCTTACCTAAACTGGTGTTCCCTGGCGGTGCATTGATAGGCTGTGACGCTGGCTTCCTGAACATGAGCCGTATCAAAGGTAGCCATGCCGCCATCAAGACTGGCATGCTGGCAGCAACAGCCGCCTTTGAAGCCGTATCTGCCAATCGTCAGCATGATGAACTGAGTGCTTATTCAACAGCATTTGAACAATCCTGGCTGCATGAAGAGTTGTACACCGCACGCAATGTCAAGCCCCTGCTCAAGCGTGGCACTTACGGCTCACCGCTGGTATGGCTGGACCAGGTGGTCTTGCGTGGCAAGGCACCATGGACGCTGCATCACAGCAAGGCCGACCATGAATGCCTGCGCCCAGCATCTGAATGCAAGCCTATTGTTTACCCCAAGCCTGATGGCAAGCTGACATTTGATCGTTTGTCCTCAGTGTTTATCTCGAATACCAATCACGCAGAAGATCAGCCTATTCATCTGACCTTAAAAAATGCTGATGTTCCAGTTTCGGTCAATCTGGCTAAATTCGCTGGCCCGGAAGCACGTTATTGCCCGGCGGGTGTGTATGAATTCGTGAAAACTGAAGAAGGCGCAGACCGCCTGCAAATCAATGCGCAAAACTGCGTGCATTGCAAGACTTGCGATATCAAGGATCCGACACAGAATATCGTCTGGGTGACGCCTGAAGGGGGGGGAGGACCTAATTATCCAAACATGTAACATGAGGTACTGATTAAGCTACTGCGCGGGGCGATTTTGAGCCTGCTGTTTTTGCAGATTCGTCGCCGTACCTTCGTACGACTGCGCTTCTTAACTCAAACTAGCCCCGCTCGCTACGCTTACTCAGCACCTCATGACACAGACATATGGATGACAAAGCAAACGAAAAAGCCGCGATAAGCGGCTTTTTCGTTTTCAAGATTTTTTGTGGCTCTGATTTGCAATCACCACTTACCAGCCAGGATTTTCTCCAGCCAGAATGTGCCTATGACGGTTTTTACGTCGGTGATCTGGCCGGATTTTATCCAGTCCAGCATTTCTGGCAGTGTGGCGGTGAATACTTCGAGGAATTCTTCTTCATCGAGGGCGGCCTGCCCTGCCGTTAAACCCTTGGCCAGGTAGATATCCAGGTGTTCGTCTGAATAGGCGATGGCGTTGTGAATGGTGCAGACGAAAGACCAGTCGCTGGCGGTGTAGCCGGTTTCTTCACGTAACTCGCGCTGGGCGCAGAGCAAGGGGTCTTCACCTGCATCGATTTTACCAGCCGGGAATTCTATGAAGACTTGATGTAAGGGATAGCGAAACTGCTTTTCCAGCAGGATGCGTCCATCATCAAACAGGGGAATGATAACCACGGCACCAGGATGACGTATGTATTCACGGGTCGCTGTCTGTCCATCAGGCAAGGACACGACATCTTTATCGACCTTCAGAAAACTGCCCTCATACACCAGCTCGCTGCTGATCTTGTTTTCTTGCAGATCCAGCTTGCTGGTAATTTTTTCAGCCATGATTGCGCTTCAGGTAGCGGTATACGAAACCAGGGAAAGCCAGTACCAGGAACAGGCAGGCATTGATGACATAGAATTCCCAGGCTTGCGGGAAACGATTACCTGCCGCTGACTCAAGGACAAAAGCAATGCCACCGACGCAGAAATACAGCACAATCAATTCAAAAAGGCGCAACCACAGTGATTTTACAATTGGTAAGGGTGCGCCTCCAGAAACTTCAGTCTGCACCTGCTTTTTTATTAAATCGTCGCTGGAGGAAAATACCAGGCCATCTGAGCGTGAATCTGTACCAGCCACATCAACTATCGATATGAGCTCAGGAGCACGGGAGAAAATAGATTTGAGGAATGCAAAGCGCTGCAAAGCAATGATGCCAAAGCAGCGCTCATTCAAGAAAGGCAGGTTGGCAGCCAAAACTGCCAACACGATGATCAACCAGGTTGATGCAGAATTACCCACTGCTGGCCGTATCAGTATTTAAGTGTATTGGAAATGGCGTTCACACAGGCTGTCATCAAGGAGCCAGGCATGAGACCCAAAACCAGTACCAGCAAACCATTGACACTCAAGACCATGCGCATATCCGTGCTGGCAGCAATAGGGCTGTGATCCAGTGGTTCATCAAAATACATCAGTTTGACGATGCGCAGGTAATAGAAAGTACCAATCAGTGAGAATGCCACGGCAACCAGGGCCAGCCACAATTTACCGCTGGACAGTACAGCCTGCAAGACCGACAGTTTGGCGTAGAAGCCCATCATAGGTGGGATACCAGCCAGCGAGAACATCAATAACAGCATGATGAAGGCAAACCATGGGTTGCGCTTGTTCAAGCCTTTCAGGTCATCGAGGTTTTCCGCCTCAAAACCCGAGCGTGCCAGCAACATGATAATGCCGAAAGTGCCCAGCGTGGTCAACACATAGGTAATGCTATAGAACATGGAAGAGCTGTAGGCATCTACCGCCAGATCCGCATTGCCATTCGCCACGCCAGACAACAAGCCCAGCAACATGAAACCCATTTGCGAAATGGTGGAATAAGCCAACATACGCTTCAAATTGGTTTGCGCAATCGCCGTCAGGTTACCTATCGCCATCGACAAGACTGCCAACACCACCAGCATTTGTTGCCAATCGACCGCTAGCGGGAACAGTCCCTCAACCAGCAAACGGAAAGTAATCGCAAACGCTGCCAGTTTAGGAGCGCCGCCCAGCAATAAAGTCACCGCAGTCGGTGCGCCCTGATAAACGTCAGGCACCCACATATGGAAAGGCACGACACCCAGTTTGAAGGCAAGGCCGGCAACCAGGAAAACGATACCGAAAACCAGAATAGTCTTGTTCGCTGTCGCTGTCGCAGTGACTTTGACGACTTCATTCAATTGCAGGGAACCGGTAGCACCGTACAACATGGAAATACCATACAACATGAAACCGGAAGCCAGAGCACCGAGGATGAAATACTTCATCGCCGCTTCGGTAGATACAGTATGTTCACGACGCAAGGCAACCAGGGCATACAAAGACAGGGACATCAATTCCAGGCCCAGGTAAATCACCAGGAAGTTATTACCGGAAATCATCACCATCTGGCCCAGCAAGGCAAACAAGGCCAGGACATAGTATTCGCCGCCAAGATGCGTATTCGTCATGGCACGGTCACTGACATACTGACGGGAGTAGATCAGGGTCATGCCCACAGCAATGTAAGAGAACAATTTCAGCAGCACGGACATGGGATCAGAAACAAACATATTGTTACTGACATACTCAGACTTCACTGGTTCAGCGAGTGCTACCGTCAAGACACCACAGACCGTCAATGCCAATATGCTCAAGGCATAAGTGACATTGCGTTTGCTGTCAGGCAAAAACATATCTGTCAGCAAGATGGCGCAGATGGCCAACAGCAAAAAGATTTCAGGATAAAGTGGTATCAGGTTCATATTATTCATTTTTTACTAGCATTGATCTGCTGCCACGCTTGCCCCAGGCAAACTGCGTGGCTTGCTTATCCAAATTCCCGGTCAGGGTGTCAGCTTAGGAACTGCCACATGTTGCAACAGATCAGAGACTGAAACCTGCATCGCATCTGTAAATGGTGCTGGATACAAACCCATTACCAGTACCGCTATCGCCAACACGCCCAGCATGAAGAATTCACGTTTATTGATGTCGGTCAGATGGGCTACATGTTCATTCGTGATATTGCCGAAGACCACGCGCTTAACCATCCACAAAGAGTAAGCCGCACCAAAGATCAGCGCTGTTGCTGCCAGCATACCTATCCAGAAATTGAACTGTACCGCACCCAGGATCACCATGAACTCGCCGACGAAACCGGAAGTTGCAGGCAAGCCGCAGTTAGCCATGGAGAACAACACGAACAAGGCAGCAAACTTCGGCATTTTATTGACCACGCCACCGTAGTCAGCAATTTCACGGGAGTGTACACGGTCATACAAGACACCGATGCACAGGAACATCGCGCCAGAGATAAAGCCATGGGAAATCATTTGTACGATAGCGCCCTGCACTGACATGTCGTTGAACATGAAGAAACCCAGTGTCACGAAGCCCATATGTGCAATCGAAGAATACGCCACCAGCTTTTTCATATCCTTTTGCACCAGTGCCACCAGACCGATGTAAATAACGGCGATCAGCGACAGTGTGATCATGAAACCTGCCATGTAATGGCTGGCATCAGGTGCTATAGGCAGAGAGAAACGCAGGAAACCATAAGCACCCAGTTTCAACATGATCGCTGCCAACACGACAGAACCACCAGTAGGCGCTTCTACGTGGGCATCTGGCAACCAGGTATGTACTGGCCACATTGGCACCTTGACTGCAAACGCCATCAGGAAGGCGCAGAAAATCATGATCTGGGTGCTCAGTGGCAAAGGCAGTTTATGCCATACCAGGATATCAAAGGAATGACCGGCTTTCAGGTACAGGTAGATGATGGCAATCAGCGTCAACAAAGAGCCCATCAAGGTGTACAGGAAGAACTTGAACGCAGCATACACGCGGTTCGGGCCACCCCAGACACCGACGATGATATACATAGGGATCAGCGTCGCTTCAAAGAAGACATAGAACAACATGCCATCAGTTGCGCAGAACACGCCTATCATCAAGCCAGACAAGATCAGGAAAGCACCCATGTATTGGGAGACTTGCTTTTCTATGACTTCCCATGCTGCGATCACGACGATCACCGTGATGAAGGCAGTCAAAGGTACCAGCCACAAAGAGATACCGTCTATACCCAGGGCATAGAACACATTGAAGCGTTCTATCCAGCTATGTTTTTCGACAAACTGCATGCCATGCGCAGTATTGTCAAAAAGCTTGATCAAAGGCAGTGTGACGATGAAACTGCAAATCGAGCCTATCAGGGCCACACCGCGTACCAATGCATTATTGTTATCGCGGCCAAAAGCCAGTATGAAGATACCGAAAGCTATCGGTAACCAGATCGAAAGGCTAAGTAGAGTAGAAGTTGACTGCATAATAATTATCTTTTTATAGCCGTGGTCACTTATTTAGCAAAGGGAAACAGCACTGTGTAAGCCAGGAAACCCATCACGCCGAGTATCATCACAAATGCATAGTGATAGATATAACCACTCTGCAAATGACGTATCAATTTGGAGACCCAGCCAACCAGTTTCGCGCTGCCGTTAACTACCAGGCCATCGATGATGCCTTTGTCGCCGATATTCCACAAACCGCCACCGAGCATGCGTGCGCCACCGGCAAACACGATCTCGTTGAAACGATCCATGTAGTACTTGTTGTCGAGCAAAGTGTAAAGTGGCATGAAAGTACTCTTGATCCTGGCCGGTATTTCAGGCTTGACCATGTAGAACACATACGCCACTACCACACCTGCCAATGCCAGCCAGAACGGTGGCGTCATGAAGGAATGCAGACCCATTGCGCCAGCACCATGGAATTCGTGATGCAATTCTTCCATTGCATGATGCGCTTCATTGACAAAAATCACGTTCTTGAAGAAGCCACCAAACAACATAGGCTCAATTGCAATCGCACCGATGAACAGCGAAGGAATCGCCAACAGAACCAGAGGCAACCAGACAACTAAAGGTGACTCATGCGGTTTTTGACCCGGAGCCAAACCATGGTGATGATCGTCATGATGATCATCAGCAGCATGGTGGTCGTCTTTGCGTGCATCCTTATGCGCTTTTTTATGATCATCGTGGTGATCATGTGCATGTGCCTTGCCAAAGTTTTCCTTGCCATGGAAGACCAGGAAATACATACGGAAAGAATAGAAAGCCGTAACGAATACACCTGCCAGCACAGCAAACTGGGCAAAACCAGCGCCAGGCAAATGACTGGCCTGTACTGCTTCGATAATACTGTCTTTGGAATAGAAACCAGACAGGAAAGGCGTACCTATCAATGCCAGCGAACCAGCCAGAGATGTCAGCCAGGTAATCGGCATGTACTTCCTCAAGCCACCCATGTTGCGGATATCCTGATCATGATGCATACCGATAATCACGGAACCCGCACCCAGGAACAACAGGGCTTTAAAGAAAGCATGCGTCATCAAATGGAATACTGCAACCGAGTAAGCAGAAGCACCCAGTGCCACGGTCATATAACCCAATTGCGACAATGTAGAGTAAGCCACTACGCGCTTGATATCGTTCTGGATGATGCCCATGAAACCCATGAACAGCGCAGTAATCGCACCTATCACCAGAATGAAGGACAAGGCAGTATCAGACAATTCAAACAATGGTGACATGCGTGACACCATGAAGATACCAGCAGTAACCATGGTCGCCGCGTGGATCAGTGCAGAGATCGGGGTTGGGCCTTCCATGGAATCTGGCAACCAGACATGCAGAGGGAACTGCGCAGATTTACCCATCGCGCCGATGAACAGGCAGATACAGGCAACCGTAATCAGCATCCAGTCTGTATGCGGCAACAGCATGGCTGCCAATTCATTTTTCTTGGCGAATACTTCAACATAGTTCATGGAGCCAGTATTGGCGACCAACAAGCCTATGCCCAGGATGAAACCAAAGTCACCGACACGGTTAACCAGAAAGGCTTTCATGTTGGCGTAGATTGCCGTTGGTTTGGTGTACCAGAAACCAATCAGCAAATAAGACACCAGACCCACAGCTTCCCAGCCAAAGAACAATTGCAGGAAGTTGTTACTCATGACCAGCATCAGCATGGCAAAGGTAAACAAGGAAATATACGAGAAGAAGCGGTTATAACCTTCGTCTTCTGCCATATAGCCTATGGTGTAGATATGCACCATCAGTGACACAAAGGTCACAACGCACATCATCATCGCTGTCAGGCTGTCTACCATGAAGCCGACTTCCAGCTTCATGTTACCAACCTTCATCCATTGATACAGGGTCTCGTTATACGTTGCGCCATCCAGCACGGCAGACAAGGTCATGCAAGAGATGATCAATGCAATCAACACACCAAGTATGGTGACTGTATGCGATACCTTGCGGCCAACCACATTGCCAAAAAACTTCGTTCCTAGCAGACCTGCAATAGCAGACCCAACCAGGGGCGCCAGTGGTACTGCCAATAATAATTGTGGGTTAAGTTGCCCCGCCATGATGACCCTTTGTTAGCTTTATTACTTTTCTAAATCGCCAGCCCATACCGGACTACCGGACTACCCGCCTGTCGCAGCAGGCGACAATCCGCACCATTAAACTGATTAACCTTTTAATGCATCCAGATCTTCGACATTGATGGTGTCCAGATTACGGAACAGCACCACCAGGATCGCCAGACCTATCGCTGACTCAGCAGCAGCAACCGTTAGTATGAAGAACACGAATACCTGCCCTGCTGCATCACCCAGATAATGGGAGAACGCGATGAAATTGATATTCACGGCCAACAACATCAATTCAATCGCCATCAGCAAGACGATGATGTTTTTACGGTTGAGGAAAATACCGACGATGGAGATCGCAAACAGGATTGCGCCCAAAATCAGGTAGTGCGTCAAACTCAAAGTCAAAGCCATTTAAGCCTCCGGATTCACAGTAGCTGCCGCAGCAGTGGCATTATTCTGGGCGCGTTCGGATTCAGCTTTCATGCTGACGATACGGATACGGTCCTTGGCTTTCACTTTAACCGCAGCAGCAGGATCAAAATATTTACTGTCTTTACGACGACGCAAAGTCAGGGCCACTGCAGCAACAATAGCCAGCAACAAAATGGCCGCAGCAATTTCAAAGGCAAACTGGTAATGCGTGAAAATCTCCATGCCCAGGTATTTGGTATTGCCTATCTTGTCAGCTGCTGCTGGCACATGATTGTCCGGGCGCAAAAAGCCACGCAGCAACACTGCAGACATTTCCAGCACGATGATGACGCCAACTGCCGCAGCAACCGGGAAATGGCTCCAGAAACCTTCTCTCAATTTGTCGAGATTGATATCCAGCATCATCACCACAAACAGGAACAAGACCATGACCGCACCGACATACACCAGCACCAGCACGATAGCCAGGAACTCAGCCTTCAACAGCAACCAGATACCCGCGGCATTGAAGAAGGTCAGTACCAGAAACAAGGCGGCATGCACAGGGTTGCGTGCAGAAATCACCTGGATCGCAGCGACTATCATGATCGCTGCGAAAACATAAAATAAAACGGTAGTAAATTCCATATCGAACCAGGTCCAGTTAGCGGTATGTGGCATCAGCGGCACGCGCTGCTGCAATTTGTGTCTCGTAACGATCACCTACAGCCAGCAACATCTCTTTGGTGAAATACAGATCGCCGCGTTTTTCACCGTGATATTCCAGCACATGGGTTTCCACGATGGAATCGACCGGGCAGGATTCTTCACAGAAACCGCAGAAGATGCACTTGGTCAGGTCGATGTCATAACGGGTAGTACGGCGGCTGCCGTCGGCACGTTGATCAGATTCGATCGTGATAGCCATTGCCGGGCAGACTGCTTCACACAATTTACAGGCGATGCAGCGCTCTTCCCCATTCGGGTAGCGGCGCAAGGCATGCAGACCACGAAAACGTGGGGACTGCGGTGTTTTTTCCTCAGGAAATTGCACCGTGATCTTGCGGGCGAACATATAGCGGCCTGTCAGGGCCAGGCCCTTGATCAGTTCGCGCAGCATCAGGCTGCCAAAAAAATCCTTGATTGCTTCCATTTTTTTAGCCTCTTACTTCCAAATATTCCATGGAGTTTGCATCCATGCTGCGACGATCACCAGATACACCAGGGTAAGCGGGATAAATACTTTCCAGCCCAGGCGCATGATCTGGTCATAGCGATAGCGTGGGAAAGATGCGCGTGCCCAGATGAACATGGAAACCACAACAAAAGTCTTGATACCGAGCCAGATCCAGCCAGGGATGAAATCCAGGAAGCTGAACGGTGCAGACCAGCCGCCGAGGAACATCAAAGATGCCATGGCAGAGATCAAAATCATGTTGGCGTATTCAGCCAGGAAGAACATGGCGAAAGACATACCAGAGTACTCAACCATATGACCGGCAACGATCTCGGACTCACCCTCAATCACGTCAAACGGATGACGGTTGGTTTCAGCAATACCGGAAATCACATACACCACGAACATAGGCAGCAACGGCAACCAGTTCCAGGAGAACAGATTGAAACCATGGCTGGCTGCAAAACCCTTGGTCTGGGCATTCACGATGTCGGTCATGTTCAGGCTGCCGGATACCATCAGCACGATGACCAGCACGAAGCCCATGGCGATTTCATAGGACACCATCTGTGCAGAAGCACGCATGGCACCGAGGAAAGCATACTTGGAGTTAGATGCCCAACCGGCGATAATGATGCCGTAGACTTCCATGGAAGTAATCGCCATGATCAGCAGCAAACCGGCATTGACGTTCGCCAATACAGTTTCAGGGCCGAAAGGAATCACCGACCATGCTGCCAGCGCCGGCATGATGGTCATGATAGGTGCCAGCACGAACAAGACTTTATTGGCCTTGGCCGGAATGACGATTTCTTTGAGCAGCAGCTTCAGCGCATCGGCGATAGGCTGCAACAAGCCTGCCGGACCTACGCGGTTAGGGCCAAGACGGATGTGCATCCAGCCTATCATCTTGCGTTCCCACAAGGTCAGGTAGGCAACACAACCCATTACTGGCAATGTGATGCAGACGATCTTGATCAAATTCCAAATTAAAGGAATATGAATGAATTCCCATACCCAATTGAAAATAGAGAGCAGCAAATTCATTATGCACGCTCCAGTTTGATCGCACCGAACATGCCGTCCAGATTACTTGTCAGGGTGTGGCCCGCAGCAATCCTGACTACATTCTCAGGCAGAGATTGATCGATTCCCACAGGTATCAGGGTAGAACCTGTTTTACTCAGTCTCACCATGTCACCTTCGGCAATACCCAGTTTGCTGGCATCAGCAGAGCTGATCCATGCTTGCGGTGCACGCGCATCGGCTGTCAGTTGCAGAGATTCCGCACGGCGTACGATAGCGTCTGTACTGTAGATACCAACGTCAGCAATACGTTCCATGCCAGCAGCTGCATTAGCAGGAACTGCCGGAGCCAGTTTTGCCAGATTATTCAATTGCGTAGTCAGGTCAGCTTGCGTCAATACTGTTGCACGCACCGCTTCTGCTGTCTCAAAATCAAAATTATCCAGGCCCAGCAAATTGCCGAGTACGCGCAAGACTTTCCATGCTGGACGAGTATCGCCCAGAGGCTTGACGACGCCATGGAAACTTTGTGCACGGCCTTCGCAATTCACGAAAGTACCGGATGTCTCTGTGTAAGGAGAAACTGGCAGCAAAACGTCAGCATATTCAGCGCCATGCTTGAATGGCGACATGACGACGACCATTTCAGCATTGTCCAAAGCCGCCTTGGCTTGTACTGGATGCGCGCTGTCAAGCAAAGGCTCGGCGTGCAAAACGATGTAGGCTTTTTTCGCTTCAGTGAAGACTGGCTTGGCATTATTGGCAGGGATGGCATTTGCCAGGTAGCCGCCAACAGTGTTTGCTGCTTCTGTCAGATAACCAAATTCAGTAGCTGCGTTTTCAGCTATCCATTGTGCCAGCGCATGCAATTGCGATGCTTCTGGATGATAAGAAGCTGTGTTACCCAGGAACACGCCTGCATTGCCAGCCAGCAGGCTGGCGGCAATCGCTTCTGCTTTGGCAGATGCTTGCACAGCCTCAAAACCAGCTGGTTTGGCGATTTCTTTTTTAGCTGCGATAGCAACTGCAACTTCAGCCAGGAACGCTGTCCACAGAGAAGGTGCGACTACTGCATTGTTGGCCAGCTTGATGAGCAATTCATCATTGGTCGCATGCAGGATACTGAGTTTGGCACCCATTTTTACTGATTGACGCAGACGCGCTGCCAGCAAAGGATGGTCCTTACGCAGGAAGGAACCGATAACGAAAACATTTTTCAACTGACCAAACCTGGCGATGCTGGTACCCAGCCAAGGCTTGACAGAAGAATTCAAAGCGAAGTCAGACTGACGCAGGCGGAAATCAACATTATCAGAACCCAGGCCACGCACTACGCGTTGCAGCAGTGTCAGTTCTTCCAGGGTGGAGCTAGGTGCGGCAACCGCAGCGATCGCATCTGCGCCATGTTCATGCTTGACGTTACGCAGACCATGCGCGACATATTCGAGCGCTGTCTGCCAGTCAGTTTCCTGCCATTCACCGCCCTGCTTGATCATGGGCTTGGTCAGGCGTTCTGTGCTGTTCAGTGCTTCGTAAGAGAAACGGTCTTTGTCAGAAATCCAGCATTCATTGATTTCTTCGTTTTCAAGCGGCACTACGCGCATGACCTTGTTGTTCTTGACCTGAACAATCAGGTTGGAACCCAGGCCATCATGGGCACTGACAGATTTACGACGTGACAATTCCCAGGTACGGGCAGAATAACGGAAAGGCTTGGATGTCAGTGCGCCGACTGGGCACAGATCTATCATATTCCCTGACAATTCTGAATCAACTGTCTTACCGACGAAGGAAGTGATTTCAGAATGTTCGCCACGGTTGAGCATGCCCAGTTCCATGACGCCAGCGATTTCCTGGCCAAAACGAACGCAGCGCGTACAGTGTATACAGCGGCTCATTTCTTCCATGGACACCAGAGGACCTACGTCCTTGTGGAATACCACGCGTTTTTCTTCATCGTAACGGGATGCAGTGCCACCATAACCAACAGCCAGATCCTGCAATTGGCATTCGCCGCCCTGATCGCAGATAGGGCAATCCAGCGGGTGATTGATGAGCAAAAATTCCATCACTGCTTTTTGTGCTTTTACTGCCTTGTCGCTGGACGAACGGACGATCATGCCCGCTGTCACAGGTGTGGCGCAGGCAGGCAAAGGCTTCGGTGCTTTTTCAACCTCGACCAGACACATGCGGCAGTTAGCCGCAATAGATAATTTTTTGTGATAGCAAAAGTGCGGAATGTAGGTGCCAAGCTTATTGGCAGCATCCATTACCATACTGCCCTCTTGGACTTCGACTTTTTTGCCGTCTATTTCGATTTCAACCATGGTCTACTCTAAGTGTGCTAACCGAAGCTGGCTTACATGTAAGTGGGCACCAAGCAATGCTTATGCTCGATGTGATATTCAAATTCTTCGCGGAAATTCTTGATCATGGCGCGTACCGGCATCGCTGCTGCATCGCCTAGAGCGCAAATTGTCTTGCCCTGGATATTGTCAGCGATGGAGTTCAGCATATCCAGATCATCTGGACGACCATGGCCATGTTCTATCCTGTGCACCATGCGATACAACCAGCCGGTACCTTCACGGCAAGGTGTGCACTGACCGCAGGATTCTTCAAAATAGAAATAAGACAGGCGCAACAATGATTTCACCATGCAGCGTGTTTCATCCATGACGATAACTGCACCAGAACCCAGCATGGAACCGGCCTTGGCAATGGAGTCATAGTCCATGTCGGTCGCCATCATCACATCACCAGTCAATACCGGCATGGAAGAACCACCAGGGATAACTGCCTTGATCTTTTTACCGTCACGCATGCCGCCAGCGAGTTCCAGCAAGGTGGCAAATGGTGTACCCATAGGTACTTCGTAATTACCAGGTTTTGCTACGTCGCCAGACATGGAGAAAATCTTGGTGCCGCCATTATTTGGCTTACCCAGCGCAGCGTATTTTTCGCCGCCCATGGCAAACACGAAAGGTACAGCAGCAAATGTCTCGGTGTTATTGATCGTGGTTGGCTTGCCGTATAAACCAAAGCTGGCCGGGAAAGGAGGTTTGAAGCGTGGCTGCCCTTTCTTGCCTTCCAGCGATTCCAGCAAGGCTGTTTCTTCGCCGCAGATATACGCACCGTAGCCGTGGAAAGCATGCAACTGGAAGTTGAAGTCGGAACCAGCAATCTTGTCGCCCAGCATATTGGCTGCACGTGCTTCTTCCAGCGCTTCTTCGAAACGATCGTAGTCAGCAAAAATCTCGCCGTGGATGTAGTTGTAACCCACGGTGATGCCCATGGCGTAAGCGCCTATGGCCATGCCTTCGATCAGGGCATGCGGGTTATAACGAATGATGTCACGATCCTTGAATGTACCAGGCTCGCCCTCATCTGTATTACAGACCAGATATTTTTGACCAGGGAATTGACGCGGCATGAAGCTCCACTTCAAACCAGTAGGAAAACCCGCACCACCGCGACCACGCAAGGACGAAGCCTTCAACTCAGCAATCACTTGCTCAGGAGGGATTTTGTCATTGAGGATACGCTTCAAGGATTCATAGCCACCACGTGCTACGTAATCTTGCAGATGCCAGTTTTTACCATCCAGACCAGCCAATATTAAAGGCTTAATATGGCGATTATGCAGACTCGTCATTATTTACCCTCTTTCAATTCATTGACCAGACCGTCAATTTTTTCATTCGACATGAAACTGCACATGCGCTTGTTATTAACCAGCATGACAGGCGCATCGCCGCAAGCACCCATGCATTCACCTTCTACCAGGGTGAACTGGCCATCGGCCGTGGTTTCCCTGTAATCAATACCAAGCCTTTGCTTGAGGTGATGAGCTGCACGTTCGCCACCAGACAAGGCGCAAGGCAGATTGGTACATACTGAAATCTTGAACTTGCCCACCGGCTTGGTGTTGTACATATTGTAGAAAGTCGCGACTTCCTGCACTGCTACAGCGGGCATGCCGATGTAGTCAGCCAGCGTCTGCATAACTTCCGGGGATACCCAGCCAGTTTCATCCTGGGCAATAGCCAATGCGGCCATCACAGCGGACTGGCGCTGGTCAGCCGGGAACTTTGCAAGTTCACGATCAATTTTTTTAAATGCCTGCTCTGATAACACCATAGCTAATGCCTCGATTCGACGCCCTCAGGGCGCCGCTTTATCTGTCAATCTCACCAAACACAATATCCTGAGTACCGATGATCGTTACCGCATCAGCAATCATGTGACCTTTTGCCATTTCATCCAAACCCTGCAAATGCGCGAAACCTGGCGCACGGATTTTCAGACGATAAGGCTTGTTAGCGCCATCGGACATCAAGTAAATACCAAACTCACCTTTTGGATGCTCAACTGCGGCATAAGCTTCGCCAGCAGGAACATGGAAACCTTCGGTGAACAGCTTGAAGTGATGTATGAGCTCTTCCATATTCGACTTCATGTTCACGCGATGCGGTGGCGCAACCTTGTGGTTATCAGTAATTACCGGGCCCTGGTTATTTCTCAGCCACTCTACGCATTGTTTGATGATGCGGTTGGACTGGCGCATTTCTTCCACGCGCACCAGATAACGGTCATAACTGTCGCCATTAACGCCGACTGGGATATCAAAATCCAGCAAGTCATAGACTTCATACGGCTGCTTCTTGCGCAAATCCCACTCAATACCAGAACCACGCAACATAGGACCACTAAAACCCATGGCCATGGCACGCTCTGGCGACACCACACCAATACCTACCAGGCGTTGCTTCCAGATACGGTTATCAGTCAGCAGTGTTTCGTATTCGTCGACATATTTCGGGAAACGGTTGGTGAAGTCTTCAATGAAATCCAGCAGGGAACCCTGACGGTTTTCATTCAGCAACTTCATCGCTTTTTCATTCTTCAAGGCCGATATAGTGAATTGCGGCATTTGATCCGGCAAGTCACGGTACACACCACCTGGGCGATAGTAAGCTGCATGCAAACGTGCGCCTGAGACTGCTTCATAGCAATCCATCAGATCTTCACGCTCGCGGAACGCGTACAGGAACACTGCCATCGCACCCACGTCCAGCGCATGCGCACCTATCCACAGCAAGTGGTTCAGCAGGCGCGTGATTTCATCAAACATGACGCGAATGTACTGCGCACGTAAAGGCACTTCCAGACCCAGCATCTTTTCTATGGCCATGACATAGGCGTGCTCATTGGCCATCATGGATACATAGTCGAGACGATCCATGTAAGGCACGGATTGCAGGAAAGTTTTTTGCTCAGCCAGCTTTTCAGTCCCACGATGCAAGAGACCAATGTGCGGATCAGCACGTTGTATCACTTCACCATCAAGCTCCAGCACCAGGCGCAACACACCGTGCGCAGCAGGATGCTGAGGACCAAAGTTCAGGGTGTAATTCTTAATCTCAGCCATTATTTCATCCCGTAATTTTCTTCACGAATCACACGCGGCACATTTTCGCGTGGCTCTATCGTGACAGGCTGGTAAACGACGCGCTTTTGATCTGCGTCATAACGCATTTCAACATAGCCAGAAACTGGAAAGTCTTTACGGAATGGGTGACCGATAAAGCCATAGTCAGTCAGGATACGACGCAAGTCATTGTGACCATCAAACAGGATACCAAGCAGATCGAAAGCTTCACGCTCATACCAGTTGGCGGCATTCCAGATATCGATCAACGAAGGCACGACTGGCATTTCGTCATCCGGCGCAAATACGCGCACACGCAAACGCCAGTTATGCTTGATCGACAACAGATGGGAAACAGCAGCATAACGCGCGCCTTCCCACAAGCCATCGCCATAGGCAGAATAATCAACACCGCAAAGGTCGATCAATTCTTCAAAACTGGTTTCTGCATGATCGCGCAAGCTGCGCATCACATCCAGATAAGCAGCTGCAGAAACCACGATAGTAATTTCACCCAGCGCATTCTTCAAATCCAGAATACGCTCACCCAGGACATTCTTTACTGCCGTCTCAAGGTTTTCCAGTTTGGTAGTCATAATTTAATGTTGCTCCAGCGAGGCCGCAATTAACGAGCAATGGTATTGGTACGTTTGATCTTGTTTTGCAACTGTATGATGCCGTACATCAGCGCCTCAGCGGTTGGCGGGCAACCTGGCACATAAATATCAACAGGCACAATACGATCGCAACCACGAACCACAGAATACGAATAATGGTAGTAACCACCGCCATTAGCGCAAGAACCCATGGAAATAACCCAGCGCGGCTCTGCCATCTGGTCATACACCTTGCGCAATGCAGGCGCCATCTTGTTGCACAGCGTACCAGCAACAATCATGACGTCAGACTGACGCGGAGACGGACGAAAAACCACACCAAAGCGATCCAGATCGTAGCGTGATGCGCCAGCGTGCATCATCTCTACCGCACAGCAGGCCAGACCAAAAGTCATAGGCCACATGGAACCAGTGCGCGTCCAGTTGATCAGCTTGTCAGCGGTCGTCGTTACAAAGCTCTCGTTGAATACACCTTCAATTGCCATAATCCATCACTCCCAATCCAGAGCGCCTTTTTTCCAGATGTACCAAAATCCAACGCCAAACTCGAGCACGAAGCCGAGCATAATCAGAAAACCTGTCCAGCCCAGATCACGCATTGCTACTCCCCAAGGGAAGAAGAATGCCGTTTCCAGGTCAAACAAAATAAACAAAATCGCTACCAGGTAATAACGCACATCAAACTTCATGCGCGCATCTTCGAATGCCTCAAAACCGCATTCGTAAGCAGAATTTTTTTGTGAATCTGGTTTATAGGGAGCAAGAACACGCCCCAGAATTTGCGGCACCACACCAACGGCGATACCAACCAGAATAAAGAGAAGAACTGGGAAATAATTTTCGAGGTTCACGTTAGGCTACCTGTAATTGAATGCCAGATTGAAGCATTTATTTCTTAAGATCAAACCACAAGAAATAAAGCTTCCTCGACCGGGCCAGCAAAGAAAACTGACCCTATTTTTTTTGGTGCCGACGACGAGACTCGAACTCGTACAGCTTTCGCCACTACCCCCTCAAGATAGCGTGTCTACCAATTTCACCACGTCGGCTTAAGCCCAGCATTCTACTATGTATAGCCTCATTGTTCAACGCGCAATTGCAGCAATTCAACGTTTTTTGCTGAGCAAGATCAAATTATTTTGGAATCTGACCCGCTTGACCAGCGGCGGACGCTGGTGCGGATGCTGCAGTTGCAGCAGAAGCCGCTGCAGGAGCAGATGCCGGCACACTGGCGGCAGCAGGCTGGGTCACAGTAGTAACACCTTCCATCACACCACCAGAAGGCTTGCGAGCACCAGAACTAAACACTGCCAACCCCAGCGTCGCTGCAAAAAATATTGCAGCAGCAACACCTGTCGCCTTGGACAGGAAATTGGAGGACCCTGTTGCACCAAACAGACTACCAGAAGCACCGGAACCGAAAGACGCCCCCATGTCAGCACCTTTACCGTGCTGCAACAACACCAGGCCAATAATTGCCAATGCCGACAGAATCTGAACAATAATGACCAACGTATGTAAAGTTTGCATTCAAAACATCCAAGAAAAAATTAAGTACTACAATAAATCAATCAACTGGCAGCAATAATCACGAGAAAATCTTGCGACTTCAGTGCAGCACCGCCAATCAAACCACCATCAATATCGGGCATTGCCAATAACTCCCTGGCATTTTCCGGCTTCATGCTACCACCATACAAAATCTGTACTTTTTCTGCCGCAGCGACATCACGAGCAGCTACTTGCTGACGCAGGAAATGATGCACCTCTTGCGCCATTTCCGGTGTTGCTGTTTTACCCGTACCGATAGCCCATACAGGCTCATAGGCAATCACCACACCACTCAGGCTATCCAGCACATCCAGGACTGCAATCAACTGCGCAGCAACGACTGCATTGGTTTGACCACTCTCACGCTGCTCCAGAGTCTCACCCACACAGACTATAGGCAAAACACCATGCTTCAACAATTGCTGGGCTTTATGCGCCACCAGCTCATTTGTTTCAGCGTGATAAGCGCGACGCTCGGAATGTCCAACGATTGCATATTTACACGCGCAGTCTTGCAACATTGCCGCAGAAATCTCGCCCGTATAAGCACCATGTGCATGCACAGACACATCTTGCGCCCCCCAGGTGACAGCCGTACCATCGAGCAATTCTGCACATTGCGCAAAATACGGCGCAGGAGCACAAACCAATACATCGCACTGCACATTGGCAGGCAAACCCGCTTTGATTTCAGACAACAATGTACGGTTGGCAGCAAAACTACCGTTCATCTTCCAGTTACCGGCTATTAAGGTACGTCGCATAGTGGGCCAAAATATAAATAACCGTCTATTGTAGCCTCCGGCGCAAGCAGGGTCAAACCAGCAAGACCAGTTTTACACCAAGATTTGCCTCAAAGACATAATTACATCAGATATATGAACAATATAACAACGTAAAGAGTTATCGCAGTATTTAGTTAAAAAACAACATCTGAAATTTTAAGACGCAAACTTAATCCAAAGCCAGCATGATCTTACCTATATGCGCCCCCTCCTCCATCATGGCATGAGCCTGAGCCGCCTGCTCCAGCGGAAAAACCTGATGTATGACCGGCACGATCTGCCGGGATGCCAGCAAGGGCCAAACGTGCTGCTGCAACTCTGCAGCGATTTTCGCCTTGAAAGCGACGGAACGCGGACGCAAGGTCGATCCCGTCACCGTCAGGCGCCTGCGCAAGACCTGCCCCAGATCAAGCTCCGCCGAGTTACCGCCAAGCAGGGCAATAATGGCCAAACGCCCATCATCTGCCAGGCAATTGATTTCTTTTGGCACATAGGAGCCAGCCACCATGTCGAGAATGACATCCACCCCTTTACCAACCGTTAATTCCTTGATGACATCAACGAAATTTTCAGTCTTGTAATTAATGCCGCGCTCTGCGCCCAGCTTTTCTGTCGCCCTGCATTTTTCATCCGATCCCGCTGTAGCAAACACTCTATGACCCAGGGCCCTGGCAATTTGTATTGCTGCCACACCGATACCCGAGGTGCCGCCCTGCACCAGCAAGCTTTCGCCAGGTGACAGGTGCGCGCGCTGAAATACATTACTCCAGACCGTAAAATAAGTTTCCGGCAGCGAGGCTGCCTCCATTAAGGACAAACCGGCAGGCAGCTTCAAACACTGTCCCGCAGGTGCTGCGCAATACTCAGCATATCCACCACCCTGCACCAGAGCGCAAACATGATCACCCAACTCAAAACCACTACCCTGCAGCTCACCACCAACCACCTCACCCGCCACTTCCAGACCCGGTAAATCGGATGCACCAGGTGGCACGGGATAAAAACCAAGGCGCTGCAAAACATCGGGGCGATTCACACCAGCCGCACTAACCTTGATCAATAATTCACCCTTGCCCGGCACTGGCACGGGCCTGCTACAAATCTGCAAGACTTCAGGTTTGCCATATTGGGTAATTTCTATTGCGCGCATTTCTGTTTTCATCGTCAGCCTCTGGGTGAGTACAGCCTTATCAGCCACAATTGTAAGCCAATAAAAAAACGCCCGTGCAAGACGGGCGTTTTTCAACTCTCAGGGACAAGGAGAGCGTCGGATTTGGTGTCGACGGGCTCCCGGGCTGAGAATTTATTACTGCTGCTGTTGTTGCTGTGGCTGAGCTTCAGATTCAGAAGCTGCTGCTTTCATCGACAACTTGAAGCGACCACGGTCATCAGTTTCCAGTACTTTTACACGTACTTGCTGACCTTCTTTGAGGTAGTCAGCAACTGCATTCACGCGCTCATTGGCGATCTGGCTGATGTGCAGCAAACCATCTTTACCTGGCATGATTTGCACGATCGCGCCGAAGTCCAGCAATTTCAATACTGTACCTTCGTAGATCTTGCCAACTTCAACTTCTGCCGTCAGCTCTTCGATACGGCGCTTGGCTTCCTGGCCAGCTGCTGCATCAACAGAAGCGATAGTGACTACGCCTTCATCGCTGATGTCGATTTGCGTGCCTGTTTCTTCTGTCAGAGCACGGATCACTGCACCACCCTTACCGATAACATCACGGATTTTTTCAGGGTTGATCTTGATCGTGATCAGGCGTGGAGCGAAGTCAGACAATTCGGTTTTACCGACTGGTACTGCCTCTTGCATTTTACCCAGGATATGGATACGACCCTCTTTGGCTTGCGCCAGAGCGACTTGCATGATTTCTTTAGTGATACCCTGGATTTTGATATCCATTTGCAGGGCAGTGATGCCTTCTGCAGTACCAGCTACTTTAAAGTCCATGTCACCGAGGTGATCTTCATCACCCAGGATGTCTGTCAGAACAGCAAACTTGTTGCCATCCTTGATCAGGCCCATGGCGATACCGGCAACATGCGCTTTCATAGGCACGCCAGCATCCATCAAAGCCAGGCAGCCGCCGCAGACGGAAGCCATGGAAGAAGAACCATTGGATTCTGTAATTTCGGATACCAGACGGACTGAGTAGCTGAAATCTTCTGGATCAGGCAAAGCAGCTTGCAATGCACGTTTAGCCAAACGGCCATGACCGATTTCACGACGCTTAGGCGTGCCAACACGGCCTGTTTCGCCAGTAGCGAACGGAGGCATATTGTAATGCAGCATGAAGCGGTCAGAGTATTCACCCATCAACGCATCAATTTTTTGCTCGTCACGGGCCGTACCCAGAGTAGCAATCACCAAAGCCTGAGTTTCACCGCGCGTGAACAGGGCTGTGCCATGCGTACGTGGCAAAACGCCAGTGCGGATAGTGATAGGACGCACAGTGCGTGTATCACGACCATCGATGCGTGGCTCGCCTTCCAGGATTTGGGAGCGAACGATTTTCGCTTCCAGATCAAACAGGATATTGCCAACTTCAGATGAATCAGGAGCAGCTTCGCCTTTGGCAGCAGCTTGCTCAGCCAGTGCCGCAGCAACTGTAGACGTTGCCGCCTTCAATTGTTCAGTACGCGCCTGTTTTTCTTTAGTTTGATACGCAGTGCGCAACAGAGGCTCTGCCACTGCTGTAACAGCAGCGATCAGTGGCTCATTTTTTGCAGCAGGCGCCCATTGCACTTCAGGCTTGCCACCGTCACGTACCAGTTCATGGATCGCATCGATCACAGCTTTCATTTGCGTGTGGCCGTAAACAACTGCGCCAAGCATGATTTCTTCGGACAATTGCTGCGCTTCAGACTCAACCATCAATACAGCTTGCTCAGTACCAGCAACAACCAGATCCAGCTTGGATTGTTTCAGTTGAGTTGCAGTTGGGTTCAGCACATATTGGCCATCAATATAGCCTACACGTGCTGCGCCAACTGGGCCACTGAATGGGATGCCAGCAACAGAAATCGCTGCAGAAGCACCGATCATGGCAGCGATATCAGGATCGATCTCTGGATTGACGGACAATACATGGATGATGACCTGAACTTCATTCAGATAGCCTTCTGGGAACAGAGGGCGAATTGGGCGATCAATCAAACGGGAAGTCAGTGTTTCTTTTTCTGATGGACGACCTTCACGCTTGAAGAAACCGCCAGGAATGCGGCCGGCTGCGTAAGTTTTTTCCATGTAGTCCACGGTCAGGGGAAAGAAATCCTGACCTGGTTTTGCATCTTTCTTGGCAACAACGGTTGCCAGTACAACGGTATCTTCTATGGATACCAGGACTGCACCCGATGCCTGGCGAGCGATTTCGCCGGTTTCCAGTGTTACCTGGTGCTGACCATATTGGAAGGTTTTAGTAATTTTATTAAACACAATGTGTCCTTTCTATTTGCCGACAGATTTTCAGGCGCTGTCGTTCACCTCACCACGAGCAATCCGCCTGGACTGCTTTTTGCCTGTTTTTCAATATTTACATCAAAAACCGGGCTAAAACTGGATAAAACTAGATGAAACCAAAACTCTAGATGGACAAAAAGCCTGCGACAGTGAACTGACGCAGGCTTTTTGCTACAAATCTTTTGCTAAATTCAGCAAGAATTACTTACGCAAGCCGAGTTTTTCGATCAGTGAGCGATAGCGATTCAAGTCTTTACCTTTCAGGTAAGACAACAGACTCTTACGACGGTTAACCATCATGATCAAACCACGACGTGAGTGGTGATCTTTAGAGTGTGCTTTGAAGTGACCATTCAGATCATTGATACGTGCAGTCAACAGAGCAACTTGCACTTCAGGAGAGCCTGTGTCGTTTTGACCACGGGCATTGTCCGCTACGATAGCGGCTTTTGCATTTTTTTCGATAGACATGATTTTCCTTAACATGCGATAACAATAGTCATATTAACTATACAAACCATCATTATCGTGACATAACAATTCCGCCGGAATGACAGAACGCGTGACTATAACACCGTTTTTAGCCAGAATCAAATCCGGGCTTAAATCTGTGGATTCAGCTTCTCGGTTTTTGATTGCAATTTATTTAATGCAGACAAATAAGCTTTCGCCGAAGCAACAACGATATCAGGATCAGCGCCAACGCCGTTGACGATGCGACCAGCCTTGGACAAACGCATAGTCACCTCCCCCTGCGACTGCGTACCAGTAGTAATCGCATTCACCGAGAACAACAGCAGCTCTGCCCCACTCTGCACCTTGGAGTCGATGGCATTCACGATAGCATCTACCGGGCCATTGCCATTGCCTTCGCATGTCACTTCTTTGCCTTCAGAAGTAAATACGACTTTGGCATACGGCAGCTCACCCGTTTCTGAACGTTGGGACAAGGACACATAATGGAAGGCATCATTGTTATGTGCATATTCTTCGTCAGAGACCAGGGCAAGAATATCTTCGTCAAATATTTCAGACTTCCTGTCTGCCAATTCCTTGAAGCGAGCAAAAGCCGCATTGACTTCAGTTTCTGATTCCAGCGAGATTCCCAACTCTTCCAGACGCTGCTTGAAGGCATTGCGGCCAGACAATTTACCCAAGACCAGCTTGTTGGCGCTCCAGCCTACGTCTTCCGCACGCATGATTTCGTAAGTATCACGCGCCTTCAAAATACCGTCTTGATGGATACCCGATGCATGGGCAAAGGCATTTGCGCCAACAACAGCTTTATTCGGTTGCACGGCAAAGCCTGTGATTTGCGACACCAGCTTGGATGCAGGGACGATCTGGCTGATATCTATACCCAGTTGTAAATCGAAATAATCTTTACGTGTACGCACCGCCATGACGATTTCTTCGAGTGCCGTATTACCTGCACGCTCACCCAGGCCATTGATGGTACATTCAATCTGGCGTGCACCGCCTATCATGACGCCAGCCAGGGAATTGGCAACGGCCATACCCAAGTCATTGTGGCAATGCACGGACCAGACTGCCTTATCTGAATTCGGGATGCGCTCACGCAGGGACTTCAGCATATTGCCGTACAGCTCAGGTACGGCATAACCAACGGTGTCGGCAAAGTTAATCGTGGTTGCACCTTCTTTAATGACTGCTTCAAGCACGCGGCACAAGAAATCCATATCTGAACGGCTACCATCTTCAGGACTGAACTCAACATCGTCAGTAAAGTTGCGGGCATAGCGCACAGCTTGTATGGCTTGCTCCAATACCTGATCCGGCGTCATGCGCAATTTCTTTTCCATGTGCAAGGGAGAAGTCGCGATAAACGTATGAATACGCTTGCGCTGGGCGGCCTGCAAGGCTTCTGCGGCACGGGCAATATCACGGTCATTGGCGCGCGATAGCGAGCAAATCGTCGAATCCTTGATGATGGAAGCAATCGCCTTGATAGATTCAAAGTCACCCGGCGAGGCTGCAGCAAAACCTGCCTCAATCACATCAACCTTCATTCTTTCCAGTTGCTTGGCAATACGGATTTTTTCATCCTTGGTCATAGACGCACCGGGTGATTGTTCGCCATCGCGCAAGGTTGTGTCGAATATGATGAGTTTGTCGGCCATGCTATTGCTCCTGATATAAATTGAAGTTTGAAATGTTGTAGGTGTAAAAACTGCAAACTGTGAATATTCTCCGGCCTACCCTTGCAAGACGCACATGGGTGGCGAGACTACTCAAATTGTGGGTATAGGGGGATTTAGCGCGTGAACGCTAGTAGAGATGCCAGCAATAGCGATAGCAGACCAGACAGGCCTGCCATAGTGTTTTTTGCTATTGATGTGGATATAGATTTCATGCAAAAGACTATAAGCGCAAAGGCAGAAAAGTGCAAGAATTTATAGCAGGAAAATCCTGTTTTTATGAGGCAGAAAAGCAAAAAAGCCGCGATACATTTTTCGTATTGCGACTTTTCTTGAAAAACACCGAATTTAATCTGGAATTACGAGTTTTGATGCGAGCTTATTTATCATCATGGTGATGATCATCAACGCTGGTCTGCACGATACTGACTGGCCTGCCTTTGCGCCAGCGCCACAGCAGGACGGCATAGCCAGACAAGCCATACAGGACAAACAAACCAAACAAGACCTTGGGTGGATCACTGACCACAGCCACATAAGCCAGCACGATAAGGAAAGGTGCAATGAATGGCACTGAACGACGCAGATTCACGTCTTTGAAACTATAGAAAGGCACATTGGTCACCATCGTCAAACCAGCGAACAAGGTGATGCTCCAGGTACTCCAGCTCAGGTCACGTCCAGGGAAATGCAAGTCTTCCATCAACAATATAAAGCCAGCAACCAATGCTGCCGCTGCGGGGCTGGGCAAGCCCTGGAAATAACGTTTGTCGACCACGCCTATATTGGTATTAAAGCGCGCCAGGCGCAAAGCAGCCCCGGCACAATACACAAAAGCGGCCAGCCAGCCGAGCTTGTTCATACCCTTCAGCGACCATTCATAAGCCACGAGTGCCGGAGCTGCGCCGAAAGAGATCATGTCTGACAAACTATCGTATTGCGCCCCAAATTCACTCTGGGTATTGGTCATGCGCGCTACACGGCCATCCAGGCCATCCAATACCATGGCAACAAATATTGCCAGGGCAGACTGGTCAAAACGCTGGTTCATGGCCATGACGATTGCATAAAAACCACAGAACAAGGCTGCAGTTGTAAAGGCATTGGGCAAAAGATAAATGCCACGCCGCGGCTTGGCTGGCACATGCAAACCATCTGCTTGCGCACTTGCCTGCGTATTTTTACGCAGGCCCTTGGGGAAGAGCTTAAAACTACCTTTGGGCTTACGTCTTTGTGTCGGTGCCATTCGTGATCTATAAAAAATTACCCAGATTACATGAGTAAGATATGAAAAGTGGGCGAAGTATAACGCCGATTACCCTTGATGAAAACAATGTTAATGCTACAAGCAAAGCGACTTTCTAACTCTTGTCAGCCCGTTCATACAGCAACACACGCAGCCATTGCCTGGCCTCATCCGCCTCATCAAAGAAGGCATATGCACAAACTCCTTCATAAATACGTTTAAATGCAGACTCAACAACACCACGTCCGGCAACACCGGGGGCAGCAGCGACGACATTGGCAATACATGCAAAAGTAGCCACCCCGTTCGCCGTAATACGCCCCAGCTCCTCCATACCTTCGGGCGTACCAAGCATGGATTCCTTGATAATAGCCAGCCCAGCCCAGGGGCCACCATGCATCAATTGCAGCGAATAGGGACGCACTGCCGCACCCCACTGACGTACCAGCTCAACATTCCACGGGCCCAGCACTTCCGTCACCAAAATCCGGCCTTCAAGATAGATCTTGAATCGACCGTGAGGTGGAAACGCGCTTTCGATTTGCAGATCCATGAACACCACCTGATTTCATCTTCTTTTCCAGATTCTAATCCATCCCTATTGAGAACGAGGAAAACTTCAAGGGGCCGCAACATTAAGTAGCAATCTACAAAAAACAAAAGCCGCCCAAAGTGGACGGCTTTCAGTCTGCTAATTTCATACATCTTCGAGCTGCATGCACCTACGAGCGCTCGCTGGATGATGCCCAGCGATCTCAGCAATTAGTTTTTGCTTTGATCAAACAGTTTGTTTTTTGCAATCCAAGTGCACTTGAAGGCGTAAAAAAATCGCCCCTGCGGGCGATTTTTAGCCTTCGAGCTGCGCGCGCCTATGAGCGCACGCTGGATGATGCCCGGCGATCTTAAAAATTAGTTTTTGCTTTGATCAACCAGTTTGTTTTTAGCAATCCAAGTGCACTTGAAGGCGTAAAAAAAGTCGTCCTAATGGACGACTTTTAGCCTTCGAGCTGCGTGCGCCTATGAGCGCACGCTGGATGATGCCCGGCGATCTCAGTAATTAGTTCTTGCTTTGATCAACCAGTTTGTTCTTCGCGATCCAAGGCATCATGGCACGCAATTTCGCACCAACTTCTTCGATTTGATGCTCAGAAGTCAAACGGCGGCGGGAGATCAAAGTCGGTGCACCGGCTTTGTTTTCCAGGATGAAACTCTTCGCGTATTCACCAGTCTGAATATCTTTCAGGCATTGGCGCATGGCGTTTTTAGTGTCTTCTGTGACGACTTTAGGGCCAGTCACATATTCGCCATATTCTGCATTGTTGGAGATCGAGTAATTCATGTTGGCGATACCGCCTTCATAGATCAGGTCAACGATGAGTTTCAATTCATGCAGACATTCGAAGTAAGCCATTTCTGGCGCATAACCAGCTTCAACCAGAGTTTCGAAGCCAGCTTTGATGAGCTCAACCGCGCCACCGCACAGAACCGCTTGTTCACCAAACAAATCAGTTTCTGTTTCTTCACGGAAGTTGGTTTCGATGATGCCGGCACGGCCACCACCATTAGCCATCGCGTAAGACAAGGCGATGTCGCGGGCAGAGCCAGATTTATCCTGATATACAGCGATCAGGTGAGGCACGCCGCCGCCCTGGCTATAAGTACCACGTACAGTGTGGCCAGGTGCCTTAGGAGCGATCATGATGACGTCCAGATCGGCGCGTGGCACAACTTGACCGTAATGGACATTGAAGCCGTGGGCGAATGCCAGCACTGCACCTTGTTTGGCGTGAGGTGCAACGTTTTCTGCGTAAACCTGGGCGATGTTTTCATCTGGCAGCAAAATCATGATGACGTCAGCAGCTTTAACTGCGTCGTTCACTTCAGCCACGTTCAGACCGGCATTTTTTGCCTTGTCCCATGAAGCGCCGCCTTTACGGAGGGCGACAGTGACTTTACAGCCGGAATCATTCAAGTTCTGTGCGTGTGCATGACCTTGAGAACCGTAGCCGATGATAGCAACGTTTTTGCCTTTGATCAGGGAGAGATCACAATCTTTGTCGTAGAAAACTTTCATTTTGTATCCTAATAATTAAGTATTTTTGTAAGGGATGGCGTATGCCTGAAACTATATTAAACCTTGAGGATGCGTTCGCCGCGTCCTATGCCTGAACCACCGGTACGTACCGTTTCCAGAATTGCCGTGCGGTCTATGGAATCGATGAAAGCATCCAATTTACCTTTATTACCGGTCAATTCTATGGTGTAGGTCTTTTCGGTGACATCAATGATGCGGCCACGGAAAATATCTGCGGTGCGCTTCATTTCTTCGCGCTCCTTGCCGACCGCTCTTACCTTGATCAGCATCAGTTCGCGTTCTATATGCGCGCCTTCGGTCAGATCAACCACTTTGACTACCTCAATCAGGCGGTTCAAATGTTTGGTGATCTGTTCGATGATGTCGTCAGAACCAGAGGTCACGATAGTCATACGCGACAGCGTCGGGTCTTCGGTCGGTGCCACCGTCAGGGTTTCAATGTTATAGCCGCGGGCGGAAAACAGACCAACCACACGGGACAAGGCACCGGCTTCATTCTCAAGAAGGATGGAAATAATATGTCTCATTACAGATCCTCCGAACCAAGCAACATTTCAGTCAAGCCCTTGCCTGCCTTGACCATAGGCCAGACATTCTCGGTTTGATCAGTAATGAAGTTCATGAATACCAGCCTGTCTTTCATGGCAAAGGCTTCACGCACTGCGCCATCGACGTCTGCCGGGTTTTCTATCTTCATGCCGACGTGACCATAGGCTTCCACCAGCTTGGTAAAGTCAGGCAGAGAGTCCATGTAAGACTCGGAATAGCGTGAACCATAATCGATTTGCTGCCACTGCCTGACCATGCCAAGGAAGCGGTTGTTCAACAAAATGATTTTTGGCGTCAGGTGATATTGCTTGCAGGTTGCCAGCTCTTGTATGCACATCTGTATCGAGGCTTCGCCAGTGATACAGGCCACAGTCGCATCCGGGTTAGCCATCTGCACACCCATGGCGTACGGCAAACCTACCCCCATAGTGCCCAGGCCACCAGAATTAATCCAGCGACGTGGCTTATCAAAGCGGTAGTATTGCGCGGCCCACATCTGATGCTGGCCTACGTCAGAGGTGACAAAGGCATCGCCCTTGGTGACTTCCCAGACTTTTTCAACCACAGACTGTGGTTTGATGACTTCGGTGGAAGTCGGGTATTTCAGACATTCACGGCCACGCCATTCATTAACCTGCTTCCACCAGGTAGCCAGCGCCTTGGGATTAGGACGTGTCTCAACCGCACTCAGTTGTGACAGCATTTCCTGCAAGACGTCTTTGACATTACCTACGATAGGAATATCAACCTTGACGCGCTTGGAAATCGACGAAGGATCAATATCAATATGAATGATCTTGCGTGGATGTGAAGAAAAATGTTTGGGATTGCCGATCACGCGGTCATCAAAACGAGCACCAATGGCAATCAGCACATCACAGTGCTGCATGGCCATATTGGCTTCGTAAGTACCATGCATGCCTGGCATGCCAAGGAATTTTTCATCGCTGGCACGATAAGCACCCAAGCCCATCAGGGTATTGGTACATGGGAAGCCGAGTAAATCGACCAGCTTGTTCAGCTCTGGTGCAGCATGCGCGAGTATCACGCCGCCACCGGTGTAAATCATGGGACGTTCAGCCTGCAACAGCAGTTGCACAGCCTTGCGAATTTGTCCTGCATGCCCCTTGTCGACTGGCTTGTAAGAGCGCATTTCGACTTCTTTAGGGTAGCTATAGGTAGTTTTGTGCATGCTGATATCCTTGGGGATATCGACCAGCACAGGACCAGGACGACCTGTCGTCGCTATATAGAATGCTTTCTTGACGGTCTCGGCCAGATCCCTGACGTCTTTCACCAAAAAATTATGCTTGACGCAAGGACGGGTAATGCCAACGGTATCACATTCCTGGAAAGCATCCTGGCCGATAACGGCACTGGGAACCTGTCCTGAAATAATGACCATGGGAATCGAATCCATATAAGCAGTTGCCAGCCCGGTTACCGCATTGGTAACGCCAGGTCCGGAAGTGACCAGGGCCACGCCTACTTTATTGGAGGAACGGGAATAAGCATCGGCAGCATGTACTGCAGCCTGCTCATGACGCACCAGGATGTGTTGAAACTTGTCCTGATTGAAGATTGCATCATAGATATAGAGTACGGCACCACCCGGATATCCGAATACATGCTCAACACCCTCTTCGGCAAGACACTTGACAAGTATCTCTGCGCCTGTAAATTCTGAACTCATAAATTGTGTCCTTTCAAGGTCCATAGGAGATTGATCGGATGTTCTTTCCTGGCGAAATCGACATGTAAATACCGGAAAGCTGAGATCCCTTTATGTGCGGTCACATTCCCCTTTACACATCCGTTGGATATGGTGCCAGGCAAGGCTTAGTGCACTCGTTCAATCAGTATTAAGGCTTTTACAAGGACAGACTTCTCACGCTTGTGGCATGGGTCAGAACAAACAGCTTCTTAAAGCGAACTTGTCGGCGACAGCATTGTGAGCCGTTCCAGACAAGTATTTTGTGCTCCGAGATTTTGGAGCGGACTCAAACAGTACTGCGTCGCAGCAATTTGGTCAAGGAAAATTCTATAAGAAAAGAAACTTATTTAGCTTTAAAATGTTAGTGAATGACAAGAAATCACAAAATTCAGGACATAAGCACGTATTTTTGCTAGCATGTGCGCAATTTTGCATGGTCAGCTCCCTTGAAAAGTTAAAGAAGAAGCCGAACCTGCTATAAACCACGTAAAGCGCGTAACTGCCAACAATGGCCACAGACAAAGAATTATCCAGCTTTTTGGAAGGTGTAGAGCGTCGCGCCTTTAAACATGCTGTCTATACCGTAAGAAATGAAGAATCTGCTCTGGACATCGTCCAGGAAGCAATGATCAAGCTCGCCGAAAAATATGGTGACAAGCCAGCGGCAGAATTGCCCATGCTGTTTCAGCGCATATTGCAAAATACCATTCTGGATTTTTTTCGCCGTGAAAAGGTCAGAAATACCTGGGTCAGCTTGTTTTCCAGCATTACACCTTCCAATAATCAAGATGATGATAATTTTGACTTATTGGAAAGTTACGCTGCAGAAGATGGCACGGAAGCATCAGAATCCAGTGCCGACAAGATAGAACGTGAGCAAGTTCTCAATATAATTGACGAAGAAATAAAAAAACTTCCAGCACGTCAACGGGAAGCCTTCCTCATGCGTTATTGGGAAGACATGGATGTAGCGGAAACCGCCGCTGCAATGGGTTGTTCCGAGGGTAGCGTTAAAACACACTGTTCCCGGGCGACACACGCATTAGCTGTCACGCTCAAGGCTAAAGGAATTCACCTATGAACTATTCAAAAGAAGCGAAAGACCTTGAGTTTGCTTACAAGGTAAGAAGAGCGCTGAATGAGTCAGCGGAAAGCCTGCCTGCCCCCACCCTGGACAGGCTGGCGCAGGCGCGCAAACTGGCTTTGACGCGCAAGAAACATGAAGCACCTGTAGCTGTACAAGTATTAAAAGGCGCATTTGCCGGTAATTCTGGCTTTTCTTTCCAGGGCCCAGGCTCCTGGATGGGCAAACTGGGCCTGGCATTGCCTTTATTGGTCCTGGTTGTTGGCTTGTTGGGTATTTACGAATACGAACAACAGCAAAACATCAATGAACTGGCAGATATCGACACTGCCGTTCTGGTAGATGAATTGCCGCCAGCCGCTTATGTCGACACCGGGTTCAGTGCTTATTTGAACAAAACCGAGGAGTAGTAGTGAGGTTAGCGTCAATACCGAAATCTATCTGTCTTGTTATTATTTCTCTTGCAATACCGCTGGCTTTGGCTGGCGGTATTTCTGTTCCTGCGTCCACTGCACAGACCAACAGTAAGCCTGCTACCGGTTTGCTGGGTGGCAGTACGCTGAGCAAACCCTTGTGGACCGAACTTAGCCCTGCACAAAAACAGGCTTTGGCACCACTCAGCCCGGAATGGGACAAAATGTCCGAACTGGGTAAGAAAAAATGGCTGGAAATTGCCAATCGCTACGCAAGCATGAAGCCGGATGAACAAGCCAGATTGCAGGAGCGCATGCGTGACTGGGTCAAATTGACACCCGAGCAACGCATGGCTGCCCGTGAAAATTACGCAAAATCAACACAACTCAAACCTGAGCATAAATCTGCACAGTGGCAACAATACCAACAGTTGAGCGAAGAAGAAAAAAAACGCCTGGCTGATGAGAATCAAAAAAAGAAAAGTGTGACGAATCTGTCCTCTGATTCTGTCAAGAATCCAAAAATCCTGGCACCCATCAAAGTCGGCCCCAAGCCTGCAACGAGCCCAAGTCCGACTCTGCCAGCTGTCAAGGTGGTGACTCCTGCCGCCGCCGTCACTGCCGCGCCTGCTTCAACAGCCATCCCCTCACCCGCAGGTAATGCTGCTCCCGCATCCAGTGCGGCCGACTCCGCATCGGCAAGCAGCTCCGCACCCCAAGGACCGGGCAAGTAATCTGTGAATTCTGATCTGACTGCTCCGGCTATACGTCGCCGCCTCATTTGCATGGTGTATGAAGCCATGCTCTTGTTTGGCATCGTCTTTGTCTCCGACTTTTTGTTTGATGTTATTACGCAAAGCAGGCATGCCCTGATGTTGCGTCATGCACGCCAGTTTTGGCTATTCCTGGTGATTGGCGCCTATTTTGTGTTTTGCTGGAGTCGCAGCGGCCAGACCCTGGCCATGCAAACCTGGCGTATCAAAGTGACCGATCTGGATGGTGGCAAATTGCCTGTCGCTAAAGCCATAGTTCGCTATTGTCTGGCCTGGATGTGGTTTTTACCCGCCATGGGCTTGGTTTACCAATTAAACCTGAAAGAATGGACAATGGCAGGCGTAGTTCTGATCGGTATGCTGGCCTGGGCTTATACAGCACGGATGAGCAAAGACGGTCAGTTCTTGCATGACAGACTGGCAAAGACGAGATTGATCCACATTCCTTCGGAAAATGAACTGAAAGCGCAGTCCAGCGCCTGATACTCTTTTGATGTTGGGCTTTCAATGTTATTCTTATGAAATAATTTATCGAGAAGAATGACATGCAACACAAAGCTCCTCGTCGCACCAGGGAACGCATACTAGAACTATCCCTGCGCCTTTTCAATGAGTTCGGCGAACCGAATATCACCACGACTGTGATCGCGGAGGAAATGAATATTTCCCCCGGCAACCTCTATTATCATTTCCGCAACAAAGACGATATCGTTAACTCTATCTTTGTCCAGTTTGAGGCAGAGATTAATAAGAAACTGGCCTTCCCTGAAGGGCGCAAAGCCAATATTCAGGATATCTGGACTTATCTGCACCTGACATTTGAACTGGTCTGGCGTTACCGCTTTTTCTACCGCGACCTGAATGACTTGCTCTCCAGGAATCGCAAACTGGAACTCAATTTCAAAGAAATATTGACGCACAAGATCAAGGTGGCGACCGGACTTTGCACCGGCCTGCGTGCCGACGGCGAGTTTGAAGCCAGCGATATCGATATTGATGCCCTGGCCACCAATATGGTGGTGGTCGCGACTTACTGGTTATCCTATGAATATGTGCGCAATCCACGCAAATATACAGAATTGCAAACCATGTCTGAGTCGCTCGCACGTGGCTGCTATCAAGTCATCGTCCTGATCAGCCCTTACCTGCGTGGTGAAACCAAGAATGTCTTCGAGAAACTGTCGCAAGACTATTTGCGCAAAATGAATCCCACATGAAGAAGATTTGCGTTTATTGCGGCTCCTCCCCCGGCATCACGGAAGGCTATGCCATTGCTGCTCGCCAATTGGCAGCCGAACTGGTCAGGCAAGACCTGGGGCTGGTGTATGGCGGTGGCAATGTAGGCTTGATGGGCATTATCGCCGATGAAGTCCTGCGTCTGGGCGGGCAAGTCACCGGGGTAATACCACAAGCATTGATGGATAAGGAAGTTGGTCATACCGGCTTGAGCAAACTGCACATTGTTGCCAATATGCATGAACGCAAAGCCATGATGGCCGACTTGTCTGATGCCTTTATCGCCATGCCAGGTGGCATAGGTACGCTGGAAGAACTGTTTGAAGTCCTGACCTGGTCACAACTGGGTTTTCATGAAAAGCCAATCGGTTTATATAATACCAATCATTTTTACCAAAAATTGCATGATTTTCTGTTGCATACGGTAGAGCAAGGTTTCTTGCGCCCTGCCCATCTGGATTTACTCTATATAGAAACAGATCCGGCTCAGCTATTGCAAAAATTTGCTGAGTATCGCCCCAAACATGTCAAAAAGTGGCTGGAAGTCAAAGATCTTTGATTTTATTGGCGCAATTGAATCTTTACTCCAGGGGCAAAACACCATAGTCAGGTCAAAAGCAGAGTAAAATGCGGCTTCATCTGACTTTTTGTGTTTATTTCAAATTATGAAATTCTCCAAGCAATTCTCGCTGTACGAATCCGAAGCAACCAACTTCATCAAAGACTTGAAAAAAGCCAACCCAGCGCTGGAACAAAGCCAGCGTGATGGCCGTGCTCTGCTGTGGGACAAGCAGGCGATTGATCTGGATACGCAAAAGCGCACTGAGGAATCACGCATCAATCAGCAAGCTTACGTGTATCAAAACAAGGGCTGATTAAGCCCGCTTGATACCCAGCTATATAGCAATAATCCGAAAAGCTTGTGACTACCACAACTGCTTTAACGCCAAGCGATTTACCTCTGGTTGGCGCAGTCGACAGCACACCTGATGTGGTCGACGGTTTGGCGTTTGCCAAACTATATGGCGAGCCTTTGTTCAAACTGCCAAATGATCTGTATATCCCGCCTGATGCGCTGGAAGTATTCCTGGAAGCATTTGAAGGCCCGCTGGACTTGCTGCTTTATCTGATACGCAAGCAAAACTTCAATATCCTCGACATCCCGATGGCGCAAGTCACGCTGCAATATTTGCAGTATGTCGAGCAGATACGCAAACACAATCTGGAGCTGGCAGCTGAATATTTGCTGATGGCGGCCATGCTGATAGAAATCAAGTCACGCATGTTACTGCCGTCGAATAAAAACAAAGACAGCGAAGAAGCCGATGACCCGCGCGCAGAGCTGGTGCGCCGTCTGCTTGAATACGAGCAAATGAAGCTGGCCGCTTACGACTTGAATGCAGTGCCGCAACTGGGTCGCGACTTCTTGCACGCCCAGGTTTTTGTAGAACAAAACACCGTGCTGCATTGGCCACATGTCGATATCGCCGACCTGCAATCCGCCTGGGCCGACGTACTGAAACGCGCCACACTGGTGGCTCACCACAAAATCAGCCGCGAAGAACTCTCGGTGCGTGCACATATGACTGGTATTTTGCGCAAGCTGCAATCTTCCAAATTTGTAGAATTTTCCGACCTGTTTGATATCAGCCGCGGGGCGCCGGTACTGGTAGTGAATTTTGTTGCCCTGCTTGAGCTGGCCAAAGAAACCCTGATAGAAATCACCCAGGCTGAAGCCTTCGCACCTATCTATGTGCGCCTGGCCTATTCAGCTGCCTGATCGCATTGAATAAAACTACTCCTCACTATAGAGCCGTAACATGAAAATCATTTCCTCCATTGAAGAATTGCGCGACCAACTGAGTGGACAATTGCGTACTGCATTTGTACCTACCATGGGCAATTTGCATGAAGGGCATTTATCCCTGATGCGGCTGGCAAAAAAACATGGTGACCCGGTGGTCGCCTCAATTTTCGTGAATCGCCTGCAGTTTGGCCCGAATGAAGATTTCGATAAATATCCACGCACTTTCCAGGCTGACGTAGAGAAGCTGGAAAAAGAAGGTGTATATGTCTTGTTTGCCCCCACTGAAAAAGACTTGTATCCAGAACCGCAAGAATACCGCGTGCGCCCACCAGATGACCTGGGCAATATACTTGAGGGTGAATTCCGCCCTGGTTTTTTCACCGGCGTCACTACCGTTGTTCTGAAGCTGTTCTCTTGCGTGCAGCCACGCGTCGCCGTGTTCGGCAAAAAAGATTATCAGCAGCTCATGATAGTACGCAATATGAGCAAACAATTTGCCTTGCCAACTGAAATCATCGCCGCAGAAACTTTCCGCGCAGAAGATGGCCTTGCCCTGTCTTCTCGTAATATGTATCTGTCGCCAGAAGAGCGTGCCGAAGCACCTGCCCTGTACAAAGTATTGAATGAAGTCGCGGCAGAAGTGCGCGGTGGTCATCTGGATATGTTTGAACTTGAACGTCAAGCCATGGCAAAACTGGCTACACGCAACTGGAAACCAGATTACATCTCGATACGCAAACGCTGCGACCTGCAGCCACCATCTGCCGGGGATATTGCCCAGCAATCTCCACTGGTTGTAGTCGCCGCTGCCAAACTGGGCGGCACACGCCTGATCGACAATCTGGAAATCTGATGCGCTTGTTACAAGCACTGCAATCCACAGTCAAATTGGTAGCAGGCAGCACTGTGTTGGCGACCTGCCTTGCATCCACCACTGCGTTTGCATCCATCACCGTGCTGGATGATGCGCAACGCCAGGTCACCGTAGATAAACCTGCGCAACGCATCGTCAGCCTGGCGCCACATATTACGGAGATGCTGTTTGAGGCCGGTGCCGCCAACAATATCATTGCCGTTACTGATTATAGCGACTACCCGGAAGCAGCAAAAAAACTGCCATCCATAGGGAATATTTTCGCTCTGGACCTGGAACGCCTGCTTGCCCTCAAACCTGACCTGGTCATCGTATGGGGCACTGGCAATGCAAAAATCTTGGCCAATAAATTACGCAGCAATCACATCACCGTCTTTGAAAGCGAGCCCCATAATTTTGAAATGGTGGCGACCTCGATAGAGAGGCTGGCGACACTGGCTGGCACTGACAATACAGGCAAAGCCAATGCACAAAAGTTCAGGCAGCGTCTCGACAATCTGCGCAAGACTTATCAATTGCCCGCTTCTGTGACACCGGTCAGTGTGTTTTATCAAATGATACGCAGACCATTGATGACCATCAATGATACCCATATGGTGTCTGATTCCATACGTCTTTGTGGTGGCAGGAATGTATTTGGTCAACTCAAAGACCTGAGCTCTACCATCACCACAGAAGCCGTGCTGGCGGTCAACCCCGATGTCATACTCAGCAGTGGCGAAAATATCGACAATATGGCGGACTGGAAGCAATTCCCCACCCTGACAGCTGTGAAGAAAAATAATTTCTATGCAGTCAAAGGCGACTGGCTGAATCGCGCAGGACCGCGCATACTCGATGGCACCGAGGCGCTTTGCAAGCATCTGGCCGCAGCAAGAAGCAAATAGACCCAAGCAGCAAACAATTTCTTTTCAAGCGATAATGATAGCCTTGCTTGCTGCTGCAAGCTTTATTGTTGATTGCTACTCATGCGCCAAGGTATCTTGTTTGCAGGCTCCGCTTATTTTCTCTGGGGCCTGTTTCCTATCTATTTCAAAACCCTGCACGACGTCCCGGCACTGGAAATTTTACTGAACCGCATGCTGTGGTCGCTGTTATTTCTGCTAGGTGTTTTGGCCTGGCGCAAGCAATGGGCATGGGTAAAGGATGCAGCACAACAACCGAAATTGATTGCCGGTTTTGCCCTTAGCGCCCTGCTTTTGTCAGCCAACTGGTTTGTGTATATCTGGGCAGTCAATCATGGTCACATCGTTGATGCCAGCCTGGGTTATTTCATCACACCTCTGGTCAATATTCTTATAGGTTCAGTCTGGCTGCGCGAAAAGCTGCGGCCGGGTCAATGGTTGTCGGTGGCACTGGCGGCAACGGGTGTCGCCTGGTTGACCATACAAACCGGCCACTTACCCTGGATAGGCCTGATACTGGCAACGACATTCGGCACCTACGGCTTGCTGCGCAAGACCTCGGCATTAGGTGCGCTGGAAGGCTTGTCACTGGAAACCGCCCTGCTCTTTCCGTTTGCCTGTGGCTGGCTATGCTGGATGACTTTGCAAGGGCAAAACAGCTTCATCGCCAGCAGCGTGGATATCAAGATGCTGCTACTCATCAGCGGCCCCATTACCGCCATCCCCTTGTTGCTATTTGCCGCTGGCGCCAGACGCATTCCCATGACCACACTGGGACTGCTGCAATACATCTCGCCCCTGGTGCAATTGCTGTTAGGCGTCTGGCTTTATCATGAGCCTTTCGACTCCAACAAATTGACAGGCTTTATCGCTATATGGACCGCACTCATTGTCTATTCTTGCGAAGGGCTTTGGAATAACTTCAGGTCATCTCAAAGCAAGGCCAACCCATCTGCCTGATTTGAAGGGCAGGACTAAAATCGAGCTACCCTTCAGGTATAGCAAAGCCGTCATTTAATGACTGGTGCTTAATGTGACTCGCACGGGAAATTGCATTTTGCACGCAACCCCTTTGCACAGAGCTGGTTTATAGTGCTCTTCCATCAAAGCCATCGCCGCTATCTTTGTCATGCGTTCATCCGGGGATGTCAACACGCCTACAGCATTCGGCGTCCCATCTGCATTGACCTCAACGACGACCGATAAATCCCCCTTCAGGTGAAGTACGTCCTGAGCTTTCATGATCACCCTCAGTATGTCTTTTGTACCCTTCAATGGATAAGGCGGCTCATCAGTTGCATCCAGGTGCTCATACATGGAGCGGACGATGGCCTTCTCCTTGTTGCTCAACTCGGCATAAGGCTTATTGATCGGTACGCTGACATTCGTCACTGCATTTCGCGGGATATGAGAGCCAGTTTCCAAGCTCTCATGTTTGAGGGAATATTCTGCTGCCGGTGCAGCTTGTTGCGCATATGCAGATGCGCCATGGAACAGGCAAAAAATTACAACCCAGGAGTGAAATTTAGACATAAGCATAGAAGTCCAATCAGTGAATTGACAGTTAATGCAGAAAATGATCAGGCAGACAAGTGTACAATTTATTAATTATACAAGCCCTACTCATAAAAACCATGACAAAAACTGGTTTTTTCTTCAATGAAATAGCGGCCCTCACTGCGGGCCTATATGCAACGTCAGCCTTGACATGCCGTTTCATGGTAAAGTGTGGCCTACGCTAGGGGTCCTGGAAATAATAATTTCCGGGTGAGAGAGTCCCTTCTACCTGATCTGGATAATGCCAGCGAAGGGAAGCGCAAAGTCCCGGTCGTTCTTGCTTCTTTGTTTGCTCCCGCGCTGTCATCCACAACGCAATAAGAGCACACCATGTCTAACATCACCATACGTCCCAGCATCATCGCCTTTTCCATCGCCCAAGCTTATCTCTTGCTGTCATCTGCCAATGCGCAAAGCAACACTGGCAATGACAAGGCGCTGCCAGAAGTCACCATTACCGGTAGCAAAGTGACTGAACCCAAGGTGGAGCGCAGCAAGGTCACTGGCTTTATTGACACCGCGCTGGTAGATACGCCTTACTCGGTGAATGCTTTCAGTGCGGCGCAGATGCAGGATTTGCGCATACGTCAGACCACAGATGCCATGAAGTTTGATGCCAGTGTCAATGATGCCTATAACGCCATTGGTTATGCCGAGCAATTCTCCATACGCGGCTTTGCACTCGACAATGCCAGCAGCTACCGCAAAGATGGCTTTGCCATACCAGGGGATGCCGCCATCCCCCTGGAGAACAAGGAACGCATAGAAATCCTCAAGGGTATCGCAGGCTTCCAGGCTGGCTTTGCTACGCCAGGCGGCATCATCAATTATGTGACCAAACGCCCCACCAGCTACGCCGTTCGCTCTGCCACATTTGAAATCAGCGAGCGTGGCACAGTGTATGGCGCGGCGGATATCAGTGACAATTCCAGCGACAAGCAATTTGGCTTTCGCATCAATGCAGCAGGTGAACGCCTGCGTTCTTATGTCAAAGGCGCTGACGGTAACCGCCAGTTCGTTTCTGCTGCATTTGACTGGCACATCACACCGCAAGCCCTGCTGCAAATCGATGCGGACTACCAGCACAAATCACAATTATCAGTACCCGGTTTTCAATTATTCAATGGCACTGATTTGCCACGCGGCGTCCCTGCTGACCTGATGCTCAATGCCCAGCCCTGGGCCAAACCTGTCGATACCCGCAACAGCAACCTGGGCCTGCGTTTTGAATACCAGATCAACGCAGACTGGCGCGCCAGTGTCGCCGCTAATAAACATGAGTTCAAGCGCGATGACTACACTGCCTTCCCTTATGGTTGTGGTGCGGCCAATCTGTATCCTGGTTATTGCGCGAATGGTGACTATGATGTGTATGACTACCAAAGCGTCAATGAATCCAAATCACTGTGGGGCACACAAGCCCTGCTGAATGGCAAATTCAACGCTGGTGGCATGCAGCATGAACTGGCTGTTGGCATCAGCAATTCGCAACGCAAGGATTATTTTGGTGACTATGTCTATGACTATGCAGGCAGCAGCAATTTGTTCCGCCCTGTCAGCGTGATGCCATCAGCAAATAAAACCGGCCCCGTCTTTCTGCGTCGCACTGATAAGGAATGGTCAGCCTTTGTGCAAGACATTATCAGCCTGCAAGACAATCTGAAACTGCATCTGGGCCTGCGTCGTTTGAATATCTCACGTACTCAGTTTGATAATCCTGGCTATGACCAAAGCAAATTCCTGTCCACCGCAGCCCTGGTATTTAAACCGACTCAGCAAGTTTCTGTCTATGGCAGTTTTGCCCAGGGGCTGGAGCATGGCGGCATCGCCCCTTTCGGCACCAGCAACGCCAGCCAGATGCTAAACCCTGGTAAATCCACGCAAATTGAATTTGGTGTGAAAGCAGATGTGCAGCGTGACCTGAGCCTGTCTGCCGCCATCTTCCGCATCAAAAAACCGCTGGAATATACCAATAGCAGCAATACCTATGTCAGCAATGGTGAAGCACTGCACACAGGACTGGAACTGTCTGCTCAAGGCAAACTCACGCCACAGTTGAACCTCGGTGCCAGCCTGACAGCCCTTGATGCCAAACAACAAAACACGGGGATCAGCAGCCTGGACGACAAGCGCGTCATGAACGTGCCGCGCTTCAAATCTACTGTCTATACCGATTATGCCGTAGCGGAAGTCAAAGGCTTGAATGTCAACGCAAGCTGGCAATATGCCAGCAGCAAGGCATTCAGCCCGGATAATAGTGTGACTGTGCCTGGCTACCATGTCGTCAATCTGGGTGCGCGTTATGCGACGCAGATCGGTACAACAGCCACTACCCTGCGCTTTAATATCGACAATGCGCTGGACAAGTTTTACTGGCGTGACGTGACGCAATCCCTGGGTGGTTATTTATTCCCGGGCGCACCGCGCACTTATAAAGTGTCGGCACAATTTGATTTCTGATAGCTGCCAGATAGCTTCACTTCATAAAAAAGACAGGTTCAAACCTGTCTTTTTTTGCTACCTGCACATCCTGATTGCTGCATGACTTATAGGTGCAGCAATACAGCGTTTTTACCAGTTTGCACTTAAGAGTCCGAATCCGGCGAGGATATCCCAGCCTGCGTGCTCAATAATACCTGCGCGGATATTGCCACGCCAATGGGCGAGTATACCCAGAAACAGACCATGCAACACAATAGCTATTACTGAGCTGAGCCCCTCATAGGCATGCCCAATACCGAACAGGATAGCCTGGAGCAAAATGGCGACGCCAACATTTCCCGTCATTAAAGCAAGCTGACGCTGGAGATAACCCCGAAACACGATCTCTTCACATATGCCGGCACTGATGGATAAACATATCCAGGCAGTGATTCCAAAAAAACCAGTCGGCCTGGAAGAGAGTATAGGATTACTGGATGGCGAAACCTGATCTGGCAAGAGATAATGTACACCAGATGAGCATGCATAAATCAGCACAAGTGCCAGTACGGCATAGGCACAATCACTAATCAATTTATTCGGCGTGAAGGACTTGAATTCAAAAAATTCCAGCACTGAACGGCCATAGCCCTGCATGCCTTTATAAATGAAAAATGCCCAGTACCAAAGTATCGCGATCATGATCAAATTCGTCTTGAGCATTTGAGATGGATCAGGTGTCTGGCTAACAGCAGGCTTGCTTGAAACATTCAACACTCCAGCCACCAGCAAAATCATGACGATGCCAAACAAAGTCAAGGTATGCCTTGGTGAGGCCAATAATTTCTTTGGATTTTCTATCGTTCCGGTCGCACTTGCTGAGTTGTTATAGAGCTGGTTCATGCTAGGCATATCCTTATATTTGTTGAATATCAAGTGTGATAAAACATCAGAAAATTTTATCGATGTGATGCAAACCGGATGAAGAAAGGCAATGTGCTCCTGTCATTTCGCCTCGTCTCTATCTTCAGGTTTTTACTTCCACAAAACACGGGATGCGTGATCCTTATGCTTTGAATTTTTCATTGCCTTGACTTAACAGCCTGACGAAGAATTTCAATGCGGCCGTCGTGCGATCCAGATCACCCGTACTCATATATTCCAGCACCAGACCATCGATCACAGCACCGCATAAAGTAGCGATGGTACGGCGCTCGGCTGATTCAGGTAAGCCATGCTCAAGTACTTCCAGCCAGCTGGAACTCGTATCGGATAAAAATTGTGCATAGACTGCGGGATTTTGCAGCGCCAGTACCTGAACCTCAAACAGCAAGCGCACATAGCGAATATTGTCACTGTCGGTAATCCAGCTCCAAAACGACTCCATACTGGCTTCACCTTGAGTAGCATGCATCATTTTGATCACTGATTGCTGTACACGAGAACGCGCCTCATCCATCACGACCGTGATCAATTTTTCCTTGGATTCGAAGTGGTAGATTAATAGTCGCGCACTGGTTCCAATTTGCTCTGCCAGTGGTCGCAACGACAGCTCAGCCAGGCCGTTAGCCAAAAAATAGTCAAGCGCGTTATCGCGCAATTCATCTCGTCTAGTCATGAAACACATGTTACATGAAACGATCGTTACATACAATTAAATTTAATAAAGCTTTTGATTTATTTTTGACGTATTAAAAAATTGCTGTCCAGACTAGTCGGGCATCGCCTCTTTATTACCTCAGTATTGATATTCAATACTTTGCAGGCAGCGAGTGTCATCACAGACAAGCTGTGTCATCCTGGACCTGACATTTCAGCAAAGCCATGAATGATGAGGAGTGAAGACATGATGAACAGTTTCAAGTATATTTTTCTTGTTACCGGCAGCCTGCTCGCTGGTTTTGCAGGTGCAGAAGAAGTGTTGAAATGCCGCGCCAGCTTCCCGAATTTTGGCAATGGTAAACATCAATTTGAAATACAAATCGACAAATTGGCTGATGGAAGACTGGCAGGGAAAATTGATGGCAAAGCAGCCAACCAGGACATCAGGATGAAGGAATATCCCGTATCCAGGGATCTTGATTATGCAACTGATCCGTATTCAGCTGCCTATGGTAAATTCAACGAGGCTGAAGTTGCACTTATCCATATCCACAAGCTGCAAAACGACCAGCACCTGGGGGAACGGACTATCATTTCATTTCTATTAAAAGAAGTCAGCAAGGTTGACTTCTATGACATGGCAGGAGGTAAGCCAAACAAATTTGGCGGTACAGTATTATTTGCAGCCTATGATAAATCAGGCAAACTTTTAGGACGGGTATTCCGGTCCATCATGGTGGCTGATTGCATTTAATTGATCTCTAGCCCTTGTCCAGGCAAATCACTGGACAAGGTTTATTGCGTGACGGGGGAAATTACACATTTGCCCTGACGAGAAAATCCATCCCTATCTCGCGCCAGCATTCAATTTCTTTTTGCAACCAATAAGCTACGGTGGGATGCACACTGACCCAGTCACGCTTCATTTCCAGCTCGACCCGGCCTTTCATTTTCAGGCGCACATCTTCAAAGTCAATTTCTGCTCGTGAGTGCATGAGCATGACAGCCAGGCGCAGGGCCAGCACTGCTTTGGCAAAATCCTGGTCACCCAGGCCATCGCCCACTTTGCGCAAATTACCTTTCTGGCTGAGGATGAGTTTGCTCATGACCCTTTGCTCGCGCGCAGTAAAGCCCGCCATATCGGCATTTTCTACCATATAGGCACCGTGCTTGTGATAGCCAGTATGTGAGATCGCCATGCCGACTTCATGCAAGATCGCACTCCATTGCAATAAGCGCACATAGGTATCACCAGCAGGTTTCAATTGCAGATACAGGGATTTGACCATATCTGCAACCCGGTTTGCCCGCGACATATCAGTACGGAATAAACTGGCAAAGGTCTGTACTGCCACTTCGCGACGGTCACGCTTGGTGGCGCGCAAATACAGGTCCCACATCACACCCATGCGCAAACCGGCTTCGATGGGTAGCAAGACACTGATATTAAATTCCATCATCAAACCTATGAGTATGGCCAGCCCACCAACCACCATGGCAACACGCTCAGGCTTGATGCCACTTAACTCCAGTTGATCGATTTGCCCGCATTGCACACAATATTGTTTGAGTGCATTCAGACTCTTCAAGGTCAGACTGCCATCACCCAGCCCACCTTTGCTGATGGCATCAGAAATCGCCCGCATTGTACCTGAAGAACCATAGGCCTTGCGCCAGTGCTGGGGTTGATAAGGTGGCGCTGCATCTTCAAACATGGAGCGGGCTGACAGGATGGCAGCTTCAAATGCCGCATCCGTCAAACGCCCGTCAGGAAAAAAGCTGGCACTGTGCTTGACCGTGCCTATGCTAAAAGATTCCACTTTCACGATTGCATGGCCGTGACCAAGTATCACCTCGGTAGAGCCGCCACCAATATCCAGCACCAGACGGCGCTCCTCTGGTATAGCCACGGCATTTGACACGCCCATGTAAATCAGGCGCCCCTCTTCTTCGCCGGAGATTACTTCTATGGGGCAGCCTATGGCCGCCTCGGCCAGCGGCAATAATTGCGCAGCATTTTTGGCGATGCGTATGGTATTGGTCGCGACTACGCGCAGGTTTTCTATCGGATAAGCATTCAGGATTTCACGAAACCGCGCCAGGCAGTTGATCGCTTTATCCATGGCCTCTGGCGTCAGGTTGCCATTTTTATCGAGGCCTGCTGCAAGGCGTATGGGATCGCGTGCGCTTTTGATGACTTTGATGACATCGCCTTCATGCCGGGCGATGTGCATGCGAAAACTGTTGGAACCCAGGTCAACGGCGGCCAGCATGTTTTCTATCCTTTACTGAGTATGAGTATGGCGATCAACAAACGTGTTTAAAATAGCTAAATACAGAATAAGCATAAATGATATTAATCATTCTTTATGACCATACAGTGACCGTGACAAGCGACGGTGGTCTGCACACCACAAAATGCTTAAGACTGCACAAAAAATCTTCTTTGCATAGCTTCCAGTCCCGTTGTTTTCAAGACTTCAGCCAGGCGCTCTGCCGGCCTTTTGGCGGGCAAGCCCTTGTATTCTGCCACGATGAGCTCATTCTTCATGGAATGCTCCCATCCTACCAGTTCTGTGACCCTGACCTGATATCCATGCGCTTCCAGTTGCAAACAACGCAGTACATTGGTGATCTGGCTACCAAATTCACGTGTATGGATAGGATGACGCCACATTTCTGACAAGGGATTATCCTTGACCGCATCGCCCTTGGTCTTGCGCAGTTCTGCCGCCACTTCCGCCTGGCAGCAAGGCACCAGCACCATGAACTGGGCTTTTTTCTTGAGAGCGAACTGGATAGCGTCATCAGTAGCAGTATCGCAAGCATGCAAGGCAGTGACGATATCGATTTTTTCGGGCAAGGCTGATGAAGTAATGGAATCGGCAACAGACAAGTTCAAAAAAGACATGCCAGGAAAATCCAGCCGTTGCGCCAGCTCAGTCGAACGCTGCACCAGTTCGTCGCGCGTCTCTATGCCATAAATCCTGGCCTTGCTTTGCGCTTGTTCTGACTTGAAGAACAAGTCATACAAGATAAAACCCAGATAAGACTTGCCTGCGCCATGATCCACCAGGCTGATATCTGCATGATCTTGCTGCAATTTCAGCAGTAGCGGCTCTATGAACTGGTACAAATGATAAACCTGCTTGAGCTTGCGGCGACTATCCTGGTTCATCTTGCCGTCGCGCGTCAGTATATGCAGCTCCTTGAGCAGTTCCACTGACTGTCCTGGACGTATCTCATGCTTCTCTTGCGTCTCTGGTGTCTTTTGTATAGCCTGCTTGTTGACCTTGCCAGCTTTCTTTTTCATGGTATGACGCTCACAGAGAGTATGAGGACACGATAGTCCTGCAACCGATATTAAGATAAACGACTGGAGAGACGCCAGCTCTTTATGCTGGCGCTTCAGCACATCAGAGTATGCCATCAGCCAAAGTGGAAAACAAAAAAGGACTCAGGCATGACACCTGAGTCCTTTGTTTTGGTAGGCCGTGCGGGATTCGAACCTGCGACCAACGGATTAAAAGTCCGCTGCTCTACCAGCTGAGCTAACGACCCAAAACTGTTACAAACTGCTAAAAAATTTAAAGACTTAGTAAAGCGACCTAAGTCTTTGGTATTCGTGGTAGGCCGTGCGGGATTCGAACCTGCGACCAACGGATTAAAAGTCCGCTGCTCTACCAGCTGAGCTAACGACCCGAAGACCAAGATTATAGGTGGTTTCGGGGTCGCTGTCAACGCCGCTGCCAGATTAAGGAATATAGCCTTATTTTAAGGCTGCCAGGCGGTTCTTGGCTGCCTGGGCTGCTTCGGTATCAGGATACTTGGCAATCACGCTTTCCAGGACCTTTTTGGCGGCAGGCTTTTCTTTCAATTCTATATGGCAGGAAGCGATATTCAACAGGGCATCAGCTGCCTTGGGATGATCGGGATAGTTCTTTACAACCTGCTGCATGTTCAAAATGGTATTGCGGAAATCCCGCTGGGCAAAGTAAGCGAAACCCAGCCAGTATTGTGCTGACCCGGCAAATGCGGATTGCGGATAATTCATCAGGAAGCTGGAGAAAGCTGGCGTTGCCGCCTTGTAGTCACCTGCCTTGAACAAGGCCATGGCGGCATCATAAGAACGCTGCTCACCGACATCAACGGTGGCTTCTTGCCCGTCTACAGTCATGCGCTTGGGCTCCAGCTTGCGGATGCGATTGTCGAGATCCACATAAAAATCCTGCTGGCGCTTTTGTGCATTCGCGAGGTCATTGGCCAATACTTCGATCTGGCCGCGCAGCTTGGCGATTTCTGCATGCAATACTTCATTCTCATTTGCCAGCGCAAAGGCGGAGCTTTTGTCTGCCTTGGTTTCCAGCCTGGAGTCCAGCTTGGCATTCACAGCATCCACTTTTGCCCGCAAGTCCAGGATGGCCTTGCGCGCCTCATCATCATCAAAAATACCGGCAGATGCCACCGAGGGCAGAAATGCGCAGGACAGTGCTGCTGCGAGGAAGGTAGTGCGTAGGGAATTGAGTTTCATGGCAATCTGAAAAAATGGATATGCACTGCACCTTCAACATCAAAGATGCAGCGCCAAATGCAAAGAAAGCCTCAATCGAGGCTTTCAAACACGGGCTTACTTGTACAGAATGTCGGAACGACGATTTTCTGCCCAGGAAGCTTCGTCACTACCTGTTGCCTTTGGTTTTTCCTTGCCCAAAGAAACAGCTTCAATTTGTGCATCAGATACACCCAGCAAAGTCAGGGATTTGCGTACTGCTTCAGCACGTTTTTGGCCCAGTGCCAGATTGTACTCACGACCACCGCGTTCATCAGTATTGCCTTGAATCAGAATGTTGCGGTTTTTGTTCGTTACCAGGAACTTGGCATGCGCATCAACCACAGGTTTGAATTCTTCTTTCACAGCATAGCTGTCATAGTCAAAATACACGCTGCGTTTAGCCAGGGCACCTTGCGTCAATGGATCAACATTTGCTGTCACTTGCTTGACTGCATTGGTGTCAGTTTGCGTATTGTTTGTTGTTGAAACTGGTTTGTCTTCAACTTTCTTGTCTTCCAGAGGGACTTTGGAAGCACAGGCAGTCATCAGAACTACACTGGAAATCAACATTGCCAGGGTTTTGGATTGGGATGTAAAACGCATTTTCTCTCCTGATTAAAATAGATAAGCAAATAATTAAGCGCAATTAGCTAAGCAAATAGTCAAATACTGCTTATTTCATGAAAGGACCCCAAGTGGGTTCCCGAATATCTCCGGCCTGGACCGTCAATTTTTGTTTCACCTTACCATCAATGGACACTACAGCAAGCGAGCCGCGGCGGCCGGACTCGGTTGCATACATAATATAACGTCCATTCGGTGAAAAGCTCGGTGACTCGTCCTTGGTAGTGTCTGACAGCCTGAGTTCCTGGCCGCTGGCCAAATCCAGTACATATAACTGGAATTTGCCATCGCGACGTGAAATATAAGCCAAAGTCTTGCCGTCGGGGGATATTCTTGGTGTGATATTGTAGGAGCCACCAAAAGTAACGCGCTTGGCTTCACCCCCACCTGCACTCATTTTATAGATTTGCGGATTACCGCCACGGTCACTGAGGAAGTAAATTGACTGACCATCAGCTGCAAATTGTGGCTCAGTGTCGATGGAGGAGCTGGAAGTCAATTTTTGCAGATTACCGCCACTGGCGTTGACAGTAAAAATCTGAGTCTGACCATCGCGCGACAAGGCCACTGCCAGCTTGCTGCCATCTGGCGACCAGGCTGGCGCAGAATTATTACCTTTAAAATTGGCAACTTCAGTTCTTTCACCAGTGACCAGATTTTGCACCAAAATTACAGGTTTGCGCTTTTCAAAGGACACATAGGCAACCTTGGTACCATCTGGAGACCAGGCTGGTGAAATAATCGGCTCAGGCGAGCGCAAGGCGACTTTGGTGCCTTCGCCATCTGCATCAGCCACTTCAAGCCTGTATTCAGAACCGGCCTTGGTCACATACGCAATGCGAGTGGAAAAAATACCGCGTACGCCGGTCAGTTTTTCATAGATATCGTCAGCAATTTTATGGGCCGTCAGACGTACATTGGCAGGAGGGGCAGTAACGGCAAAGCCAGACAAGGTGCTGGACTTCACGGTATCAAGCAATTTATAGCGCACATCAAAGCGGCCATCAGCCAGGCTTTGCACGCTACCAACTACAAGCGCATCTGCGCCTTTGGATTTCCAGTCGCCGAAGTTGACGACAGCGTTTTCATTCAGGACGACATTGGCATCAATAATTTTGAAATAACCACTGCGCGTCAGATCATCCTTGATGATGCTGGTGACTTGCTGAGGTGTCAGTGCTTCGTCAGTGAAAGCGGCAATGGCGATAGGAATCTGGTTGGAACCTACGCCAGAAACTTCTACCCTGATCTGGGCTTCAGCCAGGGCAAGGCCAGACAAATTAGCGACTGCGGCGACAACTGCAGTGACAGCGATTTTTTTCAACATGGACATCATCGGAGTTTATTCTTCCTTCATACGATAAACCAGCGTCAGGCTGGTCGGGACAAGGCCAGTCTTATCACGCGGAAAAGGTGCAGACTTTTCTATGCCTGCAGCCACAGCGTCATCAAAACTGACAATCCCCGAGGATTTAACTTTGCGTATTGCACCACGGAGTGATCCATCTGGCAATAGGTTAATGCTGTATTCCACTGTAGGATTACCGGCCGTGCTATCAATTCCGCCAAAAACTGTATTGGATCTGACCTTGGCAGCGATTTTTGCGATATAGCTAGGGTCGCCACGGTTATTGCCCGTCGATTTGTCAGCAGTGCCAGAACCGCCACTCCCTACCTTGGCAGCCTGATTGGTAACACGCGCCAGTTCTTCTTTGTATAGGTCGTCGGATTTTTTCTTGTCCTTGGCCAGCAATTTTTTCTTCTCGGCAGCTTCTTGCGCAAGCTTTTCTTCCTTGCGTTTCTGCTCTGCTAATTTTTCCTGCTGTTCTTCTTTGCGTTTTTTCTCAGCCAATTCACGCTGATGCTCTTCTTCTTTTTTCTTTTCGAGCAATTTACGTTTTTTTTCCTGTGCCAGAGCGATTTCCGGGTCTTCCTGACGCACTTCTTCCTTGACCGGAACTGGCTCTTTTGGTTTTTCTTCCACTACAGGGTCGGGGATGGGGATAGGCTTAGGTGCGGCTTCGCGGGTCGTCGTATCCCAAAGCTCGGCTTCTACTACGTTACTGGCCTTATTTTGCCAACTCACGCCTATCCACAAAAAACTTAATAAAATAACATGAACAAGCGCAGCCATTGCGATGGCTCGCAGTTGCCCTGTCTGATGCTGATGGAAATCCGGATGTGCTTGATTGGAAACCTGATTCATAGTCCTTAAGACTTTATTGGCACGACTTGGTTCCGGAATTGTTAACCACGTCAGTGACAAAAAATGCGCATTAATGTTGTAACAGCTGAAATTATAAACCGCAATGGGCTTTTACCCCAGAGTTCATAACTATCGAATATGTTAAAGCATAATATAAAGCTATTTTGTGTAAAATTTGTAAGTATTAGCGAATTAGCACTCAACGCTGGATGGCAAGGTCCTTCGCCATGCCTTGCAATCTGGTTCTTGATTTCATGATGCAGGCGATTACTTCATGCTCCGCCGCCCAGCGACTAGAATGAAGATGATGGTTTGTTTGCCTGACATCAGGCTGTATTTTTTCTTTTATCCAAGAGCAAAGGAAAATCATGTCCCACTTAGCCACCCCAGGTGCGGTCGTCTACGCCAAAGATTTGAGTAAAGTCAGCTGTTTTTATGAACAACTCCTGCAATCCATCGCGACGCATGCGGAAGACGAATACACAGTCCTGGAATTACCGCATTTCCAATTAGTCATTCATGCCATACCGGACCGCATTGCCAACACTTTCGAAATCACATCTCCGCCCAAAAGACGTGGGGAATCAGCCGTCAAATTGATGCTGCCAGTTGCCAATATAGGCAAAGCCAGGGAAGTGGCTGCCAGTTTGGGCGGACAAATAGATGCGGCCGATCGCGAATGGGAATTCCAGCATTGCCGCATCTGCGATGGCCATGACCCGGAAGGAAATGTCATACAAGTCAGGGAATTTATCTCCAGGTAAGCACAAAAATATGAAGCGAAGCCGAATTGATCTTGAAACTTCTACGACCTTATACGGTCCATCATCTTTTTAATCCTGATGGGTAAACGAAATGATGGATCAAGCAAACCGGCTCAGCAAACTCACTATTTCTTTGCACTGGATCATCGCGATTCTCATCGTGGGTTTATGCGCCGTCGGCTTGTACATGACCAGGGCTGAGGCCTGGGCGCTTTATCCCTTGCACAAATCACTGGGCGTGCTGGTTCTGATTATCGCCATTGTGCGCATCATCTGGCGCATATGGAATGGCTGGCCTGCTGCTGCGGCAAACTATACAAAGCTGGAACAAGTAACGGCCAAAGTCATTAAATGGGCATTGATCCTTGGCACGATAGCCCTGCCCTTCAGTGGCATGCTGTTTTCCGGGGCCAGTGGCCATGGCTTTGGTATTTTTGGCCTGGTCCTGGTACCTGCACAGCATATGCCTGGCAATCCGGCTGAAGTTCTAGCGTACAGTGAATTCTGGGCAAGCACTGGCGAAACCATGCATCATGTCAGCGCCTATATCCTGATCGCCGCCATACTCTTGCATATGGCAGGTGCACTTAAGCATCACATCATCGACAAGGATGCAACACTCAAGCGCATGCTGGGCAAATAAATCCTGCCATTTCCAAAGAAAATATATGATGCATAAAACCTGGATAAGCGGGCTATTGTTCGCCCTTGCCTTGCCCGCTGCCATCGCACAAACCACATCGCCTGCCTGGGATGCCTGGCTGACAAACAATACCAGCGCCGTCTCAGACAACAATGCCAGCGATGTCTATGCCGACCTGGCCGCTTTTGGTGCCGCCATCAAAGACAAGCGCATCGTCATGCTGGATGAGCAAAGCCATGGCGAAGAAAATGTCTTTGCACTGAAAGCCAGACTGGTCAGGTATCTGCATGAAAAACACGGTTACCATGTATTGGCACTGGAAAGTGGTTTATATGATGTAGACCGCATCTGGCGTACTGCTGATGCGGCGAACAACATACGCTCACAAGCAGCAGGAAATGTGTTCTACCTGTATGCCAACAGCCCGGCCATGCAGGGTTTGTTCGATTATCTGCAAACACAAAAACAGGGCAAGTCTCCATTGATATTGTCTGGCATGGACGGTCAGCACACAGGTCTATATGCCAGGCAATATCTGGTGGCTGATCTGAAAAATCAAGTCAATGACAAACTGGGGAATGATGCGTTCTGGGACAAATTTACTGAGCTCAGCTTGCAGTTGTTCAGCATGAACCGCTCCCTGCCAGATGAAAAAACCCAGGCGCAATACTTTCAATTCATACAGAAATTAAAAACTGCCCTTTCTTCCAGGGAGCAATATTTTTGGCAGCGCATCGTCATCAGCATGGAAGATCAGGCCTTGCGCTACTGGGGGCACAGGCATGAACACCGCAGTGCGGTCATGGGTGAGAATTTATTGACCCTGTTAACGCAGCGCTACGCCGACCAAAAAGTCATCGTCTGGGGTAATTTTGTCCATTTGAATCGCAGTGGCTTGCCACAGCATGGCAATCTCGGGCATGTCATTAGCCGACAGTTCAAGGACAAAGTCTATGTCGTGCATTTCACAGGCAACAAGGGCAGTTACTATAATTTCTTCAACGATCAGAACACGCCTGTCCTGAGCTTTCCTTCCAAGACGATAGAAAATCATCTTGCACCCCAGCCGGGGCCTTATAATTTTACTGACTGGCGAAAACTGCCTGTACAACTGAAACAGGATGTGAGCATGCAGGCTGCATTGACGTCTTATTTGCCACAAGGCTTATATGAACTACCTGAAGCTGGGCCTCAATGGCATGAACGTATTGATGCTACGTTTTATCTGGATAAGATAACGAGTACCAAACCATGAGCTTGGTCGCAGATTTTTAATTCAATCCGTTTTAATAAACGACTTATAAAAATCAATAAAAGCCCTGACCTTGACTGGAATATGTCGACCCGGTGGCAAGACGGCATACACCCCACCCCTGGGCAATTCATAATCAGGTAAAAGGCGTTGCAACTTGCCAGCCTTGATCGCCGCCGCCGAACTCATTTCTTCCATGGCAGAGATACCCGCACCATGCTGTAAGAGTGTGAGTAAGGCAGTCGGAGAATCAACCTGCATGCGTGACTTCATATGCAAGCTGTGCACGTTACCGTTTGCATCGCTGATTTTCCAGGTCAAGGGCGTCGGCAGCAGGGATAATGCTATCCATTGATGCGCTCGTAGATCTTCTGGCAATTTGGGTGTGCCATGTTTTTTCAAGTAACTGGGCGCAGCCACGATATATTGTTGAAACTCACCCAGCTTGATGGCTCTTTGTGAAGAATCACGCAACCAACCCATACGAAAAGATAAATCTATGCCATCGGCGACCAGGTCCGATATGCGGTCGCCAGTACGTAAATCCATGCTCAATTGTGGATGGAGACGAGAGAATTCAGCAACTGCAGGCGCGATAGCCAGGCTTGCGTGGCTGACACTGGCGGAGATGCGCAGCAAACCAGTTAGCTCGTCTTGCTGACTCCCTACTTGCGTTAACGCATCGCGCAGGCCTGAGAGCAAGGGTTGACACTGCTCGTGCAGATGTCGCCCGGCATCAGTCAAGGCCATCTGGCGCGTCGTGCGTGTAAACAAACTTAAGCCTAACTGGTGCTCCAGCCTGTTGATTTGCACACTGATCTTGGCCTTTGCCACATCCAGCCTGTCGGCCGCTGCGGTAAAACTACCGGCCTCTACAACAGCAGCAAATATCGTCAGGCTATTCAGATCAATCTGGTCCAGCGTTGCCATCCTCCCACCTCTACTTGCGCGCTTGATACACATCATTTTACTCTGGCAACGATGATTGATAAGAATTTTCTAACAATGAATTAATAATTATGACGTTTATCTAAGCAATCAAAACTGTCAAACTGCACTCCATCAACTCATAGCTCAAGGAGAAATAAATGAATATCGCCCTCATCGGTGCCAGTGGTTTCATAGGATCGGCCATTTTGAAAGAAGCTTTATCGCGTCAGCACAAGCTTAGCGCTTTTGTCGCACATCCAGAAAAATTGGCAGCAACTGACAATCTCCAGGTATTTGCCACCGACGTACAGGACCTGGATGCGCTGGGCAAACAATTGGCTGGCTTTGATGCCATCATCAGCGCCTTTAGCGGCCACGCCAATACTGAGACCCTGGCTTATTACGTCAGTGGCATCAAGAACATCATTGCAGCCGCCAAACATGTACACACGCCACGCTTGCTGGTTGTTGGTGGTGCAGGTTCGCTGGAAGTTGCGCCTGGCTTGCAGGTGTTGGATACACCCGACTTCCCAGAGGCCTATAGAGCATCTGCAGAAGGTGCGCGTACTGCTCTACAACTTTTACGTCAGGAAGAAACGCTCAACTGGACCATGCTCAGCCCTTCAGCCATGATTGCGCCAGGACAACGTACTGCACAATTCCGCCTAGGCAAAGACAGTTTATTGATCGCTGCAGATGGCAAGAGCCATATTTCGGTAGAAGACTACGCCGTCGCCATGCTCGATGAATTGGAAAAACCAGCACATCAAGGTCAACGATTTACTGTTGGATATTGATTAACAACATCTAAAGTCACGTGGGTGCATACTAAGGTAGGGGATGCTTATGCGGACAGCATTTACTGTGATATCTTTCAGTCTCACAGTAAACCGGCTTCCCGGCAAATCAACCGTAGTTAACCCACAAACACTTTGGAAATAATCATATGAGCGCACTGGTAATCAAGGAATGGAAAGTTGGCACTAAGGCCATCGATGATAAAAACAATTTCATCAGCATCACAGGCCGCCAAAGCGGACTGATCGCCTGGATTTTATCTTTGATGGGGGTCGATCCAACTACCAGGATTTTGGTTGGCGTGGATAGAGTGGAGTTCACCTCCAACTCCCTGGCTGGAACAGAATCACGTATGTTACCGCTGCAAAGTATTTGTTCGACTTATTACGGCTATCACAAGCCTTGGAAGAAGGCACTGGGCTTCTTTGCAATAGCTTTCTTTATTGCGTCCAGCTTGATAAAGGAGCAGATGTTTACTCCTGCGATTGTAATATTGTTAGTTGGGGCGCTGATAGGTTTGGTGTACTACTTTTTAAACCGCGAACTGACCATGGGTTTTGTTGAAAATAGTGGTCTCATTGACGGCATACGATTCAAGCGCTCTGTCATTGAAAATATTGATGTGAATGAAGAGCAAGCGAAGTCTGCTTGCGTCATCATACAAAAATTGATAGAAGCCAAGGAAAAGCGTAGTACGGCGGTCAGTAGCTAAGCCAAAGTAAGCAATACCAGGCTTTGCGGACTTGAAAGCCGAATGACAAGCGGGCTGCCAATTTTAGTGTAGGCAGCCCGCTTGTTTTTATTGGCGCTTACATTAATTGCCGCTTATATTAAGCAGCCAACTAAGCACCTAGCTAAGTAAGGCTACGTAAGCTTAAGTAAGGCGCTTTAAACGCCGCAAATATTGCCCTGGTGTTCCTACGTTCAGATAATCCTTGCCATCAAATACAAAGCTGCGCTTTTGTACCGTGCCTGTGTAGGCACGCATGACATCGGCAAATACGTTCATGACTATGGTGCCGCCCAGATGCGGGTGATTGGTATCCATCTCTACCGTATAGGTGCCGAAATAGGCATACGGGCTAGCCGTGGCAAAGCTGTCGATCAGCAGGGAATGTGGCACTTCCCAGGGCTTTTGCGGTGTCAGCCAGGATGATTGCGGCTGACCGCTGAAAGGGTCTGCTGGTATCGCCAATGGTGGATTTTGCGAAATCATCAAACTGAAGTGGCCGCTCTTGTCATATACCCAGTAACCTGCCGATGGATTGCCCCAGGGGTAGGTTTTCTTGGTCGGGTCGCTGGGGTCGTCACCGATATCCCAGGCTTCGACCATTTCCCAGCTACCGATGAGGGTTTGTGCATTGAGGCTCATATGAAATTCCTTCTGCAAATTTAATCAACTGTCTATTTTGGGCAACCTTCATTGATCCAGGTCTGGAACATCGCAAGCTGTTCTTTGGTAAAAGGCGGATAAGGTGGTGGTGGCATGCCGCCCTGTAACTGGCTCAATACCATGCTGGCATTGAGCCTGACATCATCGTATTTGGTCAGGTCCAGCCGCCACATCATGGATGCGCGAAACTGATTGAACAGAGGCGCAATATCTTTTTCGAATGAAACCTGGCTCATGATGTCAGCTCCATATTATTGACAGGAATTTTCCAGACACAGCCGCTAGCGGCGCGTGCGCGTATATCTTTTTTTGCAGTGAATTCAAAATCGCCAAAATCGACCACATACATGAATGCACCATCTGGCGAAAAAGCGACATCAATCGGCCGGTGCCAGGGCACAGATGCCAATGCGGGCAAGGCATGCTTGCTCCAGTCTTTGGTATCTACACGGATAAGATTGCGCCCCACTCTTGGCCCCGGCGGCCCGGTCATGGGACGTTCATCGCCAAATTGCGCGACGATGAGATCACCGGCATGGTGTAGCCCGGCAGGTATCTGCGCCATCTTGACTGCACAGGCATTGACATCGAAGGCCATTAAGGGTGTTTCTGGGGCTGGCAGATCTGCATGATTAGCCAGGACAAAGGCTTGCCCTTCACCTTGTGGATTGCGATAGGCTGGCGCGTTTATGGGCAAGCCGCCGAGATAGTCTGGCCAGCCATACCAGGCACCTGGTTTTATTTCAAACAGAAAGTCAGGGCAATTCCAGACTGGCCGCACACCGCGTACGTCAGTTCCCTGCTCGGTCGCAATGAGTCTGCCATCCGGCAAGAATAACAAGCCAAAGGCATTGCGTATGCCCCAGGCTAGCAGCTCCAGATTTGTACCATCCAGATTACAACGCATGATGCTGGCAGTGCATGGCGTCTGGCCTTGTAAGCAGGTTCCACCTGCGTGCACTTGTCCAAAGCGCGCAAATGCGCTGGAGGAAATTTGCTGGCCTTCAGGGTCGCTGACTGTCGCTACATGGTCACTGAGCGTAATGTCATAGCCAGGTATATCTGGCGCATGCCTGGTTTCACGCAGCCAGGCCAGGTCGTGCGAATCCGTGCCTATGATGCCGCTATTAGTCATGGCACCCTGACCAAAATACATTTTATTGTCTGGCCCTACCGCCACCATATTGGTGTGGTAATTGCCAAAGCCAGGCAGATCATCCAGCAACACCGCCCACGCGTTTGTTTTCAGGTCAAGACGACTGATGCGACCTGGATAGCCCCCCTCAGAAATGATGAGGCTGTTGTCATGCCAGACCAGACCATTGACTGGCTGGCGCAAATTATTCAATAATTCCTCGACGCTGCCATCTTCATTGACACTGAGTATGCGCCCGCCTTTGGCAGCGCCATCAAATGGCAAACCCGTCTCAGCAATATATACCTGCCCGGCAGGGGAAACCGCCACACTGCTAGGGAAATTAAGATTGCGCACATAGGCCTGCATGGCCGTGCGTTCACTCTGGTCTTTTGGCATGATGAACAGTCCGTCAGTCGTTATACATCATGCGTACAGCCAGAAAACACATATAGGCACCGGCCAGCAATTCCACGCGCTTGGGTAAAAAATTACGTATCCAGTTGGCGAAATACAAGCCAAAGCAAGCCATGCCTGCGCTGATGACACCGATGATGATGGCCGAAGTCATCACAGGCGCACTGGAAAAACTGACACCTGCGCCAGCGACGACATTGTCAAGGCTTAGCGCAAGCGGCAAACCCAGCAAAAAGCCCGGATGATTGACGAATTGTGGCAAGCCTTTGGCTTCGCTGCGATAAGCCAGCCACAAGATAATGACGCCACAAGCGAGCATGGCAAATGGTGCGATATGGGAGGCAAGCGGGCCCAGCATACTGATCAGGCCGCGCCCAAGCAGCAGGCCCAGTATCGCAGCCCCCAGCTCACAAGCACAAAACGCGATTGCCAGCATATGCATACGTCTGCGCTGCATGGGTAACAACCCCAGAGACGTGCTGGCCTGCAAATTGTCGAGCCCGGCGACAATACCAAACAAGATGACTTCAAGCATGTTGATTCTCCTGGTCTTTCAAACCATAGATACGCAATACCCCGCCCTGCTTGCCAAATACCAGCGCACCGGCCACCATATAATTGCCTGCCACTGCCGGCCCCAGGCAATAGCCATAGCCACCATTCATGCCACCAGTCTGGTCACCCAGATTGTCTTGCCAGAGCATCTTGCCGCTATAGACATCAAAGGCATACACAGCCACTTTGGAGGTGGAAAAGAACACCAGATCGTTGACGACCACAGGAGAGCTCAAACCTGATTCACCAGGTGTGCGGTACATCGGCGGTTGTGACTCTATGTACAGACGCGGATCACTGTCATCCATGGCCCAGGCATCTTCCAGGGTTTCCCAATCCAGGGCGCGCATGAAAGGGGTCGTGCGGTAATCAATGCCAGCTTCGACATTATGATAATTATTGCCGCCTACGCCGATGAACAGACGACCCAGCGCAGTGTGCACGGCGGCTGTGCTGTAAGTGCCAGAATAATTTTCCTGATCTTCTTCATCCGACTCTTGATTTGGCACATAGGGGTCCATACGCTGGTCGTTGGGGGAGACATGCGGATCGACCGTGGGTATCTGGGTGCCATCGTTATAGAAAGGCAGTAATTGTCGCCAGTTCAACAATTCCAGCGTCGCTGCATCAAACCTGAAGAAGCCACCATTCTTGCAACCAGCAGTGACAACGCGGCGGCCATTGATGGTCAACAGCGTAGGTGAACCACCAAAATCAACATCGACGTCGGTAGCGCGATAACTGCTCTCTGCCGGTGGCTGACTAAAACCACGAAATTGACCGCTGGATGCGTCCAGCGACAATATACCGTTGGAAAAACCTTTACTGGGCAAGGCACTGTCAGGCACAGGGTTGCCAGTTGCGCAGTACAGGCGATCCAGCCGCTCATCATAGGCAATGGAAGACCAGACCGAGGCCCCGCGTATAGCAGGATTATTCGGCCCTATGGTGTACATGGCTGGCAAAGTGCCGCTCACAGATTCTGGCGGCAAGACATTGGGTAAATTGGGCACGCCTTCTTCATACTGGCATGTGCAGTATATCCATTGCACCTGACCAGTCTGGGCATCCATGGCATAGATAAAGCCAAAGCAGCCGGGGTTTTCACCCTCACCCATGCCAACAAAGACGAGACCATTGCTGCCATCTGCAGCCGCTACCACCGGAGATGACCAGCCTGCTGCTGGCACGCCTGCCGAGACATCGCCAAGATTGGATGTGGGTTGATTGAAATCAGGATCAGCATGGCGCAAATCCACAACCCAGTTCAAGCTCAGGTCCGTCGCATTCAGGCAATAGAACTTGCCATTGAAAGCGCTGAAATAGACTTTATTATCCCAGATAGCCGGGGTGCACCCCATGCCCATGAAGCCGTGCGTATCACCTTCAGTCGGGTCTATCGGCCATTCATAATGCGCCACCGTCATGCCGCTGGACAATTCTATCTTCATGAACTTGCCACCATTCGCTCCCGGCAATTCATGATTATTCGCCAGCCCTACATACAGGTAACCATCGACGATGGCAGGCACAGACAAGACCGGGCCAGGGATGGCTATATCATGTAATAGCGTGAATTGATCAAGCGTATCACGACTAATATCACTGCCCTGCACTTCACCCGTGTGCGCAGTATCGCCATGGAACATCCACCAGTTAGTTTGCGTCATTGCGGCTCTCCAGAATGTCAGGCGGGAATATAGTCAAATGTGGGACCGGCAGTCTGGCCAGGAACGACTTCCCGCGTCATCAGCAACTGTGCCTGCTCTCTGAGCGACTGCATGGACAGCAAGGCCAGTGCAAGATTGTCAGGCTGGCCGTTAAAGACATTGTGCAGTTTGCGCAGCATGTCAGAGTAAGTGCTGTTGAAAGTCAGGTTCAGGTCGGTAATGCGCGGCTTGCCTGCATAGCTATGTGGGTTGGGATTGCTGATGACAGGGTAAATGCCGCCGACATCAAATTTTATGCGATGGCCTTCAAATACCCAGGCAGGCTGGTCTGGCTTTGGTGTGGGGTTGGCGATCAGTTTGCGGCCATGGTAAATCTCTGCGTATTTGTAGTAATGCGCCAGTTCATGCTCAGGATCAATCGGGCTGGTGTCGCTGCCCTCGCCCTGCTCAACGATCATATCTATCGCCGCCAGCGCTGTTGCCTCATCGTAGACACCCTTGTTTTGCAATTCCTTGAAACCCGTCACCAATTGTTTTTCTGGTGGACCGGTAAAGATATTACCCATTTTGGACAATTCACAAATTTCTTTTTTGATGTGCGCATAGAACTCGCCTATGGTCACACCATCTGCTGGCGGTGTTGTGCCATCCACGGTTTTCTCGGGTTCTTCTATAACCATGAATACATCAAACAGCAATTGCTTGGATAGTGCGGCCAAGGGGACGATGAGGCTGTCCTCAACCGAACCTGGCAAGTTTCCGGGATAGTGGGGAATAAAGTGCTGATGATCAATTTTCGGATGCCCACCTATGGCATTAAGGACATTGCAGTCCAGCGACATGTGCAACATCTCTTGCTTGACGATGGATTTGATGAGATGGGCGATTTCCAGATTCTGGTCTGTCTTGATTGAATACAAGGCATACAGATAAGGCGGTATGGTCGAATGCTCCAGCTCTATGGCAGTTTGCAAGGAATGCTTGAGCAGTTTCAAGCGATGATCGAAGCTATTCTCACGGCATTCGATCAATGCATGTTTGAGGCGAATCATGAATTCTCCCGACGGGTAACAGTCCATTAACGCTTACTAGCCTGAATATCGCCTTGAATGTGGCTTCATATTCAATGCGCATATTTAACATTTTTAATAGCCTATTTAACATCATCCCTCATGATTATAAAATACGCAAGTGATTATCTAAAAAACAAATAAAAATCAACTTACTGTGTCTTTCATGTAACTCACTCACGCATACCAAGGTCAACTTCAGGCTTTCTGCTACGTCATCACAGGCTGCAAAATCACCATAAGTACCGGATTTCAATACGTCTTGTCCACGCATGCAGGGCCTGCAATTTTCCATTGGCATAGTTTTTTCAACTTTGCGAGACTTCGCTCCGAGCTCTCCGTCGGAGAGTAGTTGTGCGGCAAGAATGCCGCCCGGACTGTTTAGCTTCCATTGATGAAAAGGGTTCACCATGAAACATATTTTTACACTGACAGCCATCGCTTTCTCCAGCTTCATGGCAATGTCATTTTCTGCCCAGGCACAAGACAAACCGGCGCAAGAGCCTGAGACGACTGCAGTCATGGGCGCAGGTTTTTTCTATGCGCCTGAATACCTGGGCGCAAAGAAAAATCGCTTTGGTCCGGCCTTGTTTGGCGAATACCAAAACAAGAATGGTTTCTTTCTCAGCTCTTCCCGTGGCATAGGCTACAGCCAGAAAGTCGATAATTTTTCCCTGAGCGCAGGCCTGGGTTATCGTGCTGGCCGCGAAGACTCCCGCGATTCTCACTCCCTGTCCAGTTCCGATGATTTGAAAGGCATGGGTGATATCTCTGGTTCGGCAACTCTGAATTTGAATGCGAGCACCACATTTGCTGGCGGCATCAGTGCCAGCTTCGGTACCAATCTGGCGCTCTCTCGCAGAGAAAACGGTAACGCCTATCATTTTGGCTTGTCGGCCCCGGTGTTTCAAACTACTTCAGACAAAGTCGAAATCGGCGGTTCTTTGACTTATAGTGACGCCAAATACAACCAGACATATTTTGGTGTAACACCTACTCAAACTGCCAATTCCGGCTACAGGACATTTAGCCCCAAAGCGGGCTTTTCCCAGGCATTGGGAACCGTCTCCTGGACGCATGTCATAGACAAAAACTGGTCAGTACGTAGCGCAGCTGGCGTCTCGCAAGTATTAGGTGATGCGGCAGACAGCCCATTGACCAAAAAGAAAACCAGCCCTATCTTGTTGACTACGGTAAATTATACTTTCTGATTTTCTTTGGCTTGAATAGACTCCTATCCTAAAAAAACGGGCCTGATATCCACGAGATTCAGGCCCGGTTTTTATTAAGCAGTTTGCAAAGCAGGAGGCACATTCCTGATTTTTTTACGCAGATAAGTATTTGCTGGTTCAGCAACATAGCGAGCCACCAAACCAGCCAGTACTGCACTCAGTAACAGGAACAAAAAAAGGCAGGGCAAGCGCATTTCATACGACAATTCCTTCTTGCTGATGATATTGCGCATAAGCGCCAGCACGATGATGTGAAACAGATACAGTTCATAACTATGCCTGCCCATCCAGCCTAGCCATGCCATTCCTTTGCGTATGGCCCAGCCTTGCTGAGATGCTTGTTTCGTCGCCATCAAAAAAGCAGCACTGCACAGAGAAATCAAAGTAAACCCTTCGACTTCATGGCCACCTATGCCGCGCAAATATACAACTGCCAGGACTAGCATGGCGAACCAGCGCAAACAAATTGCGGCAGTTTTCCTTAACTCAATCTTTTGTGCCAGCAATGCAGTCAGGCAGCCTATGGCAATCGCGTCAAAACAGGCGAAGTAGGCGTACATGTATTCAATTTCATTTTTCAGATGCTGACTGCGGTAGATAGGTGCATACACGATCAAGCCCAGGCAGAGCAAAACAAATAAACTCTGTTTGCGCAGGGTAATGCACAACAAAGGCAGGCAAAGATAAAACATCTCTTCGACAGACAGCGGCCAGTAGATATTGAGGCAATAATTAAAATAGCCTGTCGACTGCATCAAAACGTTATGCCAGAAAGTCAGCACCGAGCCTGCTGCAATGAAAAAATATGAGGCAGGCATATGATGGCCGTTATCAGCATTATCAAAATGCGGCACGCCCAAACTGCCGAGCGTGACAATGATGAATAAGGCCAGTAACAATGGCGGCATGATGCGGGCAATTCGCAACAGATAAAATTCTCGCCAGTTGATATGCGCCAGACTGCCCCAGCGCCTGAGTGAATTGGAAGTGATCAGGTAACCAGAAATGGTGAAGAAGATAGTGACACCATAATTGCCATTCAATACGATGGCACGCAATACATCTGGCCCGAGCAAACTCCCCAGGGGGCTGTCTTTCAAGCCAAGTCCAAGTGAGAAATGCAAAAGCAAGACCAGCAAAATGGCCAGTCCACGTAAAAAATCAATTCCTGCGTTTCTGCTGCTTATATTTTCCTGCATGGACAAACATCCTTCAAATCCGGTGAATACACAAAGAAGAGGGTTGACTCTGAATCAACGCATTCGTTTCTTTGTATACCATATTTCCAGGGATGAACGACTTGCAGAACAGTTGAAGCAAATTCTTAGTGAATAGCTTGAGGTTTTGCGCGCAAAGCAGTCACAACACCAACAATCAATAAAATGATGCCAAGTAATACCATGGGCTCGGGCATACGTTTGCTCAGGATGAAGGCATAAGCCAGCGCAGCCAGCGTCTCAAACACAATGAGCTGCCCTGCCAGATTGGTAGGCAAACGCTGGCTGGCCTGGTTCCAGCACATCGTGCCCAGCCATGAGGCAAATAGGCCTATGATAAGCATCAGCGTGATGAAGTATTGTGGCCGGGGCCCAAATGGCATGGAAAAATCCTGGCCAGTCACTCCCATGTATATCCATAGTCCAAGATAACCGAGCAAGGCCAGCGGCAAGGTTGCAACACCCTGGGCACTGGCCCAGACTCTGGGATTGCGGTCGGGGTGGTGACGCAGCCAGTCGGCATTTCTTAATGGATACCAGGTCCAGCAAGCCACCGCAATCAGGGCGAACAAGCCACCGATGATATAGGTCTGAATATCTTTGTCTGAGGCTGCCTGCAATGCGGCTATTTCTACACTGTTGACGCAGGCAACACCCGCAAAAATAATCAATAGCGATGGCAGCATGCGTCGCCAGCCTATGCTGCCATCGCGCCGGGCATTGCGGTAATTGGCAGTGATGGCAATGACGACCGGCAGTGTACCTATCAGCATGGTGGGCAAGGGTGCACCTGAGCGTTGTATGGCGCTGGCCAGGCACAGGTAGTAGAGTATATTGCCGATGGCGGCCAGCTTCAGTGCCTCCAGCCAGTCTGACTTATTCAGCAAACGCAATTGTCGTCTGTCCATCCAGGCTATCGGCAGAGTGATCAGTCCAAATGCCAGGTAGCGGCCAAAGGATTGCAAAGCAGCCGGGTATTCTGGCAAGAGCAAAGGACCGATGAATACCAGCCCCCACATCAAGCCTGCCGCCATCGCATATACAACGCCTATACCCATGCTGTTCACCCCCTGAAAAGAATCAGCTTAAAACAATACGGGAGAGTAGTCTTGTACCAGATTGCGCTTGTAGCCAGTGTTTGGGGTACTGCTTAAGCACGCATCTGCTGCTGATAACGAGCAGGTGTCACACCATAGCGACGCACGAAGGCTCTATTCAAATGCGACTGGTCTGTCAGGCCCGTTGCTGCTGCCACCTGAGCCGGCGGCAAGCCCTTGCCCAGCAGGCATTTGGCTTCATAAAGACGCAGGGCCATCAGCATTTGCTGAGGGGTCGCATGATATTGCGCCTTGAAACTGCGCAAAAAATGAAAGGGGCTAAGACCCGCCACCAGCGCAAGTTGCTCAAGGCTGATGCGTTCTGCCATGCTGGCGCGCATATAATCGAGCACACTAACAAAGCGTTGTTTGGCTAAGGATACTGGTGCTTGCGGCGCACTGGCAAAGCGTTTGAATTCAAACAGGATATCAAACAAGAGACTGTCAAAACTCAGCTTGTCGGTCGCTTGCCAGATTTGCTCCAGCATGACACCCAGCTTGCGCGCACTATTGGCATCATGGGCGACTGCATCCCTGAACCACCAGCCTTGCTCACCCGTGACTTCGGCCACGACATCAGGATCGATGTACATCATACGGTAGCGCCAACCAGTATCAGTCTCTGCCCTGCCAGTATGCAACTCATCAGGGTTCATCATCACTACAGAATCTTGCGGTGCCAGATGATCGCTACCCAGATAACGAAAGCGCTCTACTCCACTGGCGATAGAGCCGAGACCAAAAGCTTCATGCGTATGCGGCTCAAAGGCATGGGCGACGATATGGGCGCGGTAAAGTTCTACGCCTGGGCGATGTTGCGCCTTTTTGAATTCGGCACGATCACTCACATGTTCAAAACTTTCAGGCACACCGGGCATGGACAAAGCGCCATCATTGTTCTGAAGGCCTTGTTGTATGCCAGTGTGGATGTTCGCTATGTCCATAAGATATATTGCCTGCTTTTACAATACCGTTTCAACACCACGGTTAGCCAGTTGATCCGCTCTTTCGTTGCCGGGATGGCCGGTATGGCCACGCACCCAGCGCCAGTCGATTTCGTGGATAGTACGCGCAGCATCAAGTTGCTGCCACAGATCGACATTTTTTACTGGTGCCTTCGACGCGGTTTTCCAGCCCTTGGCTTTCCAGCCTGTGATCCATTCAGTGATACCTTTTAAGACATACTGGCTATCGGTATGCAGGGTGATGTGGCAGGGGCGCTTCAATGCACTCAGAGCCTGTATCACCGCCATCAATTCCATGCGGTTATTGGTGGTTTCTTTCTCACCGCCAAATAATTCTTTTTCTTTATTGCCAGCGATCAGCAAAGCGCCCCAGCCACCGACGCCAGGATTTCCCTTGCAGGCACCATCTGTGTAAATTTCTATGTTATCCATTTGATTCTTTTGATTTGTTTGCTACTGGCAAGGCATGTGCACTAGTGAGCCGTTTTTGTTTCCAGGCAGGACCTATCAAATGCATGCCTTTCACTCTTTTCACGGCTTGCAATATATACACTGCACCAAAATAAGGCCACCAGCGTTGCCCCGCTTTTTCCATGAAACGATAACGATGCAACCATTTTTCCGATTTGAAAGGGGGAGCATAGCAACCAAAGTCACTGCTGCCCACTTCCATGTTTAATAATTTCAGCCAATCCTTCAAACGCGGCGGGCTGATGAATTCCCCTTCCTGGGGTAAAAAATAATTTTTGCTCAAACGCCCGGCAGCCTGCCTGGCCCCCCAAAGACTGGCGCGATTGAAACCAGTGATGATGACCCGCCCCTCAGGTATCAGTACCCTTTCCACTTCGCGCAAGATCTGGTGAGGTTCTTCGGCAAACTCCAGAACATGTGGCAGAACTATCAAGTCTATGCTGTGTGCGTCAAAAGGCAATTCAGCAAAATCGTGCACCACCACCACAGGTCGTTTTTGTCCAGGTGGATTATCACCAGGCATGCTGGAATTGGTCAGCCAGCGATGTGGCATGCGACTGGCAGCCAGCGCATCAATTTGCGGCAAACCTATTTGCAAGGCATTGAAACCAAAGATGTCCACCGTCAATTTGTCGAGCATGGCCTGCTCCCATTGACGGATATAGCTGCCTGCTGGCAGCTCTAACCATGTTCCAAGGTCTATAATGTTTTTTTCCAAAGCATCCATGCCTGATATGAAGAATTCCCTGAGTATATTGACTGTCCCCGCCTTTGACGACAATTATCTATGGATTATCCATGATGGCCAGCACGCTGCCGTGGTTGATCCTGGCGATGCCATGCCAATTTTACAAGCCCTGGCACAGCATGGACTGACATTGTCCGCTATTTTACTCACTCATCATCATGCAGATCATATAGGTGGTGTACCACGCCTGCTGGAACATGCGGCAGTCCCCGTGTTTGGCCCCACTAAAGACAAGATAGCCGTGATCACGCAAAAACTGCAGCAAGATGATGTAATAACCGTGCCAGGCATCAACCTGGAGTTGAAAGTGCTGGACGTACCCGGCCATACACTGGGTCATATTGCCTATTTTGCACCTGAGCAGCATTGGCTGTTTTGTGGCGATACTCTGTTTGCCGGTGGTTGTGGCCGTCTGTTTGAGGGTACGCCTGCACAGATGCTGCATTCGCTGGACCAACTGGCAGCCCTGCCGGATGACACCGCAGTGTATTGCGCCCATGAATACACCCTGTCCAATCTGCGCTTTGCCAAAGAAGTGGAACCAGGCAACCAGGATTTGCTCGAACGCATCAAACGTGAACAGGCCAGACGTGAACAAGGCATACCTACCGTGCCTACCCAGATAGGCCTGGAAAAACAGACCAATCCCTTCTTGCGCAGCCGCAAAAGCACAGTCATCGAACGCCTTTTGGAAAGCGGTAAAATCCCTGCCATACAAAACGATGCCAGCCATTTCGCTGCCTTGCGTGAATGGAAAAACCGCTTTTAAGAAACATAAAGATGCATTTAACAGAAATAAATACACAGCCCATAGCAAAATCTCTGGCCTTGTTTTGCAAGGTTGTCGATAATTTTGGCGATATAGGCATATGCTGGCGCATGGCCAGGCAATTGCAGCAGGAACATGGTATTGCCGTGACGCTATGGGTGGACGATTTGCGCAGCTTCCAGCGCATCTGCCCGCAAGTAAATATTGATGCGGACATACAAGAAATTGCAGACGTCATCGTCAGGCACTGGCGCGATCAGCAAGGTACATTTACCACTGCCAATATTGCCGACATCGTCATAGAATTTTTTGCCTGCGATATCCCGCCAGGCTACATTCAAGCCATGGCAAAGTGTGAGCCACGCCCGGTCTGGCTGAACCTGGAGGGCTTAACGGCAGAAGAATGGGTAGAAGGCTGCCATACCCTGCCCTCGCCTTACCCGTCTTTGCCATTGACCAAGCATTTCTTCTTTCCGGGTTTCAATAACAAAACCGGTGGCTTGTTGCGTGAAGCCAGCGTGGACCATGAAAGAGCTGCCTTTCAAGCTGATCCTCAGGCTGTGGCAGCCATCCTGCAACAATTGGGATTGACCGAAGCTGAGATCAATAGCACCAAGGTATCGCTATTTTGCTACCCGCATGCACCGGTAGCTGAGCTGCTTAAGGCCTGGGAAAATGCCGACCAACCCATGACCTGCCTGGTGCCTGAAGGTGTAGCGAGCGAAGCCATAACAGCATTTTTGGGGCAGCCCTCCAGGGCAGGTATCAGTGGCAGCCGTGGCGCATTGACAGTACGCGTCCTGCCCTTCACCCCGCAAGCTGATTACGATAAATTGCTGTGGGCTTGTGATATCAACTTTGTGCGTGGTGAAGACTCTTTCGTGCGGGCGCAGTGGGCCAATAGGCCCTTCATCTGGCATATCTATCCCCAGGATGAAAACCTGCATCATGTGAAATTGAATGCATTTTTAAAAACCACTACCTCTGCCACGGCAAGTCTGATTGCCTTGTCACATGCATGGAATGGCGTCATCCATCCACCATTGGACTGGGCAGAAATATGGCAAGGCTTTCAAGCTGACTTGCCTGAAATTGCCCGACTGTCCACACAATGGCAGGAAAAAATGCAAGAAAATGGGGATATGACGAGCAATTTATTGAAGTTCGTCAATGCAGTTAGGGTAGCAAGCCAAAAAGATGCAGTATAATGTTGGGTTAATTTTTAACCTGTTTTAAATCTCAATCAAACGTGGGCTTGCGGTGATTTTTTGCCAGTGGGCAACAGATGATTTTTATGCAACCTACTTTTTACGTATACTCGCTATGAAATTTGCAAAAGAAATTCGTGTTGGCAACATCATTATGGTCGACAGCAAGCCAATGATCGTTTTGCGCTCTGACGTCAACGGCTCCAGCCGCACAGGCTTCACTTACAAGTGGAAAATGAAAAGCTTGTTGACCAACAGCCCACAAGAAAACGTTTTCCGTGGCGACGACAAGTTTGACGTAGTTGTATTGGACAAAAAACCAGTTACTTATTCTTACTTCGCTGACCCACTGTTCGTATTCATGGATCAAGAATACAACCAGTATGAAATCGAAGCAGAAAACATGGGTGAATCCTTGAATTACCTGAAAGATGGCATGGAATGCGAAGCGGTATTCTATGACGGCAAAGCGATTTCTGTTGAATTGCCTACCACTATCGTTCGCCAGATCATTTACTCTGAGCCAGCAGTCAAAGGCAATACTTCAGGCAACGTCCTGAAAGAAGCCAAGATCGAAAATGCAATCGAAGCAAATTGCCATATCGTTCAAGTTCCACTGTTCGTCAGCCAGGACGACATGATCGAAATCGATACACGCACTAACGAATACAAAAAAGTCGTACGTAACTAATACGTAACCAATACGTAAGACCCATAAAAAAACGCTGCTTATTTATTAAATAAGCAGCGTTTTTTTTCGCCTTGAATTTAAGCTTGCCCAAGTGGGATAAGCTTAAACCTGGTATCAGAATGCAGGAACAACCGCACCCTTGTATTTCTCTTCTATGAATTTTTTGACTTCTGGCGAATTCAATGCAGCGACCAGCTTTTTGAATGCAGGGCTGTTTTTATTGTCTTCACGTGCTACCAGCAAATTTGCATAAGGTGAATTGGCATCTTCGATGAACAGTGAGTCTTTGACAGGATTGAGCTTTGCTTCTATCGCATAATTGGTATTGATCAAGGCCAGGTCAACCTGGTTCAATACGCGTGGCAAAGTTGCCGCTTCCAGTTCCTTGAATTTCAGTTTCTTAGGATTTTCAATAATATCTTTTTGCGTCGCAGAGATATTTTTTGGGTCCTTCAATTTCAACAAACCCTGTTTTGCCAGCAACAGCAAAGCGCGGCCAGAATTGGATGGATCATTTGGGATGGCAATAGTCGCGCCATCAGGCAAGTCAGCCAGTTTTTTATACTTACTGGAGTAAGCAGCGAAAGGTTCTACGTGTACCTTGGCGATAGGCACTTCGATATCGTTCTTGTGGCTTTTCTTGAATTCATTCAGGTAAGGCTGGTGCAAAAAGAAATTGCCATCCAGATGTTTTTCATTGACCTGCACTGCTGGCTGTATATAGTCAGTGAATACTTTCACTTTCAAATCCACACCCTCTTTGGCGAGTTGCGGTTTGATAAATTCCAGTATCTCGGCATGTGGCACCGGACTGGCTGCAATGTTCAAGGTTTCTACGGCAAATGCTGATGGTGAAAACACAGCAGCAGCTGTCAAACTACCTGCCAGGATAAGGGTAAAACGGCGTTTCAAGTTCAAAGACATAGTGGCTCCAATTTAAAAAATAAAAACTTACTTAGTTACTTACTTAGTTACTTGCTTAGTTATTTACGTGTGAATTTCAAAACCAGCTTGTCACCTACAAATTGCAGCAACTGCACCAGCACGATCAAAATAAATACGGTGACCACCATGACCTCAGTCTGGAAACGCTGGTAACCGTAGCGCAGCGCCAGGTCACCCAGACCACCACCACCGATCACGCCCGACATGGCTGCATACGACACCAGGGCAATCGTCGTTACTGTTGCTGCAGCCAGCAAACCCGGTAAAGCTTCCGGCAATAAGGCGTGCCAGATAATTTGCCAGGTCTTGGCACCCATGGCCTGACAAGCTTCAATAATTCCCTTATCTACTTCCCGCAACACGTTTTCTACCAAGCGTGCAAAAAATGGCGTTGTTCCAATTACCAGCGGCGGTATGGTTCCCGGCACCCCCAGCGATGTTCCCATCAACAGCAGCGTGAAAGGGATCAATACGATCAGCAAAATAATGAAAGGGATAGAGCGCAAAATATTCACGACTACCGACAACACTGCGTACAGCAGACCCTGCTCCAGCAATTGCTTTTTACCTGTCAAAAACAGCAGTACACCCAAGGGCAAACCCAGCACCACGGTGAACAGCAAAGAGGCACCCGTCATCGTCAAAGTATCTAGTGTCGCCAGTGCGATATCACTCCAGTCAATTTGAGAAAAGTCCATCATTGCACCCCTGTTGCTGCGCTGATTCTTGCCACGCGGACACCAGCATTTTTCAATAAATTCTCTACAGTTGCGGACTGTTCCCGCGTACTGTGCAACTCCACCAGTAACTGCCCGTAAGGCGTATCCTTGATGCGTCCTATCACGCCTTGCAGAATGGCGATATCGACACCAGCTTGCGCCGCGATACGGGTGATGATGGGCTCATGCGTACTTGCCCCTACATAACTCAAACGCAGCAAGTGACGGTCAGCGTCCTGGTCGCTGCGCTCCAGCACAGACAAGTCCAGCGCCTGATTTTCTGCGACCAGGCTTTGTGTCACCGCATGTTGAGGATGCAGGAACACATCGACCACGTCGCCGAGCTCAACAATCTCTCCCGCATCTATGACTGCCACCTTGTCGCAGATCGTGCGTATCACCTGCATTTCATGGGTGATCAAGACGATGGTCAGGCCCAGTTTTTTATTGATATCCAATAACAGGCGCAAGATCGCTTGCGTGGTCTCAGGGTCCAGTGCCGAGGTCGCCTCATCGCATAGCAATAGATGCGGATAATTTGCCAGCGCCCTGGCTATGCCCACCCTCTGCTTTTGTCCACCAGACAATTGCGATGGATATTTATGACCCTGGTCTTGCAAACCTACCAGCTCTAGTAATTCGGTTACCCTTGCCTGGATTTCCTGCCTTGTATATTTGCCACTCAGCTTGAGCGGAAAGGCAATATTTTCGATAACCGTTTTTGCATGCAGCAAATTGAAATGCTGGAACACCATGCCCACACGCTGGCGCAAGGCATGCAGTTGTTGCGTGTCAAAACTGGTGATGTCCTGATCATCAATCACTACTTTGCCCGCACTGGGACGTTCCAGTAAATTCAGGGTGCGCAGCAAAGTACTTTTACCCGCACCGGAACGGCCTATGATGCCAAAAACCTGACCCGTTTCTATGTTGAGATTAATATTATGCAAAGCCCTTACTGCGCGGCCCTGATGGCTATAAATTTTTGCTAACTGCTCTATACGTATCACTGAATATCTGACCGGCTGTTGTTGCTGTTGGACTCAACTTTATCGAAGGCAACAAGTTTTTTCCAATCATATATATGCATTTGTATATACAACTATTCGTATAAGCAAAGTTGAAAAATGAATACGCACTATCAATTGAGCAGGTTTGATTAAAGTTGATGCGTGGCAATAAACTGTGATTTGTGTTTAAATCGCTTGTAATTTATGCCCAGGCTCGCTATGTTGAAATGATCCTGGTCCTGGTCTTAGGAGTTCATATTATGGTCACGTCCGTTACATCTTCGAGCGCAGCGCAAGTTGCACAACAACAGCAACTCTTGCAGCAGGCTGCTGCCGGGCAACAGAAACAAAGTGCGGAAACCATAGGCGCAGCAGCAGACCGCGACTCTGGCGCCGCTGATGCTATTGCAGATCAAAAAAGAATTACCGCCTCACAAGCTGAGCAACAGGCGCAGCTTGCCAGCAAACAAAATGTAAAGCAGCCAGAACCACCGCCGCCAGAGCAGCCAAAACCTGTCATCAATACCAGCGGACAAGTGACTGGGACAACCATCAATACCACGGCCTGAACACCGTGCACATACAAAAAGCCACTCAGGATTAATCCTGAGTGGCTTTTTTACTTGCTATGATCAGCAATTAGTCAGCAATCAGGCTTTGTTCACAAATAAATTAAAGCTGGACCTGGCATAAGATTGCTCAGGAAAAACCTTGAGCAATTGATTGTCAGACAAACCCATATGACGCTCGCAGACCTGCGTCAATATAGAACGAAAATCGGTAGTCACAGGCACATCACGCCCTTCATATAACTGATCATTACCGAGGCCGCGCCAGTCGCCATATACCTTGCCGCCAGCGACTTTGCCACCTAGCACCCACATGACATTGCCATGTCCATGGTCAGTGCCGCCATTGCCATTCTGTTTGGCAGTACGGCCAAATTCTGACATCACGACGATCGTGGCGTCATCAAACATGGGGCCAAGGCGCCTGGCCAGATTCGCCAGACCCAGACCGAGCGGTGACAGGCGGTTGGCCAACTGACCTTTACCTGCCCCCTGGTTGGCATGGGTGTCCCAGCCACCCAATGCCATGAATACCATCTGGATTTTAGGATCATTCTTGAGCAAGGTCGCAACGCGGGTGCTATCGTCAGGAAAACCATTGGGCAAGGGTGCACCACCATCCGCAGCCTGCTGTTCTTTTTCCATGGACGCGCCCATCATTTCCTGGTGTGCCTCTTTGGCATCACTGAAAACTTTGGCGTATTTATCGTTTTCCTTATACATCTGCTCAAAAGCTGCGCCTACCTTGGGCCTGTCCAGTACATTCGCCTTGGTACCCGCCGCACCGCTGGCGATATTGCTGGCGGCAACCGTGCCCGACAAAATACGGGGCATGACAGCACCGACACTGACAGCGCGCGTTGGGGTCGTCGTGCCTGGTAAATTGCCCAGCAAACGGTTCATCCAGCCATCTGTCGTGCCTTTACGCCCAGGCGTGCCAGACTCCAGATAATCCTGGGCATCGAAATGTGAACGGGTAAAATCCGGTGAGCCACTGGCATGCACGAAAGCCAGTTTCTTTTGCTGCCAAAGATCCTGCAAGTCTGCCAGTGCGGGATGCAGACCAAAATAGCCATCGAGATCTATTGCACCATCGGTCTGACCCGGCCTTGCCAGTGCGATAGTCGGGCGCAGGCGCGCATAATTGCTGTCACCATAAGGTGCTACCACATTCAAGCCATCCACCGCACCCCGCAGCATGATGACGATAAGCTTGTTTTTTGTTGCTGCCTCGGTAGCTGCGCCATTCGCTCTGGCGGCCCAGGCGGCCTGCCCCACAGGGACCAGCAAACCCGCTCCGGCGGCCATGGAATATAAGAAATTTCTGCGTTTCATTTTGCTCTCTTTATCTGTACGATCTGTGCGCTTGCCTGCTTCAATGCTGCATAAAATCCGGACTGCCCAATATCAGTGAGGCGCGCAGGGCTTCGGGATTACCATTCACAATTTCTATGCTGCGACCAGACAAGCCAGGTCCCAGGGTTTGTAGCAAGGCAGTGGCACTCACCGCAGGCATGACTGCGGGCCGGTCTGATTTTTCCTCAGCCTGTTTTGCCAACTGTTTCTTGCCCATTTTGTCGCCATCCTCTATCTCTTTATCGAATGGCAAACGACCCGTTGCGAGTGCGGTTGCAAAGTTGATGCGGCGGCTGATGGCATCCGGGTTCATCCAGGCATCCTGAGTGTTTTTATAACCATCTGGCGTCTGGCTACCGTATAAAGGCATGCCGAGTTGTGCCAGCACACCCAGGGCTGGCCTGACATTTTGCACGTTGACATCACTGGCCCGGATGGCTGACACCACATATTGATACGGGGTTTTATATTTCACGCCCGCATTTTGGGGATCACGAAATTCGGCACTGGCAAACAAGGTTTGCAGCACCGCCCGTATATCACCACGGGTATCAAGGTAACGTTTGGCAAGCTTGTCGACCAATGCTGGCGCAGGTTTGTCAGCGACAAAATATTGTGCCAGTTTGAGACTCAGATGATGGGCGGTAGATGGATGTATGGCCAGTACATCGAGTGCGAACTCAGCTTCTGCCTGACCACGGGGCGCTATGGTTTTACCAAGCCATTGCTTGCTACCGTTATCATGCCTGCTCGCATCGAAGTAAAAATTCTGGTTATTCCTGACCATGGCACGCGGATCAAAGGTCCAGCCGGTCAGCATGCGCGCCAGTTCTGTGACGTCTTTCTGGGTATAGCCACCATCCACACCCAGGGTATGCAACTCCATGACTTCACGTGCATAGTTTTCATTCAGGCCGCTGGACTTGGCCTTTTGCCCACCGCCCTTGCCCTGCTTGCCATTCGCATGAAAGTCTGCTGACGTGGATAGCCAGTTATCCAGATAAAACAACATGGCAGGATGCTTGGCCGTCGCCCCCAGCAAATCACGAAAGTTGCCAAAGACATAGGGACGTATGGCATCGCGCTCATAGCTGGCGACAAGTGCACGGTCCAGACCTTTGCCATTGAACACATTGAAATGATTGAACCAGAAATCGACCATCACTTCTTCCAGCTGATGTGAGCTTTCTATCGCATGGTATAGCCTGGATTCTGCGGTTTGCTCCATAATGCGGCCGACAAGTTCACGGCGTTTCTTTTGCGCAGCATCAGATTCATCGCTGGTATCTTTCAAGGCTTTTTGATAATCAAACAAGACCGCGCCAGCACTCTGCCCCATGACATCAAGTGATTTCAATTTCTTTTGCAAGCCATCTGGTAAGGGCAGGAATTGTGGATTCAACTGCTGCTCTATATAGGCATCCACACCCATTTTTTTGACCCGTTCTATATCGCCAGGCCGCGGCCCGTAGGCAAGGCGGTTCAATACATGCAAGGCCTCGGCCTCAGTCGAAGGACTTGCGGCATGCACCGGAAGAGCACAGATATTGACGGTGATTAACAACACCAGCAAGCCAGGAATTTTTGTCAGGTTTTTCATTTATTTTTTATACCCGTTATTGAAACTGTCGAAGTATTTATGTTGAAGTATTTATGCCGAAGAACAATGACTTGCTTACTCGTTCGCACTATGTAATCAATATAGTTTCATGCGAATAGCTTTCACAAGTAACGATATGTAAATCAGAATAAGCAAAACTGCGGATTGTTACAGGTAAAAGTCTTGCAGCCCCTCGCAGAACATAAGCGACAAGCAGATTCATTTCGTTCTTGCAGAATGTGCATCCATTTGTAAATTTGTAAGTTGGTTTTATCAAAATCTCAGAACACATTCCATCCCATTTCAAATATACAAATACATTCATGGCCCTGATGAAAAGCGCAGGCAATGGTAAGCTTGCAAGATTGAAACTTGAAAATTGCTTATGCTTCCCACCACAAAAAAATTCCTGCTCCCTGCACTGCTTGCAGTCTCGCTGGGTATTTCCCAGCCTGCTTCCAGTCTTGCAGCCAATCTCAAGATAGGCCTTGCCGCTGACGTTAATTCCATGGACCCGCATTATTTCAATAGTGGACCGAATAACGCCATGGCCTCGCATTTGTTTGAGGCACTGGTCAATGTTGATTCAGATGGTCGCGTGGCGCCTGGCCTGGCTTTATCATGGAAGGCCATCAACCCTACTACCTGGGAATTCAAATTGCGGCCTGGCGTGAAGTTCCATGATGGCAGCGAGATGACAGCAGAAGATGTGGTGTTTTCCCTGGACAGGCCAGCTCAGATAAAAAATAGCCCTGGCCCCTACACCAGCTTTACCAAACAAATTATTGGCAAACAGATCGTTGATGCCCATACCTTGCGTCTGAAAACGGCAACAGCATACGGCCCGCTGCCGCTGGACATGAGTTCTGTATTCATCGTTTCAAAAAAAGCAGCATTGCAGGCAAGCACCGATGACTTCAACAGCGGTAAGGCAGCAATCGGTACCGGCCCCTATAAATTTGCCAGTTTCAAACGCGGTGATGCAGTTGAGCTGACAAAAAACGATGCTTACTGGGGTGAAAAATCCGCCTGGGACAAGGTTAGCTTCCGCATCATCACTGCAGGTGCGCCGCGCATGGCTGCTCTCTTGTCTGGTGATGTCGATGCGATAGAGAGCATCCCTCCAGCAGATTTGAGCAAACTCAAAAGCAATGCCAAATTCAAGCTGGAACAAAAAATTTCCTGGCGCACCCTGTTCTGGCAACTGGATCATCAGGCCAGGGTCTCACCCTATATCACCGACAAGGCAGGCAAACCCCTGACGACCAATCCGTTGAAAGACATACGCGTGCGCAAGGCGATTGCCAAGGCCATCAACCGCACAGCATTGACAGAGCGCATACTGGAAGGCCTGGCAGTGCCAGCATCCAATCTGGTCGCCCCTGGCGTGTTTGGCTATAACGATGCCTTGAAAGTGGAAGCCTATGACCCGGAAGGCGCTAAAAAATTACTGGCGGAAGCTGGCTATCCCAATGGCTTTGCGATTACTCTGCATGGCCCCAATAATCGCTATATCAATGATGAACAGATAGTGCAGACTGTCGCACAATTTCTCAGCAAGATAGGGATACAGGCCAAGGTGGAGACACAGCCGCTGGCAGTGTATTTCCCCAAGACGTCCAAGGGCGATTTCAGCATGGCCTTGCTGGGCTGGGGTTCACTGGCTGGTGATTTTGCCCTGCGTACCACTCTGGGCACTGTCAATGCCGACAATGGCTGGGGTAGCTGGAACTGGGGCAAATACAGCAACCGTGCACTGGATGAGGCAATACAATCTTCCCTCGCCTCTGTCGAAGCTGACAAGCGCGAAGCATTTGCCAAAACAGCCATGGCGACCGCCCTGCAGGATTATGCAGCCATCCCGCTGCATCATCAATATGCCAGCTGGGCCATGCGCAAGGGCTTGCATTACAAGGCCAGGACGGATGAATTTACCTTTGCTCATCAATTCAAGCCAGACTGACTTGCATTGAAAATCCCATAAAAAAAATCCCGCGATATCAAGTCGCGGGATTTTTTTGTTTTATACCAAGATTGCCATCAGGATTTATGTATCAAGATTTATGTATCAAGATTTACTAAGCACACCCTGGCAAACTGTTTTTTGCGGATCACTCGCGGGTAACTTGCCGCAAATGCCATCGAGTTGCGTGCGGGCTTTTTGATAAGCGACCTGGTGCTTGCCTTCTTTATTCCAATCTGTCAGTTTTTTACCCATTTTTTCCAGGTAGGCACGGTTACGCTCATAAAAGGCATTGTCAATTTTCGCAGCTTCACCAAAAACATTTTGCACCGCTTTTTCTATACGGGCATCATCATTGGGTGCCAGTTCAACCAAGCTACTGACGTAGTTGGAACCCCATTGCAAACGGGTGGCTGGGCCTTTGGCGGCGTTATACGCCTGTTCATACCAGTTTGCAGCGCCCACTTTATCGCCGCGCTTCTTGGCATTTGAACCCAGGGTGGACATGAAATAATAAGGCGAATGTGAACGCTTGAGTTCAGCCTTGAGCAAGCTGTCTGAATCATCAAGCAAGCCAGCATCACCCAAAGCATGGGCAGCCGCATTGACGACAGACTGGCGCTCATAGGCATCGGTGGTTGCCTGTTCTATCAGACCCACACGTTTTTGCACATCCTTTTGCAAGGCTGCTTCTGGCTTGGCATTATCCAGACTGGCCAGAGCAACCTGGGCACCAACTGCTCCCAATCTGTCGGTCTTGGAAATCGTGGCATCGTCGGCCAGCTTGACCAGCGCCGTGTTCCAGGCACGTACCAGCTTGTTGCGAGGCTCAGATTTGGCAGCGGTCAAGAACTCGGTGATTTCCCCGGCGGCATTGCTCAACAAATCCATATTGTCGCGCGCTGTTTTGGGGTCATTAATGGCTTTCAAGACCTTCTCTGTTGCCTGTGTCTTGTCTATATTTGGCACAGTCTGGCCAGGCTTGGCCGTGGCTGCAGCGTAAATACCGCGCATATACAAACGTGTGGCATGCAAACCAGCCGGGCTCAGTTCAGACAGTTTGAGCAAAGTCGCCACCAGTTCTTTGCCGGGCACCAGTTTTTGCTCAGGATCATCCCATGAATAATCGGCCAGCAAGCTCCAATCCTCATCCTTGAGATTCTTGCCGCCGGTCAGTGCCAGCTTCATGGTGTCTTGCACGGACAACGTGGTATTCAGTGCCTGGGTCAGGACTTGCAGATAGCGCTCAGAATCAACTTCGCCTGGCAAACGGGTGATCTCGGTGCCGTCAGGCTTGAACAGGATCATGGTGGGATAGCCGCGCACCTTGAATTGCGATGCAAATTTTTGCGCACCCGGCGTATCACCATCCAGATAGACAGGAATGAAATGACGCGACTTATCGATGAACTCCTGGCGATTGAAGATCGTTGCCTTTACTTGGTTACAAGGTGGACACCAGATTGCGCCCCAATACAGAAACAAGGGTTTATTACTGGCCTTGGCCTGGGCAAAAGCCGCTTCAACATTATTATCTTTGCGCCAGTCTATGCCACCCTGCGCGGCATTGGCAGCATGGGCAGAGGCGCTGGCTGCCTTGCTATCGGCAGCATGCGCTGGCAAGCTGGCAATGCTGCTAGCGAGTAAAGCAAGTATCAGAGAGGGAGTTATCTTCATGGATTTGGACCCGGGATAAATATATCAGGCGTCCAGTGTAACAAAATTAATGTCCCTGTTGTGCACCAGACCTGGCCTGTTATCAGACTAATTTTGAGCTTGCATATTTGTTTTCTTAGACTTGATGAGCCAGTTTGACTAAGTGAACTGCGTATTGCCAATGGGCTTGGAAGTTGTCACCTTGAATGCTATCTGCTATCTTAGCGCGTCATTTAAGCTTAGCTCTTTAATAAATTTCACTATGATGAAACGCTACTTTATTTTACTGATCTCCATACTACTCACCGCATGCGCGGCAACGGGTCCTGCATATCAAGCAGCCAGGGCACCTGAAAATGGCAAGGCTCTGATCTACGTCTACAGAGTAAAATCATTTGCTCTAGGAGGCAGAGATGCTTACTTTTACGTCGACGGGAAAAATATCGCTGATTTAAGTGTAGAGGGATACACGTGGTTTCAGATCCCGGCAGGAGAGCATAAGTTTGAACAAAGATGGCCTGCCGATGTGCCCGGCAGCACTAACCCTGTCACAGCAAAAATAGCACAGCTTTTTAAAAAGAGCAGCGATGATGGAAGTGTAGAGAAGAAAACACTGCAACAAGGTTATGTCAATTGGGAAGCAGGACAAACCTATTACTATCGTTTTGGAACCAACCTCGCTGGCACCTCTCCAATGAAAATAGAGTGGTTTTTACAAGAAATCACTGCCGAGCAAGCCCTGCCAGAGCTAAAGAAAACAAAATTACAAAACTCCTTCACAAAATAAAGGGCGCATCAATTCAGTCAGCATCGTATTGTCATGCCTCAACACAATAAATGGCCTGGGATACGATGCTGTCACGATGTAGATAAGCTGGAAAATTTACGTCCTGCCATTCAAACTTGGCAAACAGCGCAAAGGAATGCTACCTGAAGCCACCCGTCTATTTGCCTTACTTCAAAGTATTGTTTATGTCGATAAGGCCCGGTTATCGTGCGGCATTCTTTTCGACATTTCCCAGACTGTTTAGCAATAACCCTCTTTAAAATGCCGCAACTCCTCCCAGGCATGTTGCAATCAATCCCCCATCTGCTTTTGATGCCTGTACCTCACTAAACTTTGCCTGCAACCAGGGATTATGCTTTTCTGATATAAGCAAGTAAAAATATCATCGTTCACAAGCACTGTATTTTTACGCAAGATGGACGATCTGCAAATTGAGAGAGAAAAATGAGCAAGATCGCCCACGTAAAACAATTAATCAAAACCCGTCAACGCCAGCGCCGCGCCAGTTTTACTGCTGCATTGCTGATCGCGGGTGTCAGCCTGCTCGCCTTCTATAGTACGGCACAAGCCGCCACAGGCAGCATCTTGAATGCATCGTATGACGTGACCAGGGAATTGTTCAAGGACATTAACCCGGCCTTTGTCGCGGACTGGAAAAAGAAAACCGGCGAAAGCATCAGTGTCAACCAGTCCCATGGTGGCTCCAGCAAACAGGCACGCTCTGTTATTGATGGGCTGGAAGCATCGGTAGTCACCATGAACCAGGCCAATGACATCGACATCCTGGCCGATAAGGGTTTGTTGCCACAGGACTGGGCCAAGCAATTCCCCAACAATGCCGCGCCGTTTTATTCGACCATGGTATTCCTGACACGCAAGGGCAACCCAAAACATATCGCCAGTTGGGATGACCTTGGCAAACCTGGCTTGAAAGTCATCATCCCCAATCCAAAAACCTCAGGCAATGGCCGCTATAGCTATCTGGCAGCCTGGGGCTCAGTCATCAAAACTGGCGGCACAGAAGCACAGGCACGGCAACTGGTAGAAAACCTGTTCAAGAATGTGCCGGTACTCGATGGCGGCGGACGTGGTGCCACCACCACTTTCACCCAGCGTGAAATTGGTGATGTACTGGTAACCTTTGAAAACGAAGTGCAACTCGTGCGCCAGGAATTTGGCGACAACTTTGAAGTCGTTTACCCCAAAATCTCCATCCTGGCAGAATCGCCGGTCGCGGTAGTTGATAAAGTGGCAGACAAACTGGGCACTCGTAAAATTTCTACCGCCTATCTGCAATTCCTGTATACCGAAGCTGGTCAGGATTTGATCGCCAAACACTATCTGCGCCCACGCTCAGAAATCGCAGCAAAAAAATATGCAGCCTCGTTCAAACCTGTGAATTTGTTTACTGTCGATGATGTATTCGGTGGCTGGAAACAGGCGCAGAAGAAGCACTTTGATGATGGCGGGGAGTTTGACCGTATTTATCAGACGAAAAAGTAAGGGGAAATTTAAAACGGTAAAACCGGGGAAATGAAGCGGGTAAGTGAAGCAGATCAATGCTAAATCATTTACCCGTTTTTCAAGGAGGAAACTCTGAAAAACAAAAAAGCCTTGATTTCTCAAGGCTTTTTTGTTTCTCTTAACGAGAACTTACTGGCGTCCCCAAGGGGATTCGAACCCCTGTACTCACCGTGAAAGGGTGATGTCCTAGGCCTCTAGACGATGGGGACATATTCTGTCCGTGTTACTGACCTAAACTACAACAACTTGTTGTCCACAATAAGCATTAAGTTTATTGGCGTCCCCAAGGGGATTCGAACCCCTGTACTCACCGTGAAAGGGTGATGTCCTAGGCCTCTAGACGATGGGGACAACAAGTATGTTTTCTGCTCTGCCACATTTTTTGGTGGAGGTAAGCGGGATCGAACCGCTGACCTCTTGCATGCCATGCAAGCGCTCTCCCAGCTGAGCTATACCCCCGACGCTGCAGAACAGAAACAAGATTATAGGGGATACATCGCAAGATGTAAAGCCCCCAGACTTTCTAGCCTGCAATTACGCTCAGGCGCTGTATAACGACTTCACGGCCAAACAGCTCGATGACGGCATCAATGGATGGCGTTTGCAATTGACCTGTCAGCAGCAAGCGCAAAGGCATGGCCAGTTGCGGCATCTTCAATGAGAAGTCGGCCAGGGTTTGTTTCATGGCGGCAGACAGTGCAGCCTTATTCCATTCCACGGTTTTGCACAGCTCGGCGTATTGACGCAAGGCTGGCAAGATAGCTTCAGTCACATGCTGGGTCAGCAATGCAGGATCTGCCGCTGGCTGACGATAGAACAGCATGGCAGCCTGCCCCAGCTCTACTGTGGTATTGGTACGCTCTTTCAACAGTGCGATCACGGCTTCCAGTGCAGGCGCATTGTCAAACTGCGCACCATCATCCAGCATTTGCTGTTTGATCAAACCAGCCAGGCGCGCATTGTCGGCGGCCTTGATGTAGTGGTTGTTGATCCATGCCAGTTTTTCAGGATTAAACTGGGCGGCAGAACCAGACAAATGGCTTAAATCAAACCAGCTGCACATTTGCTCCATGGAGAATATCTCATCATCACCATGGCTCCAACCCAGGCGCGCCAGGTAGTTGAGCATGGCTTCTGGCAGATAGCCCTGTTTTGGATACTCCATCACACTGACAGCGCCATGGCGCTTGGACAGCTTTTGCCCGTCCGGGCCTAATATCATGGGTAAATGACCATAATGCGGCAAAGTCGCGCCAAGCGCATTGAGGATATTGATCTGGCGCGGTGTGTTATTGACATGATCGTCACCACGAATGACATGGGTGATTTGCATATCCCAGTCATCGACTGCGACGCAGAAGTTATAAGTAGGCGTGCCATCAGGGCGGGCAATAACCAGGTCATCCAGCTCACGGTTACCAATAGTGATTTGTCCCTTGACGACATCCAGCCAGCTGACTTCGCCATCCAGAGGATTTTTGAAGCGTATCACCGGTTTGCGGTCAGCCGGAATCGCTGGCAAGGTCTTGCCAGCTTCAGGACGCCAGGTACCGTCATAGCGCGGTTTTTCACCTGCTGCACGTTGACGTTCACGCATGGCCTCAACTTCATCTGGTGAAGAATAGCAGTGATAGGCAGTGCCTTTTGCCAGCATGTCAGCCAGCACTTCGCCATAGCGCTCCATGCGTTTCATTTGATAAAAAGGGCCTTCGTCATGATGCAGACCCAGCCAGTTCATGCCATCCAGGATAGCTTGCACGGCTTCTGGCGTAGAGCGTTCAAGATCAGTATCTTCTATGCGCAGCACGAAAGTGCCACCAAAATGACGGGCAAATGCCCAGCTGAACAAGGCAGTGCGGGCACCGCCAACATGGAGATAGCCGGTAGGGCTGGGAGCGAAACGAGTACGTACAGTCATGAGATCACTAGCCTGCGCCCTGCTGTCGATAAGCTGACACACTAGGACGCGATAATGGTTAAAACCAGCATTTTACCGTTTTAACATCCCGGGCGGATAGTTTCATGATACACGCCAGACCGCCAAGCTCCTCCCCCATGCCTGCATGATAGTATGGCGGCGCAAACAGACCATACAATAAACGATCAGATATGCAAGTCCAGCCCCTTCAAACCCTACCATTGCCAGTGCGCGATGGCATCGCGCCCAGCTACATCTGGATACCCGAAGGCCATTGGGACAATCTCTGCCATTTTTTGCAAGCCCATTTCCCGGATGTGGATGCCAGCACCTGGCAAGCACGGCTGGAAAAACAAGAGGTGGCAGATCAGCACGGCAAGACTCTGCTTGCTGACAGCGCTATCAAACGTGGCATGTGTATTTACTACTACCGTGAAATAGAGAATGAAACACCCATCCCGTTTCATGAAGAAATCCTGTTCCAGGATGCGCATTTGCTGGTAGTAGACAAGCCGCACTTCTTGCCTGTCATTCCATCAGGACGGTTTTTGCGAGAAACCCTGCTGGTCAGGCTAAAGAAAAATACAGGCTTGATGGATCTGACCCCCATACACAGACTGGACAGAGAAACCGCAGGCGTTATGCTGTTTTCCCATAATCCAGTCACCCGCGGGCAATATCAATCCCTGTTCCAGCGCAAAAGCATGACAAAGACCTATCACGCTGTTGCAAAGCATTTGCCAGAACTGGTTTTTCCTTTCCGTCATTGCAGCCGCATGGAAGAAGCAGACAAGTTCTTTGTCATGCGTGAAGTGGCAGGCATGGCAAATTCAGAAACCCTGGTTGATATCAAGGAGAGGCGTGGTGAGCATAGTCTCTACCAGTTGCAACCAGTGACCGGTAGAAAACATCAATTGCGCCTGCACATGAGCAGCCTGGGTGCACCTATTTTGAATGATGCGTTTTATCCAGTCGCCCTACCCTGCAAGGCGGATGATTTTTCTGCTCCTTTGCAGTTGCTGGCAAAATCCATCTGTTTTGATGATCCGATTACTGGACAGCAACGCTATTTTGAAAGTAAAAGATCACTGTAATCGCCTGCCATAGAGGGCCAGACTGGCAAACGGGTTGACAGCAAGTCTCTAAAGCAGTAATATTGCGGTCTTCGGAGTGTAGCGCAGCCCGGTAGCGCACCTGCTTTGGGAGCAGGGGGTCCAAGGTTCGAATCCTTGTACTCCGACCAGATTCCAGGGATCGTCAGAGACGATCCCTTTTATTTCGGTAGATTCAGATCTTGTTTTTCAAGCTGCATCAATTGAAATAATAAATGACAGACCAGTTTTTCGGAGTGTAGCGCAGCCCGGTAGCGCACCTGCTTTGGGAGCAGGGGGTCCAAGGTTCGAATCCTTGTACTCCGACCAAGTTAAAAAGGATCGTTGATTATTCAACGATCCTTTTTTCTTTTCTGCCTTATATTTTCCTGCTTCACATATAAATGATTTATCTGAAGCGCGCCAATACCCGCAAATCATCTCCTACCTGACTAACTTCCTGGAAGTGCAAGCCCCTGGCTTGATCCACATGCGTTAATTCAGGTAAATTAAATAAACCAGCCCCACTCCCCAGCAGCTTGGGTGCCAGGTACAGCAATAATTCATTGACACAGTCTTGCCTGATTAACGCACCATTTAATGTCGCCCCAGCTTCCACATGCAATTCATTGATTTGCCTGCGACCCAGTTCTTGCATCAAAGCTGGCAAATCGACTTGCTGATTTGCACCACGCAAACAAATAACTTCTGCCCCCGCCTGTTCCAGTTGCGCCTGCTTTTCAGTTTCTGACACAGCACAAACAATCAAAGCTCCACCTTGCAAAACCCTGGCTTGTGGCGAGATACGCAGATGTGAATCGACAATGATTTTTTGTGGCTGACGTGGAGTGTCTATGCCCCGCACATTCAGCATGGGGTCATCCGCCAGCACGGTGCCTATGCCAGTCAAAATTGCATCCGCACGTGCGCGCCAGTGATGACCATCCTGCCTTGCTGCTGACCCGGTGATCCACTGGCTTTGGCCATTACTCAAAGCGGTGATGCCGTCGAGGCTGCCAGCAACTTTCATTCTGACCCAGGGCTTGCCAGTCTCCATGCGCTGGAAAAAACCTAAGTTCAATTCCCGCGCCTGCAAGGCAAGATCAGGAAAAGTACCACATTCAACTGCGATACCGGCTTCACGCAAAATACTTAAACCGCGCCCAGCCACTTGTGGATTGGCATCTTGCATGGCCGCGACCACGCGGGCAATACCTGCATCGCGCAAACCATTTGCGCAAGGTGGTGTACGACCAAAATGGCTGCAGGGTTCAAGCGTGACATAGGCAGTGGCGCCACGCACGTCGTTACCTTTTGCTGCAGCATCGCGCAATGCCTGCACCTCTGCATGCGCCTGCCCCACAGGCTGGGTCCAGCCCTGCCCCAGCACCTGACCATCACGCACTATCACGCAACCCACTTTGGGGTTGGGTGAAGTTTCTATGCTGGCGCGACTTGCCAGTTCCAGCGCCTGCTGCATGTAAGCATAATCAGCCTGCCTATCCATACTATCCATACTCGCCTGCACCTCAGGTATTTTGTATGGTGATAGTCGGGAATTTGCTGGTCATGTCCTTGGCTTTTTCAGCAACCTTGATCGCGACTTTGCGGGCAATGTCTTTATACAGGCCAGCGATTTGCCCATCAGGCTCGGCGACCACAGTCGGCGTGCCAGCATCAGCTTGCTGGCGTATCGTCATCGTCAAAGGCAGGCCACCGAGGAAATCGACGCCAAAGTCTGCGCACATCTTTTGTCCGCCGCCTTCGCCAAAAATATGCTCGGCATGACCGCAGTTGGAGCAGATATGGATGCTCATGTTCTCAACGATACCGAGGATAGGGATGCCAACTTTTTCAAACATTTTGAGACCCTTGCGTGCATCCAGCAAGGCGATGTCTTGCGGAGTCGTCACGATGATGGCACCAGTGACCGGCACTTTTTGTGACAGCGTCAGTTGCACATCGCCAGTACCAGGTGGCATATCAACGATCAGATAATCCAGATCACGCCAGTTGGTTTGCCCCAGCAATTGCTGCATAGCCTGGGTCACGAGTGGGCCACGCCAGACCATGGGCTCGTCAGGGTCTATCATGAAACCGATGGAAGATACTTGCAGGCCATGGTTTTCCAGCGGTTCCATGGTTTTGCCATCGACTGTCTCAGGGCGGCCAGAGATGCCCATGATCATGGGTTGCGAAGGGCCATAGATGTCGGCATCCAGGATACCGACAGCCGCACCCTCAGCGGCCAGGGCCAGGGCCAGATTGGCAGCGGTAGTCGATTTGCCGACCCCACCCTTGCCTGAGGCCACAGCAATGATATTTTTCACGTTAGGCATGAGTTTGATGCCAGGCTGCACAGCATGGGCAATGATTTTTGAACTCACATTGACCAAAACCTTGCCCACACCTGGCAAGGCCGTAATGGCAGCCACAACGGCAGCGCGTATCAGTTCAAACTGGCTTTTAGCCGGATAGCCCAGCTCCACATCCAGGCTCACGTCTGCGCCTTCTATCTTGATATTTTTTACTGATTTAGTCGTGACCAGGTCTTTATTCGTGTTTGGGTCTGTCACTTTTGCCAATGCGGCTTTAATGTCGTCAACTGTAATACTCATGCAATTCTCCATAGATATGTCGCAAGTCTAGCGCAATTTGCGTATCAAGGCTGCATCTGTCCTGATCTATCCTGATCTGCTCCGATTACCAGGACTGTTGTAAGCAGGCATGTTGAAGCATCGCAAACTTCCCTTGCCCATTAGAGTTCAAGCATAATGACCCTGCCCGTATTTGTACTTATCAAAAAATCAGGAGACACTAATGTCCATTCAAACAAAACTGCAAGCGCATAAATTTTGCCTGTCATTGGCTGCACTGGGCCTTTGCAGTTATTCCCTGACTGCCCAGGCTGGTTTGCTGGTAGGACATTTAACCGACAAAAACGGGCAAGCCATGAGCAATGCCGTTTTGTTTGCAACGCCGCTGGACACGCCCTCCCCCGCAAAAAAACCTGGTGAAACCAGCGTGGTGGCACAAGAGAATTATGCTTTCAGCCCATATCTAACTGTCATACGCGCAGGCACTCAAGTTCGCTTCCCTAACAAGGATAATCATGAACATCACCTGAAGTCATTTTCCCCGGCCAAGACATTTGAATTGCGCGTGAATAGCAAGAAAGAAGAGCCCGCCCCTATCTTGTTCGATAAAGTCGGCGAAGTTGCCCTGGTCTGTCACTTCCATGACTGGATGCGCGGCTTTATCTATGTTGTTGATGCACCGTATTTTTCCAAGACCGATGCATCGGGCAGCGTGGCCCTCAACAATCTGCCCGCAGGCAAATATGAAGTCAAAGCCTGGGCTCCGAATATGTTTGGAGAAGCTTTGGCGCAAACTGTGCAAGTGGGCAACGATGGCCCAACCAACGTCAAATTCCAGTTCAATTTCGTGCCCAAGGCACCACCTGCTCCTCGCAATCTGAGCAAGGGTGCGACATTTGGTTATGACTGATTTATTGTGATTTACAGAGTGTCCCGCATAGCGCAGGGCACTCGTCATCTGCTGAATTACAGCTTAAACGCAGCCTAGTCGGCTTGCATTTGCTGCTGGAAAGTCAGCACAATAAATTCTGCGGGATGCACCAGCGCGACCTTGACCGTGACATTCATCACACCATCAAGCAGGTCTTGCGCTGTCATGGTGCTACCCAGACCGACACTCACGCTGTAGGCGTCCGTTGCCTTGCTGCCAACCAGACCGCCTTCCTTCCACAATGTATTCAAAAAATTGCTGATAGAGGCGTTTACGCTATTCCAGGCCAGATTATCGTTGACCTGAAACACATAGGCTTGCAAGGCAAGTTTAATCGATTGCTCTATCATCATCACGGTACGCCTGACATTGATATAACGCCAGTCATCACTATTCCCCGCCAGGGTACGGGCTCCCCAGACCAACAGGCCATAATTAGGGAACGTGCGTATGGCGTTCACGGCCAGACCATTCAAGGGGACATTCAAGGCAGACTGCTGCTGATCATTGATGGCGACCACAGGAGAAATAGCATTGATGACAGTCGTGTTGGCTGGTGACTGAAACACGCCAAAAGTATGATCGGTACGCGCATAGACGCCCGCCATCGCAGCAGCGGGTGGCAGCAGGTTAACGCTGCTGGCGATATTACTCATGCAGAATTGATATAAGGGTGAAACCGCCATCAGGCTTTGATGACGCTGGCGTACCGCCACTGCATCGCCTGCCTGCGTCAATGCATTGACGATGTTGAGGTAAGACTGCAACTTTGGCGCACCTGGATTAGACGGTGGAAATAAAGTAGGCGCTTCTGTGCTCAAATCTGCCACCAGCAAAGGCAAGCTAGCTACTGAAATCCAGCTGTAGTCTATCTCACCAAGGCTGATGATATTCGTGTTCAGCCATGGATAATAACTTACAGCATATTTATTGAACTCATCACCCAGCCCGGCAATTTTGTAGAAGCCACCGCTACCCGTACCACCCGTGATCGGGTCTTGCGCACTGCCATCGGCAGCTAAATAGCCATTGTGCACATCCAGTATGCATATGATGTGTTGTGATTGCTCACAGCTTTGTAATGCCAGTTGCGACACACTGGTCCAGTCATCCAGGCCAAGATGCACTGCGTCTGGCATGACCAGTAAATCTGCTTCTGCACAGCCAGCAGCTATAGTCAAAGCATTTGTATAAACGTCTTTGCTAAAAGTACCGGCAGCAATCACTTCATCGTAAGTGCCAAGAGACAGCACGTAGCAAATCCCGCCGCCATTATTGAAGAACAATTCCAGGCCATAGTAGAGACCGAAAGCAGGTGCAGCTTTATTGGCCTGGTATGGCGGCGTTGCCTGGCTATTGCTGAGGTAGTCATATTCTATCTGTGGAGCAGCACCGAAGATATCAATGTATTCCGCTAGCGATGAAATGCGTACTGGCAGAGCTGCTCCAGCTGCCTTGGTGCTGTTCTTCGCCGTATAGCCAAGAAATACAGGGACAGCAGTAGGGACTGCTACCACCGTACTGGAAAAACCATCCACTTCAGTAACATACACACCTGGCGTTGCAAGTTGCTCTATCATGCCTCGGTACTCCCTGGTAATTGCTAGAAAGATGAGCCGGGTCCAGCCAAAAATGTCAACTCATCCGCGGTAGATGTTCGCCCGAGTATCGCATTCCTGTGCGGGAAACGGCCAAAGCGGCCAATGATCGCGCGGTGCTTTATCGCGAATTTATAAAACCCATCAAAAATCTCGCGCTGTGCTTCTGGCACTTCGCGGCGCAAGGCATCATACAGGGCAACCGACCTGTCCTGATCTACCAGCGACTCTGAATGTTCGAGTGGCAGATAAAAGAATACTCTTTGTATGGGGCGCAACTGACGGTCAGCCTGCAATTGCAAACCTGCCTCACAGTACACCCTGGCTTGCGCATCATAGGCAAAAGACTCAGGCAAGTCCCTGTACATATTCCTGGGGAACTGGTCGCAAAGGATGATCAATGCCAGCCTGCCTTCAGCGGTATTTTCCCAGCCAGACAATTCCCCCTGTATGGCTTGCTCGGTCAGGTTGGCGAAGCCATCCCTGATGGCCGCATCCAGGTCATCACTCTTGGACCACCATAGCTTGGCCTGGGATTGCGAGGTTTTGGCATCGTCGGTATCCAGGCCAAACCAGAAATTCAATACTGCATGCACGTCATCCATCTATGCCCCTCTTAGATTTAAGCCTCATTAAGCTACATACTGAGCAATTTTATCTTTTGATTAAGGAAATAGACAATTCTTTTATTTCTGTCTTGACTGAAATAAGGGAATTAACTACACTGTGCTCATGGAACTTACACCCGTCAAACAAAAATTTATCCTGCACTGGGGCGAAATGGGCACCTTATGGGGTGTTAACCGTACCGTGAGCCAGATACATGCCCTGTTGTATATAGTCGGCTGCCCCATGCAGGCAGAAGAGATTGCAGACACACTGGGTGTAGCAAGATCGAATGTATCCAATTCGCTCAAAGAGCTGCAAAACTGGAAACTGGTGAAACTGGCGCATGTCATGGGTGACCGCAGGGCGCACTATGAAACCTCGCTGGATGTCTGGGAATTGTTTCGCACGGTAGTACGTGAACGCAAGGAAAGAGAATTCAATCCCACCATCGCTACCTTGCAACAATGTCTGGATAGCCCGGACCTGGATCAGGAAGACAAGGCTACACAGTTACGCATAGCAGAAACCCTGGCGCTGATGAAGACCGTCACCACCTGGACCGATGAAATGCTGCGACTGGAACCAAATACCCTGATGAAGCTCTTGAAGATGGGGGCTGCGGTACAAAAATTTGTGCGTGGAGATGACAAGCAATAAGCTTGCTACAACAGCATTCATCTGATTCGCACAAGAAAAAATGCCCAGGCATTTTTTTTGAAAACAAATTTCTGTTTCGACAGAAATATCAGAAATAATAGTTAGAATGGAGAAAGAGCAAAATGAGCGACTACCCACTGACCCTGCTATACGATGCATCATGCCCAGTCTGTAAGCTGGAAATGGATAATTTGCGTGAACGCGATCAATTGCATCAATTGAATTTTGTCGATGCCTCCGCACCTGGTTTTGATGCTGCTAAATATGGCGTGAGCCTGACAGAAGCGATGCGCGTCCTCCATGGTGTCAAGCCTGATGGTACGGTAGTGACTGGCGTAGAAGTCATCCATCTTGCCTATCGTGCCGCGGGCCTGGGCTGGCTGACTGCATTCAGTAATTTGCCTGTACTCAAACCCATCTGCAATTGGGGCTACGAACATTTCGCAAAAAATCGCCACTGGGTTTCTGAAGTATTTGCAGACACTATCTTACGCATTGCTGCCAGACGCGCTGAAAAACGTAGCCGCGCCTGCAAAGAAGGCAGATGCACAATTAAATAAGTATCATCATGAAAATTCTTATTTGCGGCGCGCAAGGTTTTCTGGGCCGCCATATCAGCCAGGCTTTGCAAGAGGCGGGACATGAAGTCTGCCATGGTGTACGCAAACCCAAACTGCCTGAACGCCTGACTGATCCTGAAGAAATAGCGATCAATTATGCCCAGGATATCGAGCCAGCCATCTGGGAAAAACGTCTGCGCAGCCTTGGGCAAATTGATGTCATCATCAATGCCGTCGGCATACTCAATGAAACGCCAGAACTCAGTTTCGGTGCCATTCATCACGATGCACCTGCTGCCTTGTTTTATGCAGCCGCCAGACGTGGCGTTAAAGCCGTCGTACAAATATCTGCTCTCGGTGCTACGAACGAAACTGAGCACCCGGAAGCGATGACAGGCTATATGCAAAGCAAACGTGCGGCTGAAAAGGCACTCATCGCCAGCGGCCTCAGCTACTTGATCCTGCGCCCTTCTTTGGCTGTCGGCATTGACGGTGGCAGCAGCCAGTTATTCCGCAGCATGGCCAGCTTGCCTTTGCTTGGTTTGCCAGGTCGCGGTGAACAGCAGGTGCAGCCTGTGCATGTAGATGATCTGTGCGCAGCAATCGCGCTCTGGCTTGCAGATGAAAACCGCAAAAGCATGCTCTTGAATGCAGTCGGCCCGCAAGCCATGTCTTACCGGCGCATGCTGGAAATTTATCGCAAAGCCATGGGCATGTCTGCTCAATGCATGTTTTCTATCCCCATGTCTGTGATGCGTTTCGCTGCCAGCGCAGCCAGACTGTTGCCGCAAAATCTGTTGACACCAGATAGTTTGCGCATGCTGGAACAAGACAATGTTGCTGATGCTACTGCACTTGCAACACATCTGGGCAGGCCAGCAAAATCGCATAAGGACTGGTTCACTGGCATCCCTGCCAAGATGCTAGCCAGCAGTGCGATTGCAGGCTGGAGCCTGCCGCTGTTTCGTTATGTGCTGGCGCTGGTTTGGTTTGTCACTGCCGCAGTATCGTTTGGTCTTTACCCTATCTCCGGCAGCCTGGCCTTATTGCAGCCTTTAGGACTTAGCGGTACTCCTGCGATGTTCATGTTGATGGCCGCATCGACCCTGGATTTGTGTCTGGGCTTGGCCACCCTGCTCTGGCCACGGCGTATTTTATGGCTGATGCAAATTGCCCTGATTGTTGGCTATAGCGGCATCATTGCGATTTACTCGCCTGAATATTATTTACACCCTTTTGGTCCGGTCCTGAAAAACCTGCCGATACTGGCTTTACTCGCTTATTTATACGCTCATCAAACAGACACACGAAAAGAAACAAAATGAACACCTATCTATTGCTTAAAACTTTGCACGTCCTGTCCTCTGTCTTACTGGTTGGTACCGGCTTTGGCTCAGCCTTTTATATGTTCTTTACCAACCGCAGCAGGCAATTCAAGGCGCAGGTCGTGGTTGCGCGGCTGGTGGTACTGGCGGACTGGTGCTTTACTACGCCCGCAGTAATCATCCAGCCCCTGACTGGCTTTGCCATGGTGCACATGGCAGGCTGGCCCTTGAGCACACCCTGGATCATGTGGTCTTTCGTCTTGTATCTGTTTGCCGGGGCCTGCTGGTTGCCGGTGGTGTGGCTGCAAATACGCATGAAAGCCATGCTCGAAGTTGCTGATGCGAATAACACCAGCACGCTGCCTGAGCAGTACTGGCGTTATGCCAAGATATGGGAATGGCTGGGCTATCCGGCATTTATCGCCATGATAGGCGTGTACTTTTTAATGGTGAACAAGCCCAGTTTTTAAAACTGCTAAACGCCTTTGACCTGACGTGCAGCCTGCACCATCTCATGCACGTCATTGGTCATAACCGCCAGGAAGCCCAGCAAGATCAGGTAGTAAGCTGCATAGGTAAAGCGGACTTCGGCTGACATATTATAGTAAGCCTTGTTCTCTTCTGCTTCCGGGTCGTATTTCCAGGCGCGCCACAATTGCGGCCATGCCAGAAGACCAATGATGATGAGCATGGGGCTGGGGCGGTAGTAAAACAAAGCCAGCAAGACGGGCACGCCAACAAACCAGATGCGCGGTGTCAGTACGGCGGTAATGCGCCCACCGTCGAATGGCGACAGCGGTATCATATTGAACAGGTTTAAAAAGAAACCTGAATACGATACTGCCAGCAATAAATCGCTATTGTAATTACGGGCCAGGAAATAACACAGGATAGAGCCGACCGTGCCTGCCAGCGGCCCGCCCAGACCAATATAAGCCTCGGTCTCGGCATCGTGGGGCATGTCTTTCAATTCTATCCATGCCCCCAGAAAAGGGATAAAGGTAGGCAAGCCCACATCCAGCCCACGCTGACGGGCGGCGATGTAATGCCCCATTTCATGCACGAACATGAGCAAGACAAATCCCACTGCATACCACCAGCCATATATCCAGGCGTAAACAGCGATGGAAATAATCATGGTGCCGCCCGAAGTCAACAGCTTGGTAAACTTGACGCCGGAAAACAGCAGGAACAACAATTTCATCATGATTAATTCACTCTCACCTGGATTTGATAGCAATACTGCTGTTCAGTTTTTATTCCGCTTTTTTACGCCCAAACAACTTGCCTATCATTGCCCCCAAACCTACTACAGCCAGCAAAGCCAGCTTGGCAAACTTGGCAAAGAAGGCAAAGATGATGGCAAACAAGCCCAGCTTTTTAGCGGCCACACCTGCCACAAGCGCGGCCAGACCATACTCAGCCACCTTGTCGGTACTGATATTAAAGTCACTATAACGCTTGCCTTCTGAGAATTGCAGTTGGCCCAGCAAGTTTTTGGCGATGGATTTTTGTTGCGGCAAATCATGCAAGTCCGTCACCAGATTCATACTGATATAACCTTCACGGCCCAGTGCATAGGTGTTGTAGTTAACACCCTGGCGATCATTGCTACCTAGTTTATCCTTGGTGATGGCGGACCACACCAGTCTATGGGTAGGTGCTTCATAATTTGGTTTTTCTGCCCAGCCTACCAATTGCATTTCAGGGATGCCGCGCTGGCGGCGCTCCTTATTACCTTCTTCCGTACCTTCTTGCAGGCTCTTCAGCAAATCATCGGCATTCCACTCCTTGGCATCATCATCCTTGATATAGCCAGATTTTTGATAGCGCGCAACGATCATCCAGTTACCATCTTCAGGGAAGATGGCCCCCAGCAAACTCGGGTCAGAAGAGTTACCCATGGCATGCATGATGCGCCCTGCCTGAGGCATGGGAATGTAAATCTGACCTGCAGGCAATTTCAAGACTGCCTGGTCTATCATTTTGATTTCAGCAGGGCCAGCCTGCATGACTTTCTTGGCATCCTCAAATGCAGCTTTGACTTCCGCATCAGCGGCAGCATTTTGCGCACCAGCAAAATGGCTGAACATGATTAAAAATAAGCTTGCTACCCACTTTAAAAACTGCTTGGCGATCATATTTATTCCCTGTAGATTTATAGACCTTGACAGGCATTACCCATTGCCGTGGCCACTTATTATTGCAATTATTTCATGGATTTTGTGCATTTATACACATTTTATTTCCATAACGCTATGCATAATGCCTTGAAGGTTAGACTAAATCAAATCCATACTTAGGTATTAGGCGCTAAAATAGCGCCCCCGGCTTAGCTATCAAATACAAGTGTTTGCCATCTTTGCAAAAAGACAAACACAAGCAGACTCATGACCTTCTCCGCAAGTAATACCGACACAAGCATCCATCAAACCGTGGAGAACCTGCCTGCCGCCGTTATCAGTATGGCTGAACGCCATTTGCGCGATATTTTGCAACTGGCGTTTGAGCACACTGAGCAACAGCAAGCGGTGGTCGTGTTTGACAGGCGCTGTCCTTTGGCACTGGCTCTGACCAGCGCCTATCGCGCTTGCCTGCCTGATGCACGCTTCATCGATTTTGATGCAGAGACGCCTGAGCTTATTTTGTCGACCTTGAATGCCTTGCAGGCGTCTGATCTGGCGGTGCTGATACAGTCCACCAATTTTCGCCTCGAAGCCTACAGGTTGCGGGTAGAGTTATTCAAGCGCGGCCTGAAAGTCATAGAACACCCGCATCTGGCGCGCATGGAGGGCGATGAAAACCTGTATTACATAGAATCGCTGGCCTATGACGCCAACTACTACCGTGGCACTGGCAATGCGCTCAAACAAAAAATCGATAGCGCCAGCCGTGGTGTCGTCGATAGTGGCGGTACTGAACTGGTCTTCAGTGGCCGCTTTGAACCGGCCAAGCTCAATGTTGGCGACTATCGCCAGATGAATAATGTCGGCGGCCAGTTCCCTATCGGTGAAGTGTTCACCGAATCGGTGGCGCTGGAAGATGTGTATGGTCAAATCCGCATCTTTGCCTTTGGCGACACTACTTTCACTGTCAATCGCCCGGAACAGCCGATTACCCTGATCGTGGAAAAAGGCCAGGTCGTCGGCACCATCAATTCCACACCTGAATTTGATCAGGTGCTGGCTAATATCCGCGCTGACGATAGCGTAGTCTGGGTGCGCGAACTGGGTTTTGGCATGAACAAGGCTTTTTCCAAGGACAAGACGGTGCGCGACATAGGCACTTATGAGCGCATGTGCGGCGTTCATTTATCCCTGGGGGCCAAGCATGGCAGCTATGCCAAGCCGCATATCAAGCGTGGTGAAGGCCGCCATCATGTCGATGTCTTCGCCGTTACTGAAGCGGTGAAACTGGATGATGAAGTTGTCTACAGGAATGGCGCCTGGGTAGTTTAAGCAGCATCCCTTAGCAAAACAACACAAAAATCTCTTTACTATCCCCCAGGATCAGGGCATAGCGGCTGCAATTTGTGCTTTCGCTGTTAGAATAATGCTCTTGTCCGTTCATAAAAAGTGCATCAACCATGACCCGTAAGCTGTTTGTTACCACCGCCCTGCCCTACGCTAATGCGCCCTTCCACCTTGGTCATATCATGGAATATATCCAGGCTGACATCTGGGTAAGGCATCAGCGAATGTCGGGTCACGAGGTACATTTCGTCGGCGCGGATGATGCACACGGTGCACCTATCATGATTGCGGCTGAAAAAGCCGGTATCACGCCACAGGCTTTCGTGGCGCAGATCGCTGCCGGACGCAAACAATATCTCGACGGTTTCCATATCCAGTTTGACAACTGGCATTCAACCGATGGTGAAGAAAACCATCAGTTGTCGCAGGACATCTATCGCAAGCTAAAATCTGCTGGCTTTATCACCAGCAAAACCATAGAACAGTTCTTTGACCCGGTCAAAAACATGTTCCTGCCTGACCGCTACATCAAGGGCGAATGCCCTAAATGTGGTGCCAAGGATCAGTATGGCGATTCTTGCGAAGTCTGCAGTGCCGTCTATGCACCAACCGAATTGAAGAATCCTTACTCTGTCCTGACCGGTGCCACACCGATCATGAAATCGTCCGAGCATTTCTTCTTCAAACTGTCGGACGAAAAATGCGTGGAATTCTTGCGTGGCTGGGCTTTGAAAGACAATCGCCTGCAATCCGAGGTGGCGAATAAATGCAAGGAATGGCTGGAAGGCGAAGGCGGCCTGGGTGACTGGGACATCAGTCGCGATGCGCCCTACTTTGGCATAGAAATCCCCGATCAACCGGGCAAATATTTCTATGTCTGGCTGGATGCGCCTGTCGGTTACCTCGCTTCGTTGAAAAATTACTTTGGCAAGACAGGCCGTGATTACGATGCTTTCATGGCTGACCCTACGACGGAACAAATCCATTTCATCGGCAAGGACATTACCTATTTCCACACCCTGTTCTGGCCAGCGATGCTGAAGTTCTCTGGCTATAAAACACCAGACAATGTGTATGCGCATGGTTTTGTGACGGTGTCTGGCGAAAAAATGTCCAAATCGCGTGGCACTGGTATTTCACCATTGCGCTATCTGGAAATCGGCATGAACCCTGAATGGCTGCGTTATTACTTCGCCGCCAAACTGAATGCCAAAGTCGAAGATCTGGACATGAATCCAGAAGACTTCGTTGCGCGTGTCAATTCCGACCTGATCGGCAAATACATCAACATCGCCAGCCGTGCTGCCGGTTTCATCAGCAAGCGTTTTGATGGCGTAGTGGCGACGGACTGGGCCACGGCTGATGATGCCTTCCTGAATAATCTGCGCAATGTAGCGCCAGAAATCAAAGCCTTGTTCGAAGCACGTGAATACGGCAAAGCCCTGCGCGCTGCGATGGAACAGGCTGACCTGGTGAATGCCTATGTCGATTCCAACAAACCCTGGGAACTGGCGAAAAAGACAGAGAACGATGCCAAATTACAGGAAGTCTGCAGCCGCTTGCTGGAAGCTTTCCGCATCCTGACCATCTTCCTGAAACCGGTCTTGCCACAACTGGCAGCACAGGTAGAAGCACAATTGAATATCGCGCCATTGCAATGGGCTGATGTTACTACCCCATTGCCGCATCAGCACAAGATCAATCCTTATACGCACTTGATGCAAAGGGTGGATTTGAAGATATTTGACGACTTGTTTGATGCACCAGCCCCGGTAGCTGTGGCGGCTTCTGAAGCGACAGAGGCTACAGAAGTTAGCACTTCTGACATCGAACCATTGGCAGAAGAAATCAAGATCGATGACTTTGCCAAAGTTGATCTGCGCATTGCCAGGATCGTTAATTGCGAGCATGTAGAGGGTTCAGACAAGCTCTTGCGCCTGACACTGGATGTCGGTGAAGGCCGCACCCGCAATGTGTTCTCAGGCATCAAGTCTGCTTACCAGCCAGAACAACTGATAGGCAAATTCACCGTCATGGTGGCCAATCTGGCACCACGCAAGATGAAGTTTGGCATGTCAGAAGGCATGGTATTGGCTGCCTCTGCCGCTGATGAAAAGGCCAACCCAGGTTTGTACATACTGGAAGCCTGGCCTGGTGCCCAACCTGGTATGCGTGTGCGTTAATATCTTTTGTGCGTAAATACAGTACCAGCGTATGAATATTGTAGTCCGTGAAGCTGTTCTAGAAGATGCGCAACTCATCGCGCATCTGACCCGCACTTGCTGGAACAATAAGGTTGCAGCAAGTTCTACGGGTCATCACGAAAGCAGTGAACGCGTCTGCAATGACTTGATGCAGGGTGGTGGTTTTATCTTATTGCTGGATGATGAACCCATTGCCTCAGTACGCTGGCTACCACTAGATACAGAAACTCAGTGCTGGGAAATGCTGCGCATGGGCGTGCTACCCGCCTTCCGCGGTTCAGCTCTGTCCCAGCATTTACTGGAAGCCGTCATCCATGCGGCACAGGCATCTGGCATAGAAGAATTGCGCCTAGGTGTACGCAGTGACCAGCCCCGTTTGCTGGATTTGTATGCCGCCTTCGAGTTTGAACTCGCGCCTGAGCTGGAATATTCCCACGCCAATCCAAATGAGCCAGCGCCTCATGTCATGCGGCGATTCTTGAAAAATTAAAGAAATCGGCACATCTGCTCATATCTAATATATTTTAGGTATACTCTTTCCCAGTTTTGCAAATGCAGGCATGTGCTGACATTCTAGCAATATCGTCAGGCATAAGCTGCATTTACGCCGTCTTGGTATTAAACTTATCCTCACCCCTGTCTATCCTGCTTTGGAAACTCATCCATGAACAGCCCTGTTAGCCCTTCTGCCATCACTTCCCCCATCCCTGCCCGTCTGGTGCAATTGCGCGCTGCCATGCAGGCGCAAGGGCTGGATGCCTATATCGTGCCATCCTCCGACCCGCATCTGTCTGAGTATTTGCCGGATCGCTGGCAAGGTCGCAGCTATTTCTCAGGCTTTACCGGCTCGGTAGGCACGCTGATCGTTACAGCAGATTTTGCTGGTCTGTGGGTAGATAGCCGTTACTGGAGTTCAGCAGAGGTAGAACTGGCGCCAACTGGCATCAAGATGATGAAAATTGCATCAGCCGCAGCTACGCTGTATATAGACTGGCTGGCCAGCAATCTGCAAGCTGGGCAAACGGTGGGCGTGGATGGCGCAGTATTGGGCCTGGCAACTGCCAGAGCACTGGAACAGGCTTTGCAAAGCCAGGGCATCACATTCAATACCAGCCATGATCTTTTGGATAAGGTATGGAACGAACGCCCCAGCCTGCCACAAGCTGTAATCTACGAGCATGCAGCACCGTATGCCGTAGTGGCCCGCGCCGACAAGCTGGCGATGCTACGTGAGCAAATGCGCACTAAAAACGCTGACTGGCACTTTATTTCCACTGTCGATGACCTGGCCTGGATTTTCAACTTGCGCGGTGCCGATGTCAGCTATAACCCGGTCTTCGTGGGTCATGCGCTGATCAGCCAGACTGAGGCGAAGCTGTTTGTATCAGCAGGCAAAGTCCCGGCAGAGCTGGCAGCGATACTGGCAAAAGATGGCGTCACCCTGGCAGACTATAGCGAAGCAGCATCGACACTGGCTGCTCTGCCAGCAGATAGCAGCATCATGATAGACCCGCGCAGGATTACGTATGGTTTCCGTCAGAGCATACCTTCAAACGTCAAAGTCATAGAAGCCATCAACCCATCTGTATTTGCCAAATCCCGCAAGACGGCAGAAGAAGCGCAATTCGTGCGCGAAGCCATGAAACAGGATGGTGCAGCGCTGTGTGAATTCTTCACCTGGCTGGAAGGCGCATTAGGCAAGCAGCGCATTACTGAGCTGACTATAGACGAAGAAATTTGTGCCGCCCGTGCGCGCCAGCCTCAGTTTGTCTCACCCAGTTTTAATACCATCGCTGGCTTCAATGCCAATGGTGCCATGCCTCATTATCGTGCGACCAAAGAATCGCATTCCGTGATTGAAGGTGACGGCTTGTTGCTGATAGACTCAGGTGGGCAATACCTGAATGGCACGACGGACATCACCCGCGTGGTGCCCATAGGCCAGGTATCAGAAGCGCAAAAACGTGACTTCACACTGGTCCTGAAGGGCATGATCAATCTCTCACAAATGCGCTACCCGCGTGGCACGCTGTCACCCATGCTTGACACTGTAGCGCGCGCGCCTATCTGGGCTGACGGTGTGAACTATGGTCATGGCACTGGCCATGGTGTAGGTTATTTCCTGAATGTGCATGAAGGTCCGCAAAGTATTTCCCCGGCGATCGCAGAAGCACATATGGCAATGGAACCGGGCATGATTACCTCGAATGAACCCGGCATCTATCGCCCGGGCAAATGGGGCGTGCGTATAGAAAACCTGCTACTGAATGTGCCTGCCCTGCAAACAGAATTTGGCGAGTACCTGGAATTTGAAACCCTGACACTCTGTCCCATAGACACACGCTGCATCACGGTAGATCTACTGCGCGAAGATGAAATCAAATGGCTCAATGATTACCATGCCACGGTCTTGCAACGCCTGTCTCCACGTGTCAGCGGTGCTGCATTGGTATGGCTGAAGGAAAGAACTCAGCCTCTGCTGCGTTCAGGCACATGACAATCTGTTTGCCCACCTGACCACTATTGATAGAGTTTAATGAGGTGCAGTACAGAAGGTAGCGCTCAGGCTACCTTCTGTACTCTGCTGAGCTATTTCTTAGCTCCGTCTGCCAACACTTGCAATCGCTGGATGGCATTCTGATTTTGCGGATTGAGTTCCAGGGATTTTTGGTAATTGCTCTTCGCCAGCTCAATCATGCCTGCCGCTTCATAGGCTTCTGCCAGGCTATCGTAAGTATTGGCACTTTTTGGATATAGGTGAACACCCAGCTTGAATAACTCCAATACTGATTGTGGCTTACCGGTTTTCATTTTGGCGTAAGCCCATTCATTCAAGACTTCCTCACGCAAAAAGAAATCTGCATCTTTGTCTTTTAAATCCTGATAGACAGCAAGCGCCTGATCGTAGCCTGCTTTCTCTATTGCTTGCACAAAGCTGGACGGTATTGTCCATTGCCGCAAACGGTACTGGCTATTGATAATCTTGCTACCTATATCATCTACATCTGTCGTAGCATTAGATAGCACAACCACGCCTTTGCCAGCTTTTCTGTCAAATCCGATATAGCTACGGTAACCACCGGTACCACCAGAGTGATTAATAATTTCACTCCCATACTTACTGCCGCCTCCCCAGGCTAACCAGACTGATTTTCCTGGCTCCTGGGGCGCCAAAGGCTCCTGCATTTTATCGACGATGGTTTGCACGGAACTCTTTTGTTTCCCCATATTGACAGCAAGAAATTTGAGCATGTCTGTTGTGGAAGATCGCAATCCACCCGCTCCATTGAATACTCCCAAATCCCAATTAGAAACAGGTGTCAATTTCCCTTCGCCAGCAAACTCTTGGGTCACGGCATAGGGGCTGGCCAGGTGCTTCTTCATATCCGGCGTCATACCAATGCCTGTGCTCTGCATATTCAAAGGCAAGAGAATGCGGGCTTTTACCAGCGTCTCATAGTCCATACCCGCTCTCAAGCTCAGTGCATGGCCCAGCAAACCTACCCCAAGGTTTGAGTACTCGCTTTTGGAGCCTATATCACGCGGCAACTGATAGGTGGATAAAAATTGGTAGAGTAAGTCCTGGGTATAATCCACATAGGGATTTCTCTGATCTTTTGGCACGAGATTGCCTGGCATTCTGGGCAAACCAGATACATGGGTAGAGAGATCGCGCAGGCTGATTTGCTTGCCAGCACGGCCAGGCATTGTCACCGTTGACGGCAAATATTTTGCCACCGGATCACTCAAGCCAAGCTCGCCTTTTTCTACCATATCAACCAGGATCAGGCTCGTGAATACCTTGGTGATAGAACCAATTTCAAACACAGTATCGGCATCTGCCAGTATATGGTTTTCCAGATTGGCATAGCCATGGCTGATGACGCGACTGCCTTTATCATCGATGATGCCAACCACAATACTGGCACCCATTTTTTCCTGATCTATACGCTGCTTGAGAATGACCCGAATTTCTGCATCACTCAGTGCGGTGGCTGCTTGCGCATTCATGGCGCAAAGTGTCAGGGCCATCATACTGAATTTAAAAGCGCTATTTAGGTTGCTTAGGTTACTTAGGCTACTTAGGTTATTTAGTGCTGAGTATGTCAATTTATCTCTCTCCATATAATGTGCAGTCATCATTCAGCGAACGCAGCTCGCGAGGCAAATGAAGCATACTGCCACACACAAGCCCATAGCATGAAGTATGCCATTGCCTAAGCATTTGATTTTATACAGCGTATTGTTGGGAGGGTGTGTCCGCCTGGGGCAAGCGGACAGGAGTGAATACAGAACGGACAATACACTATCGCTAGTGGACCACAACAATTAAGCAGTGACTGCAGCACCTGGAAACTGCACGCAGAATTTACTACCTACATCCGGCGTAGATTCAATCAGCAAATTCGCCTTGTGCCTTAGCAGCACGTGCTTGACGATGGCCAGGCCCAGACCTGTACCCTGGGTTTCGCGTGAACGGCTTTTATCGACACGATAAAAACGCTCAGTCAGGCGTGAGATATGTTCGGCGCTGATGCCTATGCCATCATCCTGCACCGCAAATTTAGGGCCATTTGCAGTATCTATCCAGCTGATTTTGATGTGGCCGTTCTCAGGTGTATAACGGATGGCATTTGTCACCAGATTGGTCAGCGCACTGCGGATTTCATCATTACTGCCACGGATGTCGGGACCTGTACATTCCAGTGTAATTTTATGTTTGCCAGCAGACAGTGCATGTGCCTCTTGCAAAATCTGTTCTAGCAGGCCCAGCATATTGATGCGTTCTGGCCGTGGTGGATAATCAACAGATTCCAGCCTGGTCAGTGTCAGCATATCCTCCACCAGACGCTGCATGCGTTCACCCTGCTCTGTCATCAGTTTCAAATGCATATTGCGGGTCTGGCTATCCAGGTCATCCTGCATGGAAGCGATTTCCAGGAAACCGTTGATGACCGTCAATGGCGTGCGCAACTCATGCGAGGCATTGGCAATGAAGTCGCGGCGCATCATATCTATACGTTCAGATTCAGTAACATCATGGGTCACCAGAATCTGACGACGGTTTTCAAATGGAATGATATGGGCAATCAGCTTGCGGTCACGGAAAGACAGGGTCAATGGTGTCTCATAGCGGCCCAGGATGATGTAATCCATGAATTCGGGGCTGCGTACCAGGTTGGTGACGCGCATGCCCTTATCCTGGGCATGACTCAAACCAAGATGACTTTCTGCCGCCGGATTACACCATTCCAGGAACAGTACATCATCCATGATGACGACGCCATCCGGCAAGAGCGTCATGGCCTGGCGAAAGCGCGCCAGCCATTCTGCCAGTTCGGCCTGGTTTTTCTCATCGCCACGACGCAACCTGTAAAGACGCGAGAAGATATCCGTCCATGCCCCCCATCCATCAGGCAGGCGAGAGCTATTTGGATGATCCAGCCAGTCGGCCAGACGCTGCAAATAAAATAGCTGCACACAAAACAGGACAACCATCCCTATCATGCCTATCACCAAACCAGCGACCGGTCCCCACAAATAAATAGCGCATGCGGTTCCCATGAAAACCAGGAAGATGCGTACAAATGCAGAAATCCAGAAAATAAGGCGTGGAGACATATTGGGTCCTGATAGTCCTGAGTATTGCTTGGAATGTAATGAGTGATTGCAATAATATACGGTTTGCTGATGCCCGTGAGCGCTATTGTGGCCTGCCTTAAGCAGGAATAGGTCTACCACACTGCATATCAGTCTATGCAGTGTGCGGCGTCACCAGAATTGTCGATTTATTTTTCAGACAGCATATAACCTACGCTGCGCACCGTTTTGATGAGTGACTCTGCATTCTTCAAGACCTTACGTAGACGCAGCACGTGGACGTCTACGGTGCGCTCTTCGATGACGACATGGTCGCCCCAGACTTTGTCGAGCAACTGGCTACGTGAAAACACGCGCTCAGGATGTGCCATGAAAAATTTCAGCAGCTTGTACTCGGCATGGCCGATATCGACCTTGTTGTCTTCTATCTTGACCGTGCAACTGACGGGATCCAGCACGACAGGGCCCGCAGTCAAGGCTGTTTGTGCATGCTCGGGGCTCTTGCGACGCAGCAAGGCCTTGATCCTGGCTGTCAATTCACGTGGAGAAAAAGGTTTGGTGACATAGTCATCGGCACCATGATCAAGTCCGGCGATCTTGTCTTCTTCCATGCTTTTTGCAGTCAGCATGATGACGGGAATTTCATTGAACTGGCGGTCTGAGCGTATCTTGGACAACAGACGCAAACCACTCTGATCCGGCAACATCCAGTCCAGCAAGATCAATTGTGGCGTGCGGCGCTGCAAATATTCCCAGGCTTCTGCCGTGGTATTGACAGCAAAGGTGTTCCAGCCTGCTGCACGCAGGGAAAAACTGACCAGTTCTACAATTGCCGGTTCATCTTCTACGATGAGTATTGTTGTGTCTGTAGCCATTATCAATAATTAATTCTGTTGTTCCTGCTTGCTTGCCACATAGTCTGAATGACGGATATCCTTACCTTCAACGATATAAATCGTATGTTCAGCAATATTTTTTGCATGATCGCCGATACGTTCTATCGCTTTCGCTACCCACAGGGCATCCAGCGAAGATGATATGGTACTCGGGTCTTCCATCATGAAGGTAATCAAATTACGCATGATGGAACGGAAATCATTGTCGATGATGGCATCATGAGCGATCAATTGTACCGCCTTGCCACCGTCGAGACGAGCAAAGGCATCCAGCGATTGATGCAACATGTCTGCCACACTGCTAGCCAGCACGCGTACGGTTTCATAACCGCTGAACATCGGCACGCCACGTTTACTGGTCGCAGCATCTCTGGAGATACGTGCGATTTTGGTCGATTCGTCGCCTATACGTTCAAGATCGGTGATGACCTTGCCAGTCGCCATGACGGTACGCAAGTCATTTGCTGCTGGCTGACGCTTGACGATGAGGTGGCTGCACATGTCATCGAGTGCGACTTCGAGACGATTGACTTCCAGGTCGGATTGAATGACAGCCTCAGCCTGCTCGGCATTGCCGGTGCGGAAGCAAGACATGGCATCATGAAAATGGCTTTCCACCAAGCCGCCCATTAACAAGACCTTGGAGCGTATCGTCTCCAGGTCCATATCATATTGTTTTGAAGAGTGTTCGCCTGTCACAGGTTTCTCCTGAATTCGCAATTGCAAAATATAAACGTCACTAGCTCGCGCAACATGGTCTATCCATGCTCACATGAATAGACCTGCGCAAACAAGTTCAGTCTGTTAGCCGAAACGGCCAGTAATATAGTCTTGAGTTTCTTTCTTCACGGGATTCATGAAGATATGATCAGTCTCACCAAATTCGACCAGTTCACCCAGGTACATATAGGCAGTGTAGTCGGAGCAACGAGCAGCTTGCTGCATATTATGGGTGACGATGGCGATGGTGTATTCTTCTTTCAGCTCATTGATGAGTTCTTCAATCTTGACTGTAGAGATAGGATCAAGCGCTGACGTTGGTTCGTCGAGCAGCAAAACTTCAGGCTTTACGGAAACGCCACGGGCGATGCACAGACGCTGTTGCTGACCGCCAGAGAGGCTCAAGCCACTCTTGTTGAGTTTATCTTTGACTTCTGTCCAGATCGCAGCTTTTTTCAATGCCCATTCAACACGCTCATCCATCTCGCCTTTGGAGAGGTTTTCATACAAGCGTACGCCAAAAGCGATGTTGTCGTAGACCGACATGGGGAAAGGTGTAGGCTTCTGAAACACCATGCCGACGCGGGCGCGCAGCAAGTTGATGTCCTGATCTGCATCCAGGATATTTTTGCCGTTATAAATGATACTGCCTTCTGCACGCTGGCCAGGATACAGGTCATACATACGGTTCAGGGTACGCAACAAAGTCGATTTGCCACAGCCGGATGGGCCAATGAAAGCAGTGACTTTTTTATCGTAGATATTCAGATTGATATCGCGCAGGCTGCGTGTCGCGCCATAAAAGAAATTCAGCCCGCCGATTTCGATTGCTTTTTTCTGTGTAGAGTCTTGTGTAGTAGTCATATCGAGGCCAGTATTAATGCTGTGTTTTTTGGTTAAACAAAGTACGCGATAAAATATTCAAACCGAGGACGCTGAAGGTAATCAGCAATGCGCCACCCCAGGCCAGTTCACGCCAGTTGTCATAAGGGCTCATGGCGAACTGATAGATCACGACAGGCAGGTTGGCCATAGGCTGGTTCATATTGCTGCTGAAGAATTGATTATTCAAAGCAGTGAACAGCAAAGGTGCGGTCTCACCAGAGATACGCGCTACCGCCAACAAAATACCAGTCACGACACCCGCTTTGACGGCACGCAAGCGTATCAGCAAGGCGACCTTCCAGCGTGGTGCACCGAGAGCAAACGCTGCTTCACGCAAGTTTGCAGGCACCAGTCCCAGCATATTATCTGTGGTACGCACGACCACGGGAATGGCAATGAGAGAAATGGCGATACTGCCAGCCCAGCCAGAGAAGTGCTTGACGTTGGCAACATAGATCGCATATACAAACAAACCAACTACGATGGATGGTGCTGACAACATGATGTCAGTCACAAAACGGGTAACGCCGCCAAACCAGCTCTTGTCACCATATTCTGCCAGGTAGATACCTGCCAGTATGCCTATGGGAGTGGAAATCAGTGTGGCAATACCCACCATCACAAAGCTGCCGAAGATGGCATTCATCAAGCCACCACCATCACTGCCTGGTGCGGGTGTTGATTCTGTGAACATGGAAAAGTTAATTGCCGTAGCGCCCTTGAGCAGCAAGGTAAACAATATCCACATCAGGAAAAACACTCCCAGCACCATGGCGATGGTGGACAGTGTGATGCCTATTTTGTGCATCAGCAAACGCTGGCGATATACCGGGTTGCTGGCAGATTGCATCGTTGAATTTTCCATTATTTTGCACCTTCTTTACGTGACAGGCCAAGCAACATCAATTTCGCAGCAGACAAGACAATGAAAGTGATGACGAACAAGATCAAGCCCAGCAGGAATAAGGACGAGGTATGCAAAGGCGTTTCAGCTTCTGCAAATTCATTGGCCAGCGTGGAAGCAATACTATTACCAGCGGCAAACAGCGACCAGGACAGGTGATGAGAATTACCAATCACGAAGGTAATCGCCATGGTTTCACCCAGAGCACGGCCCAGGCCCAGCATGACGCCGCCAACAACACCAATTTTGGTGTAAGGCAAAACGATCTTGCGTACCACTTCCCACTTGGTGCAACCCAGACCATAGGCAGATTCTTTCAAGACTGGCGGCACGACTTCAAACACATCGCGCATCACAGAAGAGATGAAAGGAATAATCATGATCGCCAGGATCACGCCTGCTGGCAAAATACCCATGCCTATCATGGGACCAGAAAACAAGATACCGATAACTGGCAGCTTGCCCAAAGTCGCCGCCAACACCGGCTGCACATATTGGGAGAACAAGGGAGCAAATACAAATAAACCCCACATGCCGTAAATAATACTTGGCACACCTGCCAGCAACTCGATTGCCGTACCCAGTGGGCGCTTGAGCCAGTTGGGGCAAATCTCGGTCAGGAACAAGGCAATACCAAAACTGACAGGAAAAGCAATCAGCAAGGCGATAACTGAAGTCACCAATGTACCAACGATGGCGATCATGCCACCGAATTTGTCATTCACAGGGTCCCATTCTATCGTCCAGATGAATGGCAAACCAAATTCCTTCATGGCCGGAATGGCACGCAGGAATAAAGAAATAATGATACCGACCAGCACTACCAATACCAGGGCAGCAAAGCTGAAAGTCAGTTTATGAAAAAAGAAATCTTGCCAACGCTGACGGCGCATGACAGCGGCCATTCTCGCAGGATCGATTTGCTCGATCTGATGCGGTATTGCGTTTGCAGAAGGTGGGATTGCAGTTGGTGCAGTCATGTTGACGGAGGACATGTGAGTAGTCATGGGTGTCTTTTCCACCGGAAGGTAATCCGGACATTTCCGGATTACCTCATTCAATGTAATTCAATCGTTTGTAGCTATTTTTTGCAGCTCTTTAATACCAGGAATTACCAGATTGCCTTGCCGCTGGCATCTTTGACTTTTGCTTTCCAGTTGTCTTCGATCAATTTGACGACTGCAGGTGGCAGAGCAACATATTCCAGTTCAGCAGCCATGGCGCCACCGTTTTTGAATGCCCAGTCAAAGAACTTCAAGACTTCTTTGCCTTTTTCAGCATCAGCCTGCGCTTTGTGGATCAGGATGAAAGAAGCACCAGTGATAGGCCAGGTGATTTTACCAGGCTGGTTAGTCAATACCAGGTACATGCCTGGTGCTTTGCTCCAGTCAGCGCCAGCAGCGGCAGATTTGAAGTTTTCATCATCTGGTTCAGCAAATTGGCCGTCTGCATTTTTCAACAAGGTGTAAGTCATCTTGTTTTTCTTGACGTAGGCGTATTCAACATAGCCTATGGAATTTCTGATCTGCTTGACGCTGGAAGCAACGCCTTCATTGCCTTTGCCACCTACGCCAACCGGCCATTTGACAGCAGTCGCAGAACCAACAGCGGTTTTGAATTCAGGGCTGACCTTGGTCAGGTAGTCTGTCCACAGGAAAGTCGTACCAGAGCCGTCAGAGCGATGTACAACAGTGATCTCTTCTGCAGGCAATTTCAAACCAGCATTGATGGCTGCGATTTCTGGTGCATTCCATTTAGTGATTTTGCCCATGTAGATGGCAGCCAGTACTTCACCTGTCATCTTCATTTTACCTGGAGCGATGCCGTCCAGATTAACAACCGGCACTACACCACCGATAATGGCTGGAAACTGTACCAAACCCTCGGCGTCCAACTCTTCTAATTTCAAAGGCGCATCAGATGCACCGAAATCAACAGTTTTAGCTTTAATTTGCTTAACACCACCGCCAGAGCCTATGGATTGATAGTTCAGGCCATTGCCACTGGATTTTTTGTATGCCTCAGCCCATTTTGCATAAATTGGATACGGGAAAGTCGCGCCAGCACCTGTAATATCGGCGGCTTGAGCAGCGCCAAATGTGACAGCTACGCCAATTGCAGCGATGAGAGTTTTGACAACACGTTTGATTTGCATGTTCACCTCAGAGTTAAATAACAGTATTCAGTACTACGAGGCGCACTGTACAAGCCAAATATGACAAGATTATGACTTACCGCAAAGCCTGTGAAATAATTGAACTTATTATCATTTTTTTGTCATAAACTTGTCATTTAAGACGTCTAGAATGTTTGCGTATATATATGACGGCTTTTATGACATGCAAAAAACTATGCCAAACCAGGAAGCACCCTCTTCAACAACCGTGTTGGAAGAAATGAAGCAAGATAGTCACCCAGAAATCAAGGCTGTGGCCAAACCTGCCAAGCCAAATGTGACAGAGTTGTCGCGCTCCGTGATTTTCCTAGATAGGGAAATGTCACAGATCGCCTTCAACTGGCGCGTACTGGCACAAGCGGAAGACCGCAGCATTCCCTTGCTGGAAAGATTGAAATATTTGTGCATCGTTGGTAGCAACCTCGATGAATTCTTTGAAGTCAGGGTCGCCAGCCTGCTGGCACAAAACACCGTCGATGGGGAATTGGTGGAACACCCGGCTTTCCAGGCCATGCTCAAACGTGTCAGCAATGAATGCCATCAACTGGCCAAAAGACAATATGAATTACTGAATCAGGAAATCCTGCCTCAGTTATCCAAAAAAGGCATACATCTGTTGCGCCACTCTGAACGCAATGAAGCCCAGCGCGCCTGGGTCAAGTCTTATTTCGAGCGTGAAGTCAGGCCCTTGCTGACACCGATAGGCCTGGACCCTGCCCATCCCTTCCCGCAAGTCGTCAACAAAAGTTTGAACTTCATCGTCTCACTGGCGGGTAAAGATGCCTTTGGTCGCGGTACCGGCATCGCCATCGTCAAGGCGCCCCGCGTTTTGCCTCGCATCATCCGCCTGCCGGATGAATTGTCTAATGACGGCATGGCTTTTTGCCTGCTGTCCTCCGTGATTCACTCGCACATAGAAGATTTGTTCAATGGCCGTGAAGTGATCAATTATTCACAGTTCCGTGTCACCCGCGACAGCGACCTGTGGGTGGATGAAGAAGAAGTAAAGAATTTGCGCCAGGCTTTGCAAGGTGAATTACAAACCCGCCAGTTTGGCGCAGCAGTGCGTTTGGAAGTAGCAAAAAACTGCCCTGAGGACCTCTCACGTTTCCTGCTTGAGCAATTCAATCTCGACAGCGACCGCCTGTATCCAGTGGATGGCCCGGTGAATATGGTCAGGCTGGGCGAGCTGGTGGATCATGTCAAGCAGCCCAATCTGCGCTTCCCGCCTTTCTCTGCCAAGGCCATAGGCAAATATGCGCATGCTGATATTTTCACTTTGCTGCGCAAGCAAGACATACTCTTGCACCACCCCTTCCAGCCTTTCCAGACCGTCATCGATTTCATACGTTCGGCATCACAAGACCCCAGCGTAGTCGCGATCAAGCAGACTATTTATCGCACTGGCATGAATTCTGACTTGATGGAGTCATTGATCACGGCAGCCAGACTGGGCAAGGAAGTCACCGTCATCGTTGAATTGATGGCGCGTTTTGATGAAGAGGCGAATATCAACTGGGCGGATAAATTGCAACGCGCCGGTGCCCAGGTCGTGTATGGCGTGGTCGGCCTGAAAACCCATGCCAAACTGGCGCTGGTGATACGCCGTGAAGAAGGCGGCACTCTACGCCATTATGCCCATCTAGGTACAGGTAACTACCATCCATCCACCACGCGCTTTTATACTGACTTTGGTTTATTGACGGCGCATCCAGGCATGGCGGCAGAGGTCAATGAAGTCTTCATCCATCTGACTGGCCTGACCAAACCCAAGAAACTCGATTATCTGTGGCTGGCACCGTTTGCCCTGCAACCGCAAATCATCAAGGCCATACGCAATGAAGCACGTATAGCGCGTGAGGGTCGCCCGGCGCGCATCATCGCCAAGATGAATGCCTTACTGGATGAGTCTGTCATCCGCGCCCTGTATGCAGCATCGGCTGACGGCGTCAAGATAGACCTCATCATCCGCGGTGCCTGCGCCTTGCGCCCTGGCGTGCCGGGCCTGTCAGAAAACATCAGGGTGCGCTCCATCATTGGTCGCTTCCTTGAGCATAGCCGCATCTATTATTTCCGCAATGACCTGGCACATGACGTGTATCTGGCCAGCGCTGACTGGATGAATCGTAATCTGTTCCGTCGTATAGAAGTCGCTTTCCCGGTCCTGGAAAAATCCCTGAAAAAACGCGTTATTTCCGAAGGTCTGGAACCCTACCTGAAAGACAATGTGAATGCCTGGACACTGGATTCCGATGGCCGTTACGAACGCAAGAAAGCCAGGGCAAAACAAGAGCACTTCTGCGCCCAGCAACATTTGATGCTCACCTTGGGTTCGCTATCTGATACGGATAATTAATAATGGACCTTATCCTCTGGCGTCATGCAGAAGCAGAACCAGCAACTGCGGAAATAACAGATGAATTCAGAAAACTGACGGGCAAGGGAAACAAACAAGCCAGCAAGATCGCTTTCTGGCTTGACAGCACCCTGCCAGAGACTTGCCGCATACTGGCCAGCCCGACTATACGCACCCGTGACACTGCCGAGGCCCTGATTGCTTGCGGCAGAAAATACAAAGTCGTCCCAGAGTTGGGGCCGGAGGCGACCGTCACGGATGTACTGACAGCCGCCAACTGGCCCAACAGTCGCGAGCCGGTACTCATCGTCGGCCACCAGCCTTACCTGGGCCAGGTCGCGGCTGAGTTGCTCGGCCATCCCTTGCAAGAGTACAGCGTGCGCAAGGGCAATGTCTGGTGGATCACGCAAAAGCAGCGCGAAAATGCCATCGTGCAGACTTACCTGAAGGCCATCATGTCACCCGACCTGGTGGTCAAGTAAACACACGGGGCACTGGTAAAAATACCGGAGTCAGCAGCGATTCGCAGCAACTGTTAGTATGTAGGCCCGTCTTTACCCATAAAGCACGATGAAACCCACGCACATACTTGCCGCCTTGCTCGCTGTTATCACCTGGGGCATCAATTTCGTCGTCATCAAGATAGGCTTGCAGGGCTTGCCGCCTGTGCTGTTCACAGCATCACGCTTTATATTTTCTGCCCTGCCTCTGATATTTTTCGTCCCCCTTCCAAAGACCTCGTGGAAGTGGGTGGTCGCCTATGGCATGTTCCAGTTCGCCTTCCAGTTCACACTACTGTTTTGTGGTATCAAGCTTGGTTTTCCAGCCGGACTGGCCTCGCTGGTCATGCAATTGCAAGCCTTTATCACCATGGGTCTGGCAGTAGTGATGCTAGGTGAAAAACCTCAGTTCGTGCAAGTCCTGGGGGCTTTGATTGCCTTGTCTGGCATGGGCCTGGTAGCCATGCATCTGGAAGCCCAGGCAACCATCATCGGTTTTCTGCTGGTTGTCATGGGCGCAGTGTGCTGGGCTATCGCCAATATCGTCACCAAAAAGATAGGTGTCGTCAATCCCCTGTCCATGGTGGTCTGGGGGTCAGCCATAGCCAGCCCGCCTTTGCTGCTGGCCTCTTTCATGATGGAGGGTATGGATGCCTGGCAAACTGCTTATACGCAATTGAATTGGACTTCGATAGGCGCAATCGCTTATCAATCCTATCCCAATACCATCGTTGGCTTTGGCATATGGTCATGGCTGATGCGTAAATATCCTGCTGCCACGATAGCCCCCTTCACCCTGCTGGTGCCGGTGGTAGGCATGCTGACCGCCTCCATCGTTTTGAATGAAACTTTATTCTGGTGGAAAATCTGTGCCGGTTTATTGGTGCTTGGCGGCCTGGCGTGCAACCAGTTTGGTTTGCGCATCTGGTCCTGGTTCAAACCGGCAACGGCAAGCTGATCAGCTAGTTGCGACTTCCAGTTCGCTGTCCAATTCATCTTCCTTTTCCCGCTCTTGCTCCACATAGGTATCTGCCACCTGATCTGGTTGGCAGATATCATGCCAGGTCACCAGCCTGAGTTCACCCTTGGCATCTTCCACCAGGGCTGACAGGCTCTCGACCCAGTCGCCATCATTGCAATACAGGATGCCGCCTATGTCGCGGATTTCTGGCTTATGGATATGGCCGCAGATTATCCCATCAAGGCCCTTGCGACGAGCCTCATCTGCCAGTGCATCTTCGAATTGGGTGATGTAGCTGACCGCATTCTTGACTTTCTGCTTCAGGTATTGTGATAGCGACCAATAAGGCATGCCAGCGCGGGCGCGCCAGTTATTGAAGATCTGGTTGAATTTCAAGATGACTGTATAGAGGCTGTCACCCACATAAGCCAGCCATTTGGCACAGGCGATGACACCATCAAACCGGTCTCCATGCAAGACCAGCATGCGCTTGCCCGCGGCCGTGGTGTGTACCAGCTCGTCCCTGATCTTGATACCACCAAAATCCAGGTCAATGAATTGACGTACCGACTCATCATGGTTGCCAGGCACGAAAATCACATTCGTGCCTTTCTTGGCTTTTTTGAGGACAGTCTGCACCACGTTATTGTGGGTCTGATCCCAGTACCAGCGGCGCTTGAGTTGCCAGCCATCGATGATGTCACCAACCAGATACAAGGTCTCTGAATCAGTGGCACGCAAAAATTCCAGTAACTTGGCCGCCTGGCAGCCGCTCGTTCCCAGATGCAAATCTGAAATCCAGATAGTGCGGAAACGCTGGGTTTCTTTCTTACCGGTTTTATACAATTTGCTATTAAGGAACTGATCGGCTGGTTTCATGTTTATTGCTCCCCTGTGCCGTAATGGCGTGCGTAACGGTTATCCAGATTCGCCAGCGGCAGCATGACGAATAAATCGGCACTATGAAAATCAGGGTCCCAGGCTGGGTCACCACAAACCCAGGCACCGGCGCGCAGATAGCCTTTCAACAGCGGTGGAATACGCGCCTCGGTAGAACTGCTATCGATTTCATCAAGAGGGAAAGGTGTGTGTGGTGTGACGCGGTATTCCAGCGGAGAGAAATCTGCGGCAGACAAGCCACGGTAAATCGCCGCCGCATTCTGGCCGCCATCAGTCAGGCTGATGCTGGCACAACCTATCAGGTGCGAGCAACGTTCACGGCGCATATAGGCGGCCAGGCCAGCCCACAGCAGCATGATGACGGCACCACTGCGATAATCAGGGTGGATGCAGGCACGACCTGCTTCTGCCACGCTATTGCGTATATGCTGCAGACGGGACAGGTCAAATTCGGTTTCGGAATAATAGCGGCCCAATTGACGGGCAGCGTTTGGCCCCAGTATGCGGTAGGTGCCTACCACTTTCAGGGTCTTGGAGTCACGTACGATCAGATGATCGCAATGCTCGTCAAATTCATCTTTATCGAGGCCATCTGGATTGGATAAAGCAGACAGGCCCATGCTTTCTATAAAGACTTTATAGCGCAGGCGCTGTACTTCTTTGACTTCTTTTGCCGTGGTAGCAAGGCTCAGATTAAGCTTGGAAAAACTGGGATTAGCATCGGCGGGTATCGTGAGTAATCGCATTCATCGTCCTTGTCATGTTGTTCGTTGATCCGACGAACGAAGAATAATCAAGGATTACTTCAGCAAGATGACAGACAGATGTCGGTTTCATGACAAGTCAAAAAAACAACAATCCTTGCTGATATACATCATGCAAGGATTGCTTTTGGGAAATCATCAGATCCTGTTGCTTTTGGTCGAGCGCCCTGTCCCGCGCTATGCGGGAAAGAACGATGAAAGCAAACAGTACTGGTTTTACTTTTCTTTTTTGGGTCTGCCCGCTTTTAGCGGCGCCAGGCCAGCGATCAATTTCTTCAGGTTAGGGACGTCGGTCTTGCCCAACAAGGCGACGCCTATGCGCAATAGCTGACTTTTCTTGACTTCCACACCCGCCTTCAGGCAAGCTTTTTTGACTGCGCCCAGAGCCGCGTATTCGCTTTCAGGCATGGTGAAACTATCACGCACCAGCTTGGCTTTCTTAACTTTTTCTACTACCTCAGCGACTACTTTCGCTTCAGTGGCCTTTGCTGCAGGCTTGCTGCGGGCACTGGTTTTTGCCACTGCCGTTACTGCCTTTGCTGGCGTTACTGACGTTTTTTCCACGGCAGCAGGTTTGCTGACGACTTTTTTCTTGATAGCGGCGACTGGAACTTTCTTAACAGCCACGACTTTTTTCTCTGTATTTGCTGCTGCCACTACCGGACTTAATTTCTTCAATGTTGCGGTTGCCATTCCAGCCTCCAGGTTAAAAAACATGTAAACAATATAAACAATTTATTGTTGATATGCAAGGAAGAAGCATAGCCAGTAGAAATGACAAGAACATTACGAAAAAATCGCCGCCAGCAATAATTTCTCATGTCATGAGATAATCCGCGCCATTTCACCGGGTAGCAATGCCCCACTCCTCTGGCATTAAATTTTTATTATGATTACACGCAATTCTCTCTTCCTGCCCCTGGCCTTACTCCTTTCCCCCACCATTTCTCATGCTGACGTCCAGGGTTCTGGCTCATCTGCAGCCGCCCCCTTATATCAAAAGTGGGCCGATGCCTATAGCAAAAATGGCGGCCCTACCATCGCCTACCAGGCAAGCGGCTCTTCCGCAGGCATCAAGAAAATCAAGGAAAACACCGTAGAATTTGGTGCCAGCGATGCCGCCATGAGCCAGGCAGAGCTCAAAAAAGAGAAATTAATACAATTCCCATCAGCCATCTCTGGTGTCGTGCCTGTCATCAATTTACCTGGCATCAAGACTGCAGACTTGCGTCTGACAGGTGAAGTCCTCGCTAATATTTTTTCTGGCGATATCACAGTATGGAATGATGCTGCCATCACGGCCCTGAATCCTGGCCTGCGCCTGCCAAATAAGAATATAGAAGTCATCGTGCGCCAGGATGGCTCAGGTACCACTTATAATTTTTCTGATTACCTGAGCAAAGTCAGTAAAAACTGGCAGGCGAAATTTGGCAAGAGCCTCACTATCGTCTGGAACACCAGGCTGACGCAGGTCAAGGGCAGCAGTAGTATCGCCAGTACAGTCAAGAAAACGCCTTACTCCATCAGCTATATAGACTACAACTATGTGAGCCAGGAAAAACTCGACTTTGCCCTGCTGCAAAATCGTGATGGCAAATTCATTGCTCCTTCGGCAGAGGCATTTTCAGCCGCGCTGACGAACAGCAGCTGGAAAACCGATGCCAATTTTGAAGAAATGCTGACAGACAAGCCAGGCGCAAAATCCTGGCCCATCACCATGGGTACTTTCATCGTCATGCAGCAGCGCGCAAAGGATGTGCAGCAAACCACAGCCACCATGCAATTTTTCACCTGGGCCTTCATGCGTGGCGATCGCTATGTCAATAGCGTGGATTTTGTGCGTCTGCCGGATAGCCTGCAAGCGAGGATATTCAAGGAAATGACCACGGTCACTGATAAAAAAGGCGAAGTATTGAACTGGAATTTGCGTACCGACATGCACGCAAAAAATTAAGCAAGTTCCTGATTAGGTCCCCTGGCCTTGGCGATCAATAAGGCCGCAGTCGTCAACAGGACGGCAAAGCCGCTAGTCGCGCACAAGGCCAGGCGAAAGAGAAATGCCTCATTCGTCTGGCTGGACATATAAAAGGCGAGTGGCAAAGCCAGCAAGAATGCTGTGAATGCCGTGCTGACAAATAGCAGGTAGCGCCACTGATCGTTTTCCCGAGGTTCCAGTATGACGATATGCGGCAATCTTTTCAGCCAGCGCCAATAACACCAGGCCAGCCCCATCACGCCAGCCAAAGTACTCAGATGCTGCAACAGGTGAAAAACTTGGGTATGGACACCTGCAACTGTGATGGCCTCGCGCAAAACATCAAAATAAGCAACCGCAAAACCGTTGGCATGAGTAAATGCATCCCAAACGATATGCGTCGCTGCCCCCAGAAGCAAAGCCAGCGAGATCCAGACAATTTGCGACCTCGACAAGGCTTGCGGTAGAGAGACATGCGCCTGCAAGGCTTGCCTTTGCATTTGTGGCAGCAAGTAAATGAAGTGCGCCTGCATCACACGCATAAACATGAACACCAGCCAGCCTGCCGGCAGGCAAACCAGTAGCAAACCCAGCCATTGATGGGCCAGCGTAGCAAGATCAAAAGCAAATACATAATACCCAAGATCTGGCGCTATACTGCCTATCACCAAAGCCATGAGATTGAAACGCCGCGGCGCAAGACGCCGCAAGGGAAGGATGGCGAGCGGATGAGCAAAGGTCCAGGGCATGATGTTTGATGTTGAGGGCTTAATTCTTTTTGCAGGAAATAGCGAAATCGACATGATAATGCTCATCATGTCTGATCCATGGTTTTCCCTGCATGAAATTCAAATGCTTTTGCAAATATGGTCCGCGAGGTGTAGCAAATAACTTTGCGTGATAAGGACGATCAATAATCACTAATGCCAGGCTTTTGCCCTTTGCTTTCGCCGCCAGGTCCAGTTGATATAAATGCTCAGCTAGCGCGGCAAAATCTATACGGTAGTCTCCAAAACGCCCTTCTACATCAAAGTCAATACCATAACCAAATTCATTGCTTACATTACCAGGCAATGGTCTTGAAATATCTTGAGCATCCAGTACTGGAACCATAAAATCGACGGACAAACCATTTTTGTGAGCACGATGCGGGCGTATGCGTCCACCCTTCTCCCAACCTGTTTCGCCGTAAACAAAAACTTTATCACTCGCAGCTAGTTCAAGTTGCCGATACGCGCGAGCAATAATATCTGCAACCGTAGAGTGCACATAAGTCCGGCCCAGGCCTACTCCCAAGGCACTATAGGCAGAAAAATTGCGCCCCTTCGCTGGCAAGCTGATGCCATTTTCCAATCGTCCATTATCCACTGTCCCATAGCATATACTTTCTTTAGCTTGCGTTTCGCAAGAAAATACCGGCACCAAACAGGCCAGACAGATAATGATACGCCTGAATATAGTCAAGATAAGGTCCGCAATCCCATTGGTGTGATGATATGGGCGATTAATTGTGGTGTCTGCCCTGCAGGAATTGCTGTCACCACGATATCACCCCTCATATTCAAGTCTTGCAGGAGTTGTGAAATCCTGGCTGCATCAGGATGCAATAATTCCAGTTTCAGCAGACTCATACCCTGATCTTGCATCTGTGCTGCAGGGTGCGCCGCAGTATGCCATTCAATCAGCGCTGGTGCGATGCCATGGAATGGCAAGGAACCATCTTCTGGTATGGTGATCAGCCAATGATTACTGCCACGGCTCATGGGTTCGATCTTGCCCAGGTCTTCCTGGCCTGACTTCAAGCTGGTTTGTATGTCGTTACTGCGTGCCACCCAGTTGGACAAGCGTGGCCGGCTGCCAGGCTCCAGAGTATCAAGTGCAAACCAGCGTGGTCGCTCTGGTTTGGTAGCAGCAGGATTAATGGCGATCACTTCAAGAAATAATTCAGGCCCCAAACGCACAAACATATTGTGCGTGCCCATGCGCATATGTTCGCCACCTGTGCTGGGGTCTACCCCCAATACTTCTTTGACATAGGCTGCGCCTGAAATTAAATCAGGCGCAGTAATGGTGATGTGATCGAGTTCACAATCCAACAAGTTGTTCTCCTTATTCTGCGCGGATAAAGTCAACTTGCTTCGCGCTTATTTTGCTTCTATGGCCTTGACTGGCGCAGGCACAGCCGGGGCAACTGGAAATGCATTTCTCCAGTTCTCTGGTGTGCATTGGTCCCATTTCACATTCGACACGTAAAATAATGCCGCTTGTTTGTGGGACAGGAAGTGGAAAGATGGCTGCTGTATCGCTTTCACAGAACCATCGGCAATGAAATATTCTATGGAAAAACGTGGATAAGCCATGACCAGGCCACCTACGGCAAAAGACACGTCTTCTGGCTTGATAATTTCTGCCACTTTGTCTTCGCTGGTGCCCGTGGTGACATCCATTAAACGCAACCTGGTTTTTTCAAACAGCTCGCGCTCGGCCATGGATTCACGTGCATTATTGAGTTTGCGCAAAATCCCAAAGGGATTAGTACCGATGTCCACCAGAGAGCCAATTTGTGATAGCGAAGGGTTATTGACTACTTCGACTATACTGCGCCAGGTAGACTTGCCAGAGAATTGCAACGTCACGGCACTGGTACTCTGGCTGGCAGCCAGCAAACCCTCTACCCAGGCATTTGCATCCTTAGCCCAATGGTATTTGATCGCAGAGGTATAGCCACGGCAACTATAAAATGCCAGCGCATCTTGCTTGGAGACTGTACCTGAGAGCTTATTGTCGACAAACACCAGACCACCTACCTCACCATCCGTCATTGCCACATAGGCGATATTGCGACCCTGGGCATCTTTCATCTCGAAGCGCTCCATGGCAGACTCTGGCGGCACTGTCGTAATGATATAGCGGGCATCTGACTTTTGATCTACCGCCAGGCTTTTGATAGGGCCAGTATTTTTATTCGATTGCTCTACATTATTGGCAGCAAGAACAGGAGAGGAGATACTCAGCGCGAGGGCTGGCAGGCAGGCAAGTAGAGTTGATCGCATATGATGAAAAAGATTTATAAAGAAACAATCTTAACTGAAATTGCTTCTTTATAGCATTTTTCATCTTCACACCACAAGACAGCATTGCAATTTGTTACGATCAAACTGCATGCCAGCCAAAGGTTTAATTGACCATGTAGCCGCAGGCATGAATATCCAGGAAAAATCGCCCCGTCGGGCTCGGGCATGACAGGCATAGGCTACAGCCCATGGAAAGCTCATGGCTTGCCGTATTTGGGAAATATTCAGATGAGAAATATTCGGTGAATGAGATATCTACAGAAAACAAATACTGAGATCACCATCGCAAGCTGTCGTGGTGGTGCTACTACCAGCACGATATCTGGCGTGGACAGGGGCGCCGGATAACGCTATTCCTGTCGCTGCCGTAGCAGATAAATTCTATCCGGCCACTGGCATCACTACGTCAGATTCACACTAGTGCTCGCACCACCACTACACGCCGCCAACAAAGCTGTCGATACGCAAAAATTCAGGATTTGAAAAAACTTTATTTACTGAGCATGCACGCATCATTTATTTGAGACTAGTGTAAGACCAGACAGTATTCAAATATGTTCAAAAATGTATTTAAATTGTCACCAAATTGTATCTATTGCTCTATATCAAACAAAATGGCCTGACTTATTCCGCACAGCCTTAGTCGTTTACCGCTGTGCGATAGCGATTAACTTCTGCCGAAGTCAGCACAGCTGCTTTATTACCCCAGGCATTGCGTGTATAGCTGAGTACCAGCGCGACTTCGCTATCATTGAGGGTGTGGGCAAACGGCGGCATACCATAGGGTCGAGGGTTAGCGCTGGTAACGGGTGGAAAACCACCTGACAACACCATGCGCACAGGATTCGATACAACCTGGCCGAGCAATGCCGGAGTCGACCTGAGTGCGGGATACACATTTGCGACGCCCTCGCCTTGAGCACCATGACAATCCATGCAATGAGTTTTGTACAATGCAGCACCCTGCTTCATGACACTGCCCATATTTTCTGCACTCAGTTCAGGACCTGCCATGGCCTGGTCAAACATATCTTTTTCTGCTGCCTGCACAGTAGGAATCGCTTGCAGATATGCCACCATGGAATTGATATCTGCATCGGACAAATGCTGGGTACTGCCTGCCACCACCTCAGCCATGGGGCCAGACACAGCAGTATGCTGATTGACGCCAGATTTCAGCAAGGCGACTAATTCTTGCGCCGGCCACTTGGCCAGACTGACTTCCTTGCTATTGGTGAGTGCTGGCGCATACCAGCCTGTCAATTCGCCGCCAGATAAATCACTGACACCCGCATTGGCACCCAAACCATTGCGGCTGCTATGGCAGGCACTGCAATGACCCAGGCCATTGACCAGATAGGCGCCACGATTCCATTCTACTGATTTGCTTTTATCTTCCTGGTAGCTGGTCGGCCTGAAATAAGCCGCTCGCCAAAATGCCAGCAAAGCCCGTTGATCATAAGGGAAGCGCAATTCATGCGGCTGATTTGCTTTTTCCACTTTGGGCAAAGACATCAGATAGGCATACATGGCGTCTGCATCATTGCGTGACACCTGGGTGTAATTGGTGTACGGAAAAGATGGATAGAGCATGCGCCCACCCCTGGATTTACCGTTATGCAAGGCTTGCCAGAAATCCTCGGCTGTCCAGCTGCCTATGCCAGTCTTGACATCGGGCGTGATATTAGGTGTTTTAAAGTGACCAAACTCGGTCTGCAGTAAACGTCCGCCAGCAAAGGCTGCCTCGCCTTTTACCGTATGGCAGCCCATACAATTTCCAGCCTTGACCAGATAGGCGCCCTTGCTGATTTGATCGCTTGCAGACAACTTGTCGGAGATGCCGGTGGCACTTTTATCATCAACCAGATAATAACCAAAACCAGCCACGGCGGCGGCTCCAGCCAGCAAGAACAATAAAACAGACAATATAATTTTTTTCATAAGCTTGTTACGACTAAGTGATTCACCGTTGGAGATAAACGCCCTGTACCAACTTAGCGCGCCACGCTACCGCAATTGAGCGGCAATCGTGCATACTCATCCGCCTTCAAAATGGGAGCGACACTATCGGTCGGTATGTTCTGTACTGCCAGCCAACTGGAGACGGCGGCAATATCTTCGGGCTTAAGTTTGCCCGCCACTTGCTGCATGCAATCCGGCGCATGGGCTTTGCGACTACCGGTTTGCCAGGCCCCCAACTGGCCAATCAGATAATCTCGCGGCAAACCCAGCAAACCAGGAACAAAGGGGGCCAGCCCGGTCATGCTCTTGCCATGGCAAGAGACACAGGCAGGCAAACCACGCAGCTTGTCACCCTGCACTACCAGCAGCCTGCCCTGCTCCAGCATGCTGGCACTGGCTACGCTGGCTTGTGGAGCAGAATAAGGGGGATGCAGGCCGGCAAAATACTCGGCAATCTCTTTCAGATAGACATCCGACATATGGGCGACCATATAGCGCATGGCGGGATAAGCGCGTTTGCCGTCCCTGAAATTGAGTAATTGATTGTATAAATAGCCAGCAGGCTTGCCTGCAATGCGCGGATAGAAACCATCGCTATTCGCCCTGCCCTCGGCCCCATGGCAGGCGGTACAGGCTTTCAGCCTTTGCTCCAGAGTGTCAGGCACTTTCTGCGCAAGTTGCGCGGATACCATCAATGGCATGCCCAAAAACAAATAGAGCAGATAAAGCAGGCTGGACTTCAAACAGGATTTCAAATGCGATTTGAAATAAGATGCAGTGGACATGGCGATAACAACAAATGTTTGCACAAAGACGTTAGCTTAACAGTTTGTCCAATTTCTTTGACAAAGACTGCAAGGAATACTGATCTACATCAAACCTTGCCAAGTAAGCCACCGCTTGAAGCTTCAAGCAAATCGCCTCAAAAACCAGGCAAAGCCTGCATCCATGTACCTTGCGGTAGTTTGTCTGACAGCCCATCCAGCAGCCGTAAGAAATTTTCTGCAAAAGAAAGCAAAGTCTTGCTTGTCAAGAACGCCCAAGCCGAGGATAATTCTGCCCTTTCGTCTCTTTTGAGGCCCAGATTCAGCAAGATGACCTGGCCCGCTTTTACCAGCGGGCTTTTTTATCCGCGCCGCGCCTGCCGTTGATCTGCAAATGATGATCGCCAGCAGCTTTTCGCCCTTGCTATTGCCAAACACCATTGACAAGCATTTGTTGTCGTATTCGAATTTGTTACATGAAAAATAGCTTAACTGACTCAAACACTGCTCCTCCTACAACAAAAACAGGTTCAACCCTCACTTTAGGCAAAAAACCGCCATTGCAACTGAACCGCCAGCCGCTCAGCCTTGCGCGCACGGCTACGGTTCAGACTGTGCAAATGGTGGTTCCCGTCGTGGACACGATGGAAGACACGCCTACTCTGGTGACGACGCCTGTGACTGTGATTACCAAGCGTCGCTCAAGATTGGCGTCTGCTACGGCTGATGGCTCGACAGATGCGGGCGAGGATGCGGTGGATGCGCCATTAGCCACAGATATTGAAAGTGCAGACGATGCCAGCGCGACATTCGCAACTGCTCCGTCAGATTTCACTGGCGTACAAGTTGCAGAAGCGGTAGAGGCTGGTAATAAGCCAGAAACAGCTGCGACCACTGCCGATGCTGAAGTGGCCAAGCCGCGTGTCGTCGTCATACGCAAAAGCGGTCCAAAACTGGCCAAGAAATTATTGCTGGCTGACCAGCCTGCGACGCCTGCACCTACGCTGATCAAGCGCGAGGCACGCATAGGCTCAGGCAAACTGGCGCCACCGGCACCTGTAGTAACACTGAAACCTGTAGCCGCAGCCACACCCGGCGCAGTTGCCGGATTTGCTGCATCGGCGGCGCCAGCTACACCCTCTGCTACTGCCAGAACTGTGGCACCTGTGGCACCGATGGCACGCACGACTCCGGTAGCGATGGACGTGGCAACTGCCCTGAATGCCATCGTCTCGGCTTCTCCTGCCGCGGCCGCAAGCAGCATCAAGGATATAGATACATCGGCTTATGTTTTGCCAGCGATGCGCGAGCCTGCCAAGCGTGGCCGCAAGTCTTCTGAATTTCATTTTGAAAATGATGAAATCCAGGCGCTGAATGCAGCTGAGTCAGCCGAAATGAAACGTGCGGCCCGTGTCAAGGCCAAGAAGCCTAGCGCAGCCAATGCTGCCAGCCAGGAAGCGCAACTGGAGCTGTATCGCAAGCAGTTGACTAAATTGATCAATCTGGGCAAGGACCGCAGTTACCTGACCCATGCAGAAATCAACGATCATCTGCCCGACGATGTTGCCGATGCCGAGATGATACAAGGCGTAGTCAGCACCCTCAACGACATGGGTATTGCTGTGTATGATGCAGCACCCGATGCCGCCATGATGCTGTTGACCGACAACGTCGCCAACAATGTCACTGAAGATGAGGCAGAAGCCGCTGCTGCTGCCGCATTGGCAACAGTAGACTCTGACTTTGGTCGCACCACTGACCCGGTACGCATGTACATGCGTGAAATGGGTGGCGTAGAGTTGCTGACACGTTCAGGTGAAATTGAAATCGCCAAACGCATAGAAGATGGCTTGAAAGACATGGTGCAAGCCATCTCTGCCTGCCCTGGCACCATACAAGAAATACTGGTGATTGCAGACAAGATCGCCAAAGATGAAATCCGTGTGGATGACATCATTGACGGCTTGCTGGACCCGGATGCAAGCGATGCACCGGCGATAGAGCTCAGCGACAATGATGATCTCGACGATCTGGATGACGACGATGATGCAGTAGCAGAAAATGCCAGCGGCATCAGCGATGAGCAATTGCAGCACATGAAAAATGTGGTCTTGCAAAAATTCGCCATCGTCAGCATGCGCTTTGAGCAAATGCAGGCTGCCCGCGCTGCCGATGGCTACAAATCACCTGCCTACCAGCAGGCGCAAGCTGCCATCACACGTGAATTGCAAGGCATGCGTTTCAGCGTCAAGACGGCAGAAAAACTGTGCGACTCTTTGCGCAAGCAAATGAAGACCATGCGCCAGACTGAGAAGCAGATGCTGGAATTGATGGTCAATAAATGCGGCATGCCACGCGCTTATTTTGTTGAGCATTTCCGTCAGAACGCGACCAATCCTGAATGGCTGAACAAAGAAATCAATGGCACATCCAGCTATGCCGCCATCCTGGGTCGCAACATCCATGCTGCCCGTGAATTGCAGCAAAAGCTGATCGACCTGGAACACAATGTCAGCCTGCCTTTGCATGATCTGCGTGAAATCAACAAGCAGATGGTAGCGGGTGAGAAACGTTCCAGCGAAGCCAAGGCTGCCATGACTGAGGCCAATTTGCGCCTGGTGATTTCCATCGCCAAGAAATATGTGAATCGTGGCCTGCAATTCCTGGATCTGATCCAGGAAGGCAATATCGGTTTGCTCAAGGCTGTGGATAAATTTGAATACCGTCGCGGCTATAAATTCTCTACCTATGCAACCTGGTGGATCAGGCAGGCAATTGCCCGTGCAATTGCCGATCAGGCACGCACTATCCGTGTGCCAGTGCACATGATAGAAACCATCAACAAGATGAACCGCGTGCGTCGCCAGCTCTTGCAAACGACCGGTCTGGAACCAGAACCGGCAGCAATCGCCGAGAAAATGGGCCTGCCAGAAGGCAAGGTAAGGGAAATCCTGAAGATCGCGAAAGAACCGGTTTCTCTCGACGTGCCTATCGGTGACGACGGTGATTCACAATTGGGTGACTTCATTGAAGACAGCATGACCCTGTCACCTATGGCAGCAGCAATGCAGGCTTCTGTACAAGAAAAATTGAAAGAAGCACTGGACTCCTTAAGCCCACGCGAAGCCAAGGTCTTGCGCATGCGCTTTGGCCTGGAAACCAGTACAGAATTCACGCTGGAAGAAGTGGGCAAGCAATTTGAAGTCACGCGTGAACGCATACGTCAAATTGAATCCAAGGCCATGAAAAAACTGCGCCACCCAGCCCGCGCTGACCACCTGAAGAGTTTGATGGAAAGTAGCTAAGTCATCATCGCTTCAAATCAAAAAGCACTGCATCTTCAAGATTGCAGTGCTTTTTTATTGGTGCCACTCCATTAGAAACCGCGATGAAGTACTGACATTAAAACAGAGTGTAATCAGCACTCTCGTCATTTCGTAGGAGCGGCTTTAGCCGCGAACAATGTGCCGCGCCAATGATTATCGACAGTAACAGGCATTCGCGGCTGAAGCCGCTCCTACAGAGCAGTATTTAAGAATTGTCTACATTAACTGAGCAAAAAAGACAGGGCAAACTGTACCTGCTCCAGTCTTGCCTGCGTGCTGCCCTCGACCAGCAAGAAAGGGATTTCTCGCTCATCCAGCACATTCAATAATTCTTCATGCACACGATCACGCACATACGCGGACTCGCGCTGCAAGCCATCGGCCTGCCAGGGAAAATCCGGTGCTGTGACGAGACAAAAATCATAGTGATGCGAGAGTTCCAGCTCAGCCAGTTCCGCATCTGGCTCGCCAAAATAATGACGGCTGTAGATGGCGGTCATGATGGGTCCTGTATCGCAAAATAACCATTGCTTAGCCTGCTTTGACAACTCTGCTTCGCGCTGCACCTGTGTCCTGGCAATCAGGATTTGCTCTTCCTGCCTTGGTACTCGCTGATGCTGCTCAACAAATTCACGCAAATATTCAGGCACCCACAGGGTTTGATAATGGGCAGCCAAAGCCTCGGCCAGTATGGATTTACCGGAAGATTCCGCCCCCAGAATGACAACGCGATTTACCGGGGACATGTTTTACTCCAGACACGCAGGCCAGCGATGGCCATGAAAATGAAAATAGCATACAGCACGGCTGTGGGCATCAAGCCCTTGTACACATACAGGCCTACATACAGAACATCGACAACAATCCAGACATGCCAGTTCTCCAGTTTTTTACGGCTCAGCAAAACCTGGCCCAACAAACTACCTGCCGTCAGGAACCCATCGGCATAGGGCACATCGGTATCTGTATAGTGCTTCAAAAACCAGGCCAGCAAGACAAAAGCCAGCAGCGTTGCCGCTAAAGCCAGCCACCTGCCCTGCGCAGGCAAGCGCGTCACCGGCAAGTGCTCATGCCCATTATCGCCACGTAACCAGCACATCCAGCCCCAGACAGATGCCAGGATAAAGACAAACTGCAAACCCATGTCACCATAGAGCCTGGCGTCAAAAAATACCGCCGCATACAAGCCAGATGAAATAATGGAAAACAGCCATGCCCAGTGCAATTGCCTTATATTCAAAGCGACAGTAATAATGGACAGTGCAAAAGACAGCAGTTCCAGCAAACTGGTGCTGAAACCGAATAAGGGGATAGGATCATTCATCATGCATAAGAAAATTGATTAGCCCGCATTATCAACGATAGTAGCAGCGATGTCATAGCCAATTACGCAACATGAGCGGGGCCAGGCGATGACAAATCCAGTATCATGCTGCACTACGGCTATATTTAGATTGTGATAAGCAATACTTATCCGCTATATTTCTAAAACAAACTTAACAGCATCAACAGAAAACTGGCACCATGAAAAAACAATCGGGATTTACGCTATTGGAAATGATGGCAGTCATAGGGATTATTGCCATTTTAGCCTCAATGGCTATTCCCTCCTATATGTTCAAGATCATCAGGGAACAGCTGGAAACTGGGATAAAGTTTGCCGACATCGCTAAAAAACCAGTAGAAGCTGCCTGGCTGCTTGAGCACAAATTTCCTGCCGATAATAAGGCTGCAGGCTTGCCAGAGGCAAACAAGATAGTCAGTAATCTCATCAGCTCGGTTGCTGTTCAGGACGGTGTTGTCAATATCACATTTGGGAATAGCGCCAATAGCGTACTCAAAGGCAAGGTCATCAGCTTGCGCCCGGCCGTGGTTGACGATGCTCCCATCGTACCGATTGCCTGGGTCTGCTCCACCGGCCCAGTGCCTGAAAAGATGACGGTCAAGGGCCTGGACAGCACTAACGTCGCACCAGCCAATCTGCCTGCTTACTGCCGTCCCAAGGTAGCAGAAAAAAAATAAGCAGCACTTAACCCTATATAAAGCTGCATAAAAATATCAAATACCAGCCAAGGGCACTTCAGAGATGAAGTGCCCTTAATTATTTCAGAATTTGTGTTCAAACATGACGCGGGCAGTCACTGTGGTAGGCGTGATATTGGTTTGAACTGAACCGTTACTCCCTGTAAAGCTGCCAATATTGATATTATCCTGATGCAGTAGATTGCCCAGCGACACACGCAAATTTGTCTTAGGGTCAAACTTCCACAAGGCATATACATCGAGTACACGCTTGGGCACAGAATACGAACTCTGTGTATCAGAAATTTTAACCAGGCCGCCGTCTTGGAAGCTGGCATTACCGCCTATTGTTAAAGGTATCTTGTCCAGCTTGTAATCTATACCCAAATTGGCACTGACAGGGGTTTGTGAATCCAGGCGGTTATTCGGTCCAGTCACACTGCTGAGAGTGGACCAGTTGAAAGAGACATTCGCCCTGAAGTCGATAGCCGGTGCCCCTTCCATCATTGCACGCAAAGGGAATTTGGCTTCCAGTTCTATACCCCTGGTCGTTGCCTGGCCATCATTGACTGGCATACTGACCCACTTGCCATTCGTGTCCTGAGACAAATCTGTGCGGGTAATATCATTGATCCTGCGGAAAAATACACTGGCGCTCAGCATACCGCCGCCTGGCAGATAATGTTCGTAAGCCATATCGAGGCCCCAGGCCAGTTCCGGCTTGAGGTTAGGATTGCCCTGGGAATCTGGATTGCCCTGACTATTGTCGTTAGAGATAAAACGGCGCGGTATCAGGCGATTGGTGTCGGGCGCCTTGTAAGTACGTGTGATACCGAGCCTGACCTGATCGTTTTTGCTGTCCGGCAGTTTGTACAAAGTCTGCAGTATCGGGCTCCAGACGCTGAACCTGTTATGTATGCTGTAAGGCGTATTATTCTTGTCCGTGCTATTCGCTTTGAAGTCGCCGCTGCTACGGGTATCAATACCCTCCCAGCGCAAGCCACCATAGACAGACCATTGCTTGGTGACATTCCATTCATCCTGGGCAAATACTGCCATGCGGGTTACATCTGCATTGAAGTTTTCGTCAAGATTGATCAGTGGCAAAGTGTTACTAACATCAACTTGTGTACGTGTTTCGCCACGCTTGCTATACGCTCCATCCCAGCCAAATACAAACGAGTGATCCTGAACAAATGGCGCACTGTATTTGCCACTCATGGTCAGGCCTTTGTCTGTAGCACCCGAAATACTCCTGCGGTCAAGTATCTGTGCTTTATTCTCGCCATAACCCCACAATTCCACATCAGAATTACGCTTGTTGTAGTTCAGGCCGAGTTTGACATCCAGCTTGGCACTATCTGCCAGTTTATGTATCCAGTTCAGATTGGTGCGCAACATGGAGGAGTCAGAGTGTACATTTTGCAGATCACTCGCATAAATTGGTTTTAAGCTATCTTCCTTGCCCTTTAATTCTTCTGGCAATATGCCAACGATGTCAAATGTCCTCATTTCACTGAAGTGCCCATCAAAGCGGCTCGCATTGACAAAGCTCTGCGTGGTCAGCGTATCGCCATTTTCAAAATTCCAGTTTATTCTCGGTGAAAACCCGAGGTTATTGAAAGTACCCCACCCCAGACTATTGGTGTGCATTGCTGTATAAGGCCTACCATTCGCATCCGTGCGCACTTCATCTGAATACGAAGGACGTTCATATTGCCCATGATTGAGATTGCCGGAAATGGAATAAGACATGCGCCCAGCCTTGTCCGACACTTGGTAATTGATGTTTTCACCAAACTTGCCACCATCCTCAAACAAACCAAGCTTGAGTTCCTTTTGTGCAGTCTGTACAGACTTTTTCAAGACGATATTGATCGAACCTGCAATTGACGCCGTGCTCAGATCTGCTGTAGCAGCGCGTATGACTTCTATGCGCTCTATCAAATCCGGCGACAAAGAATCCAGCGAAAACCCCGGTGGACTAGGTTCGCCGTTGAGCATAATCTGGGTATACCCGGCACCCAGGCCACGCATGCGTATATCACCGCCACGCCCCTGCACGCCACCTATGGTAACGCCAGGCAAGCGCTTGAGCACTTCGCTGATCGTGGTATCGCCATAACGTACGATGTCTTCCTGGGTGACGACGATCTTGGTGGCAGTATCCTGGCGGCGCTCGTCATAATTACGTGTGCCTTGCACCTCTACTTTTTGGATCTTGGATTCTGATGCTTTGGCATCTGCTTTTTCAGCAGGTTCAGGCTTGGCTGGATTTGCAGTTTGTGCAAAAGAAGACTGGCTAAAAGCGGCCATGATCGCCAGAGATAAAATTGTCGGGCGCAAAGAAAGGCTGGGTACTGGCATATAAATATTATTGTAACAACAGTGATATAGAGTGAAGCTAAGACCATATCACATCAGCTGAGTTCCTTGATGCAACAATTCGTTACTTAAGCCGTAATACCACTACGCCACTATGTTTTTTGCACATGCCACATATATGCTTTCCATCATGCCAGCATGATGGAAACATCTGATACACAGATTTACACTACAGTTGTCAACCCAAAGACCCTGTCAGGCATTGAATGCTGAGTAGTACAACAGGAGTCCATCATGCGAATTAAGCTCATTACCATGGCAGCCATCATTCTGAGTATGTCCAGTTTGTCAGGCTGTGTCGTGGCACCAGTCAACGGGTACGGATATGGTTACGGGTCGCGCGTCTATGTCAGCCCGCCGCCTATCATTATTGAGGGTGGTTCTTACTGGGGTGGCAGGCATTGGCGACGCTGGTAGCAACCGTCTGTGAACAGCTAATTCTGCCTTCCAGCGAACTAGCTGTTCAAACAGGTTTGCTTGCTTATTGACCGTTCATTCAAATAGCGGCGCAATGGCGATAGGTGTTTGCTGTGTCAGCAACTGGCCTTTTTCCTGCACATCGGCAAAACGCAGCGTCGCGGTTTTATAAGCCTTGTTCGCCTCATCAGGAAAAGCACTATTGTCCAGCAAGGACAGTACATGCATTTGCGCATCTGCGCCCCTGAATTTTAGCCCCGCTTGTGACAGATTTTTAGGATAAGAAAAACGCACGCCAACGCAGGCTTTGTTGCCCACTTTGATATCCCCTGTGCTTTTTAAATACGTCTGCGCCTGCTCGCAAGCCTGACGCAAGTCGGCCAGCTCATACACCCCATCTGCCCTGGTTTGTATCGATATTCTGCTTTGGAAAATGTACTGCCCTGCTACCTGATTAATCGTCAGTTCTGCGTTTTCATCATAGGCTGATTTCAACAGTGGAAAACTGGCACGTCCCAGCACATCCAGGGGCAAATTCAGACGCATGGTTTTACCGACCAGATTTAATTGCAGATTGTCTGGCAAGGCATTTCCGGCTTTGCTGGCAACCTGGAAATGACTTTGAATCAGATGTTTTGCTTTGCCATATTTTTCAAACTGTATCATCAGTCTATAGGCATTGCGGTAGCTGATCCACTCAGTATCTGCCTGGCTTTCCGATGCCTGTACCGCGGCTTGCTTCATGCCTGGCAATGCGCTATTCGATTGCGCAAAAACCTGCATGGCAGCAAACTGCATCATGACAAAAATGGAGGCGTACTTGATGATCATGCTTTTATAAAATTAAAATCGATATGCCAGTCCCGAATACACGGTGACATAATTTCTTTTACCCAACCACAAACTATCCTGGTCTATATCAAACTGGTGTGTTGCTGTCACTTGCGAGGTAATGATCCAGGACGAACTAAGGTCCCAGTTCCAATGTGCACCCAAGTAAATATTTCTGACATTGGCATTGGTATTGGGTGCAGGCTTGTTCGCTTTCCAGGTTAAGGTTTCGCCACCTGAAGCCGCAAAACCATTTCCAGAATTGGCAACATTGGTTATGTAACCATCCGCAAGATTGGGATCAAAACCTGAGTTGGCGTTATCGTAATAGCGCCTGCTCCAGGTCAGGCCAGACGACAATGCAAGCCCGTGATGCTCGGCAATTCTGTAATAGCTGCGGCCTTCTATATTCAGGTAAGTCGTCTTCTTCCCAGCCCCTGTTCCGAGCAACAGTTTGCTAGCGATGCGCAGATTATTCAAAGGGCGTAAGTTAAAGAAACCACCCACCTGAAAACTGCCATCCACGTCCCCATATCCTGCCAGTTTGCGCGCTGCCGATGCACTACAGCCTCTTTGATAAGATAGCAAAGGGCCAAACTCGTAAGCATCGTTCCGGCTCAAATGCACGCCAAGATTAGTATTACGCAAGAACACACCATTACTCCATTGCATTTGCACATTAGGCATGATGCGAGTGGTTTGTTCGCCACCAACTTCGCAACTGGGCTCAGACAATACGCCCAGACCGATATACATATCAGAGCTACCGTCCGGCAAGCTACTTGAAGCCGGAGTCTGGGCACAGGCCACATGGGCGACACAAAAAAGAGATACAAATATTATAGATTTCATGCTGATCAATTGTAGTCGTGTATATACCCAGCCTATCGTCAATACCATTAAAAATGCGCAGCGATGCTACAGGTATAGAGGCAAGGGAAATCCGCATCATAGACAGCTCTTTCCAGTTTCGCAACGACCATACCCATACACCCTCTGCTCAAGGTGCTTTCGCATCTCCTGAAATCACATCGACATACAAGCGCACATAATTTTTTGCCATCATTTCAGCCCTGAATACCGTCTGATAACGTGCCTGCGCAAACTTGCCCAGGCGCTCTGCCAGTTCTGGCTGGTCCCATATACGACTCATGGCTGCACGCAAAGCAAGTACGTCTTCAGACGGCACAAGCAAGCCGGTTTCACGGACAATATTGTCATAACTGGCATCCCCATCCATCTCGCCCAGTAACTCACTTGATATCATGGGCTTGGCAAACATCGCTCCTTCCAGCAGCGATATATCATCGCCATCCGATCCCACATGGGATGGAAACAACAGCCCATAGCAAAGACTCAGCAAAGCGACTTTATCTTCCTCAGGCAAAGCCCCCAGAAAATGTACATTATTGAGTCGCAAGTTCCTGGCTTGTTGCTTCAAATCTGCCTGCTCCGGGCCATCACCCACTATCAAGACCGTCATGGCACTACCTGCCACGGCCTCCAGCAAAATAGGCAAACCCTGCTGATTACTCAGCGTACCTGCGAACAAAAAGAAGCGTCCGGCAAAGCGCAGCCGCCATTTATTGAGCATGGCAGCTTGTGGCTGTTTGTCTGGAACCAGCTCATTACCATCACGAAGATGAGCCAAGTGGATGTTACTGGCCAGATAGCCCGGCGCTTCCCATGCCAGCTTGTCAATATCATTCAAAAACCAATGGAGCAGCGGCTGGTACACTTTTTCCAGAAATTTTTGTCGCACGATGTTTGAGTGAGGGCTCACGATTGCAGGTTTCCTGATTCCACAATACAAATGCATTAATCCATAACAATGAAATACGACAGCACACCATGAAGAGAATGATAGAGAGCAGGCGCTGACAAATCTTCCCCAACTTGTCTGGCAAATGTCATCAATTTGTACGTCTGTGGCTCAGTGGGGCTTATTGGGCCTGCAAAGGTAAAGAAATGATAAATCTTGCCCCGCCAAACTGCCCTTCTTGTACGATAATTTGGCCGCCATGGGCCTCTATGGCTTTCCTGGCAATGGCCAGGCCCAGGCCAAAACCGCCAGTGTTGCGGTCACGACTACGGTCCAGCCTGTAAAAAGCATCGAAGACACGCTCGCGTTCACTGGCAGGTATGCCGGGACCATCATCTTCCAGGCTAATGTCGATATTGCCATCCAGCTTTCTGGCGCGTAACCAGATGCGACCATTGGCATATTTGGCGGCATTGCGCAAAAGATTGCTGATAGCCCGCATCAGCAAACGCTGATCTGCCCGCACATTGCCAAGGTCGACAGAGAAATCGGTCTCTAATTGATGAGCCACCAGCACATGCTGCAAACTGTTGACGCAGTTATTCAAGCTCTTACCGAGATCAAATTCACGGCAGTCCAGCCTGGCATCCTGATCCAGCTTACCCAGGTCCAGCAATTCACTGACCAGCGCATTGAGCTCACTGATATCCGCCTCCATGGCCTGCATGCGCGGCTCAAGTTGGGGATTTTTTGCGGCGTTTCTTAGTAATTCCAGGGCAAACTCCAGCCTGGCGATGGGGGTGCGCAATTCATGGGATACCGAATGCAAGAGATTCTTTTGCGCCGCCAGCAAAGCCTCTATGCGCGTTGCCATCTGGTTCATGCGCTGCGCCAGCGGGTAGATACTGTCGCGCTCACTGGTTTGCGCCCTGACCTTCAAATGCCCGGCACCAAACTCATCAGCGACTTTTGCCAATGCCTGCAAACCACGCCAGTGGCTGCTGGACCAGACCGCGATCGGTATCAGCAAACACAGGGCGACTATGATATAACGCAGCAATTCGGTTTTTAGTACGGGCGCAACATCAATCGGCAATTCCTGCGCCAGCAAGACTTCTTCATCACTGCCTATATAGCGCTCGCCATTCAAGTCGACGCGGCGATAAAAGGATTTGGCAGTCACATCCATGACCACATCCCCCCGCATCAATTGCGCCTGCTTTGTCTTGGTCAATTTTTGCTGCGCCATTTGCAAAGGGATCAACTCTATCCTGGCGTGGGTAATTTCACGTATCTTGTTGAGGCGCGTCAGCCATTCATTTGGCCCGGCCTGGTCGACGTATTCGGTCAACAATAAAATCTGTCCTGATGCCTGCTGCAGTGCCACTTCTTCCAGGGGGTCACCAAAAAAAATGGTGATGGAAGCGTAAATGGCAATCGTGGCGACGCTGATGGACAGCATCACCAAGGCAAAGAAGCGCAGGAACAGACGATTCATCCCCTGATCCCACTAATCCCAGGCAGACGGGCTGAACAAATACCCCTCTCCCCAGACTGTCTTGATCTTGTCAGCGTCAGCGTCATCAAATTTGCGCCGCAAACGGGAAATTTTATTGTCTATACTGCGATCCAGGCCATCAAATTCTATGCCGCGCATCTGTATCAAAATATCATTGCGCGACAAGACCTTGCCAGCAGCTTCTGCCAATACCAGCAGCAATTTGTATTCAGCACTATTGAGCGCAACGGGTTGATCGCGCCAGAACACTGTGCGGTCATTGCGACACATGCGGAAGGCACCAAAGACCAGCTCGCCACTATCCTCTTCAGGTTCCTCCTTGACACGCCTCAGCAAAGCACGCAAACGTGCCAGCAATATCCTTGGTTGCACAGGTTTATTGACATAATCATCTGCACCCTGCTCAAGGCCAGATACTTCATCAAAGGCATCTTCGCGCGCAGTCAAAATCAAGATCGGCACAGCACTGATGGCACGCAACTGACGGCAAACCACCATGCCATCCATGCCGGGCAACATCAAATCCAGAATCACGATATCTGGCGAGCTTTGCTGGAAATGCCCAAGCGCAGCATCACCACGGCTGACGATGTCTATCGTAAATTCATATTCACCCAGATATTCGGCAACCAGCGCCGCGAGCTTGACATCATCTTCCACCAGCATTACACGAAACATATATTTCTCCTTGGCCCGCATTGTTATCAGCAGGCCGCGATTTTACGCAAAAAGCCAGGTGTGTAGAGACTGCTTACAATTTTCAGACAATTTCTAAGCTGCGTCGCATCTACAAATTTAAGACAAATATTCTACATTTCGAGAACGATTTCCTTAGCACCAAAAGCTATTCTCTGCCCCATCAAGCTCTCATTAACTGTGGTTTCTTGCAGGCCACATCCTTATACCCTTAGGTTATTCCATGAATTTACCAAAGCACTTATTCTTCGCCATCATCGCCAGCGCTGTACTGACTGCCTGCGGAGGCAGCAGTGATTATATTCCCAAGCCCCTGCCTGCACAGCTCAGCATAGATTTCAGCGCAGAACCAAGCGGCTGGGCTTTTGGCACCTCGGACTTTAGCAGCGAAACCAGGCCCACCGACATCGTCACAGAATACCGTACCCTGCCCCTGCCATTTAGTGGTAAAGGTTTATACACCTATGGCACTAACCGCAGTGATGATTTATTTATCTATATTAAGAAAAAATATTCAGGCTTTGCCCCCAATACCGAATATGCCCTGAGTTTTCAAACCACCATCGTCAGTAATGTCGCCTCAGGCTGCTTCGGCGTAGGCGGCTCGCCTGGCGACAGCGTCTGGCTATTTGCCGGCGCCTCCCCGACAGAACCATTGACAGTAAAAAATGGGGATGAGTTCATCATGAATATAGACAGAGGTGGCCAGTCAGGTTCGGGTAAATATGCCCTGGTGCTGGGCACCATAGGCAATGCCAGCACAGATTGTGGCCGCGCACCCTATATGGAGAAAAAACTCAGTAATCAAACACCATTGAACATCAAGACCGATGCCGATGGCAGCCTGTGGCTCTTGCTGGGCATAGACTCAGGTTTTGAATCCACCAGCCACATCTATTACAAAAGCATCATAGTAAACGCCGTACCCGTCGCTAAATAAGGCGAAGGCAAGGTCAAAACTGCCGTTTGCCTGTACGCCAGGCACGCGGCACAGTAAAATTCTCTATCGTGAAAACCATAGATGAATTCCATGTCAGCAGTTAATACAGATAAGCCAGAAAATCCAACAGCAGCAGAACTATCCGGCATCAGCGCACAGATACAAGCCGCCGCCCTGCAGGCAGGTCTTGCACTACGCCTGGCCGACAAGGGCCATGCCAGCGCGCCCGCCTATCTGAAGGCAGAAAAAGTCCTTGGCCATAAGCTGAGTTTTCGCAACGCCACCGTGGCAGATGCCGACTACATCGTGGCTTTACGTACCGATGAGCAAAAATCCAGGTTCATTTCCAGCACCTCGGCAGATGTAGAGGCACAGAAGCAATGGCTGGAAAAATATGCCCATGATGACAGGCAAATTTACTTCATCATCCAGGATATGGCAGGAGAAAAGATAGGCACGGTACGCCTGTATGACCAGCAAGCTGATTCATTCTGCTGGGGCTCATGGATCATACAAGCTGGCGCAGCCAGCAGCAGCTCGATAGAATCCGCCTTGATGGTGTACCACTATGCGCTGGCCCTGGGCTTCCAGCAGGCGCATTTCGATGTGAGAAAAGCCAATGAATCCGTCTGGAAATTCCATGAACGCTTTGGCGCAAAAAAAACCGGCGAAACAGCAGAAGACTTGCTCTACACCATCGCCGCCAGCGACATCGTCCACTCCCTGGACAGGTACGCAAAATTCCTGCCCAGGGGCATACAAATCCAGTTTTAAATCCAGTTTTGATTGAGTACTGCCGGCGCATTACAGTACTGTCAACGCATTTATATCAGCGCCTCAGCCGTCTTGATTAATACGGCTGATGAGCGTTGCCAACACCTGCTCCGCCTGCTCATTACCGACCTGGCAAGTACCGGCATTTTCATGGCCACCACCGCCAAACTCCAGCATCAAGGGGCCTATATTGGTTTTGGAAGTGCGATTCAAAATCGACTTGCCAGTCGCAAACACGGTATTCTGGTTTTTCAGGCCCCAGAGTACATGGATGGAAATATTGGTCTCAGGAAATAAGGCGTAGATCAGGAAGCGATTACCTGCAAAAATGGTTTCTTCATTGCGCAAGTCCAATACCACCAGGTTTTTATGCACGGTAGCACAGCGCAGGATTTGCTCCTTGCACTTTTCTTCATGCTCAAAATACAGATCCACCCTCTCCTTCACATCCGGGTTTTGCATGATTTCCGCAATACCCTGGGTCTTGCACAGGTCAATCAACTCCATCATCAAATTGTAGTTTGATATCCTGAAGTCACGGAAACGCCCCAGGCCGGTGCGCGCATCCATCAGAAAGTTCAGCAAATCCCATTCTTGCGGGTGCAAGACTTCCTGGCGATTGAATTGCGCAGAGTCTCCCTTGTCGACCGCCGCCATCATACTGTCCCAGGATGCCGGGAAAGCCTTCAGCCCGCCATAATAGTCATATACCACTCTCGCTGCCGACGGTGCTTCAGGCGCGATGACATGGTTCGTCCTGGCACCACCCTCAGCATTGCGCAAAGTCTCAGACAAGTGATGGTCAAACGCCATATGTATCCCGTCTACATAGGGCAAATTGGTACTGATATCATTGTCGCTGACGGCAATCTTGCCATCCTGCATGTCTTTGGGATGGACAAAGAGGATGTCATCAATCAAATCCAGGTGTTTGAGCAGGACTGCACACACCAGCCCGTCAAAATCACTACGCGTAATCAAACGAAATTTCTTGGCATTCTCAGACATGAATACTCCCCCTATCGAGTGGTGAGTGGTTTATTCCTCATACAACAAACTCGCTTTACAACATAGTCTCGGCGCTTACGTTTAATGTAATCACTTTCCCTGCGCTTGTCCATGATGTAAGTGAATATGCAACAAGTCAAACCATAACAAAGGGGCATGCCCCTTTGTTATATCGAAAAACTAGCGCCTGCTGACCTGATTGTCATTGCCTGAACTCTGCACTTGCGGCTCCTGACCATTCAGCGCCTGCGTCCATTTGACCTGATTATCGTTGCCAACAAGTTGTACCTTGCCCAATTGCGCTATGGTGACCTGGTTTTCATTGCCATTGACATGCACTTGCGGGCAAGCCCCAGTCAGGCTGATCTGATTGCCATTGCCCTGTATATATACTGGCTGGCCATTGCATTGTGTGCTCTTACTCATGTCATTGCCCGTCATGCGTACGCCATCTGCACGGCCTGTCTGCTTGCCGCCGCTATTACTCTGGACCGCACTGACACTGGTCCCAGGCGCTTTGACACTGACATTCGCGCCTGAGCCAGTATTCTGGTTCGCATTCACGCTGATGCCAGGCATGTTCACTGATACATCGCCCGCATAAGCGCTTGCACCTACTAATAGCAAGACTGTCAATAAATGCTTTTGAAATTTCATCATTCTGCCTTTATTCATACAAAAATTAATCAAGCAATTACCTGCTATATGCAAAGGTAACTGAATTCCAGCCCGGGTTAAGCTTTGCTGTGATTGCAAGGGAGGAATAAGGCAGAATGCTAACATAATGCCAATAGCAGGCCAGAAAATGGGAAATGAGGACATCAGGCGCAACTTTTAATAGGTATGCGTGTGTCTCATTTTTAAAACCAGTCTGCCTCGGCAGAAGCCATCTATTTAACAATGGAGGCAGCGAAGTGGCGCATGAAGTTTATCCAGTCAAGTTCTCGCCCGTTAAAGGTTTTCTACTTCTCTGTACAATATGCCCACTGCATAATCCCAGGCTTCTGCATACTGTGGCACTGCTTTCTGCATGCCTGGCTGCAAGCTGGCATCAGCCACCGCCCGGTCTATGTTTTTCACGCTAATAATTTTATCCAGCAGTAAAGGCTGTGCAGCAACGAGAGCAGCCAGCATTTCGCCCGTCAGCAGATCCACTGTCTGAAAAGTTTTGGTTTCCTGATCAGTTACTTTATTAAACAGCTCTTGCGCCTGTTTTTCCCAAGTGGCAAGCAAGTCTTGCTGAATTATTTTGCTGGCGATGATTTGTGCACAAAAAAATCATGCGCAACTCTTTGCTCAATACCATATTGTGATGCCAGCCCTGCCACCTTCTTCAGTAACGCCTCTTCAGGCTCTGGTTCATCAATGGAAATCCTGGCACTCCACTTATGCCTGGCCACATCTTGTGCCATATTTAATCGTTGCTGCATCAGACTGAGCAAACGCAGCAACCTCGGGTCACTGAAATTTTGCGCTTGCGCTGGATGCGCTGACAACAAAGCTGCCCCAGCCACGGCAAAATAACATAACCAACGCCGAAAGGTTTTCTGGATAGTGCAATGAAATACCAGGGAAACAAAATTGTGTGTCATCAGTGTGCCATCAGTACAGAAATCTCGGGCAAAAAATCCGATTGAACTTGAACACATATTGATTTCATATTTCCCAATATTAATCGCCACATTTTGTTTTTTTCAGAGGCCAGGATCCTCGCCATCTTTCCGGTTTCGTCTTGGGAAATTCCTATTCTGATCACCGTCCTTCCTGCCTCTTTCACGATCATTTCGAGCCCACTCCTCTTGATGATTTTCTTCAGTGGATGGTCTTGCTTCGGAAGTAAATAAAAATAAGGTCAGGCCTTACATTACTCTGATAAGCGCGAATATCGACTAATCTTTCCTCTCATCGATATTTTCTTTTTTTTCAAAAAACATGTGCTCATGTGAATGATATGCAGTAAACATCCACAACACACCTAAAACAGGAAGCGCATAAGGTCCAATATCAACATGAAAGAATTTATGCAATATGACCATTGGCAATATGATGGCAAAAATCAATGCAAAAACCTGATAAACACGGTGCAATGATTTTGATTTTTTACTCATAATTAAATTAAAAAATACCAGTTTAAGGATGCTCTGATTATCTCCATATGACCACGCGACTATCCGAATGAGTACTTTAGATAACTTTAGAAAGCAAAAGTAGGATACCCATTAGCCCCTGGCAATGAAGTAATCGAACAACATACCCGCAACAGAGCCTGCGCTAAATTATTCAAAACGCTCCCTGACAATACCGCGATAAATCAGGAAGGTTGCCAGCAAGCCTATGCCGCCAGCCATGGCCAGCCAATATCCTGGCGCGGCCTTATCGCCGGTGGTTTCTATCAGCCAGGTTGACACCAGAGGTGTCAAACCACCAAAAAGCGCCGTGGCCAGGCTATAGGCCAATGAAAAACCTGCTGTACGAATGCGTAAAGGGATAATTTCAGTCAGGGCAACTACCGTGGCACCGTTATAGCTGCCGTACAGGAAAGACAGCCATAATTCCACGATCAGCATATGCTCATAGCTTGGATTGGCGATCAGCCATGATAACAAGGGATAAGCCGTGACCAGCGTCAGACCAGAGAACAATGCCATCAGCGGCCACCGGCCTATACGGTCTGACAGCGCTCCCATGACAGGTAACCAGATGAAGTTGGAAACGCCCACAAACAAGGTGACCAGCAGGCTTTCCACTGTTGTCAGTTTCAAGACACTTTTGCCAAACGTAGGCGTATAAACCGTAATCAAATAGAAAGACACGGTAGTCATGACTATCAGCATCATGCCGGTTAACACCAGTGGCCAGTTCAGCGAGATCGTTCTCAGCATTTCCTTGAAAGTCGGATGCGTTTTTTGTGCCAGATAGGCTTCGGTTTCCTGCAATGAGCGCCGGATATAAAACACCACTGGAATAATAGAGCAACCGATGAAAAACGGGATGCGCCATCCCCAGTCTGCGATAAATTCCTTGCTCAGGTTTTCATTTAAAAAATAACCCAGACTGGCAGAAAAAATGATGGCAACCTGCTGGCTTGCTGATTGCCAGCTTACATAAAAGCCTTTGTTTCCAGGTGTCGCCATTTCCGATAAATAGACCGAAACCCCACCCAACTCAACACCGGCAGAAAAGCCCTGCAACAAACGCCCTATCAATACCAGCAAGGGAGCTAGCAAGCCTATCGAGGCATAACCCGGCACGAATGCGATCAGTGCCGTGCCCGAAGCCATGATCCCCAAGGTCAGCACCAAACCTTTACGGCGGCCTATGCGGTCTATATAGCCCCCGAGGATAATGGCACCCAGAGGCCGCATGAAGAAGCCGGCACCAAAAGTGGCAAAGGTCATCATCAGGGCGGCATATTCACTGCTGGCAGGAAAAAATGCCTTGGCGATGTAGGTCGCATAAAAGCCAAACAAGAAAAAGTCGTACATCTCGATGAAATTCCCACTCGTGACACGTATCACAGTAAAGAATTTCGATTGCTGCGGGCTGGCAGTTGTACTCACCTGAAGTCTCCTGAATGCTGCTGATAAGAATGTAAAGAATAGCGTAAATAGTAACGTGACTTAAGCGCTCTGCTCACATTTGCTACTTTACGTTACAGTTCTTATTCTGTATTTGCGCGCAAAGCCGGGGGCTTACGGCAAGACAATTCTATGTTATAGAAATGTGTGAATTGAACACTCGAGCCCTTCTTTGCTCATGCCATCGCAATCCTTGTTTTGAAATCAGTTATCTGCTCTGCGATGCACAAGGGAGAGAGGAACCAAATCCGGCAGCCACTAAGCTGCCCGTCAGGTGAACGCATGCAGTACTGCGATGTTTTTGAAGTAGCTGTGCTGATGAGCGAAATCCGGCTTTATGTTTCGCTAGATCCATATTGGTGACTGGTACGATTCACGTAATCACAAGTTGAAACAAAAAGCACGACGGTATTTTGAAACAAGCGTGTGGTGGTGTAATCAATCTCATTGCGGTGTATTGTGAGTATGTTGTTCGACTACCGGGGGCTAATGGGTACCCCCTTCTTTTTTGTGTTGCTCAATTAAGTCACGAACGGGGCGAGGCATAGGTTAAATTCCAGGACGATTACCTACTTTAGATTGCCCAGATAACTCAGTTATACATCCGGCATCAAAATTGTCCAATTCAAAGCCACCATAATTCAATACCTTTTTTGGTTTTTCGAATGTACCTAAAACAAAAACATATGAAGTTAGATTTTTTTCGCATTTCTTGCTAACCATCCCCACACGAACAGAAACATCGACAATAGTGTCTTCTGCTACAGGCAGTAGGTTGATTTCAGAAATTTGAACATTTTTGCTAACAGAATCCCTTTCCCCTATTGAAACAGCAACCAATACTTGCCGTTTGAAATCAACTCTGGATAGTATTTTTTCATAGTCAGAGTGACTCATAGCTGATTTTACCCATGATAAATCAAGCTGTTCTTTATTTTCAAAGTGATACAAATTAGGCGCAGTCGGTCCGTTAGCCCCAGTAAAAATCTGCACAAATTCAACCGCGTTGGAGCACCCGGACAAAGACAATAAGACGGAAAAAAAAATAATCCTTGGAAGAAATTCACATACGTCAAAAAATTTAACTCCTATTTGCGACATTTGCATGGAATGTTTCCTTTCTATATCAGAAGAATGGGGTCAGAAGAAGGGGTCAGGTCTTACATTACGACAATTCTACACTTGGAATAGATAAATATAAGACCTGTCCTTTCTTTGTCTTTAACGGCTTATCTATACAATACGAGTCGCTGAACCAGCCCCTCAGCCACATATCAGCAAGAAGCTCCATATGACTCTTGAGTGAAGATCAGGCTGAGATCAAGACTCTGCCTCAAATGCCCGCACCGCCCGACTTACAGTGACATAGTGGACAGAGAAAAATTCTGCAATTTCCGCCATGGAATAAGCACCGGAACGATAGGCCTGGGCCATCGCTTCATTACGGTCAGTAAACTTTTCCTGATAGGTATGCAAGGGCAAAGAAATTGCACGTCTGTGGGCGATGGACACGTCCCGGAGATCTTCTGGCCGTAATTGATGCTGGTATCTGTCGACGAACTCATCATCCCCCAGCAGCAGTTGATGCCGGGTCGCCAGCAAGGGCGACGCCAGGCCTACTCCATCCAGTACAAACTTGACATAGGCTGTTCTGGCCTGCTTGCGTTTTGCGCCAAACTGTCCAAGTAAATAGTCAGTATCCAGCCACGGTGGCGCGTGTCGGTCACGCATGGTGAATTCATAGCTACTCCACTGCCAATGTTCTGGCAATTCCACCATCCCGGCACGCACGGGATTAAGAATAATGTAGCGCGCCAGCTCTAACAGATGCGCTTCTTTTTGCACCAGAATGGCTTTATACCTGCCCTGGAACAAATGCCCCACTTGCTTGTGACGACGATTAAAACGCTGGGTATATAAACCATTGAGCTGACGCATGCCCCGCGACAAATTGCCATCGATGGTTTCCACCAACAGATGGTAGTGATTACTCATTTCGCAGTAAGCATGCACCACCCAATTAAAGCGATCACATACCTCGGCCAGTACCGTCAACCACTCCTGCCTGTCATCATCATCCAGATAAATATCCTCACGCCTGTCTCCGCGAGAAGTGACGTGATACAAAGCTCCGGCAAATTCTAGTCTTAGTGGTCTGGCCATGCTTTAAGCATAGCAGGTTTTCTGAAAAATGTATGAATGTAAGACCTGACCCCTTCTTTTCTTCTAAAGTCTCCTTACCCAGAATACTTCGCCCGAGAAGAAAGGATCAGGTCTTTCATTACGACAATCCTATTCTTAGAAAATGTATGAATGTAAGATCTGCCACGTTCTTTTGGAATTGTCGCAATGTAAGACCTGACCCCCATCTATCTTTGCACCTAAAACTGCCCCCCACCCTTTGTTGGAAAAAATGAGCAATTCTGACGCGACGCTGGAGAAGAGCAAGTCAATCGCAAACTTGAGAGCCAAGCCAAATTATCGATTGACAAGGCATATGCCATTTGCAATTGAAGACGTTGTCAACGTTAGGGTGTTAAACCCGACAATGTGCGCCTCAATCACCGCGATCGGCGGCGTTTCAGTATACGCTCGACAGGCAAAGACATAGCTGGCATTTCCAGTACCTTGGGAACCAGTAAGGCCAACCTTTTCGCCAGCGCTCAAGACGAAGTTACTCCGACCATAGACAAATCCTGTCGGGGAATAGGTCGCTTGAGTTTGCTTGCAGACAAACTGTGACGAAATCTCATTAGAGACGTCAGAAACAATTTGCGGAAGTAGATTGCAATATGCGACCCTAAGACCAAATGAGCACGTGTTGGTGATGGTGACATTGTCGCCGCTATTCCCGTAGGGCAAACCCCTCCCATACTGCAAGCAAGAGTTTGAGTTCTGCACATAATGACTGGAATCGCCTCGGATACAAGATATCGTAACAGAAGTAATGTTACCCGCGCCCACCGTGCCGGTGCTTGCAGTTGGAATGCAAACATATCCGGTAGGCTGGGTAACGATGCCGACGGCATAACTGCTTCCGGCGGGATGCGTCGCAGGAAAATTGAAGCTGGCAGAATTGGCGGCCACTGCGAGGGTCTGTCCGCTATCGCTCAATACTAAGCCGCTCACCGCACCCAAGCCATAGATGCTGCCGCCCACGCTGAAAACACCAGACACGAGCACGGGCACGCATTTGACCTGCACTGCAGTAACGGTCGATGTGATTACTCCAGTTCCGGAGGCGATAGTACAGTTCATTCCCGCAGGCTGTGTAAGAACCGTGACGGCATAGGACGCACCTTGAGTAAACCGTGTAGGAAATGCGAACACAGTATCGTTAGGCGTGATGGGCAAAACTTGGTTGGCATTAGACAGTACTAGGCCTGGCGCCGCACCTAAACCGGTGATAGTGCCTCCCAATGTGTATTCTGACTGCGCAGTTACTGGGCTACATTCGTTCATAAGCGAGGTTGCAAGGCAAATCTTTCGGATGCGGAAATTGCTTCGATCGACGACATACAAGTTTCCTTTCCTATCGATCGTAATACCGCTCGGGAATTTGAACATGGCATTGGCCACGTCACCATCTAGGTAACCGGGGGCCTTGGAAAAGCCTGTGACTGTAGTGACTTGCCCATTGGCAATGCGACGGACGGCATGATTGGCGGCATCGACCACGTACAGCTCTCCGGTTTCCATATTCCACGCCAAACCTTCTGGTCCTCCAAAGCTGGCGGTAGCGGCGTCACCGTCTTGCATGCCGTTGACACCACTGCCAGCGAAGGTTGTCACGTTGCCTGTTGGCGTTATTTTCCGAACACGCCGGTTGCGTCTGTCTGAAACATAGACGTTATCGAGTGAATCTACCGCCATTCCGACCGATTCCATATCAAAACTGGCGTTCACACCAACGCCGTCAGCGAACCCCGCCATGCCATTTCCGGCCAGAGTGGAAACTACACCATCAGTACTAATTTTTCGAACTCTGGTTAATTCAGCAATATATAAATTTCCCTTGCTATCAATAGCTACTCCGGACGGAAAATAGAAACGTGCCGTGAGTGCCGGTCCATCTTGATAGCCTGCTAACCCGTTGCCGGCAACAGTTGTAACCAAACCTGCAGGCGTTACTTTACGAATGCTATGGTTGCCTGAATCCGCGACGAACACATTCCCCACCTTGTCCACTGCAAGCCCGTCAACGTTCTGAAAGCGTGCGGCGCTACCAAATCCATCTAAAAATATCGGCGGCATGAATGGCCCTTCGCCAGCGACACCAGCGAAGGCAGAAACGTCTCCAGAAAGTGCGATGCGGCGCAAATTAGAAAAATCTGAAACGACTAAAGCTCCATTTTGGTCGAGTGTGATCTGGTTTGAGGCAAGGAAACGAGCAGTTGCACCTGGGCCATTCACATAGCCCTGATTGCCGCCTCCTGCCAATGTAACCACCACTGATGAAGGTTTAACTGCATACGTCACGCCATATTCAGCAAATGAAATCCCCCCTTTTATCTCGTTCAAAACATTGGCCTTATTCTCAGGGCTTTCACTAAAACTTGCTAGCACACCTTCTGGCGTGATTTTCCCGTTGTTGACTTGGGTAGTCCAATAATTAAATCCTATTTGATCAGGGGCTCGGTGCAGCACATTTTGATAAAAATTGTTAATCAATGTTGTAGTGCTTGGGTTGATGCCATACCTATTTTGAAATTCTGGTGATTGAAAAAAACTAGCCGCCACAGTCGTTAAACTGACCCCTCTATCCATATCTTTTATCCAATATCCAAAACCAACCAAATCCGGTTTGCGAGCAAATGCAGCTTGATATAGCCGATAGACTTGTCCAACATTTCCATCAATATCGAAGGTAAAGGATGTGTCGCTGAACCTTAGACGTGCATTATTTGCGACGTATTGGGTGCCGCCTGTTCCTACATTATCGGACACCGCATAGCCTGTTCCAGTTTGAGTAATTGTGTAACTACTCATCGTGCCAGAGAATAATATCGGTGCAATAGTTGTTGGACTTTGCAACTGCAATTGTTTTGGTGGACTCTTAATATTGGTGCTAGGGTCGCTGTTATCTGCACTTCCCGCGCCACATCCCATCAAAGAAATTACTGAGGCGAATATTAACGAAATCTTTAGCATATGCGCTGTTTTGGGGAGGATGGAAAACATAGCGATCTGACTTTCCAAATGAAATATTATTTATATTGCAATATTTTTATTGTAACACCACGTTAGTGCATATCCTTGTCTGTGTTTCCTCTTCAGCAAATCCCAACATTGAAGAAGATAATAGAATTCCACCAAAACAAACTTATGTAATATCCTGATTTTTCCTAAGTTTCAGGAATCGTGGAACGGGTCGCACCATCAAAGTCAATTTTCCAATCAAATTTATATTGGCGCATCACCCGCAGGGGTGACGAAACGTTGTTTTTATTTTGTCAACTAATTATTATCGATAGCAAGTTGATACAACTAAAAAGTATTCATTCTTTATACCCCACAAACTATGCTGCTCAAACATTTTTCTGACCTGGTTAACCAAATTTACGCAGCGAGTGCCGAGCCTAGTCAGTGGCCTGCCGCTGTGGGGGCGGTTGCACAGGCCATGGACGCCACGCGGGCGTTGCTGTTCACGCCCTTTGTCGAGCCCACCAACGGTGGTTTGATATTTCCGTGGCGTATCGACGAGAGCGACTTGATGCTGTGGGGAACCAAATACATTGACCACGACATTTGGGCGCGCAATGCCCAGCGCAAAGGCTTGTGGCGTGATGGTTCAGTAGCGATTGATCAATATTTGGTGGCGGAAGAGGAATTTTTAGACTCTGTTTTTTATCGTGAATTCTTAAGTACCATGCATTTGGGCAGGGTATGCGTTGGCGTTGTTTTTGAAGGGTCGCCCGGCCTGCCCAGCACAGCGTTATCTGTGTTCCGCGATTTTAACGCTCCATTTGGCGAAGATGAACGTGAGTTCATGAATTTGCTGATGCCGCACCTATCGCGCGCGTTGAGCCTGATGCACAGGCTCAACCGGGCGGCGTATTTGGTGGAATCGATGCGCGCTGCCCTGGATCGCTTGCGCTTCGGTGTAATTTTGTTGAATCAACACATGGAGGTAATCCATTTGAACGCTGCTGCGCAGCAGGTTTTAAATCGCAATGACGGCCTGCAACTAGATGCTAAACGCTGTATGACCGCTTCAGGCTTTGAGCGGCGAGATGGCCTCCGGCTGGAAGCATGGTTGAGACACCTCGCAACACTGTCTACGTTGAACCGTTGTAGTGTTGGCGACACATTTGAAGTGCAGCGGAGTCAATCACAAACAAAGTACTGCGTTCAATGCCACCCATTGGAATCGACTGACCCACTTGTCCAGCACGAAGGTGCGCATTACATTGTTTTCGTAACCGACCCGCACCGGCTTGAGCTACCAGCACCAAAACAACTGCAACGGCAGTTTGGTCTGACATCGGCAGAGGCACGCGTTGCCCTCGCCATGTCCCCAAGGTGGTAGCTATTGCGACGTGGCGACGACTTTTAAGGTGAGCGAGGAGACTATCCGCTCGCAAATCAGAGCCACGTACGCCAAAACGCATACTAGTGATAAGGCCAGCTTGTCCCGATTAATTCTATCGTTGGGTAAAGCCGTTGTATAGATATTGTAAAGAAAAACAGAGCGCGTATTAGACCCGTTTCCCGGCGACAGTACAAAAACCGGTCAATATTCGGTGCGCGCCAACGCAGTAACCTTCCCTAGTATTAACGAGACCGCATATTACTTAGTGTTTTCTATCAGAACGGCGTTTTTGAAAGATGGGGTCATTACGACAATTTTATTCTTAGAAAATGTATGAATGTAAGACCTGCCCCCGTCTTTGAATGAACCCGTCTTTCGCTAATTTGGTTTGTGCAAATTCACGTGCAAAGTAGTTCAAAGTTTCGCGGCGTCTTACAGTAATCACTCAACTGCATTTAAAAATTTCGATCTTATTGCCAGCCTGAACACTTGCGTATCAATGACTTCAAAAAAGAAAAAGCCCCTGGTTACCCAGGGGCTTTTTCAGTATTGCTGGCGGAGATGGTGAGATTCGAACTCACGATTCAGGTTACCCCAAATGCTTCCTTAGCAGGGAAGTGCCTTCGGCCACTCGGCCACATCTCCACACTATTGCAACCGCCAAAAGCTCAGCTGCAATTGAGACCGTGATAATAGCTGCTTGTATGACTTTGGTCAACAGTCAGGCCAGAAAATTTTTTAAGCGCTTTCCAGACCGAATGCTTTATGCAGGGAACGAACTGCCAGTTCCATGTATTTTTCATCGATCAGGACTGAAATCTTGATTTCTGAAGTGGAGATCATCTGGATATTGATGCCCTCTTCCGACAAGGTGCGGAACATCTGGGAAGCGATACCTACGTGGCTGCGCATGCCTACACCAACGACAGAGACCTTGGAGACCTTGGAGTCACCCACGATGCTGCCTGCGCCTATATGGGCCTTGACGCTGCTTTCCAGCACGTCCATGGCCTTGGTGTACTCACCGCGTGGCACGGTGAAGGTAAAGTCGGTCTTGCCTTCGACAGACTGGTTCTGGATGATCATATCGACTTCGATATTGGCATCAGCAACCGGGCCCAGGATTTGATAGGCAATGCCTGGTCTGTCTGGCACACCCAGGACGGTGATTTTTGCTTCATCACGGTTAAACGCGATGCCGGTGATGGTAGCTTGTTCCATGTGTGTATCTTCCTCAAACGAAATCAGGGTGCCGGAATTCGCTTCTTCTTCCAGCGGTATTAATGGGTCGGTCAGTGATGATAAAACGCGGGTAGGCATGCGATAGTTCCCGGCAAATTCGACGGAGCGAATTTGCAGTACTTTGGAACCCAGCGAAGCCATTTCCAGCATTTCTTCAAAGGTAACAGTATTCAGGCGGCGCGCATCAGACACCACGCGCGGATCGGTCGTGTAGACACCGTCAACGTCAGTATAAATCAGGCATTCTTGCGCTTTGAGGGCAGCAGCCACGGCCACGGCAGAAGTGTCAGAGCCGCCACGACCCAGAGTCGTGATATTGCCCAGCTCATCAACACCTTGAAAGCCGGTGATGATGACGATCTTGCCTGCATCGAGATCAGCCTTGACCTTGGCTTCATCAATCGAGGCTATCCTGGCCTTGGTGTGGGCAGAATCAGTCTTGATGGCAACTTGCCAGCCAGCATAAGACACAGCCTGCTTGCCTATCGCTTGCAGGGCAATAGCCAGCAAACCGACGGAGACTTGTTCGCCAGTGGAGGCGATCATGTCGAGTTCACGAGGATCTGGTTGGGCAGAAATTTCTTTTGCCAGGCCGATGATACGATTTGTTTCACCAGACATTGCTGAAGGCACCACGACTATCTGGTGACCGGCATCATGCCATTTGGCGACGCGCTTGGCGACGTTCTTGATGCGTTCTGTCGAACCCATCGAAGTACCGCCGTATTTGTGGACGATTAAAGCCATAGATATAGAAACTGAGATAGAAACTGAGATAGAAGACCAAAGGGCGAAAAATGCGGAAAATCAACCTCTTACTGTACATGCTGCTCTGCAAAATAACAAGGCACTTAGTTCCAGAAAAACGGAAGAAACGCTGGCCCGGGATTTGGCGCAAGCCGATTTTTTACAGAAAGATGGCAATAGAAATAAGGGATTTGCAGGAAAATAGCATTGAATAAGGCTGGATGCAGCGTAGAGGCTTGCCATTATTTGCCCTCTGACAGCAAATAACGGAGTAGATAAAAGGAAATTTTTAGATATTTCCTTTAAAAATCAAAAGCTTAAAAACACATACTCCCTATCAGTATATTCATTTTTAATGATTTACACTGATTAGCGATAAAAAGTAAATTGTAAATTACTTATTTGCATATCAATATAAGAATTGAATAGATTGATATGCAAACTGCTTTTCTTGACGCTTTTGTTGACGCTTTCTTGATTTTACTGATCCAGGCTTACTTTTTCTCGTATTTGGAAAACAAGCGACGCCAACCTTCATGGCCCAGTTCGCGCATGGTTTCCATATTTTTTTCATAGATTTGCTCGGCCTCAGGGAAAGCTTCTACCGCCTTGTCTATACTTTCTTCACGCAGCAAATGCAGGGTCGGGTATGGTGAGCGATTGGTATAGTTTTCTATATCATCCTGCTCGGTGCCAGCAAACTGATAATCAGGATGGAAACTGGCAACTTGCAGGATGCCATCGAGTTCCATTTCTTCCAGCATGCCGTCGGCCACATCGAGAAAATCATTGAAGTCGAGAAAGTCATTCAATGCCAGGGGATGAATCAGCAGGGTGGTTTCTATTTTTTCTGGATTGGCTTCGGCCAGCAATTCAAGCTCACGCTCCAGGTCTTCCAGCAAGGCTTCTGGTGTTTTGGCCTGGCTGACGACATAGCGCACTTGCTGCTTGACTTGCACAGCCTTGGCAAATGGGCAGAGGTTCAAACCAATGACGGCTTTGTCCAGCCAGGCTGCGGTTGAGGAAATGACGTCGTCGGTATCGATGAGATTGCTGGGCATGATGATCATAAAAGAGCTGAAGGCCTGAGGATACCATGCCAGATTTTCAGATGCATGACATCCGACAAGTTTGCATGGTATTTACCAGCCTGCAGCGCTTACGCCCTGCCCGGTCTTACCCTATTATTTTGCCTCGCCAGCAATCGCCTTGTAGCTGACAGCACCCAGCACAGCACCAACGATAGGGGCTACCCAGAACAACCATAATTGCTGCAAAGCCCAGCCGCCCACATAGATGGCAACACCGGTACTACGCGCAGGATTGACTGAAGTATTGGTGACAGGAATACTGATCAGATGGATCAGCGTCAAACCCAGGCCGATGGCGATAGGGGCAAAACCTTGCGGTGCACGGCTATCGGTAGCACCGAGGATAATGACCAGGAACATCATGGTCATGACCACTTCCGTGACCAATGCAGCCACCATGGAATATCCACCAGGTGAATGCTCGGCGAAACCGTTAGAAGCAAAACCACCCGATACATCAAACCCTGCCTTGCCACTGGCGATCAGGTACAAGACACCACCAGCAACGATGCCACCCAAAACCTGGGCGACGATGTAAGGCAGCAATTTATTCGCTGGAAAACGGCCACCAGCCCACAGGCCGATAGAGACAGCCGGGTTCAAATGGCAGCCAGAGATATGGCCTATCGCAAACGCCATGGTCAACACAGTCAGACCAAAAGCCAGTGACACACCATGCAAGCCTATGCCCACACCAGGGAAAGCTGCTGCCAGTACGGCACTGCCGCAGCCGCCTAGTACCAGCCAGAATGTTCCCAAAAATTCAGCACCATATTGTTTCATCTTTTTACTCACTTTTCTAAGGTATGGGGTTGCCCGAGTTTACTGCGCAGCGAACCAAAAATCGCGCTGGCACAGTGGCAACAATATAACAAACTTATATTGCCATATTGTTAAAATGTGTGATGTATTGCTATTTTTTGCCCGACTACACTGATGAATTAAACATGTTTTTCAAAAATCACTGACCACCTTTACTAAAGAGCAATAAAAAAGCGAACACCTCAATGTTCGCTTTTCTGCTTACCAGCAGCCCTGAGGCTACAATATTGTTACAACATCAGATTTCTTCGTATAAAGGCAAAGTCAGGAATTCAGCAAAATCTTCAGAAGTCGACATTTCTTCAAAAATTTGTGCGGCACGGTCATAAGTGGCACCTGTACCAGCCACTTCTTTGACCTTGGCCAGTTCTTCAGGAATCATCGCGCGCACCATATCGGCAGTGACTTTGCGGCCATCTTCCAGATTGCCTTTAGCCGAACGTATCCATTGCCAGACTTGTGAGCGGCTGATTTCTGCGGTTGCCGCATCTTCCATGAGGTTATGGATAGGCACGCAACCATTACCAGCCAGCCATGCGCCGAGGTAATGAATACCGACGTTGATGTTGTAACGCAGGCCCGCTTCGGTGATCGGTGTTTCTGGCTGGAAGTTCAGCAAGTCTTTTGCGCTGACTTCGATATCAGGGCGTTGTTTGGAAATCTGGTTAGGGGCGTCACCCAATACCTTTTTGAACTCTGTCATCGCCAGTTCTACCAGGCCAGGGTGAGCTACCCAGCCGCCATCGTAACCATCAGTTGCATCACGGGCTTTGTCATTGCGCACGCCGCCCATAGCGATGTCGTTTTTCTCTGGATCGTTCTTGATAGGGATCAGCGCTGCCATGCCGCCAATAGCTGGTGCATTGCGCTTGTGGCAGGTTTTCAGCAACAGCAAAGCATAAGAACGCATGAAAGGTGCTGTCATGGTGACCTTGGCGCGGTCTGCCAGGCAGAAGTCTTTGTCGTTCTTGAATTTCTTGATGCAAGAGAAAATATAATCCCAGCGACCAGCATTCAGGCCTGAGCTATGTTCGCGCAGCTCATACAAAATCTCGTCCATCTCGAAAGCAGCAACGATGGTTTCGATCAGCACTGTGGCCTTGATGGTGCCTTGTGCCAGGCCGATTTCATTTTGTGCCATGACGAAAATGTCATTCCACAGGCGCGCTTCCAGATGCGACTCCATCTTCGGCAAATAGAAGTAAGGGCCAGCGCCGCGTGCCAGTTGTTCTTTGGCGTTGTGGAACAGGAACAGGGCGAAATCAAAGATACCGCCGGAGATGCGCTTGCCATCGACGAGTACATGTTTTTCATCGAGGTGCCAGCCACGTGGGCGCACGACCAGGGTAGCGATCTTGTCGTTCAGTTTGTAGGATTTACCGTTTTGTTCCAGGCTGATGGTGCGGCGCACGGCGTCGCGCATATTGATCTGGCCAGTGATCTGGTTATCCCAGTTAGGTGTATTGGAATCTTCAAAGTCTGTCATGTAGCTGTCAGCGCCAGAGTTAAAGGCGTTGATGACCATCTTGCGCTCTACCGGGCCAGTGATTTCTACACGGCGGCATTCCAGTGCTTTGGGAATAGGAGCGATCTTCCAGTCACCTTCGCGGATATGGCGTGTTTCTGGCAAGAAGTCTGGTGTTTCACCGGCATCGAGACGTTTCGCACGTTCTACACGGGCAGCCAGCAATTCCTGACGGCGTGGCTCGAATGCGCGGCTCAGTTTGGCGACCAGGGCCAGGGCTTCTGGTGTCAGAATCTCGGCAAAGCCTGGCTTGATTTCGCCGCTGATTTGCATGCCTTCAGGTAAAGTCAGTTGTGTCATTGTGGTCTCCAGAAAAAATGAATTAAAACGAAATCAGTTGCGATGTTTTGCTATAAAGGGAATCAAGTCTTGCAGCGTGTGCCCTACACCATGCGGCGTGACGCCCAGTTGTTCCAGCGGCGCATTTTGCCGATTGACCCAGAAGGTGGTGTAACCAAACCAGGTAGCACAGCAGGCATCCCAGCAATTGCTGGATACAAATAAAATATTCTTGGCTGGCACACCAAATACATCAGGTGCCATTTGGTAGGCTTCAGGTGCGGTCTTGAATTTTTTGACGACTTCGACCGACAGCAAATGGCTGAATATGCCTTGCATGCCTGCGGCATCGACAGCCGACTGTAGCATGTGCAGGTTACCGTTCGATAAAATCGACATCTTCATGTCTTGTGCCTGCAAGGCTTGCAGGACAGCCAGGTTTTCAGGAAAAGCTTTCAGCCGCGCATATTGGCCCATGAGAGTATTTTGCGCGTCCAGGCTCAGTTCCAGCCCCAGCTTTTGACAGCAAAATATCAATGCGTCCTGGGTTACTTCCCAGAATGGCTTGTACATGCTGCACATGGTACGCAGGCGTGTATATTCAATTTGCTTGTCACGCCAGAGTTCAGCCAGCGCCCTCCCCTTGCCAGGAAACAACTTGTCTGCCTGTTCACTGATGGAATAGACATCGAACAAAGTACCGTAGGCGTCAAAGGCGATGGCAGAGATGGTCATGGTTTTATTTATGGTCCTGACAATATGAAGCTGGCGTAATTGCAAAAAATTGAATGCTAATTATCATGAAAGCAGTATATTCAATATAAAATACTATAATCATCGAATTTCATCACTACATCTTTTCATTTTAGTTGCAAATGAAAAGGTCACGAGCAAAGCTTTCATGGATCAATTCAAACAAATCTCTACTTTTGCTGAAGTGGCAACACGCGGCAGCTTGTCGGCAGCAGCCCGGGCTGAAGGCGTGGCCCCGGCAATGATAGGCCGCCGTCTGGATGCTCTCGAAGAGCGCCTCGGCGTCAAGCTCTTGCAACGCACTACCCGCAAGCTGGCACTGACGAATGAAGGCGAAGCCTTTCTCGAAGATTGCCAGCGCATACTGGCCGACCTGGAAGCAGCAGAAGGCGCAGTGTCTGAGCGCAGCGCCCGCGCCAGTGGCACGCTGACGATCTCGGCCCCGGCAGGTTTTGGACGCCAGCATGTGGCACCACTGATGCCGTCTTTTTTGAGCGAACACCGTGATGTGAAACTGACGCTGAGCCTGAATGACCGCGTCGTGGACTTAATCGGTGAAGGTATAGACGTGGCGATACGCATTGCCGCCTTGACAGACTCCAATCTCATAGGCGTCAAGCTGGCGGATAACAAGCGCGTGGTGGTGGCATCGCCCGCCTACATCAAGCGCCATGGCACACCGCAAACTCTGGATGAACTCAGCAAGCATAATTGCCTGGCTTTCAGCGCCGACGGCAGCCAGCGTGGCTGGACTTTTCGACAGAATGGCAAGAACGTCACACTGAAGGTGGAAGGCAATATGGTTTGCAATGACGGCGAAGTCTTGCATGACTGGGCGCTGTCAGGCAAGGGCCTGGCCTGGCGCTCCATGTGGGAAGTGGGAGCAGAAATTGAATCGGGCAAGCTGGTGACGGTGCTGGATGAATTCAATGCGCCGGGCAATGATATCTATGCGATATTTGCCCAGCGCCGTCACCTGCCCTTGCGCATACGGGCCTTCATCGACTTTTTACGTCACGCCTATAGTCAGCCCAATTACTGGAATAAGTCCTGAGCTGCCTCCCCCGATCAGGCTTTTTTACTCTTTTGCTTATAGGACTTACGCAAAATTGTCCCAGCAAGGCGTGGCGACGAAGACAGTACTTCAGTACGTCTAGGAGCTGCAACGCAGCTGGGGCGGTTTTGCGTAAGTCCTAGCTTATTTACCTACCGCAAACAGCACTGCATTATTGATCGCATATACCGCGCCGTCTGCCCCTATGGCAGTTGGGGTATAGGATTCACCAAGGCCACTGGTCAGGCGTATTCTTTCACTGAGGGTATTCGTTGCCAGGTCCCAGCGATATAAATAGCCGTCTTCACTATTGACCACGATGGAACGGGTGAAAGGGTCGACTGCTGCCGTATTGATGCACCATTCATAAACGCCACCCGGCCAGTTGGGGTCGGGTGTGGCACCCAAGATGGTCAAGACTTCTGTCATGACTTGCTGGGCTGAGACACTGTCTTTCTGACTGGTATTCGGGTCCAGTATGGCGATCCGATTTTTTGAATCACCAGTACCAGAACGCGCATAATTATTGTATTTGACCATGATCAAATAAGGGGAGCTGCCTTTGTAACTGGGCATCATGCTGCTTGGCACAATGGAAGCCGTGTCATCCCAGCCGAAGGAACCAGGCAATTTTGTTTGCGATAAATCTGCATTGAAATGCAGCATCCAGCCACGCTGGTTATGCGCACCGGCTGTGGTTTCCAGCACGCCTATATAGACATCGCCATCTGGCCCTATAGTGGGGGATGCGGTGCTGTCATCAGAGACAAAGGCTGCCGCTTTTTCCTGCGGGTCCATCAGGCGCACCTTGCTTTTGACTGCCAGCGTCGCGCTATCCAGGGCCAGCAAATAACCCGCCTGACGTATCCCCGTTGCGGCTTCAGCATTGACGACCACATACACCGTTTTTTGATCAGCAGAGACAGCGGGGGCACTATTAGTGGCTGGCTTGACGATGCTGGCATCCTCAGTCATGCCAGCTACAGCTACCCAGGTCGCCTTGCCGTCTGCGGTGATACGTGCAAAGCCGCTGCGCACACCAGCAGCATTACCTGCATTGGCAACAAAGCCAAAATAAATATTATTTTGCGCATCGGCAGTAACAGGGGTATTGATAAAGACTGCGGCATCCAGGGCTGCTTTGGCAGCCGTGTATTTGGCGTCACCATAAAACACTGCGGTCTGCGTAGTCGCCGTGGCTGAGTCAGCATCATCACGGTAATACAGTTTGCCACCGGCGCCGGGAGCATAGACACGATTATTGCTGGTCAGTGTCAGGTTGTAGCTTGGTGTCCAGCGATGTGTGGGCATGATGTAATCGCTGGGTACGCTCCAGATCTGCGCGCCGGTGCTACCAGAGCGCGCCTCAAATCGATAGGTATCTGCAGCCTCAGACTTGACAGGCAAGATCACGGTATTTTTTGCTGTGATGACTGGCGAACCGTAGTGATAAAACAAATAACCAGCTGCCGAATACTGCGGCGCCAGATCGACGCCAGTTTTCCAGAGTATGCGATTGAGGGCTTGGGTGGCAATGCCGGAAATCGCATCATGCTGGGCATTGCGGCCCAGGCCAAACCAGGCAGGACCATTGACCTGGGTTTCTTTGGGTGGGATGACATCACCACCACTGACTACGGTACTACCGCCACTACTACCACCGCCACCACAAGAAACCAGGACAAGACCCGCCATCAAACTCAGCACGCACTTAATCGCTTTGTATTGCCATGAATAGCGCTTACTCAGATTGATCTGTGCGCTTGTTTGCATACTTATTGGCGTATTCATTTGTCTCCCCAGCTCCCGACATGTCGTCGCATTGATATCAATGGTGCACGACAAACTTGAACCCTGGATCTGGATAAGATCAGGACATGAATTGACGTGACAAAAACCAAACTTACAATATTGCAATAGCACGCAAGATTGACTTAATTTTGCCAAAAACTCAAGAGTGATTTCAATGTCAGGCTACAATTTGCGTATATTGTTTAGCCCGGCCACTTCTTCATGCGCAAAAATCCCGCTACTATCATCTTGCTCGCAACCAGTCTCGCAGCTTGCCTGCTGATATCTGCCTGTGGCCAGGACGGTAAAGCGCCGGCAAAAACAATTCCACCACCTCTGGCCATCTTGTCGTTTACTGCAGAAAAGCCCATGACAAATGCCGGGGAAAGCAACCACTTGCATTGGCTGGTACAAGGTGCCAAGAAACTGCAGATCAGCCCTGACATAGGCCTAGTCAGCGATGAACAAAATGTGGCTGTGCGAGCAGATGTCTCGCGGGTATATACACTGACTGCCACTGATGAGCATGGCAATATCGCCAGTGCCAGCCTGACGATTGATGTCCATCAGGAAGCAGGGAAACTACAGCCCTACCCCATCATGTTTGTCACCCAGGTCCCGCTGCAAATGGACCAGGCTGGACGTTTGTCTGCCTTTGCCAATCATTTGACGGATATGCATCAAGTACCACGTGGTGGTGATTTGATGTTGCGCTATCCTGATGGCAGCCTGCGTAACCTGACCAGGGAAGCTGGTTTTGGCATGCCAGCCTTTCAGGGTACAAAAGCCATCGCGGTGCGCGAACCGGCTATACATTGGGATGGTCAAAAGGCGCTGTTCAGCATGCTGGTTGGCGCACAGGATCAGCCCGGCCACCCCATCAAGACGCGCTGGCAAATCTATGAAGTCACGGGCTTGAGTCAACATCAAAAAGCACAGATCAGCAAGCTGGCTGTTCAGGATGTAAATTTCAACAATCTGTCGCCACTGTATGCCAGCGATGAATCCATCATTTTCACCTCTGACCGTCCCTATAATGGGCAAGCTCATCTCTATCCGCAACTGGATGAATACGAAGCCACGCCGACCATCAGCGGCATATGGAAACTGAATCCTGTGAATGGGCATTTGCAGTTGCTCAGTCATACACCCAGCGGTGCTTTCAATCCTGCCATCGACAGTTATGGCAGGTTATTGTTTACCCGCTGGGATCATTTGCAGCAAGACCAGCTCGCGGATCGCGACCGCGATGCGCAAAACAATGGCTTCGCCCTGCCCTTTCACTCATTTAATTATGCAGATGAAAGTCTGAATGCCCGCAAATTATCTACACGTGCTGAAGTATTCCCGGAATCCAGGATAGGTGGCACTGGTCCCTACGGGAAAATCAGTGGCTTTCGCAGTAATTTTTTCACGATCTGGCAAATCAACCAGGATGGCACGGCAGAAGAGACTTTGAATCACCTGGGCCAGCATGAACTTGCCTTTGGCCCCATGTCAGTCAGCTTTAGTGATGACCCGCACTTAAAGACACAAACGACTGCCGATCTGCAAGCCAATCGCTTTTCGCTGCGTCGTGAAGCGGGCTTGTTTCATTTGCGAGAAGACCCACTGCATCCAGGTACTTACTATGCCACTGATGCACGAGAAGCGGCGTCCTACACTACCAATCACCTCATTAAACTGCAAGCCAGCCCGGACATGAATCCGGAAAAAATCACGATTACTCCTATAACAATCACTGCCGCCAATGACATCTTGCCAGGTGGCCGCTATCGCAATCCCCTGCCATTGTCAGATGGCAGATTCATCGCCAGTCATACCTCAGACTTGTCGCCGCCAGCCGATGGTCTGGGTTTAAGTGATTTGCGCCTGAAGTTCTTGAACAAAGATGAAAAATCGGGCTTGTATAGTGCAGGATCAAGCTTGACTGGCGGCTTGCATAAATCGCTGAGCTGGTGGGAGGGAAAGGAAAAGAAAAGCTATCAGGGTGCATTATGGGAACTGGAAGCCGTAGAAGTCAGGTCACGCCCCAGGCCCTGGCGTGCCAGTTCGCAACTGGAAGCACCAGAGCGTGCAGTACTCGCAGAAGAAGCTGTCAGTGAAGCGGCATTGCAGCAATGGCTCATCAACAATGAGCTGGCCCTGATCGTGACGCGCGACCAAACCAGTCGTGACCGTGCCGACATGCAGCAGCCCTACAACTTGCAAGTCCCAGGGGGCAAGAAAACCGTTTCCAGCAATGAGAAACAAGCCAGGGTCTACGATATTTCGCATTTCCAGGTAGTCGAAGCCAGCTTGCTCAGGGCCTATGAGAACAGGCCGGGGCGACGTACACTTGCCAGCTACAGCGATCTACAGAAAATGCACAATCCTCCCTTGACAGGCGCTCCGCCGGGCAGCGTCAAAATCGCCAGTGATGGCTCTACTGCCGCCTTTGTTCCCGCAGGCAAGGCCCTGAGCTGGCAAACCACCGATGAAAAAGGCAATGCCATCGTGCGTGAGCGTAACTGGATTACTTTCCAGCGCGGCGAAATGCGCGTCTGCGCCTCTTGCCACGGGGTGAATAGCCTGAACCAGTCTGGCCAGGCGACACCGACCAACAAACCTCAGGCCTTGCGCGAATTGCTGGGTTTGTGGAAGACGCTAGCAAAGTAAATGGCTTGCACACTCATTTGCAAGCTCATTTCAAACTAGAAAGGGAAAACTAAAACTCTTCCCAATCATCCTGCCCCGCTGGTGCTGCAGCCTTGGCCGTGCTCTTTGATGCAGTTGATGGTGCTGCTGGCAATGACTTCACCGGAGCACGTTTTGCAACTGGCCTGTCTTTGACCACCGCCCTAGTCGCAGTCGGCGCTTTAGCCACATGGTCATTGGCATCAATCTTGAAAATACTGACCGCATTATTCAAATTATTGGCCTGGTCACGCATGCTGCTGGCTGCTGCCGCAGCCTGCTCTACCAGTGCGGCATTTTGCTGTGTTGCCTCATCCATCTTGCCTATAGCCAGGCTGACCTGGTTGATACCATCCCTTTGTTCTGCACTGGCAGCGGTGATCTCGGCCATGATATCGGCCACGTTTTTGATTGATACAACAATCTCATCCATGGTTTTACCGGCATCGTCCACCAGACGCGAACCCACCTCGACCTTGTCGACAGAACTGCTGATAAGTTCCTTGATTTCTTTCGCCGCATTGGCAGAGCGTTGTGCGAGATTACGCACTTCGGTTGCTACCACCGCAAAGCCCCTGCCCTGCTCACCGGCACGTGCGGCTTCAACGGCGGCATTCAAAGCAAGAATATTGGTTTGAAAAGCGATGCCGTCGATGACACCAATAATATCGACGATTTTTTTAGAGCTTTCTTTGATCGATGACATGGTATGCACCACGTCACCTACCACCTGACCACCTCTGCTGGCGACTTCAGATGCGTTCGATGCCAGGGTGCTGGCCTGGCGCGCATTGTCGGCATTCTGTTGTACAGTCGAAGTCAATTCTTCCATGGAAGAAGCGGTTTCTTCCAGGCTGGCGGCCTGTTGTTCAGTGCGGCTGGACAAGTCCATATTGCCAGTCGCAATCTCTTCTGAAGACACGGCAATGGACCCGCTTGACTGACGCACCATGGTCACTGTTTGCATGAGGCTTTGACGCATGTTTTCCAGGGCAGAAACCAGTTGTCCCATTTCATCACGAGATGTTGGCTTCAGTTGCTGGGTCAGATCACCATTGCCTATCGCGTCAAACTGGGTTATTGCCAATTTTAAAGGACGGGAAATCGCTGCCAGTAAAAAATAGGCTGAAACAAATACAGCAAGCAGGCCACCGAGAACACCCAGTATGTCGACCCACAGGAAGGTGGTAAAAGCCGTCTCACTTTCTGCGAGCGAACTGGCTGCACCAGTAAATTGATATTCACTGAGCTTGGCCATTTTTTCAGAGTAAGCACTAAAGGCAGGTGGCACAAGCTTCATATTGATGCTGTCGGCCTCTTCCTTATTGCCAGCTTTAATGGCATTGAACATGGGAAGGTGGGCCGTCTTGATGTAATTGTCACGCAAGGCAACGACTTCATCAGATAATTTTTTTTCTTCTGCGTCTTGCGGCAAGCTCAGGTATTTTTTCCAGTAAGTTTCAGACTGGTTAAAAAAATCCTCTGAACGCTTGAGGGTCTCGGCAGTATCGGGGAATTCAGGATGGGCAATTGCCCGGTCTACCGCAGTGCGCGCGCGCAGCATAAACACACGGGATTGCCCCATAGCTTCTACCGATGGCAATTGATTGGAAAAAATGTCCTTGATAACGGCATTGCTATTCCTGACGCCGTATATCCCCATCAAACCGCCTATGATCAACATGATGGCCATGAAGGCCATTGCACCTATCAGTCTTAGCCTGATCGTCAGATTGAACATCTTCACTTCCCCTTTTAACGTTCCAGTTTGGAACAAGAATACAAAAATTCTTCTTGAGAGTATTGATCCGAGACAACTTCAGTGCATCTACTACAAATTAAGTATAAATAAGTTTGTAAGTGTTGGGGTAAGAAAATTTTGTGCTTTTGCAAAAAAAAATCCCCGACAAATCGGGGATTTTTTAGAGCAAATCTGGTGCGAGACCAGATATCAGCAGACTAACAAATAAGCAATTAGATTGCTTGGATGTTAGAAGCTTGCTTGCCTTTAGGGCCTGTCGTTACTTCGAAAGAAACGCGTTGGTTTTCTTTCAAAGATTTGAAGCCGTTAGATTGGATAGCGGAGAAATGAGCAAACAGATCTTCACCGCCTTCATCTGGAGTGATGAAGCCGAAACCTTTTGAATCATTGAACCATTTAACAATACCTGTTGCCATTACAATTTCCTATTTCAGTTAATGTGGGCATATGCCCGATAGATCGTTTCAACCAAGTAAGAAATGACAGACTGATACTGCACTACCACTTTGAATCTCAACGACTGAACGATTATACGCAGAATTTCAGAGAAAAGTAAAATAAAACACTACACTTTCGATTTATCTTGCGTTTCCAGACGGAAAAACCGCCTTTCAAGCACAAAAACTGTCATATAACTGTCACATTCCCGCTATCAGAACCAAATTGCCACCATTAATTCAGTTTGCAACCAAAATGGGCGGTGCGCTTATCCAGGAAGGCCGAGACCCCTTCGGCAAAGTCGGGCGTCATCGTGACTGATGCAAAAGCTTCGATTTCGTCATTGACTTGTTGTTCCAGCGAAGTTGCATCTGACTGATAAATCAGACGCTTCATGCGGGCATAGCTTTCCTGTGGGCCACGCAGCAGTCGCATCGCCAGCTTTTCTGTCACATCTTTCAATTGTTCTGGCGGCACGACAAGATTGATGAGGCCGAAGGCCAGCGCCTCATCGGCGTCGAAGTTTTCGGAAAACAATAACCATTCCAGGGCTTTGCGGTTACCGACCAGACGCGGCAGGAACCAGGTGTTCCCCACGTCAGGGCTGGCACCTATCTTGGCGTAGGCCATATTAAAGCGTGTGCCCTTGGCTGCGACGACCAGGTCAGCCGCATTCATGGTGCCCATGCTGCCACCGGCAACGGCGCCATGGACCGAGGCAATCACAATAGCTGGCAGTTGATGCAAGCGTAATATCGCCTGGTTCAACTCAGCCCCAATTTCACGTATGGCTTCAGGGGATGCCGGGTCGCCAGGCTTGAAGCTGGCGATGTCGCCACCGGCGCCAAATACCTTGCCCTCGGCACGGATAATGACGACGCGTATGCTACGGTCTTCTGCCAGCAACTCGGTCAACTGGTTCAGAGAACGTATTTCTGCTGCTCCCATCACATTCATGCAGTGTGGATTATCAAAAATGATGGTAGCCAATCCATTGGCTTTTTCCAAGCGTATGCTCATGTCATCCCCCCTAGTTATGATTTATATCTATCATCCTAGTAACAAGCGGGCAGAAAGGCAATCAGGCACGGCCATGTAACATGAAAGCAGCGGCACCTGTCGCAATTCTGTCACCCTTTTCATTGCGCAAATCCATGAGAACATTGGCAACACGCTTGCCCAGCCTGGTGACTTCGGCGGTGGCAACAAAGTGCTTGCCGCGACCTGGCTGCAAATAATCGATGCGCAAGTCTATGGTACTCATCTTGCCAAATTCCTTGATTTGCGACATCACATCATCTTGTGGGCTTTGCTGTGCCATTTTGAGCAGGATGGCAAAACCTGCCACGCTATCCAGTACAGAAGCGATCACGCCGCCATGTAACATGCCCTGGGCAAAATTGCCTAATAACTCGTCGCGCATGCCGATGGAGAGACGCGGTGCGTCCGGGTCAAAGCTATCCAGCTTCATTCCCAGTAAATGACAGAACGGGATTTTTTCCTCAATGACAATTTTAAGCATGCCTTGAAACTCGGGATTATTGATGATGTTTTTTGTCATGACTGCTGTCCTCATGCTCTGCGAGCAAATTTAAAACACGGCATTTAATCAAGCAATTGCTTTATTAATTGTATCATCATACACTTGAGCATCAATAAAGCCATCCATCCCCTTATATACAGACCAGCAGACAGGAGAAAACAAATGACCGAAGCCTATCTTTTTGATGCACCGCGCACGCCGCGTGGCAAGGGCAAGAAAGATGGTTCGCTGCATAGCGTCAAACCCATCTCATTACTGTCTGGCCTGATGCAGGATATGCAGCAACGCTTATCTCTCGATACTGCACTGATTGATGATGTAGTCCTTGGCTGTGTTACCCCCATAGGTGACCAGGGCGCAGACATTGCCAAGACTGCCGCGCTGGCTGCAGGCTGGGACTGGCAAGTCGCCGGCGTGCAACTGAACCGCTTTTGCGCATCCGGCCTGGAAGCAGTCAATCTGGCGGCGCAAAAAGTACGCTCTGGCTGGGAAGATTTAGTGGTCGCTGGCGGTGTTGAATCCATGTCACGCGTGACCATGGGATCAGATGGTGGTGCCTGGGCAGCCGACCCGCACACCAGCATGCAAACCGACTTTTTACCGCAAGGCATAGGGGCCGACCTGATTGCCACGCTGGAAGGATTCAGCCGTGAAGATGTCGATGCCTTTGCTTTGCGCTCGCAAGAAAAAGCGACGGCAGCGCGGGCTGCTGGCCGCTTCAAATCACTGCGCCCTGTGTGCGACATGAATGGCCTGGTGATACTGGCTGAAGATGAATTCATCAAGCCACAATCCAGCATGGCAGCACTTGCCTCGCTCAAGGCTTCATTTGAGATGCCGGGCAAGATGGGCTTTGATAGCGTCGCCATACGCAAGTATCCGCAACTTGAACGGATAAACCATGTACACACTGCTGGCAATTCTTCCGGCATCGTCGATGGTGCAGCGCTCGCTTTGATAGGTACAGAAGCCATGGGCAAGCGCCTGGGCCTGACCCCGCGTGCCCGCATTGTTGCGTCTGCCGTAACAGGCACTGACCCAACCATTATGCTGACCGGCCCCGGTCCGGCCACTTTAAAAGCCCTGAACAAGGCTGGCCTGCGTATCGAGGACATCGATCTGTTTGAAGTCAATGAAGCTTTTTCTGCAGTCGTCATGAAGTTCATGAAAGACCTCAAGGTGCCGGAAGAAAAAGTGAATGTAAATGGTGGTTCGATTGCACTAGGCCACCCGTTGGGGGCAACTGGTTGCATGCTGCTGGGCAATCTGATTGATGAGCTGGAAGCGCGTCAGTTAAAGCGTGGCCTCATCACCCTGTGTGTGGGTGGCGGCATGGGCATTGCCACCATCATAGAGCGCGTATAAATCAGAACATAAGAACGAGAAAAAACATCATGATCCATTACAGCAAAGACGAACAACAAATAGTCACCCTCAGCATCGATATGCCAGGTATGTCAGTCAACACCATGAATGCGGCATTCCGTGATGCGCTGACATCTGCCGTCGGCAGGCTGGAAGAAGAAAAAGAGCAATGCAGTGGCGTCATCCTGACTTCTGGCAAAGACAGTTTTTTTGCCGGTGGCGACTTGCGTGAACTCATCAACATTGAAGATGCCAAATCCTGCCTGGAAATGGTAGAGAAAAACAAGGCCGTGCTGCGTCGCCTGGAAAAGCTGGGCAAGCCAGTTGTTGCCGCCATCAATGGTAGCGCCCTTGGCGGAGGCCTGGAGCTGGCACTGGCCTGTCATTACCGCATCGCCCTGGATAATCCAAAAGCGAAAATCGGTTTCCCTGAAGTGACACTGGGGTTATTGCCCGGTGCCGGTGGTGTAATACGCACTGTCCGTATGCTGGGCTTGCAGGAAGCCATGCCCTATCTACTGGAAGGCAAGCAGGTGGCTCCGGCAGCCGCCGTTAAGGCTGGCCTGGTAGATGCGCTCGCCAATAGCCATGAAGACATGTTGCAACAGGCTAGAGCCTGGATACTAGCCAAGCCACAGGCACAGCAGCCATGGGATGATGCAGCCTATAAACTGCCGGGTGGCGCGCCCAACTCTGCCAAATTACTACCCATGATCATGGTGGCACCTGCCCTGTTGCGCGAAAAAACCCGGGGCAATTATCCTGCGCCCGAAGCCATACTGGCTACTATGGTTGAAGGAGCACAAGTCGACTTTGACAATGCCCTGAAAATTGAAGGCCGCTATTTCACTCATCTGGCAACAGGCCAGGTTGCCAAGAATATGATAGGCACACTGTTCTTCCAGATGCAGGAAATCAGTTCAGGCAAAAGCCGCCCGCGGGATATCGCAAAAGCCAAAGTCAACAAACTAGGCGTGATAGGTGCAGGCATGATGGGTGCAGGCATAGCTGCTGTCAGCGCAGCACGCGGCATACATACAGTATTGAAAGAACAGACCCTGGAAAAAGCCGAGCAAGGCAAAACCAATATTGCCAACAGCCTGCATAAAAAAGTGGGCCAGGGTCGCTTGTCTGCAGAAAAAGCAGCGAGCCAGCTGGGCCTGATACAGCCCACAGCAAGTGCCAGTGACTTCTCTGGATGTGATCTCATCATCGAAGCCGTGTTTGAAAACCGTGAACTCAAAGCAGCAGTCAGCAGTGAGGCTCAAAGCATGCTGGCGACAGATGGCACCATGGCCAGCAATACCTCCACCCTGCCGATCAGCGGCCTGGCAAAAGCCGTCACTCATCCTGAGCGTTTCATAGGCATACACTTCTTTTCACCCGTCGATAAAATGCAACTGGTGGAAATCATCAAGGGTAAACAAACCAGCGAGGCAACACTGGCGCGCGCCTATGACTATGTACTGCAGATAGGCAAGACACCCATCGTCGTCAATGATGCACGCGGTTTTTTCACCAGCAGGGTGTTTGCCAGTTTTGTCAACGAGGGTTTGAGTATGCTGGCAGAAGGCTTGCCAGCGGCGCTCATAGAAAACGCCGCACTCTCGGTCGGCATGCCGGTAGGTCCATTGGCAGTGCAGGATGAAGTCTCACTGAGCCTGTCACGCCATGTTGCTGCGCAAACCAAAGCCGATCTGGAGGCAGAAGGCAAAAGCTGGCAAGCACCCGCATCTGCTGCCATCATCAATGTCATGCTGGATCAGCATCAGCGCGCAGGCAAGGCTACTGGCGCAGGTTTTTATGAATATCCTACAGATGGCAGCAAAAAGTATCTTTGGCCGGAACTAGGCACCTTGTTCGGCAAAGATAGCGTCAGTCTGCCTTATGTCGATTTGCAAGACAGGTTTTTATACATGCAGGCGATAGAAACCCTGCGCTGCCTGGACGAGGGTGTACTGGAGTCGACCCGCGATGCCAATATCGGTTCAATTTTTGGCATAGGTTTCCCAGCCTGGACTGGTGGTGCCGTGCAATTCGTCCATCATGTGGGAGCGCAGCGATTTGCTGAGCGCGCCGCCGAATTGCAAGCCCTTTACGGTGAGCGTTTTGCCTTGCCAGCCAATTACCAGGTGCTTGCGGCCGACAGTCAACAATATTGAGATTGCGGCGGCATACAAAATTTCAGGAAAGCGGGCTTCCATGCACTCTTAAATCCTGTGATAATCAGCGCTCGACTAATTCGGGGCGGTGCAGCTATGTGGTCAGATGAGAGATGGTGGGGAGGCAGTTTTGTTATATTCAGCAGTCTTTTATTGATGACCATGCCATGCGCAGCCAAGCCGCTCTTACGCTGCTATGTCAGCTATGCTGGCAGCATGCAAACCATAGAGACCCAGTTAGTCTCTGACCCCTATGATGTAAAAACCACCGACGTAGGTGAGCGCTTTACCTTCAAGGCTGTTATGGTGGGCAAAGCGCAGCAGATAGACTATATCAAGCTGTATGCTTATTTCCAAACCCGCCGCAGTGATATCCCTGTTCACCAGGCAACTTACCGCCCACCCTTTAAAATCACGCAGAAAGAAAGCTTGCTGACACCGCAAAATTCTATCTATGCGGGTGATATAGAACGTGAATTGCAGTACCGCTGCACTTTGCAGGAGGTACAGCAATGATGAGGCTCAAGCATGCAAGCAAACTGTTGGCGGCATTTACAATGGCGGGCGCACTCACCCATACTGCCCTGGCACAAGACGATAGCGTCAGTATACTATTTGCCGGCGACGTGGTCCTCGATGGCAAGCCAGGCAAAATGATTGCCGAAGGCAAGGACCCGTTTTTTGCCTTTGCCAAATTATTCAAAAGTACTGACATACGCGTGGTCAACCTGGAGTGCGTGGTTGCTACGACGGGTGATGCAGCCGACAAGAATTTCACCTTTCGCGCCCATCCCCGTACCCTGACGACGCTGAAGCAGCATGTCGATGCAGTGTCGATTGCGAATAATCATTCTGGTGATTTTGGTCGTGCGGCTTTCCAGGAAATGCTGGGTTTGCTGGATCAGCAGCATATCGGGCGCTTTGGCGGAGGCAATAATCTGCGCGAAGCACATACCCCACTGATCATAGAAAAGAAAGGCTTGCGCATAGCCTTGCTGGGCTATAACGAATACATGCCGCGCAGCTTTGAAGCAGAAGCGCAGGCGGCAGGTGTGGCCTGGAGTGAAGATGAACAGGTGGCACTTGATATACGCAGCGCACGTCAGCAATACCATGCCGATCTGGTGATACCCTTCATGCACTGGGGCTGGGAAAATGACAAGCTCGCCGTCGACAGGCAGCGCCAGTTAGCGAGATTGATGATAGATGCGGGTGCCGATGCCATCATAGGTGGTCATCCCCATGTGATACAGGATGTAGAACATTACAAGGGCAAGCCCATCATTTACAGCCTGGGTAATTTTGTCATGGATGAACTTGACAATGAACCGCAAACCCGCGGCTGGGTGATACGCCTGCAGCTGGACAAACAAGGTGTCAAAGCCTGGGATACTCGTTTAGCCAGGATAGATCATGATGGCGTGCCTCACCCTGTACCTGAGGCCAGCACAGCCTGCTGGAACCGCAAGGATGGACAGCTCGGGCAATGTAGTAACGCTCAATAATAATGATGCCAGCCGCTACACTTTGACTGCGGCTGGCACATCCAACACCACGTCTGAGCAAGCCTGGGCTACGCAGGGCAAGATCCAGCCTTCCTGCTTTTCTTCCAGGCTCAGGCCGGGCCAGTCTATCTGGTATTTAATTTCCCCAGACAGCTTTTTGCACATACAGGTACGACAGCTGCCATTACGGCATGAATTGGGGATGCGTATGCCTTCCAGCAAAGCTGCTTCCAGCAGGCTGAGTTCATCGGCCACCTCACAAGTCCAGCCCTGCGGTTGCACTGTCAAGGTCCATGCCTGATTCCCTAACACATCCTGCTTACTCATTTTTTCTCGCTATCGTCCTTGTCTTCATGCCCGAATTTTACTAGATTGAAAGTCTGCCCTCCTGTTGACTGTCAGCAGTGGCAGTAGTCATTCCAGGAGCTCAACATGATGGCAGCCAGTGCACATTTACTTTCTCAACAGCAAGACACTTATTCAGAAAGGCGCAATGCCCGCGCACCAGATTTTATACTGATGCAACTCGATCCCCGCGATGTCATAGAAGGAGTAATGTTAAAAGAAGGTTTTCAATCCGAGGATGCGCCCTCGGCAGGTAATATGCGTGAGCATTGCCCCCATTGCAGCGGTGTACAGCTGCAACTGATATTGCGCTATAAATTCGTCAAGCGTTCGCACCTGTTTTGCAGCAGTTGCACACGCTGCTATGACGCCCTATATCCAGATGGTACTTCGGCACTGGCTTTGAGTGCGATGTCGCTGGTCTAGTGCATATTGAGTGTATATTTCGAACGCATATTGCAGGTGCAAAATGAAAACGGCATTTCCTCGCTATCGCCAGGGAAATGCCGCTCTGTTCAAATGGGTCTGTAAGACTGGTTCTTACACCACAGTCTGCAAACGCATGGCAACACTCATGTCGCCGGACACTTTCAACTTGCCCATCATGAAACCATTCATAGGATTCAATTGACCGGTCAGCAAGGCTGCCAGGTTTTCCAGGGAAATGGTGATGGTGCAAACAGCTTCTTTATTTTCATTGCTGACAGTATTTGGTGTCACCAGTGCATCAACGAATACCACGCCTTCATCAGCGCAATCAAATTTCAAGGTAGCGTTCAAACCACTATCGTCACCAACTTTAGCGCGTATCGCTTCTGTGCAAGCTTGCAGATCCATGAATTACTCCAGAAAAAATTTTAACGACTTGCAATGTATCACGGCAGGCTTTCGAGGGACAATACTAGAAGTGAGTTGAACTCATTTCATCAAAAACCTACTTCAATACACAGGTCAGCATCCAGTAGTAAGTGTTTCTGAAAATACGGATATCGCGTACAGCAGGACCAAACTTTTTGCGCAATGCGCTATCGGTAGGGAAGTTCTTGAGTATTTCCACCCGGCTACCATCTTCCTGCTTGCGTAACTGAAAGGTATTGCCTTCAAGATCAGTGCGGGCTATCACTGTGCTACTGCCTTCGACATAATTATTGTCGATCAGGACCAGAGTAGTACCCTTGCCTGTCACCTTGCTGAGATGGCCCAGCAAACTGGTCTGATCATCACGCATGACATGCGACCAGAAAAAACCGGCAAAACAAGTCGTATATTGACCAGCTGTTGCTGCAGGCAAGTCATGCAGGTCAGCCAGGGCAAATTGCACTTTACTCTCTGGATAAGATTTGGCCTGCGCTACATCCAGCATGGGCTGGCAATAATCAGTCGCTAGAACGGTGCTTGCAACAGGCGCGAAACGCTCAGTCCAATAGCCTGTGCCGCAGGCTACTTCCAGCACGCTCTGGTCTTTCAATACATCCAGCACTTTGCTCTGGATTTCACGCAAGTCTTGCTGGCGCTCTGGCTTTTGATACACTTTTTCCAGAGTCTGGGCACGTTGCGCATAGTATTCGCGCATTTTATTTTCACTCATTTTTATCTTTCAACAGAAAATCTACCAACTCTACAAATCCCTCGCCAAATTCAGCATTGCAGACATAGGCCGGGTGGGCCTCAAACCTGTCCAGGTATTTGCGTATGTTTGCCACCCCGACCGAAAGCGGGTAATGGGCAAACATGCTGGCATCATTGGCAGAATCGCCAATAAATACATAGTTCTTTTTTGCGGCATCATCACTGACGCCAAATACTTCATGCAGCAAACGCTGACTCATGCTTTGCTTGCTGAATGGTGCAACCGAGGCATGGGCATGGATGCTGCTAGTGGTTGCATACAAACCATGTTCACGTATCAAGGCCACGACTTCATTCAATTGTGACAGTGGTATCGCAGGGATATTTTCCGCAATATCAAAAGCCAGATCACCTATGCGTTGTGCCGCATCGGCAGCAGGCAATACATTCGGGAAATGCTGGCGCATGATGTCAGCAAAATCCAGCAGGCGCTGCCTGTGCTGCGAGCGGGTTGCTGCATCAGCATAGTACATGGTCTGTTGCCTGCCCTCGCTATCTATCCAGAAAGCACTCGCACCATTTTCTGCAATGACGGCATCAAAATCACATAGCCTCAATAAAGGCAAGGTCCAGTAAGTAGGTCGCCCTGTCACGGCTATGCGCCGCAAACCTGCAGTTTTTGCACGGTCCAGCGCAGCCAGTGCAGCAACGGTCAGCTTGCCATGACTACTGAAGGTGTCATCAATATCCGTCAATATCCCGCGCACCTGCCTGCATTGCTCTGCAGGCCAGCTACTCAGTGCCTGCATGCTCATAAATCGTAAGTATCCTTATTACCCTGCATGACATTGTCTATCATTTTACGGTTCAGGGTAGGGTTCAGCAATTCTATGAAGGTATAAATATAGCTGCGCAAATAAGCGCCCTGCTTGATCGCTACTCGCGAGATATTCATGCCAAACAATTGCCCTACGGGTATGGCGCGCAAATTCTTGTCACGTTCTGCATCAAAAGCCATGCCAGCAATAATGCCAACACCCATTCCCAGTTCCACATAAGTCTTGATGACGTCGGCATCAATTGCTTCCAGCAGAATATCCGGCTTCAGGTTACGTATCTGGAAAGCATGGTCTATCTTGCTGCGACCGGCAAAGGCAGCATCATAGGTAATCAGGGAATAATGGGCAATTTCTTCCAGGCTGATGTTCTTTAATTTCAACAAGGGATGCTCAACCGGCACGACAACCACATGTTCCCATTGATAGCATGGCAAGGAAATCAAGCCATCAAAGCCAGCGATGGCCTCCGTCGCAATCGCAATGTCGGCCTGATCGCGCATGACCATTTCGGCAATTTGCTTGGGATTACCTTGCAACAAGGACAATCTTACCTTGGGATATTTTTGCATGAAGGCTTGCACCACCTTGGGCAAGGCATAGCGTGCCTGGGTGTGGGTGGTGGCAATGGTGAAGCTACCACTGTCCTGCGCTGCAAATTCCTTGCCTATGCGTTTCAGTCCATCAATTTCTTGCATAATCAGTTCAACCGACTTCAACACCGCCCTGCCCGGCTCCGTCAAACCACGTATGCGCTTGCCGTGTCGTGTAAAAATGTCAACACCCAATTCCTCTTCCAGCTCAATAATTGCCTTGGAAACACCGGGCTGCGATGTAAATAAGGCCTTGGCAGCCTCAGTCAGATTAAAATTCTGTCTTACAGCTTCGCGTACAAAGCGCAATTGATGTAGGTTCATGGGGTAGTTTTTTTGTAAAGGCGAGGATAATCTCTTATGCAATTATACCTAGGTTAGCATCGTTTTATATGCATGCGTTAGTATATAGACCCTGAGCCAAGAATTCCATGTTTCCACCAATTACAACATGCATAAATCATTTTTACATCTAGTTTTCATCCTTGTCAGCAGTTTGCTGATCCCACATCTATCCCACGCTGAAAGTATTACAGTCCCTGCAACACCAGTAAAGCCCCCCAGGATATGCCTGGCCTTGTCTGGCGGCGGCGCACGTGGCTTTGCCCATGTAGGTGTACTCAAGGTACTGGAAGAGTTACGTATTCCGATTGATTGTATCGCTGCTACCAGTATGGGAGCGGTGGTAGGCGGTCTGTATGCAGCAGGTTTTTCTGCCAACGAAATCGAAGCCAAGCTGGATGCCTTGAAACTCAATGACATTGCCCTTGACCGGGTAGAAAGACGCTACCTGCCCCAGAACGTCAGGGAAGAAGATGAACAATACCCACTAGGTGCCACCCTGGGCTTGAGTGCCAATGGTGTCAGGCTGCCAGCGGGCGTGGTGCAGGCCAGCCAGTTTCTCGAAATATTGCAGAATTGGACAGCACATCTACAGCCTGATATTGATTTTGACAAGCTTCCCATCCCTTTCCGCACACTGGCCACAGATATGGAAACCGGGAAAATGGTGGTCTTTACCAAGGGCCCGCTACATAAAGCCATACGTGCCAGCATGGCTGCGCCGGGCGTATTTGCCCCCATAGAAATCGATGGCAGATTATTGTCCGATGGTGGACTGGTCAGAAACCTGCCCGTGGATATAGCAAAACAGATGGGTGCAGATGTGGTAATTGCCGTCAACATCGGCACCCCCTTGATGCCACGCGACCAGTTACTGACCCTGTTCAATGTTAGCCAGCAAATGGTTAACATATTAACCGAGCAAAATGTGGAAGCCCAAAAAGCACTGCTTGCGCCGAATGACTTATTAATAGAACCCAATCTGGGCAATATCAGCTTCATGGACTTTGCCAGATCAAAGGAAGCTGTACTCATCGGTGAAAAAGCCACCTCTGCCCTGAATGCAAAACTGGCCGCGTATAGTCTGCCAGCCGAAGTTTATGCCATCAAGCATGAGATACGTCTCAACCCTCAACTACCGCCGATCAAAATACAATTTGTCGACGTCGTCACCAACGGCGCCGTGCCTGAAAGTGACATACGCCGCCAGTTGAATATACTTACAGGCCATGAATACAAGGCAGAAGATATCAACCGCAAGCTGGCCATACTGAATAATGCCCGCGAATTTGACAGTATCAACCACGAGCTGGTGGAGCGTGATGGCGAATATGGCATACGCGTGAATGCCAATGGCCGCAACTGGGGACCGCATTTCCTGCGCTTTGGTCTGGCGCTATCAAGCGGCTTTGAAGGCACAGGCGGCTTCAAGCTGCAGGTTGGTCACAGACGCCCCTGGCTGACCGATGGCGGTCTGGAATGGCGCAATGACCTGGAATTTGGCAATAGCATCAAATACCATACCGAGTTGCGACAACCCCTGTTTGAGCGCGAGGGTATGTACCTCGCACCATTTGCAGAGATTGGACAAAACACCAGAAATTTATATAGCGACAATACCCGCATTGCTGAATATAACTTCCGTAGTGACAAGCTGGGGCTGGATCTTGGTTTTCGCTTAGGTGAACAAAGCATACTGGGTGAAGCCAAGCTGGGCTTGAACTTCAACCACTACCGCGTACGACCCAAGATAGGTGGTTACTTGCTGCAAAATCAAGATGGCAGTGTAAAAGTGGAATCACTGCCGAGCGCAGACTTGCAACAATTTGGCCTGAAGACGGCAATCGTCATAGATCAGCTCAGTGATGTCAGTTTCCCGCGCTATGGCTATAAAGTGGATGCCAGTGCTTTCGTCGGCACAAGTGACACCCATAAAAACTTCCAGGAAGTGGCGATCAATACCACCTGGACCAATAGCATCAATAACCACAGCATCAACCTGAAACTGAATGCAGCCGGGCTGTTCCAGAAAGGGACAGATGTGCGCGGCATAGGCTCTACCCTTGGCGGCTTTCAGCAATTGTCTGCCTATCAGCCTGACCAGTTCACTGGTGACTTTATGGTTTATGGCAGCCTGACATATTTGCTGCGCGCCGTGAAGTTTGATTTGGCGGGACAAAGCCTCTTTCTTGGTACATCTCTGGAAGCAGGTAATGTCTGGGAACGAGGGGATTCAATGTCGCTTAAGTCATTGCGCAAGAGTGTCAGCCTGTTTGCTGGTTTCAACAGTTTCATAGGCCCTATCTACCTGGGTTTTGCAGTCGGGCAAAGTGGCGCAAAAAATGTTTTCTTCCAGTTAGGCAGGCAATAAAAAAACGCTCAATTCTAAAGAATTGAGCGTTTTACTTTATGTATTAAGCAGGTAAATTAACCGCCATAGGCATACACAAACTTCCCACCCTGGATTTTACCCATGACACGAGAGCGCTGATCCAGTCCTACATGATCTGTTGCGCTCATATTAATGACACCTTGTGGCACCACCAGGCCTTTGGTGTTTTCCAGTGCAGCACGCAAGGCTAACCTGAAAGCCTTGCTGCCCGGTTGCGCAGTTTTCAAAGCCTCAGGAATGGCATTTGCCAGCAACATGTATGCTCCCCAGGCGTCCCCTGCAAACTGGGTGGTGCTGCCTGCGCCATACGCCGCTTCATATCGACGGACAAAATCAACAGAGATTTTTTTGACGGCATGTTGATCGGGCAGTTGCAAGGCAACCACGGCTGGCCCGGTAGGGAATAAAGTGCCTTCTACATCCTTGCCACCAAGCTTCAAAAACTCCAGACTGGCAATACCATGGGTCTGGTAAATCTGTGCCTTGAAACCTCGCTCTATCAAGGTTTTTTGTGGCAAGACTGCGGGCGTGCCAGAACCGGCGATGAGCACGGCATCTGGTTTGGCTGCCATCATTTTCAACACTTGCCCGGTGACGCTGGTATCAGTACGGGCAAAACGCTCATTCGCAACGATCCTGATATGACGCAGCTCAGCCAACTTGGAAAACTCTCGCCACCAGCCTTCACCATAGGCATCGGCAAAACCAATAAAGGCCACAGTCTTGACGCCATGGTCTGCCATATGCTGCGTCAATATGGTCGTCATATGGGTATCATTTTGCGGCATCTTGAAAACCCAGGCACGCCTGGCATCCATGGGTTCAACGATGCTGGCTGATGCCGCCAGGGTAATCATGGGCGTCTCGTTCTCGGCCACGGTTTCCAGCATCGCCAGAGCACTGGGCGTGGTATTCGGGCCAACGATGACATCGACCTTTTCTTCAGTGATGAGTTTGCGCGCATTCTTGACTGCATTGCCGGGATCACTGGCATCATCGAGCAGGATGTACTCCACTTTTTTGCCAGCAATTTCCTTGGGCCACAGCATGACGGTGTTCTTGGAAGAAGCTCCTATCGCCGCCGCTGGGCCGGTGGTCGACAGGTTGATGCCTACTCTGATCTGTGCCTGCGCCTGCAAACTGCCCAGGCTCAGTGCTGCGACCACAGCACTCCGAAAAGAATATGAAAAAATCAAAAACATGCAGCACTCCAGGACAGTTTATTGAAACAGCGGATGACCAAGTGTAATTTCCAGAATACTGCATCATCCTGAAAATTTACGCGTCTGGCTCGACCACGCTTTGATCGATTGCGCCAAAAATGGATTTGCCATTTTTATCCAGCATTTCTATCTTGATACTGTCACCAAATTTCATGAACGGTGTCACTGGCTCGCCAACGGCGATCATTTCCAAAGCGCGTTTTTCAGCGATGCAGCTATAACCCTTGCTGGCATCCTTGTTCGACACCGTGCCAGAACCTATGATAGTGCCAGCCCTGGCATTCCTGGTCTTGCACAGGTGGGTAATCAATTGTGGGAAAGAAAATACCATGTCCACCCCGGCATTCGGTTGGCCGACCAGCATGCCATTGACACTGGAACGCAGGGCCAGATGGACTTTGCCAGCTTTCCATGCTTCACCCAGTTCATCTGGCGTCACCGCAACAGGAGAGAAACTGGAAGCAGGCTTGGACTGGAAGAAGCCAAAACCTTTTGCCAGTTCAGCCGGGATCAGGTTGCGCAAGGATACGTCGTTGACCAGCATCAGCAAGCGTATATGGTCAGCTGCGTGCTGCACCTTGACGCCCATGGGCACATCGCCAGTCACTACGGCGATTTCGCTTTCAAAATCGATGCCCCATTCTTCAGAGCCCATGACAATATCATCGCAAGGGCCGATAAAATCATCGCTGCCACCCTGATACATCAGGGGGTCATGCCAGAAGCTCTCAGGCATCTCGGCATTCCTGGCCTTGCGCACCAGCTCTACATGATTGACATAGGATGAGCCATCTGCCCATTGAAATGCACGTGGCAAAGGGGCCATGCAGTTTTTGGGTTCAAACTCAAAACTGTTGGCTGCCCGCCCGGCGTTCAGGCGGTTATACAATTCTTCGAGCTGAGGCTGGATAAAATTCCAGTCATCCATGGCGCGTTGTAAAGTCGGCGCAATGCCATCAGCAATCGCGGCGGTTTTCAAATCGCGTGAAACAACCAGTAATTGCCCGTCCCTGGAGCCATCCTTCAGTGTTGCCAGCTTCATAATTCCTCTATTTTCATCAAGTATTCTTCGATTTTACATGAAGGAAAACATCAAACTGTCAGGAAACAGACAACTGGTGCGACTAATTATCAGTTTACTCTGCAAAGCCCCCCGATTTTAGGTATGCTGAAAACAGAAATACGCCGTCGTTCGCTTTCCTAAAACTGATCTGTACAGGAATCCCGCCATGAACTTCAGTAACTTTAAAATCAGGGTACGTCTCAGCTTTGGCTTCGGCCTGACCTTGCTGACCATGCTGTTGATGGTTATTATCAGCGTGGTAAGGCTCAATGACATTGCCGACCGCAATAAGGAAATCCTCGAAGATGATGCAGTAGGCGTCATCAGTGCACTGGAGATTTCAGCCCTCATCCAAGAAAATGGCAGCCGTACGCTGGAGTTATTCATTACCCCGGATCAAAAAGCCCGTACAGCGCAGTATGGTGCTATTGACGCCAATAAGAAAAAAATCAATGCCCTGCTTGAAATTTCCAAAAAACTGGCTATACCAGCCGATGAAAAAGAAGCCGTTGAAAAATTGATCGTCTCCAATGCCGCTTTTGTCTCTGCTTTCAGCAAGACTGGTGACTTGATAGAACTCGATCAAAAAGATGAAGCCATCGCCATGATGCAGAAATCCACCTTCCCTGCACTGAAACAATCCCTGATTGATATCGACAAACTTTGTGCCATACAGAAAAAAGACATGAGTTCCAATGGTGAGGAAATCAAAAGCATTATCATGTTTTCACGCAATCTGATGATTATCCTGGGCATTATTGCCCTGCTCATCAGCACTGCCTTTGCAGCCTGGATTTCACGCTCAATTACCAATCCGCTGGATGAAGCTGTCAAGGTGGCGACCAAGGTTGCCAATGGCGATCTGACTGGCCGCATAGAAGTGCGTACTCGCGATGAAACCGGCCAACTCTTAAGTGCCCTGGCTGATATGAATAATAGCCTGGTCATGACCATCAGTCAGGTGCATAGCAGCACCGCCATGATCTCTACTGCCTCCAGTGAAATTGCCTCTGGCAACGCTGACTTATCGAGCAGGACAGAGTCGCAAGCCAGTTCACTGGAAGAAACTGCTTCATCCATGGAAGAACTGACCTCTACTGTCAAGCAAAATGCCGACAATGCGCGTCAGGCCAATCAACTGGCGATCTCTGCCACGCAAGTTGCCACCAAGGGTGGACATATCGTTGGCCAGGTCGTCAATACCATGGGTTCCATCAAGGATAGCTCGGGCAAGATCGTTGACATCATTGGTGTCATCGATGGCATTGCCTTCCAGACCAATATCCTGGCACTGAATGCCGCTGTTGAAGCAGCCCGCGCCGGTGAGCAAGGTCGCGGCTTTGCCGTGGTTGCTGCCGAAGTCAGGAACCTGGCACAACGCAGTGCCAGCGCCGCCAAAGAAATCAAGACCCTGATTGATGACTCAGTAGAAAAAGTCAACTTGGGTAACAAGCTTGTGGATGAGGCTGGCATGACCATGGATGAGATCGTCACCTCCATCAAACATGTGGCAGATATCATGAGTGAAATCACTGCCGCCAGCCAGGAGCAAAGTGCAGGTATAGAACAAGTCAATCTCGCCATTACCCACATGGATGAAATGACACAGCAAAATTCTGCCCTGGTGGAACAAGCAGCGGCAGCAGCTGAAAGCATGCAGGAACAAGCAGGTGCCCTGGCCCAGGCTGTCAGTGTTTTCAAACTTGATAATGTGGTAAAAACTCAGCCTGCTGCGACTGTCAGTAAAGCCAGTCCCAGGCCGCAAAAAACAGCAAGTACCACTTTAAAAATCAGCAAAGCACCAGTAGCAGCGAGCAAAGCGGCAGAAAAATCACCCGCTAGAAAATCCAGCATGGAAAAACCATCTGCAGGTGGTAATGATGACTGGGAAGAGTTTTAAAATCCTGATTCGCCCTGAGCAGCAATGACAGGTGGGTAGCCGGATAATTGTGCAGGGTGCGCCGTGCGCACCGTCCTCATAGGCAAAAATTCATCAGGAATGCGGGGTTCATTCAAAATTGCGTATGTATAAATGGTGCGCATGGCGCACCCTACAAGCTGCTGCCCCTGTAAAGACGTAGGGGTAAAAGCCCAATAAAGACAAAAACAGCTCCTTAATCCTTAAAGGAGCTGTTCTTTTTAATGCCTATGTATAACTCAAACCGATAAATCAACTTGCTGTAAATTATGCGCCTTGCCATCTTCACTCAGCCAGATGCCTGAAGAACGGAGTTGTCCATTCGACTGGTTTTGTGCATTGTTCAAGGCGAAATCCGTGCTCACATTACCGAGATACAAAGCTCCCACATTCGCCTGCTTCAGGCTTTGCAACTGATCCTTGCCAGCACTATCCTTGGTCCAGACTTTCAATTTTTGGTAAATCGCATCGTTTTCATCTATCCAGTGATTGCCATCACTGTCATAGGCGGCCAACTCAGAAAAACCATTACCTGTGCCCGGCCCAAACAATTCGCTGCCGTCATTAATCTTGCCATCATTATTCTTATCCAGCGCCAGGAAGCCTGCGCCTTTGACAAAAGAAATGTCTTCTTTCTTACCATCGGCGTTCAAATCAAAAGAAAATTTCTGCGATGTCAGTTGCGCAGAATTACCATCAAAATTGATGACCAGCGGATCGACTTTCTTGCCATCCCCCAGGCGTACACTGGCACTGCTTTCTTCATGATAGCTGCGACTAAGCTGGAAGGAGAGATTAAAATCAATTTCCTTATTGTCCGCAGTGACTATCTTGCCACTGGCCTGGAAGGAAGTCTGTTCGGTTTCAGTATAGGACTGGTGCGTATCCACCTCAACACCCCAGCCTTGCGGCTGCGGCGATGGGGTCGGCGTTGCAGCCTCAACTGGCGCTGCGCTGGCAGCTGCTGCAGTGCTGGCATCTGACTTGATGTCTGCGCTGTTGAATAGATTAATTTTCTTGCCCGTCATCAGTTCTACGATGTACTTGATCAAACGTATGCGTGGATCGTTATCAGCTTCATCGCTGGCTTTTTGTACCGAATCAGCAGGCGCCGTTGAGTCTGCAACAGGCGCGGCCTGGGCAGCACGCGCTGCATCGGAGATTTGTACATTGGCGGAAGAATTTCTCAGATTGGCAGGCGAGCTGGCATTCCTGCCTTCGAAATCAGGGCGCTTGTTACCTACCCAGGCACGCAGTTTTTCCTGAGTTTCCAGAGTCGCTGTTGCTACATATTGAGATGCGAGAGAAATATCCGAGGAAGCAATTTTCATGATGCGCTCCAGCCTTGAGCTGCCAATAAAAAAACCGGAACCCACACAGACGCATTACGCTTTATGCATTTCATAAGCAATAGCAAACCCTCGCATTGCAAAAAAGAACGCGACCGCGCATGACAGGTATCCCCTGCCCTATATCAGTTCCATCCGCACGCATAAAGAAATTGTCATTCAAATGGAATATGCGTGATCTACAAAGGTAACGGTAGAAGAACAAAAAGCTTTATGCAAAAAGATAAGAATGGCAGGATTTATTTTCATTCCCAGCCCCTGTCTTGTTGCGAAACCACAAAGGCTTGCGCAAAGTCATAGTTGGCTGGCGCATGCACAGTGGTATGCTTGCAAACTATTTTTTACTATTCCTCGGGAAATTTTCATGAGCAAATTACGCTTACTACCAGGCATACTCTTTTCAGCGGGCTTGATCGGTTCTGCCCTGCTTGCAAATAAGGCCATGGCCGCGACCAAAATGCCCCATCCTACGGTGAAAACTATCGTATCGGCGGCAACGCTGGAAGAAGGTAAGCGTCTGAACAAGCTGGCCGATGAATTTTATGAAAAACAAACCGCTTTTGACCCCGTAGGTGCCACCTATAACGGTGATACCCGTTACGACGACAAACTGCCCACGAATATGTCGGCACCTGTCTGGGCAAAACAAGTCGCCATGTGGCGCGATATCTATAGCAAACTGGCGCAGATCAAGCGCGAGCAATTATCAGCCACTGATATGGTCAGCTATGACTGTCTGGACTATGAACTAAAATCCAGTCTGGAAACCAGCAAATTTGGCTGGTATCTACTCCCCATCAATCAAATGGATAGCCTGCCAGTGACTCTGGCGCATTTTGCCTCGGGCCAAAGTGCCCAGCCCTTGAAAACGGTGAAGCAATACCAGATCTTTTTACGTCGCCTGGCACAATTGCCAAGCTGGCTGGTGACAGCCAAGGGCAATATGCGTCTAGGCATGAAGCGTGGCATCGTCCTGCCGAAAGCATTGGTCGATTCTGCACTGCCGCAATATACGCAACTGGTGACAGATAAAGTGGAAGATCATGCTTATTTTGCGCCAATCAAGAATTTCCCGGCTGATTTCAGTGATGCAGATAAACAACGTTTGAGTAAAGAATACAAACTGGTTCTGGCGACCAGGGTATTGCCTGCCTTACGCCAGTTTAATCAATTCCTGTCGCATGATTATCTGGCTGCCAGCCGCAGCAGCAGCGGTCTGGGTGCGTTGCCAGGCGGCGATGAATGGTATCGCGCCCTGGTCCGCGACCAGACTACCACCACGCTGGACCCTGAAACCATACACGCCCTGGGCTTGAAAGAAGTCGCTCGCATACAAAGTGAATTTGTCGCCCTGGGCCCTAAATTGGGTTATAGCGGAGACCCTGTCGGCCTGCCCGCATGGATAGATACACAAAATCAGTATCGCCCCTACAAGACAGAGGCAGAGGTGCTGGATGGCTATCGGCAGATAGAAAAAATGGTCAAAGCCAAGCTGCCTGAACTGTTTAACAAGATGCCCAAGGCAGCACTGGATATCCGTGCCGAGCCAGAAATCAGTCGCGCCACGGCATCTGACCATTATACCCAGCCTGCCTTTGATGGCTCCCGTCCCGGGGTATTCTGGGCCGTCATCAACAATCCGGCAGACTACAGCACGGTAGGCATGAAAACCCTGTACTTACATGAGGGCCAGCCTGGTCATCATTTCCATTTAGCAACATCGCAGGAATTGGACATCCCCAAATTCCGCAAGTTTGGCGGCAACAATGCTTATACTGAAGGCTGGGCTTTGTATGCAGAAACCCTGGGCAAAGACATGGGATTGTTCGAGAATGACCCGGCCGCCTATCTGGGCCACCTGACCGATGAGCTCTTGCGTGCCACCAGGCTGGTGGTAGATACCGGTTTGCATGCCAAGGGATGGACACGTGAGCAAGCCATACAGTACCAGCAAACCACCCTGGGCTATAGCGAAGCCGCCTCGCGCCAGGCAACCGAGCGCTATATGGCATGGCCTGGTCAGGCCCTGGGTTACAAAATAGGCTCACTGAAAATCATGGAACTCAGGCAAAAAGCCAGTGCGGCCCTGGGCTCTCGCTTTGATTTGCGTCAATTCCATGACGTCATACTCAGCGATGGCACCCTGCCTCTGGCATTATTGGAAGCCAAAGTGAATAAGTGGATAGACAGCCAAAAGACAAATTGAGCAAGTTTGGATTTATTTTCTATTGCTTGATTGACCTGCATCACTATCTGAAGCAGAATGAAATCATGTGAGTTCATTCTGCAAACACAGGCAATGAATAGAACCCAGTGCAGGGCTTGTTAAATAAAAGATAAGACAAGTCCTGGGCTGACTGGTAGGGTGTCAAGTGTCCATTGCACCCACAATATATGTTTGTTTAACGTGTGCAAAAGACATTGCGATGAATAAAATCGATGCGCTCAACAGCATAGCTGAACAAGCCAAACGGGGTGAGCTGGTCTTCCCCACGAATGTTGCGGCTTCCCTTAAGATACAACAAACCCTGGACGACCCTGATTGCAGTATTGAAACTGCAACCAAGCTGGTCCTGAATGAGCCTTTTCTGGCGGCCCGTATGGTCGCCATTGCCAATTCGGCTGCTTACAACCGTGGCAATGATGTCACCAATGTCAAAGCAGCCATCAGCAGGCTGGGCTTCCGCACCTTGCGCGCTGTCGTCGCTTCGCTGGTGGTACGCCAACTGGCAGGCAGCAGCAAGAACAAGCAGTTACAGGCCATGACGAACAAGCTCTGGGAGCACACTGCTCAGGTGGCAGCCTTGTCGCGCGTAATTGCGCGTCGCATCACCAAACTTGATCCCGACACTGCAATGTTCGCGGGTATCGTGCATGAAGTGGGCAATTTCTACCTGTTGTCGCGGGTTGATGAATTTCCCTCCTTGCTGGAGCGCGATGAACCTGCACCAGATTCCAACCCAGATGACCTGCCTTCATTCCTGGACACCATCATAGACCGCGAATCATCTGAATCACAAATAGGTTCAGCCGTCATCAAGAGCCTGATGTTGCCCCAGGCTGTGGTGGAAGCGGTAGAAGCCCTGTGGTTCGGCTTGCGTGCGATGCCACCAGAAACCCTGGGAGATATCCTGTTGCTGGCCAATGAACTGGCGACAACGCATTCACCCATGGACATCCATTCTTATGCAGAAGAGTCAGAACAATATACTTCTGAAATTGATTTTGTCGTGGGTGACGGCACTCTCAATAGCATACTGGAAGAGTCAGAAGAAGAAGTACAAACCCTGGCCGCAGCGCTGCAAATCTGAAGCTCTGCCAGACCAAACAAAATGGGGAGCATTTGCTCCCCATTTTTTATTCAATACCTGCTCAACACTCAAGCCAATATTCAAGCCAACATTCAAGCCAATAGCGCCGCCTGAATTTGCTGCAAGGAAGACGGATCTTCTATCGTCGTCAAATCCCCTGCTTCGCGCCCCTCGCAGATCGCCTGTATGGAGCGACGCAGCAATTTACCAGAACGGGTTTTCGGCAGCATATTGACGAAATGCACACGTGACGGCCTCGCAACAGCGCCCAACTGCTTGTCAACCACACTCATGACCGCTGCCTCCAGTGCACGCTTTTGTTCTGGCGTTTCAGCGAGTTCCGGGTTTTTGAGTATGGCAAACGCGACGGCAACCTGGCCCTTGAGCTTGTCCTCAACACCCACCACCGCCACTTCAGAAATTTGCGGATGGCTAGAAATGCTTTCCTCTATCTCGCGCGTACCCAGCCTGTGCCCCGCAACATTGATGACATCATCGGTACGGCCCAGAATGAAGTAGTAACCATCCGCATCCCTGATACCCCAGTCAAAGGTGGAATACAACTGCTCGTGCGAGAAATTGGACCAGTAAGTATTGACGAAGCGCTGGTCATCACCATACACGGTTTGCATGCAACCGGGTGGCAATGGGCCTTTGATGGCAACCACGCCTTTTTCATTTGCCGCACACTCAGCACCCGTGTTTTCATTGATGATACGCACGTCGTAGCCATACATGGCTATGCCCGGGCTGCCGAGACGGGTAGCAGTCTGTTCCACGCCACGGGCCACGGTCAAAATCGGCCAGCCGGTTTCTGTCTGCCAGTAATTATCGATGATGGAGACACCCAGTTCACCAGCTATCCAGCTTGAGGTAGTTTCATCGAGCGGTTCACCGGCCAGGTACAGGGCCTTGAGCGAAGACAGATCATATTTGCGCATCAATTCAGACGGATGCTTTTTCAAGACGCGCACCGCTGTCGGTGCCGAGAACATGCGCGTGACCTTGTATTTCTCGACGATGCTCCACCAGATACTTGCGTCAGGACGTATCGGTGTGCCCTCATACATGATGGTCGCCATACCAGCGATCAGTGGGCCATAGACAATATAAGAGTGGCCGACCACCCAACCTATGTCTGAAGTCGCAAAATAAGTTTCTCCCGGCTTACCACAGAAAATATGCTTCATCGATGAAGCCAGTGCCACTGCATAGCCACCAACATCACGCTGCACACCTTTGGGTTTGCCGGTTGTGCCTGAGGTATACAAGACATAGGACATGGCATTTGATTCCAGCCACGTTACAGGTACCTGAGCATCCATATGCTGCGCTCTTGCAGCCGCATAATCAACATCACGCCCGGCTACCAGTTGCATGGCATCAAGGCCGCGATCTACCAGCAAGACATGTGCAGGCTTGTGCTCAGCCAGGGTGATGGCTTCATCCAGTAAAGGTTTATAAGGCACAGCATTGCCACCACGCATGCCTGCATCAGCCGATACTACCAGCACAGGCTTGGCATCATCAATGCGTGTGCCCAGGCTCTTAGAAGCAAAACCACCGAATACCACAGAATGCACTGCACCTATGCGCGCGCAGGCGAGCATGGCAAAGGCCGCTTCAGCAATCATGGGCATGTAGATCAATACCCTGTCGCCCTGCTTCACACCCAGCCCCAGCATGATGGCCGCCATGCGCTGGACTTCTGCGTGCAGCTCGGCAAAGCTATAGGTTTTTTCTGTATTGGTTTCAGTAGAAATGGCGATCAGCGCGGGCTGGTCTGCCTGGCTTGCGAGCCAGCGGTCGACAGCGTTATGGCAAAGATTGGTTTCACCACCGACATACCATTTGGCGAATGGTGGCCTACTGTGATCAAGTACCTGCGCATAGGGTTTGTGCCAGTCTATCAGTTTGGCTTCCTGATCCCAGAAAGCCTCAGGTTCTTGTATGGATTTTTGATAAAAAGCTGCATAAGACATGGTATCTCCTTCATTTTATTAGAACCTGTTTACGATCTGTAGCGAGCGTGCGTCAGCGGGGAGAAGAGCAGCGCAAAAAGCGGAATGTACTTTTAGTACATGAGCATTTTGAGCAGCGCATGAACCCCGATCACGCTCGCGCAGTAAGATCGTAAGCAGGTTCTTATCACTAGAACCGTATTCTTCACAATCAAGACTTAGGCTATACGACTCCTGCGCTGAAATGCCAAAGGGCTGAGCTCCACCCATTTAAACAGATACATGATGGCCAGCTTGGTGATGGCACTGACCGTTGCCAAAAACAATAAAGGCCAGCCAGTCTGCAAACCCATGGCAAAGGCAAACAAGATCGTCGTCACATCCATGGCCAGGATAAACTGGCTCATTTTCAAAGAGACCGCGCCGGTCTTGCCTGACTTCCAGATCAGGCTGATCTGATGCGCATATCCTTGAGCTAAAAATAGAGTGACCAGCACAATCAGACTTTGAGAAGCCCTGCGACCTTCATCTATAAAAATCCCGCCAAAGATCCAGCTCATCATCAGCCCCGACAAGGCCAGCAACATGATTACCGTCGCCATCATGGAAGAAGCAAAAGCAAGCCTGGTCTTGCGGTCTCTATAAATTTCCCACAACAAAGCCAGTATCAGCATCGCTGCTATCATCCTCGGCCAGACAATAAAATGATTAAATGGCCGTATGGAATAACCATAAACAAAGAATGCGCAATACGCCAGGAAGCTGACCGTAAACTGGTTTAAGGACAGCAAGTCAGTCGGCTTGTCGCTCTCACTACCATTCACCTCATGGGCTGTCCGCGCCGCAGCCTTTCTATCCCAGACCATCTTCACTTGTGACCAGATACCGTACAGGCTGATCAGTATAAAGATGGAATTCAAACTACCAGCAAGGGTGTACCACATGAGTATCCTTCATTTCACAGCCTTGCAAAAATCCGGGCGCAAGCCTGCCCTGCTCTCAGGTGTTTCCACCTGAGAGTCGGATATGTTTATCTTGAATTACTTTGCTTGCTACAGCCTTACCAGGCTCGCTAAAAAATAAGAGGCTGTTACAAAATTAAGATGGCTAGGCGTCGCCGACGCATACAGTACTTTAGTACGGCAAGGCGGCGCAACAACGCCAGGTTAATTTTGCAACGGCCTCTAATCAGAAGCTGCCGCCGGGTATGCGTACCCAGCCTTCCATAAGCACCCGTGCGCTACGGCTCATGATGGCCTTGGTGACACTCCATTCGCCGTTGACTTGTGTTGCCTCAGCGCCCACCCGCAAAGTGCCGGATGGGTGGCCAAAACGCACCGCAGTGCGTGTTCCACCGCCAGCAGCCAGGTTTACCAGCGTACCCGGTACGGCTGCCGCAGTACCTATAGCCACGGCTGCCGTGCCCATCATCGCGTGGTGCAGTTTACCCATGGACAGGGCGCGTACCAGCAAATCGATATCTGCCGCCTGGACTTGCTTGCCGCTGGATGAAGTGTAGTCGACAGCCTTGGCAACGAAAGCAACCTTTGGGGTGTGCTGGCGTTGAGCTGCTTCTGAAATATCCTTGATCAAACCCATGCGCAAGGCGCCGTGTGCGCGTATGGTTTCAAACATGGCGAGAGCCTTGGCATCACCATTGATGGCGTCCTGCAATTCTGTACCTGTATAGCCTATCGCTTCTGCATTGATAAAGATGGTGGGAATGCCGGCATTGATCATGGTCGCCTTCAGCGTACCCACACCTGGTACGACGAGATCATCGACCAGATTACCAGTCGGGAACATGGAACCACCTGCGCCCTCTTCATCGGCGGCAGGGTCCATGAATTCAAGCTGTACTTCTGCTGCTGGAAAGGTCACGCCATCAAGTTCAAAATCGCCGGTTTCCTGTACCGCTCCGTCGCTCATCGGGACGTGAGCAATAATGGTCTTGCTGATATTTGCCTGCCATACGCGGATAGTGGCTATACCGTTTTGCGGGAGACGGTCAGCATCCACCAGACCAGCACTAATGGCAAAGGCACCGACTGCCGCAGACAGGTTGCCGCAATTGCCGCTCCAGTCGACAAAGGCCTTGTCTATCGCCACCTGGCCAAACAGGTAATCAACATCATGGCCAGGCTTGCTGCTTTTTGAGAGGATGACGGTTTTGCTGGTGCTGGAAGTCGCGCCGCCCATGCCATCGATCTGTTTGCCATACGGGTCGGGACTGCCGATCACGCGCAACAACAAGGCATCGCGTGCTGCGCCTGGCTGTTGCGCAGCCTCAGGCAAATCCTGCAGGCGGAAAAATACGCCCTTGCTGGTGCCGCCACGCATATAGGTTGCCGGGATTTTGATCTGTGGAAAATGGGCCATAGTCTTTAACTCTTTAAAATTTGATTCAGAAGCAGCACTACTCCATCAAGAGTAGCGCTTGCAAACAGCATCAGTGAAATTATGCAGCCTTGGCAGACTCCAAAAAGTCCTGAGCAAAACGCTGCAAGACACCGCCAGCTTCATAAATCGACACTTCTTCTGCCGTATCCAGGCGGCACATCACGGGCACTGCTACAGATTCACCATTCTTGCGGTTGATGATCAGGGTCAGGGTTGCGCGTGGCATGCGATCACCGATGACGTCAAAGGTTTCTGTGCCGTCGATGTTCAGCGTCAGGCGATTCACGCCTGGCAAGAATTCCAGCGGCAAGACGCCCATGCCGACCAGATTGGTCCGGTGTATGCGCTCAAAACCTTCAGCAACAATCACTTCCACACCCGCCAGGCGCACACCCTTGGCTGCCCAGTCACGTGAAGAACCCTGGCCATAATCAGCACCAGCGATTACGATCAAGGGCTGTTTGCGCTCCATATAGGTTTCTATGGCTTCCCACATGCGGGTAACAGTGCCTTCCGGTTCTATGCGGGCCAGTGAACCTGCCTTGACCTTGCCATCAACGATGACCATTTCATTCTTCAAGGTCGGGTTGGCAAAGGTGGCACGTTGCGCTGTCAAATGATCGCCACGATGGGTCGCATAAGAATTGAAATCTTCTTCAGGCAAACCCATTTTGGCGAGGTATTCACCAGCGGCGCTGTCGAGCATGATGGCATTCGATGGTGACAGATGGTCAGTCGTGATGTTGTCACCCAAGACTGCCAGCGCGCGCATACCCTTCATGTTGCGCGCACCTGCCAGTGCACCTTCCCAATACGGTGGGCGGCGGATATAGGTGGTCTGTGGACGCCAGTCATACAGGGGGCTGACTTTTTCACCATCATCTGCTTGTTTGGCAAACATGGGGATATACACTTTACGGAATTGCTCAGGCTTGACGCTGGAAGCGACCACGGCATCAATTTCTTCGTCAGTCGGCCAGATGTCTTTCAGTGTCACCGGCTTGCCTGCCGCATCCAGACCCAGCACATCTTTCTCGATATCAAAACGGATGGTGCCTGCAATCGCATATGCCACTACCAGTGGTGGCGAAGCCAGGAAAGCCTGTTGCGCATACGGATGGATACGGCCATCAAAATTGCGGTTACCTGACAACACAGCCGTCGCATACAGATTACGGTCTATGATTTCTTTTTGGATAACAGGATCAAGCGCACCGGACATGCCATTGCAGGATGTGCAGGCGTAGGCGACCACGCCAAAGCCGAGTTGCTCCAGCTCAGGCATGAGATTGGCTTCCTCCAGGTACAGGGTCACAGCCTTGGAACCTGGGGCCAGTGAACTCTTGACCCAGGGTTTGCGAGTCAGACCCAGCTTGTTGGCATTGCGCGCCAGCAAACCTGCGGCCACCATATTGCGTGGGTTATTAGTATTGGTGCAGCTGGTAATCGCAGCGATGATGACTGCGCCATCTGGCATCAGGCCAGGCTCATTTTCTACCGTACCACTAATGCCGCGTGCAGCCAGCTCAGACGTTGGCACACGCTTGTGCGGGTTAGACGGCCCAGCGATATTACGCACGACAGAAGACAGATCAAACTTCAGCACGCGTTCATATTCTGCATTCTTCAGGGTATCTGCCCACAGGCCAGTTTCCTTGGCATAGGTTTCTACCAGTTTGACGAGTTCATCATCACGGCCTGTGAGTTTCAGGTATTTGATGGTTTGTTCGTCGATGTAGAACATCGCTGCAGTGGAACCAAATTCAGGTGCCATGTTGGAAATGGTGGCGCGGTCGCCCAGGGTCAGGTGGGATGCGCCTTCGCCATAAAACTCCAGGTAAGACGAGACCACTTTTTGATTGCGCAAGAATTCTGTCAATGCCAATACCGTGTCTGTAGCCGTGATGCCTTCTTGCGGTTTGCCTGTCAGTTCTACACCTATGATGTCTGGCAAACGCATCCAGGATGCACGACCGAGCATGACGCTTTCAGCTTCCAGGCCACCTACACCAATCGCGATCACACCGAGCGCATCTACCATCGGTGTATGGCTGTCTGTGCCGACCAGGGTATCTGGATAAGCTACGCCATCAGTCACTTGCACGACTGGCGACATGCGTTCCAGATTGATCTGGTGCAGGATGCCATTACCAGGCGGGATCACATCAACATTCTTGAATGCCTTCTTGGTCCAGTTGATGAAGTCAAAGCGATCTTCATTGCGCCTGTCTTCAATGGCGCGATTCTTGTTAAACGCGTCGGGATCAAAACCACCACACTCAACCGCCAGCGAATGATCGACCACCAGTTGGGTAGGTACGACAGGGTTGACCAGTGCCGGGTCACCGCCTTGCAAGGCTATTGCATCGCGCAAACCAGCCAGGTCCACCAGCGCAGTCTGGCCAAGGATGTCATGGCAAACCACACGGGCTGGGAACCACGGAAAATCCAGGTCGCGCTTGCGCTCTATGAACTGGCGCAGGGAATCAGTCAGCGTAGCCGGGTCGCAACGGCGCACCAGGTTTTCTGCCAATACGCGCGAGGTGTAGGGCAGCTTGTCATAGGCACCTGTCACGATGGCATCTACTGCTTCACGTGTATCAAAGTAATCCAGAGTAGTGCCAGGTAGTGGCTTGCGGAATTGAGTATTCATGGCTCGCTATTTTCAATATTAGTATTCGGTGTTCAGGGCAGCTCAAGGTAATCCAGAGCAGCTCAGAGTTGCAATTTGAAGCCTTCATGTGATGCTGTGAAGCCCAGGCTGCCATAGAACCTGTGTGCCTGTATGCGCTTTTTATCGCTGGTCAGTTGCACCAACTGGCACCCACGCTCGCGCGCCAAGTCTATGGCCTGCTCTATGAACCAATGGCCTATACCTTGCCCGCGCAGATAGCCATCTACACGCACGCTTTCTATCATGGCGCGGGTAGAGCCTTTCCTGCTCAGACCGGGGATGAAAGTGACCTGCTGCATGGCAATAATACGGCCATCCAGCTCAGCCACCATCAGGAACTGATTGTCGTCGGCTGCTATGCGGTCAAAGGCCTCGGCATAACATGCGTCCTCCGAGCCTACGCCTTCACGGTTCTTGCCCAGATCATCGTCGGCGATGAGCTCCAGCAGGCGCGGCAGATCTTGCTTCACAGCGCGTCTGGTGCTGAGTTTCGAAAAATCTGCCTGCAGTTTCATATGCAACTTCTGTCTTGCTTATTTACGCTTACTTATTTACGCTTATTTACGCTTATTCAAGGGAACAAATTTCAGATCTTCAGGGCCGACGTAATTGGCGCTAGGACGAATGATCTTGTTATCGATACGCTGTTCTATGATGTGCGCCGCCCAACCTGAAGTACGGGCAATCACGAACAAAGGTGTGAACATGGCAGTCGGCACGCCCATCATGTGGTAAGACACGGCAGAGAACCAGTCCAGGTTGGGGAACATCTTCTTGATATCCCACATCACGGTTTCCAGACGTTCGGCGATATCAAACATCTTCATTGCACCGGCTTCTTTAGACAGATTGCGTGCCACTTCCTTGATGACCTTGTTACGTGGATCAGAGATGGTGTAGACAGGGTGACCGAAACCGATCACGACTTCCTTGTTTTCTACGCGCTTCTTGATATCGGCTTCAGCTTCATCAGGATTGTCGTAACGCTTCTGGATTTCAAACGCCACTTCATTCGCGCCACCATGTTTAGGACCGCGCAAGGCACCGATCGCGCCAGTGATGGCGGAATACATGTCAGAGCCTGTGCCAGCAATGACGCGGCCAGTAAAGGTAGAGGCATTGAACTCATGTTCTGCATACAGTATCAATGAAGTATGCATGGCTTTTTCCCATGATGCGCTTGGCTTTTCACCATGCAGCAGGTGCAGGAAATGGCCGCCTATGGATTCATCATCAGTTTCCGTTTCTATGCGTTTGCCATTGTGGCTGTAGTGATACCAGTACAGCAGCATGGAGCCCAGCGAAGCCATCAGGCGGTCAGCGATGTCGCGTGCACCAGGGTGGTTATGATCATCTTTTTCTGGCAATACGCAACCCAGTGCAGAAACGCCAGTGCGCATGACATCCATAGGGTGGGACGATGCAGGCAGCCATTCCAGTGCTGCCTTGACATTGGCTGGCAGGCCACGCAGGGCCTTCAGTTTAGCTTTGTAGCCTCGCAATTCGGCGACGGTAGGCAATTTGCCGTGCACCAGCAAATGGGCAATTTCTTCAAACTCGCAGGCGTCGGCCACGTCCAGGATATCGTAACCGCGGTAATGCAGGTCATTACCGGTTTTACCTACGGTACACAGGGCGGTATTGCCAGCAGTAACGCCAGACAGGGCGACGGATTTCTTAGGTTTGAAAGGAACTGCTTCAGTCATGATTATTTCTCCAGAGGTCATATACAGGGCTGTTCCACCTTCTCGCTTGATGCAACGCAAGTGGCAGAACAGCTTATATCATTATTATTTGTTTTTTTGCTGCGCAAACAGGGCATCGAGCTTTTGCTCAAAGTCGTGGTAATTGATGCGTTCATACAATTCCATGCGGGTTTGCATGGTGTCGACGACATTCTTTTGCGTACCATCGCGGCGTATCGCACCATAGACGTTTTCTGCAGCCTTGTTCATGGCACGGAAAGCGGACAATGGATACAAGACCAGGCCCACATCCACCGCGGCCAGTTCTTCGACGGAATACAAAGGAGTAGCACCAAATTCAGTGATATTTGCCAGAATAGGCACTTTGACGGCATTGGCGAATTGCTTATACATCGCCAGTTCAGTGATCGCTTCCGGGAAGATCATGTCAGCGCCCGCCTCTACGCAAGCTTGCGCACGATCAATCGCTGCTTCCAGGCCTTCAACTGCCAGCGCATCGGTACGCGCCATGATGACGAAATTGTCGTCAGTACGGGCATCGACTGCAGCTTTCACGCGGTCGACCATTTCCTGCTTGCTGACGATTTCCTTGCCAGGGCGATGGCCGCAACGCTTGGCACCTACCTGGTCTTCGATATGGATGGCAGCAGCACCAAACTTGATCATGGATTTGACAGTACGTGCCACATTGAAGGCGGATGAACCAAAGCCAGTATCCACATCCACCAGCAAAGGCAGGTCGCAAACGTCAGTAATACGACGCACGTCGGTCAGGACATCGTCGAGATTGGAAATACCCAGATCAGGCAAGCCCAGGGAACCGGCAGCAACACCGCCACCAGACAGGTAGATCGCCTTGAAACCGGCACGCTTTGCCAGCAAGGCATGGTTGGCATTGATTGCGCCTACGACTTGCAGAGGGGATTCTTCCTGCATCGCCTTGCGGAAGGCGGCACCTGCGGAGTATGTACTCATGTGTATGCTTTCAGGTTAATAAACAGATTCTGGGATGCGTATTGCAATCGGCGTGCCAGCAGCCCTGGCCAGACTGCTGTTTCAGACCTATATGCATATAAATCAAATACTTATTCGCCATGCACGCATATTAAATCCTGTGCAAGGCCGCAGATTTGTTTCATAATAATGTTTCACATTGAAATTTGAAACGTCAATTGAAACACATATGAAACACCCACCTGCGCTGCGCGATACCCACGACAAACCCGTCATATGGACAGTGTCCATCTCACGCCTGTTCGATATGTTCCGCGACATCATGGTCGAATATGATGTCAGTGCTGACATAGAACCCATACACATGGGTTTTGAAGAAGCCGCCCAATATCTGAAAGAACGCCTGCAAACCGAGAGGTGCGATGCGGTCATCGCAGCGGGCTCGAACGGGGCCTACCTCAAGAATCGCCTCCCAGTCCCGGTCGTTATCGCCAAGGCCAGCGGCTTTGATGTCATGCAGGCCCTGGCCAGGGCGCGCAAGGTGTCGCCCGCCATTGGTCTCATCAATTATCAGGAAACCATGCCAGAGTTGGCCGATTTCAAAAGCACTTTCGGTTTCCAGCTGGAGCAGCGCACCTACGTCACAGAAGAAGATGCGCGCGCCCAGATCAGTGAACTCAAGGCGGGCGGCATCAAGGTCATCGTCGGCGCGGGCCTGATTACCGACCTGGCGGAGGAGGCTGGCCTGACCGGCATTTTCATGTATTCCGCCACCTCGATACGCCAGGCTTTTGATGATGCGCTGGAAATCGCCCGTCTGACACGACTGGAATCGGCCCGCGGACGGCATCACCCTGCGGCTGAATCTCTGCGCGCCAAACATGGCCTGAACGATTTGCGCGGTGACTCTGCTGCCATGCAGGCGACCCGCAAGTCCATTGCCCTGTTCGCCCGCTCCCCTGCAACGGTATTGTTACAAGGTGAAACAGGCACAGGCAAGGAATTGGCGGCCCAGGCTTTACACAGGGAGAGTACGCGGGCGCGCCAGCCCTTTGTTGCCGTGAACTGTGGTGCAATTGCTGAAAGCTTGCTCGAATCTGAATTGTTTGGCTATGAAGAAGGCGCTTTTACAGGCTCAAAGCGTGGCGGCCATGCAGGTTTGTTTGAAATCGCTCACAGAGGCACGGTATTCCTTGATGAAATAGGCGAAATGCCCCTCCCCCTGCAAACCCGGCTTTTGCGGGTATTGGAAGAACGCGAGATCAACCGGGTCGGCAGCATGCGCCCCATACCTGTTGATGTGCGTATCATCAGTGCTACCCACTGCGACCTGGAAGCCAGGGTAAAAGAAGGAAAGTTTCGCGCTGACCTGTATTTCCGCCTGGCGGTATTGCGTTTGCACTTACCAGCGTTACGGGAGCGTGTCGACGATTTATTGCCGCTCGCAGTGTGGTCTCTGAAGCATGCTTTAGCTGCCATGGGCGTAAGGCCGCATGCCAACCTGCATGCAGAAATCGCCAGTTGCAGCATGCTCTTACAAGCTTATGCCTGGCCAGGTAATGTAAGAGAACTACGCAATCTCATGGAACGCCTGGCCCTGTTTTTGGCGGCCGAGCCGCTACAGGCATTGACGCCAGGCTTCGTCGCCAGAACCTTGCCAGAATTAAATACCACGCTGCATTTCACACAAAGCTCACAAAATATTACGCAAAATACTGCCCATTACCTGCCTGCCATCTCCGATACACCGCCTCCGCCAGAGTCACTGGAAATGGTCATGGAAAAATTCAAGCACAATCGCGAAGCGGCCGCTGACTACCTTGGCATCAGCAGAACCACCCTATGGCGACGTCTCAAGCAAAAATCGTAATCATTTGAAACATTAATTGATCATCTGGAGGGCGAATTTTGTGTCGCACTAAGGTAAAATGAATTTACGCTACCACTCACAATTCTTGGGTGCATTAGTCTTGCATAAAATATATTATGAAAAAAATACTTATTGTCGACGATAGCAAAGTTTCCCGTATGGTGATACGTGCGCATGTGAAGGCCGCACATCCTGACTGGGAATTTTTTGAAGCTGCCAGTGGCGAAGAAGCCATCAAGTCCGTCGTAGAGCACCAGCCCGACTTTTGCACCATGGACATCAACATGCCTGGCATGCTGGGGACTGACGCAGCAGAGCAGATTTTGCAAACCAATCCGCACATACGTATCGCCATTTTTTCGGCGAATGTACAGGACACCATGCAAAACCGGGCTACGTCCATAGGCACCATCTTTGTCGCCAAGCCGGTGACTGAGAAATCCATCACTATCGTCCTCAATTATTTCGCGAGCGGAAAATGAATTCCCTGACCGAACTTCATCTCGATGCATTAAGCGAGGTCTTCAATGTCGGCGCTGGCAGAGCTGCTGCCAGCCTCAGTGATATTGTGGGTGAAGAAGTTCGCTTGTCGGTGCCTTCTGTCGAAATCCGCAAATCCTCAGAAATTGATGTCTCTTCCATGGGCTTGCAAAGTGAGCGATTTGGCGCAGTGCACCAGACTTTCAGCGGCTCCTTTGAGGCTGAGGCAATACTGCTGTTCACCGAAGAGCACGCACTGGAAATCGTACGCGACATGATGGGTTCGCAAATCAGCCTGGAAGACCTGGCTGAGTTTGAACAGGAAGCCATGTGCGAACTGGGCAATATCATCCTCAATGCCTGTTTGTCAGCGATGGCGGACATGCTGAACATCCCTCTGAACTGCTCCTTGCCGGATTATTCGGTGGCAACGACAGAAGAAATTTTCCGTCGTGTCAGCGATGACCTGGACCAACCTTATGTCTTGCTACTGCATATAGATCTGGCGATAGAGAGAAGGCATTCAGAAGGACATTTGATTTTCTTGCTTAGCTCTACATCTTTAAAAGATTTGATCATCCAGCTTGAGCGCTTTTTGGGAGCAGTTTAATGGCGCAGTTGATGTCCCCTTCCCCATTCGCGATGGAGCAAATATTCAATTCCATCAGTCTGGGCCTGATCGTGCTTGATGCGCAGCAAACTGTGCGCATGTGGAATGGCTGGGTGGAAAGGCATACTAGCATCCCGGCCAACCAGGCCATAGGCAAGCATATATCTGAAGCTTTTGAAGAATTGCCCAGTCGCGCCATCCTGAATGCCATCACCAATACGCTCAATTATGGCTTGCCTGTCGTCTTGTCCAACGCCCTGCATCGCTCACCTTTGCCGTTGTTCCAGCGCAGTGAGCATGAGCCTGAAAGCGAAAAAGTCCGCATAGATCAATCCATCACCATCACACCTATCACTGCAGAATATGGTGAACGCCACTGCCTGATACAAATCAGTGATTCGACGACTTCAATCAAACGCGAAAAGATTTTGCGCACGCATTCTGAAGCCCTGAAGCGCGAAGCCACGACTGACAGCCTGACTGGCATTTATAATCGTCGCTTCTTTGATGAGCATTACAAAATGGCGATGGGCCATGCTGTGCGACATAAGGTCCCCTTGTCGGTCTTCATGGTCGATATAGACTACTTCAAGGAATACAATGACAGCTATGGCCATGTGGCAGGCGATAAAGCCTTGATACAGGTCGCTGCTGCCCTGCGCAAGCAATTAATGAGAGCCACTGATGTATTGGCCCGTTTCGGGGGGGAAGAATTTATCCTCATGCTGCCTAATATGGCACCCGATTCTGCCATGCAGTTTGCAGAAAAACTGCGCATGGCGGTCTGGGATTTGAACATACCGCATATCAATTCCCGTATCAGTCAGCGCATCAGCGTCAGCATAGGTTTTAGCAATTTCTATAAACATCCTGATGTCGATGCCAATTCCCTGCTCAAGTGCGCGGATGCTGCCCTGTATGAAGCCAAGAAGGCAGGCCGCAATCAAAGCCAGTATTTGACCTTACAACACTTTAATGTGCAGAGCACAGCACCTGTGGGCACCCTGCATAAGTCCGTCAGCAATTAGCACAGATGGCATCGCCCTGGCCCGGCTTACGGGCATCCGTGAAACTGCTGAATTCCGTGGTAGGCTGTGGCATATTAAGCCACATATTTAATGCCCCCTCAGCTATGAGCCTGACCGCCAAACCCTACTTGCAACGCATCAGCATGCGCGATGATGCCATTATTGATTTCGACAGCTACCCCTATCACATCCCGGCAGTCAGGGAACTCGATATGCTGGAATTTCATGCCGACGTCACTTTTTTCGTCGGTGAAAACGGTGCTGGCAAATCGACAGTGCTGGAAGCCATTGCCATGGCGCTAGGTTATGGGCAGGAGGGTGGGACGAAGAATGTCGCTTTCCGCACCACGGAATCAGTCTCTTCATTACACCAGAATTTGCGCTTATCCAAAAGCTTCAAGAAACCCCGTGATGGCTATTTTTTGCGTGCTGAGAGTTTTTTCAATGTTGCCACTTATATGGATGAAGTTGGCTATGTCGATGGCTACGGCGGCTCACTGCACACGCGCTCGCATGGTGAATCTTTCATGGCCCTCTTACTCAACAAGCTGCAAGGTAATGGTCTCTACCTGATGGATGAGCCCGAAGCTGCCCTGTCACCAAACCGCCAACTGGCCGCCCTGAGCGCCATACATCAGTTGGTGCAGGATGGCTCACAATTTATTATCGCCACCCATTCGCCAATACTGCTGTCATACCCGCATGCAAAAATCTACCAGTTTGATGGCAGCGGCATCACGGAAACACGTTATGAAGACACGGAACACTTTGCAGTGACCCGTGACTTCCTCAATAATTATCCCAAGCGGCTGGAACAATTATTGGCAGACGAAGAGTAAGTGCGTCCTACCAACTGATCACACAAGACAAAGCCAGCAAACCCAGGGCCAGGACAAAGTACAGTAACTGCAGCGGTATCATCCATTTCGCCCAGGTCGCCCAGGGTATGCGCGCCAGCGCCAGCACGCCAACGGTAATCCCTGAGGTTGGTATCATCGGCGTCGTAAATTCACCAAACTGAAATGCCAGTATGGCAGTCTGCCTGGTCACCCCAACCAGATCAGCCAGAGGTGCCATGATAGGCATGGTCAATGCCGCCTGCCCACTGCCAGAATGAATAAAGAAGTTGATGACAGACTGGATCACAAACATCTTGTGAGCCGCAAAGATGGGATGTGAGGACTGCACGAAAGGCATGAGGAAGTTCAACATGGTGTCAATGATATTCGCGTCACGCGCCAGTATCATAGTGCCACGTGCCAGGGCTATCACCAGCGCGGTGGTTACCAGGTCTTTAGCGCCTTGCATAAAGGCTTCGACAAAACTGTCAGCATTGAGCTTGCCAACCATGCCCACCAGAATGGCCATGACCAGGAACAGGGCAGCAATCTCTTCTATATACCAGCTGTATTTAACGACTCCCACGACCATGGTAATGAGAGTCAGCAGAAACATGCATAGCACCGCCTTGTGAGTAGCAGTCATGCCGGTAAAACTGGTGAATTCATCGATCTTGAGATTTTTGCGTTTTTCTTCATCAATCTCAAAGGTAGGGCTGAGCAAGGGATTTTTCTTGATGCGTGCTGCATACCAGCTCAGGAAAGCAATGGTCACCACGGTCGCCAGCAACCACGCAACAAGCCGGAATCCTATACCAGAAAATAACGGTACTCCAGCAATCCCCTGGGCAATACCGACATTGAAAGGATTCAAGAATGCCGCAGCAAAACCAACTTGTGAACCGATAAAGGGAATCGATACTCCCACCACAGAGTCATAGCCAAGTGCCAGCGCCAGCGGGATAAAGATCATGACGAAAGGTATGGCTTCTTCTGCCATGCCAAAGGTCGCCCCGCCCAGAGAGAACAGAGTCACGAACAAGGGGATGATACCGGCCCTGACCAGGCTGGAATGCGTATGCGCCCTGGCCACGGATTTGATCATGGCATCAATCGCCTCGGTCTTTTGCAAGACTGCAAAAGCACCGCCGACGATGAGTACAAAACCGATGATCAATGCGGCTTCAACAAAACCCTTGATCGGTGCCATCATCAGGGCCACGGCACCTTGCGGATTACTGGTCACGTAATGAAAGCTGGTCGGGTCTATCAGTGTCTTGCCATTCACCACATGGGTATCGTATTTACCGCCAGGTACCAGCCAGGTAGCCAGTGCAATCAATGCCAGCAAGGAAAACAGCAGGACAAAGGTATTCGGCAATCTGAGTTTTTTCAGCATGATCTGCTCCCGGTCACAAGGACAGTAAATTACCTGTACGATAGGCAACGGGACCAGCTATCTTGGCGATGCGCATGCCGTGCGTGGCGTAGCGTCTGGCGACACGGGCGAATAAAATGCCGGATACTGTCGCCAATACTGGCGTCACCTGCGCACTGACCGGGTCAACAATGTCGGCCACCCTCTCACCTGCCTGTATGTGATCGCCAGTTTCTCTGGTAAATACCAGGATGCCTGCATGTGGGGCACGCAAGGGTTCTACACCTTCCAGCGGAGTAGGCTGGCACAAGGCTTGGGGTAAAGCCGGGGCTTTGCCACGCAGGTAGCCCGCCTGCCTGAGGAAATTGATGATAGCCAGGGCATCTGTCTGGGCCAGTTCATGACTGACCTCGGTTTCGCCACGCAATTCCACCGTGATGGACAGACAGGCATTTGGAACAGGCGCGGCCTTACCGAAGTGCTGCGCCAACTCCCACCAGTGACGTGAACAGGATTCGTCAAAAGGATCATCACCCGACAATACCGACACCAGCACTGCCTGCGCGCCAAGATAAGCAGCCAGTGGCATGCAGTCTTGCGCCAGTGGTGTGCCAGTATATAAATGCATGACAGCCTGGTTATCACAATGCAGGTCCAGCACGATATCGGCATCTACCGCCAGGGTTTGCAGGATTTTCTTTTGTTGCTCTGTTGCAGTTTCTGGCTGCCAGGCTTGCAGTACTGCCAGCGCCTGCTGGCGTATCAGTTTTACATTTTCTTTTTCATCAGCACCCAGCTTGCCTTCCAGTAAAGGCAAAAGATGCGGTGTCAGGTGGCGATAGCCACGGTTGAAATTGACACCAGTCGCCAGATCAAAGCGGCCAAAAGCCGTACCCTGTATGTCCTGCGCCAGCCCTATGGGGTTAGCGACGGGCACCAATACAATTTCAGCTGCAATCGCAGAAATTCTTTCATACTGCTCCAACATTTCACGCAAATAATGATTTACCAGCATGCCGGGTATTTCATCTGCGTGCAAAGACGACTGTATATACACCTTGTGTCCATGATCAGGAGTGCCGTAATGAAAACTCCGCAATTCACGGACCGTTCCGCTACTGATATCTGGCAAGGCATGGCTTTGTATTTGCATAAAAACTCTTTTCTTTTGTTGGTAATGGTAAGGCCCAAAAACTGGTCCATGCAGTATTTATCCCATAGTGCAGACTTTACTCTCGCCGTCACATCGTTTTTTACAATGGCAGTTTTTGCAAGCAGAAAAATACAACACTGCCTGAACCCGTCCTCACTGCGGCCAATGAACGATTTTTTACATATTCTACATTTATGAAAATAAAACGACAAATAGTATTGAAAATATTTTTAAACAGGGCTACAGTTCATTCATCGAAAAAAGTTCTCTTGAATGCTGCACATGAAAAAATTAAATACCCCTGTTGAATCTGCCTCCCCGGAAATGGTCTTTGCCAAATCGACATTGGGTGAATCCCTGATGCTGGTCTTGCAGGAAGGATCAGCATCCTATAAGCGCATAGCCAATTTCCTCTTGCGTAACCAGGTCAAGGTGACGGCACTGGGTATAGAAGACATGGCAGAGCAATGTGATGTGTCAACCGCCACCATCAGCCGCTTTGCGCGTGACATGGGTTTTAATAATTACGCAGGCTTGCGCAACCAGATTGCAGAAGTAGTACAGGCAGTGTTCCAGCCGGTAGAAAAACTGCGCAATACCATAGAAGCCAAAAAGAATGCACCCTCACCTGCCCATACCAGCATGCAGTTTGCCGCAGCCAATATCGATGCAGCTAACCAGGGCATGTCCGAGCCAGATCTGAACGAAGTAGTCAGCCACATCGCCAAAGCTAAAACTGTGTATGTCATGGGCTTTGGCCTCAGTGCCCACCTGGCTGGCATGCTCGCCCTGCATTTACAACCCTTCTGTTCCCATGTGGTGGAGGTGGTGGGTTACGGCGGCACTGAAGTGGCGGCTGGTCATCTGGCAAATATTACCGATAAAGATGTGCTCATCGTTATCTCTTTCCCACGTTATGCGCTGGATGTCATCAAGCTCACGCAGTTTGTACGTGACCACGGTGCCTGCATCGTCACCATCACAGACTCACCCGCCTCACCTATCGCACAACTGGGTAATTACCTGCTGCTGGCACCCAGCACCCACGGTGTCTTGCCCAGCAGTGCCAGTGCCGCGATTGCGGTTATCGAAGCCCTGGTCAGCAGCATGATGGTATCGAATAAAAAGAACGTGGAAAAAGCCATGCGCCTGACCGAAGCCATATCAGCCTATCTGCATAGCGCTGACAACAACGTCAAATACACACAGCCGGATAGCAATAAACCCAAGAAGTAAATAAACAAAATTAGCGAAGCACAGTCACTCCCCGGAGTGCCTGAGGGGGATGCTTTTTTAAAATTTCTGTAAGAACCTGTTCAAGATCTGTCGCGAGCGAGCGTCAGCGGGGTAAGGGTAGCAAAAACGCAGCGCAAAAAGCGGAATGTACTTAAGTACATGAGCATTTTGAGCAGCGCATGAGCTCCGATCACGCTCGCGCAGCAAGATCGTGATCAGGTTCTAAAACCTGAGGAGAAGAAGGCAATGGCAATGAAAAAACAAGCATGTCAGCCCATACCCAAGAAATTGGCTGTCGCAACCTGGTCTGCATTGAGTGTCATGGCGATGCTGGGCATGGGTACACAAAGCGCATGGGCACAAGCAGATAATGACCCAAACAAACCGCAACGTGTAGAAATTACCGGTTCATCAATCAAACGCATCGATGCAGAAACTGCCCTGCCGGTGCAAATTATCAGCCGCGAATCGATAGAAAAATCTGGCGTCACTACCGCAGCAGAATTGCTGAGCAAAGTATCGGCCAGCACAGCGGGCCTGACGGACGGTGCCAGCTTCAGCGATAACGGTGGTACGCAACGTGGCTTCAACGGCGCCAACCTGCGTGGCATAGGTGTGTCGTCCACCCTGATCTTGCTGAATGGCCGCCGCCTGGCCAACTTCGCCTCACCCGGCACATCATCTGGCGTGGATTTGAATTCCATTCCATCTGCTGCCATACAACGTGTGGAAGTATTGAAAGACGGTGCATCCGCTATCTACGGCGCAGATGCGATTGGTGGTGTCATCAACTTCATTACCCGTCCTGATTATCAGGGTGCAGAGATATCTGCATACGTAGGCAATACCCAGCACGGTGGCGCGGATAAAAAAATCATCAGCCTGTCTGGTGGCATAGGCAGTCTGAGCCAGGACAGGTACAACCTCATGGGTGTGGCCAACTTCCAGAATACCGGCAGCTTACGCTCTACCCAGCGTTCATGGATAGGCTCAGCCTACCAGCCTGACATCAATCTCGATGTCGGCAGCTCCAACACTTTCCCTGCCAATGTACGCCGGACCACGGCCAGTGGTGGTGCCACCGGTTCTCGCCTGAATCCCAGCGCACCAACTTGCAACCCACCTGCCACGGTGTTTGCAGCAGACAGCTTTGTCGGTAGCAAAGCCTGTCTGTATGACTATATGCATGATACTGAAATCTTCCCTGAATCCCAGCGTGCATCCCTGCTGGGGCGCGCCCAGTTCGCTATCGATGCCGACAACACCCTGTTTGCAGAGGTGCTACACAGCGATACCAAAACCACTTACCGCATCAGCCCGCTGACGGTCAGCAACCTGAATTATCCGGTCACCGGAATTTATTATCCGAATGACTTGATCACCACCAACAAAACCCCTTTGCGCGTCGGCCTGCGCCTCAGTGCTGCTGGCCCGCGTACCAATGAAGTGAATGCAATTGCACAGCGCCTGGTGGTCGGTGCCAAAGGCACGATTGCAGGCTGGGATTATGATACGGCACTGAATCACAGCGTTAGCAAGGTTGATGACAAGTATGTCGATGGCTATGTCAGGACATCGGCTTTTGACAGTGCCTTTTTGACTGGCAAGATCAATCCTTTCGGGCCATCAGGAACTGAGGGAACAAATCTCTTGAATGCAGCAAAAATCAGCGATGCAGCCCGTCAGTCCAGGGCCACTACAGACTATTTTGACATCAAGGCTTCTCGCGAATTGTTTGCCATGGCAGGTGGTAATGCCGGTCTGGCGATAGGTGCAGAATACCGTCGTGAAAAACTGGAATTCACCCCCTCTGCCCTGCTGGCTGCTGGCGAGATACGCGGTGATGGTGCTGCAATAGCTTACGGCGGCAGCCGCACCGTCAAAGCCCTGTTTGCCGAATTGAATTTGCCGGTACTCAGCAATCTCGAAGCCCAGGCTGCCGTGCGCCATGACAGCTATAACGATGTGGGCAGCACCACCAATCCAAAATTTGGCTTGCGCTGGACCCCTACGAAAGAAGTCGTGATACGTGGCTCTTACAGTGCCGGTTTCCGCGCCCCTAGTCTGGCAGACATCAATGAACCGGCTCGCACAGGCCAGACCAGCGGTATCTATAATGACCCGCTCGGCTGTATCAAGACCGGCAATATCGACAATACCAAGAACCCTGACTATTGCGGCATACAGCCAGACCTGATTAAGGGTGGCACAGCGAATCTCAAGCCTGAGACATCGAAGCAGTTTTCTGCCGGTATCGTGGTTGAACCCAGCCGCAGTCTGACTGCCTCCCTCGATTACTGGCGCATAGAAAAGTCTGACACTTTGCTGGCCAACGAAGGTGCTTACTTTAGCGACCCCAAGTCCAATCCTGGCTACGCTATGCGTGGCGCGGCGGATCCCAGCCTGCCAGGCATACCCGGCCCTATCTTGTCCGTCGATGGCCGGGTGAAAAATATAGGTTCGCTGAAAACCTCGGGCGTGGATGTTAACGTCAACTGGAAGCTGCCAGAAAACAGCCTGGGCAAATTCAATGTCAGCCTGAACGGCACTTATGTCATTGATTACAAGACCCGTAACACGGCTGCCAGCCCGGAAGTGAATGGCGTAGGTATCTATACCGATACCCAGGTAGTGCAACGCTGGAGACATACCCTGACATTTGACTTTGACCGTGGCCCATGGGGTGCGACACTGCAGCAGATTTACTATCAGGGCTATCATGACCAAAATGCGCTGGCCGATGGCAGCACCCGTGATGTGCCTGCCTATGTCTTGTGGGATTTGAGTGGCAGCTATAAGTTCAGCAAGGCATTCAGCCTGCGCGCGGGGATCAAGAACCTGCTCGACACCAATCCGCCGCGTTCCAACCAGGTATATAGCTTCCTGGCTGGTTATGACCCCAGCTATACCGATCCACGCGGCCGCTTCTTCTATATATCCGCAAACTACGCCTTCAAATAAACAAGATCAATCGCATTTCCACGGCAGCGCGTTCGGGGGCAACACTTGGTGTTGTCCCTTTTTTTAAATTCATACGCATAGCGGTGAATTGAATCACTTACAATAGCAAAAAATCAGGATGAAAATAATGACAATTTCTCTGAAAAATACTAAGCGACTGCTGCGTGGTTTGCTCAGTTGTCTGGCAATTTTAATCTGGCAATTACCCATGAATGCTCATGCAGAAGATATGTCCGCGCCACAATCGAAAGGCTCACTCGTCATCATCGGTGGTGCATTAAGGGCAGATAATGCCGTGGTCTGGCAGCGCATCGTGCAACAGGCGGGGGGCAAAGGTGCCAAGATTGCGGTCATTCCGGCGGCCGCAGGCAATCCGGAAAAATCCGGGGGATTTGCGGTGGAATCCCTGAACCAGAATGGTGCCCAGGCTTTTTTGATCCCCTTGTCGGTCAAGCATCCACAATTCAAACCAGAAGATATCGTCAACGACGCTGCCTGGCTGGATAAGCTCAAAGATGCCAGTGGCGTGTTTTTCACTGGCGGCGACCAGGGTCGCATCGTGCAGGCGCTGGTCAAGCCTGATGGCGGCAAGACAGCGATGCTGGAAGCAATCTGGGCGCTATACCAGCGCGGCGGTGTCATCGCCGGTAGCAGTGCTGGTGCTGCCATCATGAGTACCACCATGTTTTATGATGCCAAGCCTGTGCTGCCCACGCTCAAGCTTGGTGTCACTGATGGCAAGGAAATTGCGGCTGGCCTGGGCTTCATCGGCCCTGATGTGTTCATAGACCAGCACCTGATCATCCGTGGCCGCTTTGCCCGCATGCTGCCAGTCATGCTGAAAAAGAATTACAAACTGGGCCTGGGTGTTGATGAAAATACCGCCATGGTAGTCAGCAATCAGACAGAAGTTGAAGTCATAGGCTATAAAGGCGCGATCCTGTTTGACCTGAGCCAGGCGACGACCGATGGCAGCCAAAAGAATTTTAATATCAGCAATGCCCGCATCAGCTATCTGGACCGAGGTGACCGTTTTAATTTGCGCACCAGGACGCTGACACCCTCGCCTGAGAAGCTACAGAATAAACTCAATCTTTCCCAAGCTGACCATGCTGGCCAGCGTTTTTACCCTGACATCCTGGCCAATACGGTAGTCACTGACCTGATGTTCCATTTAATTGATGGCAAGCAGGAACGCGCCATAGGCCTGGCATTTGGCATGGATGCACAGCCTGAACTGGGTTTTGAATTCAGCTTCAGCAAGCTAGCAGAAAGCCAGGGCTACTTTTCCAATGCCTCCGGTGCGGAAAGCTATACCGTGCACAATCTGCGACTGGATATACGACCGGTAAGCATGAACCTGCCTTTGTATAAATAAGGCCAGCCTGCCACCAAGTCCCTTCAAGTTCCATCGAGCCCCATCAAGCAGGATGGCTACCACAACATCCTGCATTGCAAATCCCATCAACACAACATCCCTCCACTCTAATTTGTCGTTTGTTTGCAAATACTTCCTCTCCAGCATGCTGGCATCACTTACAATCAAGTTACGGTCCTCCTTGCGCATCGAGGATAGGACTGCGTGATCGCCAATTATTAAAACTATGCATACCTGCCCTGAATGCAGGTGGTTGCCTGAGGTGATACCTACTAATGCCTGTTATCCCCCATGCATCTGCCCGCCATTGCGGCACACTGCAGCAAACCAGTGAGACCACACCATGAAACTCAGCACCCGCATCATCTTGCTGTGCGCCATCACCCTGTTCGGCATTTCAGTCATTTCCGCCATTTCCTTGTATTCTCTGCGTCAAACCATGATGAAGGAACGTACCGAGCAAATTTCCAATATGGTGGAGATGGCGCATGCGGCGATAGAAAAAGCCTATGCCCTGGAACAATCAGGCAAGCTTTCCCGCGAAGATGCGCAAAAGCAAGCCAAGCTGGCGATTTCCAGTTTCCATAAAGAAGAAATGTATTTCTTTGTACGTGGCTATACTGATGATTTATTGCTGGTACACCCCAAAGCTTCGCGCATAGGCGTGCCCCAAAAGGATATGAAGGAATCCGGTGACCGTTACCGTACTTCACTGGAGAAAAACGCCATAGGCGTGGTGCAAGCTGCTGGCACACGCCCTGGTGTCGAGGGGCCTGTTGAGAAAATCTATGCCGTCAAAAAATTCGCTCCCTGGGATTGGCTGGTAGGCACTGGCACCTATATTGACGACATCAACGAGGCCTTCTGGCATCAAGCTGGCATTCTGCTGGGCGTAGGCTGCATTATGATGGCCATGGTCGGCGCATTGGCCTGGCATATGACACGTTCCATCCTTGGGCAACTGGGTGGTGAGCCAGCTTATGCAGCCGAAGTAGTTGGCCATATCGCCGAAGGTGACCTGACTGCCGACATACATATCAAAGACAATGACCAATCCAGTCTGCTGTTCGCCATCAAGACTATGCGTGACAAGCTTGCTTCTGTCGTTAGCGAGGTGCGCACCGGGTCTGAATCGATTGCAACGGCTTCTGGCGAAATCGCTTCGGGCAACCTGGATTTGTCCAACCGTACTGAACAACAGGCTGGCGCACTGGAAGAAACCTCATCCACCATGGAAGAACTGACTTCCACCGTCAAGCAAAATGCCGACAATGCCAGACAAGCCAATCAACTGGCGATCTCGGCATCTGAAGTGGCGACCCAGGGCGGCAGCGTGGTAGGCAAAGTGGTGGCGACCATGGGTTCCATTAATGAATCATCGAAAAAAATCGTCGATATCATCAGCGTCATTGACGGCATCGCTTTCCAGACCAATATCCTGGCATTGAACGCGGCAGTAGAAGCGGCCCGTGCGGGTGAACAGGGACGCGGTTTTGCGGTAGTTGCCAGTGAAGTGCGCAACCTGGCACAACGTTCAGCCTCTGCTGCCAAAGAGATCAAGACCCTGATAGACAGCTCGGCAGAAAAAGTAGAAGAAGGTGGCAAGCTGGTTGCCCTGGCAGGTTCCACCATGGATGAAGTAGTTGCCAGCGTCAGGCGCGTGACCGATATCGTGGCAGAAATTGCTTCGGCCAGCCAGGAGCAAAGCTCAGGCATCGAACAAGTCAATCATGCCATCGTTGATATGGATAATATGACACAGCAAAATGCTGCCCTGGTGGAACAGGCTTCTGCTGCAGCTCAGGCCATGAATGAACAGGCAGCCAGCCTAGCGCAGGTAGTGAATATCTTCAAGGTACAACAATTAGCTGCGCCACCAGCAACTCCGGCTAGAGTGCATGTGGCACGTGCTACGCAAACCAGGCAAGCAGAACCGCGTCGCTTGCGCTGAGTGTGCTGAATGTGCGGAGAAGAAACTCTCAATCCAGGGAGTTTTGTCCAGTCAGGCTAATCACTATGCGCAGGCGCTGTAAAGCCTGCGCACTTTCTGAATAATTTGGCCCAGTATCCACATGCAGATTGACCTTGCTATCTTGCGTATCTGGATGATTTTGCGTGTTGACCAGTTTGCCTTGCTCATATCTTGACACTGTCAGAGAACGGTCATGATTCTTTTCAAGACTGACACTATTCAACTGGTTTTTATCAAAGCCTAAGACCAGCTTGCTGCTGGCGCTATCCTCGACTTTGCTATAGCGATAATTTTGCGCATTCGCGTCTTTGCCCAATACAGGTTTTTCATTCGATTTTAATTCCTGATGAAAAGCCGCACTCAATCTGGACTGCAAGACCTGGCTGATACTGCCATTTGCTGCATAGCCCTGCTCTGTGGTTTTCTGACTGAACTGAAGATTGAAATAATCACTTTCCTGTAAACGAGCAGGATTAGGCGTACTTGGCACGCCACTGAGCTTGGCATCAAAGTCAGCAAGGCCGGTCAACAAAGGCTGAGCAGTGTTGTCCCAGAAGCTGGGTACGCGGCCAGGCAATTGCGTTTTAAAGTCAGTAGCATCGTCTTCAGTATTGATTTTCTGCACCGCAGTAAATGCTTCTTTGTAGAGCGAGAGCAATTCCTTGTCTGCATTGCCGCGATCACCTGCACTATCGATTTGCCCTATGAACTGCTGTATCGCCTTATTTCTTTGCGCCGCATTACCACGCAAGCCAGAATTATCATGACTGACATCGATATTGATAGAGCCACTGGCAGACTTGATGCTGAGCTGATGATGGGATTGATCTATACTGAAATTAAGTTCTTTTTCGCCAGCCTTGATATCCAGTTTCAATGAGCTGAAAGCAAAGCTGTCGATACCAGTCAATGCATCCAGATTGATGTGCTGATCAGTGAAATAACTATTGGCTGTCTTTTCCAGGCCTGCCGCCAGTTTTTCCAGAGCCCTGCTTTCGCTGTCAGTCAGTTCTGAACTGCTGCTGGCTTCTACACTCAAACCATCTGCATTATTTTTGATGACGAAATCGACGCTGCGCCCCGATGCCAGGGTCACACTCAAGCCCAGGCTTTGATCCGCAAAATCACGCAAATTACTCAACTTGGCCTGGCTGATGTCGGCGACATTGCGGGCATCTATGCCCTGCCCGGCCTGGCTGGCAATCACGGCCTGTTTGAAGTCCCCATGCGTAGTTTGAAAATGCTCAAACAAAGCTGAGGATATGCCTTTGAAACGCCCGGCAACACTGCTTGATTTGGCATTTTGTTCAATCAGATAACTAAAATCATCATCGCCTTTGTTTTCCAGCCAATGAGTAGTTGCGACAGGTGCAAAACCAGATTGATTGTAGGTTAGCGGCACCAATACCGTACGTGCAGTGCGCAAATCCAGCTGATATGAGGGACTGCTGTCTGTACTTGCCGAGCTTGAAACACTGGAAACACTTGAAACACTAGCAGCATCTGCTGCCACAGTGGCGGGCTTGGTAATGGTGTTATTCAGATTCAAAACCTGGCTTGCACTTGATGACGGAATAAGCTGCGTGCCAGCACCAGCGCCAGAAAGAATAGTCGTCATAATAAGTGCATCCAGAAATTAAGTTCTTGCAGGTTCAATGATAAATTAACGACAAGACGATTCATTTCTTTAGCAAATTCACATCAATTTAATTTACCTGAAGCAAGAAAATCAGTTTTTCCAGGACACCAGGCATAAAAAAAGAGATGCCCAGGCATCTCTTTTACGTCTCTTGCTAGCGCAACAGATCAGCAGGAGTTCACTTAAATCAGGAAAGGCTCCATACATATTCCAGCTTGGTCCAGGCCTGTTGTGGCTTACCATCTTTAGCGCCCGGTTTAAATTTGCAGGAAGAATAAACTTTTTGTGTTGCCTTATCCAAAGCCTTGGAACCACTGGATTTTTCTACCTTGGAATCAACCACAGCGCCGTCAGGACCAACCAGCACGGACAAAACGACAGTACCGGTTTCTTCATTCATCAAAGCTGATTTTGGATAAACTGCTTTTTCGCAAGTTTGCTTATCAACAGTAGGAGCAATTTCGCTTGCAAATGCAGAGAAAGCAGAAACGAATAAGGCGGTGGCGAGGATAGATTTTTTCATGGGAATGATGAGATAGACGAAATACAGAGATGAGAAAGTAATTGCCGCACAGAAACAGATGCGTATTTTACTGCACAATTTTTCCGCAGGGCAATTCTTTTCCATCCGAATACCACTCTTGAATGTTAAAGATTGTGCCCCTCACGCCCCCTTATTGGGTCCCTTGTCGTGCCCCCTAATATCACATCAAGCTTCGCATTAAATTATGGCAATACTGGCTTGCAAGCTGTTGCTTATTAACATGAACACTTTGCCTTTTTCCTTCATCTCCACTAGTCTTAATCATGCAGCAAGTGCCAGGCCACACGATCAATAAAAATAATCATAGAGAGGGAGACAAATATGACATCCATCAAATTACTGCTTGCATTGCTGTTAGCAAGCCTATTCTCATTGGCAATAGCGGAAGACAATCCGGCAGATGCTGTTGCCATGGTAGACAAAGGCCTGGCCTATATGCAAAAAAATGGCAAGGATGCGCTGGTGCAGGAAATCAATAACAAGAACCCTGAATTCATCAATGGCTCTATCTACCTGTACTTGCGTGGTCTGGATGGCATCGTCATCGCTCACCCTATCAACCCTAAACTGGTAGGTAAAAACATGCTGGACTTGCCAGATGCCGATGGCAAATACTATCGCAAGGACATCATTGCACTGGCCAAAACCAAGGGCAAAGGCTGGGTCGATTATCGCTATAACAATCCGGTATCCAAACAGGTAGAAAACAAGACTACTTATATTTTGCGCAATAATGATGTAATACTCGAAGCTGGTATCTATAAAGCTAAATAGATTTAATTATTTTAGATTTAATTTTTTCAATCAGGCTCGCATAAAGGTATCGATAAGATCGATACCTTATTCCTCGTTTTAACTGCTCCGCTGTTTTCACTCCGCTGTTTTCACTCATATTCCACGCACCTGTTAAAACCTTGCGTGCGGCATCGCACAGACACCCAGCTCGACCTGCAGTAACTTCTGATCATGCTTCATGGCAAAAGATGGTTTGCATGGGCAAGAATTTATAGCAAAAAAAGCCTGATATTTCACCAGCTTAGATTGCCAATAACTTGCTTGCGCCTGTATTTTGCTGCTTTCACTCTGCAAATGCTTTATAAGGAACCAGTTCATGGTCAAGCGAATTCTCGTTGTTACACCTGTCATTGCTGACGCCCTGGCGCTACAGGATGCGCTGCTCAAAGCCCGTGATGGTTATTATGAAACGGCATTTGCAGACACCCTGGCTGCTGCCATTGAACATCTGCATGATAAAACCAAGCCTATAGATATCATCTTGCTTGACTGCTTCCTGCCGGACAGCAAGGGCATTGCCAGCTTTCAGCACTTATTGGCAATAGTCCCCAAAATCCCCATACTGACTATCTGTGACACAGATCATGCACTGGCAATCGAAGCTGTTGAGCAGGGGGCACAAGGCTTCCTGACCCGCGGTCATTTTTCCAGTTACCTGGTGCCACAATCCTTGCGCAATATCATTCAGCGCAAAGCAGTTGAGGACGCTGCCTTCCTGGAAAAAGCACGGGCAGAAATCACCCTCAATTCCATCAGTGACGCAGTCATAGGTACAGACATGGCGGGTAATATTGATTACCTCAATGTCGCCGCTGAACATATCACTTTGTGGAAGCGTGAAGAAGCGCAAGGCCAACCCATAGGCACGGTCATGCCACTGATACAAAGTGAAAACCGGCAGCCTAAAGCCAATCCTGTCATACAGGTATTGCAACAAGATACGGCCACCACCCTTACTCCCGGTACCATTTTGCTCAGACGCGATGGCAGTGAAGTCGCCATAGAAGACTCCACTGCGCCTATCCACGATTCCTACGGCAATCTATCCGGTGCTGTCATGGTGTTCCGCGATATCACGGCGACCCAGGCCATGGCAGTGAAAATGGCACATCTGGCACAACATGATTTCCTCACCAACCTGCCTAACCGTGCTCTGTTGAATGACCGCATTGCCCAGGCCATAGGCCTGGCCAAACGTCGCGAAACCCATCTCGCCGTGCTCTTCCTGGACCTGGATAATTTCAAGCATATCAATGATTCTTTAGGTCATGCCCTTGGTGACATGCTGCTGAAGTCAGTCACTGAACGCCTGTGCGCCTGTGTGCGCAGCTCAGATACTGTCAGCCGCCAGGGTGGCGATGAATTCGTCATACTGGTGACAGACGACAAGTCCGCCGAGAATGCCGCCTTCACTGCGGAAAAATTATTGAAGTCACTGGCGACACCGCATAGTATCAATGGCCATGAATTGTATGTCACCACCAGCATAGGCATCAGTTCTTATCCGGCTGACGGTGCAGATGCCGATACCTTAATCAAAAATGCCGACACTGCAATGTACCAGGCCAAGGAAAAAGGTCGCAATAACTACCAGTTCTTCAAGCCAGAAATGAATGTGCGGGCCGTTGAGCGGCAAGTCATAGAAGCCAATTTGCGGCTGGCGATGATACGCAATGAATTCTCACTGCATTACCAACCCAAGATCAATCTGGAAAGCGGCGCCATCACTGGTGCAGAAGCCTTGTTGCGCTGGGATCACCCACAATGGGGCATGGTGCCACCGATACGCTTTATTGGCATTGCAGAAGACTGTGGCGTCATCATCCCCTTAGGCCGCTGGGTCTTACGTGAAGCTTGCATGCAGACAAAACAATGGCAGGATGCAGGTTTAACGATTGCCGAAATCGCTGTCAATATTTCTGCAGTTGAATTTCGCCGCCAGGATTTTGTTGAGGCTGTACGCACCATCTTGCAAGAGACGGGGCTCTCCCCAAGCTGTCTGCAACTGGAAATCACTGAAAGTGTCTTGATGCGCAATGCAGAAAGCAGCATCGCCATACTCCAGCAATTGAAAGAAATGGGTATACAACTGGCCATTGATGATTTTGGCACAGGCTATTCCAGCCTGAGTTACCTGAATCAATTCCCGATTGATGTCTTGAAAATCGATCAGTCCTTTGTGCATGAAATAGGTGCTGCCAAAGCGGGCGGCGATGGCATCATCGTCAGCGCAGTCATTGCCATGGGCAACAGCCTGAAACAAAAAGTCATTGCAGAAGGCATAGAGAAACAGGGACAACTGTCATTCTTGAAAGCCCAGCATTGCGAGGAAGGCCAGGGCTATATTTTCAGCAGGCCACTGGCGGCTGATCAATTCGCTAAAATGCTGCGTCTGGGAGTGACCGCTCATGCGCCTATTCCTGTGCTGATGCCGAATTAAACGATAGTTGATGCGAAAAAAAACGGACATGCAAGCATGTCCGTTTTCGTTTTGAGCCAAACAGTCAATACTTATTCGTAATCGCTGACTGGTATGCAAGAGCAGAACAGATTACGGTCACCATAGACATTGTCTGCACGGCCAACCGGCGCAAAGTATTTATTTTTGCGCAGGGAGGCAACCGGGTAAGCCGCCACTTCACGGCTGTAAGCATGTGGCCACTCATTGGCGATCAGCACTTCTGCTGTGTGCGGTGCATGTTTCAGTGGGTTGTCCTTGGCATCGAATTCACCGCTGGCTACCTTGGCGATTTCTTCACGAATGCTAATCATGGCATCGATGAAGCGATCGAGTTCAGCCTGGGATTCACTTTCTGTCGGCTCTATCATCAGCGTGCCAGGCACAGGGAAGCTCATGGTCGGTGCGTGGAAACCAAAGTCGATGAGGCGTTTCGCCACGTCTTCATTGGAAATACCAGTCGCATCGGTCAATGGACGCAGGTCCAGGATGCACTCATGCGCCACCAGGCCATCATGACCGCTGTACAACACAGGATAATGTGGGGCCAGGCGTTTGGCGATGTAGTTCGCTGCCAGGATCGCTGTTTCTGTTGCTGCCTTCAAGCCTTCTGCCCCCATCATGGCGATGTACATCCATGAGATAGGCAAAATGCTGGCAGAGCCAAATGGTGCGGCGCTGACGGCAGAGATACCATCTTCACCACGTACATAGCCAGTAGACTTTTGGTTAGGCAAGAACTTCGCCAGATGCGCACCAACAGCAACCGGGCCTACGCCCGGGCCGCCGCCACCGTGAGGGATACAGAAAGTCTTGTGCAGGTTCAGATGGCTGACGTCACCACCAAACTTGCCTGGTGCGGCCACGCCAACCAGCGCATTCATGTTCGCGCCATCGACATACACCTGACCACCATGGCTATGCACGATGTCGCACAGTTGCTGTATGCCTTCTTCAAACACACCATGCGTGGATGGATAAGTCACCATCGCTGCTGCCAGGTTGGCGCTGTGTTTTTCTGCCTTGACTTGCAGGTCAGCCAGATCAACGTTGCCCTTGTCATCGCAAGCAACCACAACCACGTCCATGCCTACCATGCTGGCGGATGCTGGATTGGTACCGTGTGCTGAGGACGGGATCAAGCAGATATTGCGGTGTGCTTCGCCACGGGATGCGTGGTAAGCCTGGATCACCAGCAAGCCAGCATATTCACCCTGGGAACCGGCATTTGGTTGCAGGGATACGGCGTCGTAGCCTGTTGCTGCGCACAGCATGGCTTCGAGTTGATCGATCATTTCGCGGTAACCGATAGTCTGGTCATTTGGTGCGAATGGATGGATGCTGGAGAATTCTGGCCATGTGACGGGAATCATTTCACTGGTGGCGTTCAGCTTCATCGTGCATGAACCCAGCGGTATCATGGTGCGGTCCAGCGCCAGATCCTTGTCAGCCAGGCTGCGCAGGTAACGCAGCATTTCATGTTCTGCGTGATAGCGGTTGAAAGTTGGGTGTGTCAGGTAAGTCGTGCCGCGTGTCAGCGCAGTTGGATAGGCATCATTGACGCCAGCTTCTATCGCAGCAAAATCTGGTGTCGCAGTTACACCGCTGGCATTGGCAAAAATCGCCCACAAAGCTTCAACATCAGCACGTGTCACTGTCTCATCCAAAGAGACGCCAACCTGTGTTGCGCTGATCTGGCGCAGATTGTAGCCAGCAGCCTGGGCAGCCAGGTGGTAGGCAGCAGCATTGGCGACATTGACTGTCAGGGTGTCGAAGTAAGTGGTGTTGGCGATAGCCAGACCCTGTTGTTTCAGGCCGCCAGCCAGCACACCCGTCAGGCGGTGTACGCGCAAGGCGATCTGGCGCAGGCCTGCAGGGCCGTGATAGACAGCATACATGGAGGCGATCACTGCCAGCAATACCTGGGCAGTACAGATATTCGATGTAGCTTTTTCACGGCGGATATGTTGTTCGCGTGTTTGCAGGGCCAGGCGGTAAGCCTTGTTGCCTTGTGCATCGACTGTCACCCCAACCAGACGGCCAGGCATGCTGCGTTTGAATGCATCGCGTGTACCCATGTAACCTGCGTGCGGGCCACCAAAGCCCAGCGGTACGCCAAAGCGCTGGCTGTTACCAACAACCACGTCAGCACCCCACTCGCCTGGAGACGCGATCAGTGTCAGTGCCAGCAAATCGGCAGCAGCGATGACCATTGCGCCCTTGGCATGCAAGGCTGCCGCGTATTCGCGGTAATCAACGATGGAACCGTCAACGCCAGGGTATTGCAGCAAGACGCCGAAACAATCATTGTCCAGCGCTTCATTGCCAGCACAAGTGCGTACTTCTATACCCAGTGGTTTGGCGCGGGTTTCTATGATTTCGCGGGTTTGTGGCAAGACATCGGCAGCGACATAAAACACATTCGATTTGGATTTGCCTACGCGCTGTATCAGCGTCATGGCTTCAGCCGCAGCCGTGCCTTCATCGAGCATGGATGCATTGGCGATGTCCATGCCAGTCAGGTCAGTGATGACTTGCTGGAAGTTCAAGATGGCTTCCAGGCGACCCTGGGAAATCTCTGGCTGATACGGTGTGTAAGCTGTGTACCAGGCAGGGTTTTCAAAGATATTGCGCAGGATCACGCCAGGCGTATGCGTATTGTAATACCCCTGACCGATCAAAGACTTCAGTACACGGTTTTTCGACGCCAGTGCCTTCAATGTGGCCAGTGCTTCCTGTTCGGACTTGGCTTCTGTGAATTGCGCCAGTGGCAGCACATCGTGACGGCGGATATTGGCCGGGACGATGGCATCAATCAGGGCTGTGCGGTCAGCATAGCCCAGGGTTTTCAGCATGGCGGCTTGTTCTGCTTCAGAAGGGCCGATATGGCGAGCGATGAAAGCGTCATGCGCTTCCAGTTGGGTCAGTGAAGGACGGGTCATGGTATATGGGGTACAGAAGAGTAACGTGGAATATCAGGTGTAGCTATGCGGGACAAACCGCAACAGGCAAATCCATATTAAAAGAGGCAGCCACAGGGCCACCTCTTTTAACTACATAATCAGGCGATGTTCTTGGCGTAAGCTTCAGCATTCATCAAGGCATCAAGATCAGCAATATTGGCTGGCTTCAGTTTGAACAACCATGCAGCAAATGCATCAGCATTGATGGATTCTGGTGCATCGGCCAGTTCTTCATTGATGGCGACAACTTCGCCAGTCACTGGTGCATAGATATCGCCAGCTGCTTTAACAGACTCAACCACGGCGCAATCCTTGCCAGCTTCGAGTGCTGTGCCAACTTTAGGCAGATCAACGAAAACGATATCGCCCAAAGCGTCCTGAGCAAATGCTGTAATGCCGACAGTGATCGTGCCGTCTGCTTCTGTGCGTACCCATTCGTGGGATGTTGTGTATTTCAGGTCTGCTGGTACGTTCATGATGGGCTCCAGTTAAATAAATTGTTTTAAATAATAATGAGTGGCTAATCAATAGTAGTCAGTACTAACACCTTGTACTGACTGCAGATCAAATTATACGGCCAGGATTTTGCCGTTACGGACAAAAGGCAGTTTGACAACAGATGCTGCCAATTGCTTGTCACGGATAACAACATGTACAGTATCGCCTACAGATACGCCCATAGGCAAACGTGCCAGTGCAATTGCCTGTTCCATGGTCGGGCTGAAAGTACCGCTGGTGATTTCACCTTCGCCTTGTGCGCACACTACTTTTTGATGGGCGCGCAAGATGCCGCCTTTTTCACGCAGGATCAGGCCCAGGAACTGGGCGTTCTGGCCTTGTGTTTGCAATGCTTGTTTGCCAACGAAATCGCGTTCACTGACCAGGTCGATAGTCCAGGCCAGACCAGCATCAAGCGGGTTGACTGTTTCATCCATGTCCTGGCCATACAGATTCATGCCAGCTTCGAGACGCAGGGTGTCGCGCGCACCCAGGCCAGCAGGTTTGACGCCAACCGCGACCAGGGCATTCCAGAAATCAGTCACGCGATCGGCAGAAACAGCAATCTCAAAACCATCTTCACCGGTATAACCAGTGCGTGCCACCATGACTTCACCAAAGGAGGTGTCGGCCACGATAACAGCATTGAAAGGTTTGATGTCTGCGCTGGCAGCCTTGGTTTCTGGCAAGACTTCCCATGCCTTGGCGCGGGCATTCGGGCCCTGCACTGCTACGAGAGCGAAAGCGTTAGCACCATCCCGGCGCTGGGTAATGGTCAGGCCGCTATTGGTTTCTGCATTGCGGGCATTCATCCAGGCGATGTCTTTTTCTGCCGTGCCAGCATTGACGACGAGGCGGAACCAGTTTTCGCTGAAGAAATAAATGATGAGGTCGTCGATGACCGTGCCTTCAGGCTTCAACATGCAGGAATACAGGGCCTTGCCCGCCACCTGCAATTTATCGACATTATTGGCTACCAGGCCACGCAGGAAGCTGCGTACATTTTCGCCCTGCAAATCAACGACACACATATGGGATACATCAAACATGCCGCAATCAGTGCGCACAGCATGATGTTCTTCGATTTGGGAACCATAGTTGACGGGCATGTCCCAACCGCCAAAATCAACCATTTTTGCGCCAGCCGCACGATGGGCTGCATTGAGGGGAGTTGCCTTGAGTGATGTCGCTGCTTGCGTCATGAGTGCCTCATTACCAGATTGCCAGATTGAAGGGACGAACAAACGCATGCCGACGAATAAACGTCGCATGCGCTGAAATCGCATACCCCTCTGTCCTGGTACCTGAGAGATTACGGGAGCCATGTATGTTTGCTGCCCGCGCGCACCTTCGGTGGGTAGTCCGGCGAATATTTATAAAAATAAACCTATCTGCCGCTACCGCTCTCCAGAGTTGGGGCAACTTTTAACTACCCCGTTGATCGGTCCTTTGTGCCTGAGAGTTTTTTGGGTATTAGCCCCTTCGGCGGTAACTTTCGTCACGCTCTCCCGATCAAGTAGCGCGATTATATAAGGCTTGCAAGGGCTTGGGTAGTTGAGTGTGGAAATATTTACAGAAAAGTGCTTAGCTCATGCTGGAATTGTTAAATTAGCAAATAAAATTTTATTTTAAAGAAATTCTTGTATTTGCTTCCATTGCCAAATCGACTATTTAAATATACTTTCCATTTACCGCCTATATTTACCTGATAGTAAATCTCATCCTTGCAGACTGATTTGAATCTTGCATTTTGCGTGAGGCAAATATCTTAAATGCTTTTGCCAAGCTGAAATTAATAACCAGTATTCGTGAAATTATGATTGCAGGCCGGGGGTAGCCCGGCCTGCAATCTTAAATGACGTGTGAAGGTATTTGAAAATCCGAATGCTCAAACACTAGGGATCAGAAATTAGCTCACGCAATAGTTGACCACGAACGCCACTGGATTCCAGCCAAAAGCATGCTGGAATGACGTCAATATGTGCGTTGCATCATTGCCGGATTATGCTTCGGTGATGATGGTAACAGGTCCTCCTATTTCCCCCTCAACACCAACACACTCTTAGCATGCCCCACAACATCCTTCTCACTCAAATACTGCTGCACATAAGTCCCAGCCGCAAACCCTGCCGCCTGATCATTGTAGTGGGCATCAAACAAAACCCCGCTCTGCCCCACGGGATTAATGCCTAGCGCTTTCGAGGCATCGGCAAAATCAATCAGGCGTCGTGTGGATGGCCCGTACACGACATCCCAGGGTGCTGGCCCTATAGGTCCGGACAAATTATTTGGCACTTCACGCCCACCCGCAACTTCAAACGGGCCTATGTTGAATAGCTTGTCCAGCGGCTTTTGCTGAGATAAAGGATGCTTGTGCGTCAGCGTATGCGCCTTGCCCCAGGTCCATTGCTTGCTGTCGGTGCCGAAAGTTTTTTGCAAATGCGCGATGCTGTCGCGCCAGGCCAGTGCCAGGATATCGTCGCGGGTTTCCACTGCTGACGTGGCACGATTATCCCACCAGGGTGAATTCGCATCTGCGAGCAAGCGTGGCAAGGCATAATCGAGTGCGCGGGTGCGCAAGAGGTTTTTAAATTGGACTTCACCGACTTCATTCGCCATCGCCGCATAGGTGATCTGATACAGTAATTGGCTGAAGATGGTGGGCGCTATGCTATTCGCCTGGTAACTGCCATCCCATTTCTCCAGCAATTCCAGCAAACGCTTGCCGTCTGCATCAGTTACTTGCTTGCGCAAGATGGGCAAGATGGAGGGCAAAATCTGGGCAGCATAAGCTGTCTTATTATCGAGCTGCAAAGCCTGGCTGTTTTTGGTATTCCACTTGATGCCAGGCTGCGACAGCAAAACATCTAGACGACGCGCGCGCTCATTCAGATTGTAATAACCGGGTATGGCAAAATCTGCCGATGGCAGGGGCTGCTGATTGGCCGAGACAATGTAGCCACGAGCAGGATTGACCTCATGCGGATTATCGGCGAAATCAGTAAAACCAGGTTTGTCCGCTTCTGCCGTGCTGCCATCGAGGATAAAAGCTGGATTGACGTCCGTTGGTCGCTTGACCAGTTTCGCCGCAGCCCACCAGGCAATATCACCTTGCGCATTGGCCCAGACGACGTTCAAACCCGGTGCATGAATATTGCTGGCGGCATGGGCGGCTAACTCTTTGGTGCTGGCACGGTTTAATTCATAAAATGCATCGAGTACGGGGTTTTCAGTTTCCAGGAATGTCCACCACATGGCGATGGGTTTGGCAGTCAGATCTTCACCCCATGCTTCACGGAAGGCGTCGCTGATGATGGGGCCATGCGCTGATGTTCTCAATTGCAGTTTGAGGGACTCACGCCCTTTGACCTTGATGATTTCTTCGCGGCTTTGCATATCCACCCACTGCCCCTTGATCCAGACTTGATTGGGATTTTGTGGATTGACTTTCTCGGCTATAAAATCGAGATCATCATTCTGGAACATGGTCAGGGTCCAGCCAAAGTTCTGGTTATGGCCCAATAGAGCAAAGGGATTGAGTGCCTGATGGTGACCATATAATTCAAAACCCGGCATTTTGAGATGGGCTTCATACCAGACTGCTGGTGCCGAGTAAGCGATGTGAGGGTCACCCGCCAGCAAGGGCTTGCCACTGGCTGTATTTTTACCGGCGACCACCCAGGCATTGCTGCCCTCGAATTGTGGCAGGCCAAACTCTTCCAAAGCTTGCTGGCTGGTGGTGGCGATACGATTCATTTTATCCCAGTCTGTCACGCCCAATTGCAAGGGTTTGATGACACCTTCTGGATGCCAGGCCAGGTCGAAAATGCGCAAATAATCTGCGCCTAGCTTGTCACGTATCTGTGTCAATACTGGTTCAGTACGAAAGGCAGCCGCAAAGCTGTATGCCATATAGCCAGACACGGCGACCGTGTCATCGATAGTGAATGGCCGTTTGGGTATGCCCAGCAATTCAAATTCCAGAGGAGCTGCGTGCGTAACCTGATATTGATTGATGCCATCAAGATAGGCATTCAGGGCTTTGACTGCAGCAGAGTTTTTATCAAGCCTGGCAGCATAATCAGCCGCATGCTTGCGCAAACCCAGGGTACGGAATAAGCGGTCAGTGTCCAGAAGTTTGGGGCCAAGAATTTCGGCCAGCTCACCTTTGGCCAGGCGACGTACCATTTCCATTTGAAACAATCTATCCTGCGCATGCACATAACCGAGGGCGCGATACAGGTCTGCTTCATTTTTTGCTTCTATGTGTGGTACGCCGCGTTCATCATATTGCACCGTTACTTCGGCTTGCAAGCCAGTCAGCAGCTGATTGCCTGAACGCTGCACGCGCTTACCATACAAATAAACAGCAGCCGCAATGAGGGTAATCAGTAACAGACCTGTCAGTATGACCAAACTCCATTTCAGCACACGTTTCATCTGTAAGCCTTCCATGCGGTATATTGTTTTTTGATTTTACACTGATGGTCAAAATTACACTCAAGCGCTGTTAACTCATAGGTATTGACAATAGTTTATCACTGGAAAAAGACTGTTGCAGGCTATTGATATTCGCCTGCACATCATCATCTACATCTTTTGTTATTGTTTAGCCCGCGGCTTAGCCGATGCTTGCCCTTAGTTTGTCTCTCCTTTAGGACTGCGCATGACCAACCCCTCTCCCGCCGCTGACATTTCCCAGCGCAGCAGCTTGCAAACCCTCAAAGGCCTGCTCCCCTTTCTCACGCCCTACAAGATGCAATTTGTATTGGCTGGCATCGCTTTGCTGGTTGCGGCCAGCGCCACCCTGGCAATACCTTATGCTTTCCGCCAGATGATAGACCTGGGTTTTGGTGCTGGTGACCGCAGTATCAAGCATGTGGACCTGACCTTTATTGCCTTGTTTGGGGTGGCCTGCGTACTGGGCATCGCCACGGCTGCCAGGTTTTATATGGTGTCATGGCTGGGTGAAAGAGTGACGGCCGATATACGCAATGCCGTGTATTCGCATGTGGTCACGCAAAGCCCGGAATTTTTTGAAACCACGCAAACCGGTGAAGTGCTGTCACGCCTGACGACAGATACCACGCTGATACAAACCGTGGTGGGCACCAGCATCTCGATGGCTTTGCGCAATTTCCTGCTTTTCCTTGGCGGCCTGGTCATGCTATTCATTACCAGCCCTAAACTGTCGTCCATCATCATCGTCATGCTGGCGGTAGTGGTCTTGCCCATCATCCTGTTTGGCCGACGCGTGCGCACGCTGTCGCGTGATTCGCAAGATCGGATTGCCGATGCATCGGCAATTGCAGGTGAAATTTTGAATGCCATGCCAACCGTGCAAGCCTTTACCCATGAGCATATAGAGGCGCAACGTTTTTCTGGCACAGTGGAAGGTGCTTTCAAAACCGCCATGCGCCGCATACGCGCCCGCTCACTGTTGACAGTCATGGCTATCTTGCTGATCTTTGGCGCGATTGTTTTTGTCTTGTGGCTAGGTGCGCATGCCGTCATGCAAGGTCGTATGAGTGGTGGTGAGCTGGGTCAATTTATTTTGTATGCATCCATCGTTGCAGGTGCTGTTGGTGCACTGTCTGAAGTCATGGGTGACGCCCAGCGTGCTGCCGGCGCAACCGAGCGTTTGCTGGAATTGATTGAGGTCAAGTCACCGATACAAAATCCAGTAAAAGCACTGAATTTGCCTACTCGTGCCGAGCATGACCCCAGAGGGGCGGCGCTGTCATTGCAGGGTCTGGAATTTCACTATCCTTCACGCCCCAATACTGCAGCCTTGCTGAACCTGAACCTGGATATACAGCCTGGCGAAACTGTCGCCATCGTTGGCTCTTCTGGTGCGGGCAAGACGACGCTGTTCCAGATGCTGCTACGTTTTTATGATCCGCAGCAGGGCAGGATCACACTGGACGGTATCAATATCCGCGAATTGAATTTGCATGAACTGCGTGGCGCGATAGGCGTAGTGCCGCAAGATACCGTCATCTTTTCAGCCAATGCTCTTGAGAATATACGCTATGGCCGTGCCGATGCCAGTGATGCAGAAGTGATAGCAGCGGCAAAAATGGCAGCCGCGCATGAGTTCATAGAAAGGCTGCCGGAAGGCTATCTATCCTTCCTAGGTGAACGCGGCGTGCGCTTGTCTGGTGGACAAAAACAAAGGATAGCCATTGCCCGCGCCCTGCTGAAAAATCCCCCATTGCTATTGCTGGATGAAGCCACCAGCGCACTGGATGCAGAATCTGAACGCCTGGTGCAAGGTGCGCTGGAAGTCGCCATGCAGGGCCGCACTACCCTCATCATTGCCCACAGATTGGCTACTGTGCAGCGTGCCAACCGTATCATCGTCATGGAACATGGTCGTATTGTGGAAACCGGCACCCATGCCTCGTTGGTCGAGCAAGGTGGGGTCTATGCCAAACTCGCGGCATTGCAATTTGATTTGCATAGAAATGAAGAATAGCAATCGATCAATAAAGCATGGCAAAATAGCCAACTCATCACCCACGCATAAAGGAGACCATGATGATAGGCTACATTACCCTAGGCACAAATGATATCGAACGTGCCGCTGCTTTTTACGATGCATTGCTCGCGGATGCTGGTGCCCGGCGCCAGATAAATCTGGAAGATTTTATTACCTGGGGAGCCAGCCCTAAGCATCCAGCGCTGAGTATAATCAAACCATATAATGGCGAAGCGGCCACTCCAGGCAATGGCAACATGGTCGCCCTCGTGATGAAAACCAGAGAGCAAGTTCAGGCTGTACATAAAAAAGCACTTGAACTGGGCGGCAAGGATGAAGGTGCGCCAGGCCCAAGAGGTGACAGCGGTTTTTATGCCGCTTATTTCCGCGACCTGGATGGCAATAAACTCAATGCATTCTGCATGGGTGGTTAAGTTTTTGCTGGCTGTTGCAAGTCGCTCAATTTGCAACAGCCTACGATCAATGCATTTAATCGCTCGCCGTTTCAAGTGCAGCAGCAACCACAGCAAGTATGCGCTGGGAAAATTCTTCATCCTCCGCCACACGTGCCAGCACGACTGCCCCCACCATACTGGCCAAAGCCAGCATAGCCTTATCCTCTCTTTTTTCTTTCGTCTCGCCAGGCAGCAAGTCCGCCAGCACAGCCATCAAATCATGTGCACCTTTATCGGCAGCTTTGCGCACGGTTTCGTTTTGCCGGGCCATGTCTGAGCCCAGTGCCGCCAGGGCACAACCCCTGCCTGGCTTGTCCCTGTGCGCGGGAGACAGGTAATCATTGGCAATGCGTGACAAGGCAGTATCCGGGGATTCTGTCTGCCACTTCTTCCAGCGCTCTGCCGAACGACCCAGACTCAGTGCGCAGGTTTGCGCAATCAGGTCTTCTTTGGAAGAAAAGTTTCCATAAAAGCCACCGTGAGTCAGGCCCGCTCCCTTCATCAGATCGACCACGCTGACACCATCATAGCCACGCTCCCGAAATAGCTGTGAAGCTACATCCAGGATGCGCTGGCGATTTTCATTTGCCTGCTCTCGACTGACTTTCATGACGCTACTCCTTAATAAATTCTCTTGACATCATAAATTATAAACGTAATATATACAATCATGATGGTCATCATTTAAAATCAAATCTCCCATACACGGAAACCAATATGGATACCAGGAACAATCTATTGAACAAATACCCTGCCATCTGGCTGGTATTGCTGGGCACTGCTGGCACTTTTGCCCTGACCATGGGCACCAGGCAAAGCATGGGGCTGTTTCTCAGCCCCATGAATACCTCCACTGGCCTGGGAGTAGGCAATATCAGCCTGGCTTTCGCCTTTGGGCAATTATGGTGGGGTCTGACGCAGCCATTCGCTGGCGCTTTTGCAGACAAAATGGGTGCTGGGCGCGTCTTGTGCGTCGGTATCGTGCTGGTGGCATTAGGTACTTTCATCACGCCGCTGATGACGACCACGGCAGGCCTGATCTTTGCAATAGGCATGCTGGCGGCAGGCGGTGCAGGCATGGCCGGGCCTGCTGTGTTGATGGCGACCGCCACCCGCATGATCCCGGCAGAAAAGCGTGGCATTGCGACTGGCATTGTCAATGCAGGTGGTTCTTTTGGCCAGTTTTTAATGGCGCCAATCGCCATCACGCTCATGGGTTTGTATGGCTGGAATAATGCCATGCAGATCATGGGCTTACTGGTTTTGCTGGCTCTGCCCGCTGCCTACCTGTTGCGCGGCAAACCCGTGCAAACCGCCAGTGCAGGACAAGCACCTGTCAGCACTTCTAAAGCGATCGCTATTGCCCTGAAAAATCCCAGTTACCTGATGCTGGCGGCTGGCTTTTTTGTCTGTGGCTTCCACGTGGCTTTCCTCGCCACCCATTTGCCAGGCGTGATAAGTCTGTGTGGCTTGCCTGCAGAATTTGGTGGCTGGGCGCTGGCCATGCTGGGCTTGTTCAACATCATAGGCAGTATCTCCATGGGTTGGGCAGTCGGTAAATGGCGCATGAAATCATTGCTGTCCTTGCTGTATGCGACACGTGCCATCGCCATCACCCTGTTTTTGCTGACACCTAAAACTGGCACTGTTGTACTGATGTTTGCCGCGATCATGGGGCTGACTTTCCTGTCCACAGTACCGCCAACTGCCGGCCTGGTTGCCAAGTTGTTTGGCCCGGCAAATATGGCCAGCCTGTTTGGCATCGTCATGCTGACGCATCAACTAGGTGGCTTCCTGGGAGTCTGGCTGGGTGGCAAGGTGCTGGAGGCAAACGGCAATTTCAATTTGCTCTGGTATATCGATATCACCCTGGCCGTCGCAGCAGCATTGGTGCACTTGCCCATACAGGAAAAACAATTGCAGCTGCAGGCGGCGTGAACCGCACTGCAGCCATCATGAAAGCAGGCCTTATTTAGTTTACTTAGTTTATTTAGTGGCTGAATAAACCTGCTTACCTGCTACCCAGGTTTGCAAGACCTTAATCTTGTAAATATCGGTGGCAGGCATGTTCAGCATATCCTGGTCTATGAGGATAAAGTCGGCCCATTTACCTGCTTCCAGCGTACCCAGGGTATTTTCCTGATGTGCGGCATAGGCAGCGTCAACGGTAAAGCAGCGCAAGGCTTCTTGTAGTGTCATGGCTTGATTGGCATACCAGCCTTGTGCGGGTTTGCCCGCCATATCCTGACGGGTAACCGCTGCATGGATGCCCCAGAATGGATTAGGGGATTCTATAGGGAAGTCAGAACCACAAGCAATGCGCGAACCCTGTTTAAGGAAACTACGCCAGGCATAAGCCCCCTTGATGCGCTCTACCCCTACCCTGTCCTCTGCCATATTCATGTCCGATGTCGCATGGGTAGGCTGCATGGAGGGCAAGATACCCAGTTGCTTGAAACGAGGAATATCATCCAGTGCCACGACCTGCGCATGCTCTATGCGGTGACGCAAGCTGGCAGATGCTGACGCAGGCAAGCGGGCAAAGCCATCCAGTATCTGACGGTTACCAGCATCACCGATGGCGTGCACATTGACCTGATAGCCTTTGCTGGCGGCTTTTTCTATCATCGCATACATCTCATCGGCAGTCTTGAACAGCAGGCCATGCGTATGCGGCGCATCTGAATACGGCGCCGTCAAGGCCGCGCCACGACTGCCTAGCGCGCCATCAGCAAACAGCTTGACCGCACGCAAAGAATAAAAATCATGTCCATATGTCAGCAAGGGGCCTTGTTGCGAAACTTGATCAAAAAATCCGTCGGTACCACGCACCATGCCATAGATACGTGTCGTCAACTTGCCCTGGTCTGCATATTCACGGAATAATTTGTCGGCAGATTCAGAAACACCAGCGTCATGCACGCTAGTCACACCGACCTTGGCCAGCTCCAGCAAGGCCAGGTCCAGGGCGGCTCTTTGCTCGGCATTCGATGCAGTTGGCACGACATTATCGACCAGGCGCATTGCAGCATCAACGAGGATGCCAGTGGGTTTGCCCTGGGCATCTTTTTCTATTTTCCCGCCAACCGGATCCGGTGTATTTTCTGTAATACCTGCCAGTTGCAAGGCCTTGCTATTGGCCCAGCCAGCATGACCATCTACCCTGGATAACCAGACCGGGCGATCTTTGACTACGACATCAATTTCTTGCGCATTCGGGAAACGACCCAGCTTCCAGTTAGCCTGGTTCCATTCACCACCGATGATCCACTGGTTCAAGGGAAAACGAGCTGCATAATCAGCAATCGCCTTTTGCGCAGCAGCCAGATTGGCCGTAGTGCGCAAACTGAGCTGCATCTGACTTGCCCCCAAACTGAAGACATGGCCATGTGCATCTATCATGCCTGGCAACAAGGTTTTACCACCGCCATCAATATGTCTGGCTTTGGGCAAGCTGGCTGCCAGATCAGCAGAATTGCCAGTGGCAATGATCTTGCCAGCATCATCAAATGCCAGGGCCTGAAACTGCTGCAACTGCGCCCCTTTCAGGGTATAGCCACGGACATGATCGATGATCGTTTCGGCCGCAGCCATGCCTGCGCTCAAGCTTGCAATTGCCACTATCAAAGGCTTCAATGTGCTGTACATAAATCAAATCCAGGAGATAAGAAAAGAAGAGCGTATTGTATTTCAATATGCATTGATAATTTAGATATAGCAAAGAGCAACGCCAGTCTGCTTTCATTCTTGTCATATGACAAAGCAGCATATTCTTGCCACAATAAAAATCCAGATTTAGATGCTATTACGCGACATTCAAATGGTTTTGATGAAAATTAAATGTATTTACCCTCACTTCCATTAAAGGAAAAGTAAAATCCAAAGGGATATCCATGTAACAGATGTAAAACTTGTCATGTAAATGACATTTATCTTGACGCTACAAACGGCACTTGCGTACACTCTCACGATCCTGCAATCCACGTCGACTATGGTCGATTAGACAATTCATTGCCTATGAAACGATTCCGACTAAGCACCCCAAGCATATTGACCGCCGCTCTACTAGCTGGCCTGGCTCCACAAATATGTCTTGCTGACGCTCTTCCCCCAGTTTTTTCCCTCGTATCCGCGCCAGAAACTACCAATGCAGCACAAACTGCCAGTCAGGCTGCCAGTCAAGAGTTACCTGCAGACGTCGCCAATTTTGATTACACTGACAAGACCACAGATTTGTGGGATAGAGTGCGCGCAGGTTATGCCATACCCGACCTGGAAAACCAGCTGGTAGCAAATCAGCTGGCCTGGTACGGCACCCGTACAGAATATATTTTGCGCACGGTACAGCGCGGTTCCCGCTATCTCTACCATGTGGTGGAAGAGCTGGAAAAACGTGGCATGCCCACCGAACTGGCTTTATTGCCTTTCATCGAATCCGCTTTCAATCCTCAAGCAATTTCCACCGCCAAGGCAACCGGCATGTGGCAATTCATGGCAGCGACAGGTCGTGACTTCAACCTCAAGCAAACCATGTTCAAGGATGACAGACGCGGCGTCATTGACTCCACCGATGCTGCCTTGAACTATCTGGAAAAGCTGTATGGCATGTTTGGCGACTGGCAACTGGCCCTGGCAGCCTACAATTGGGGCGAGGGCTCAGTCCAGCGCGCTATCAAGAAACAACAGGCACTGGGCTTGCCGATAGACTTCCAGAGTCTGTCCGTGCATATGCCAAATGAAACAAAAAATTACCTGCCCAAATTGCAGGCCGTTAAAAATATCATAGGCCACCCTGAACAATTCAACCTGGCCCTGCCCAGGCTGGATAATCAGCCTTACTTTGTGACCGTGGAAAAAACCCGTGATATTGATGTAAGGGTTGCGGCACAACTGGCAGAGCTTTCCATCGATGAATTCAAGGCACTGAACCCGCAATTCAGCCGCCCTGTGATTACTGGCAGCAGCAGTACCAAGATCTTGCTTCCTACTGATAATGCGGCCCTGTACAAAGCCAACCTGAACAAATGGCAAGGCCCTTTGTCCAGCTGGTCCGCCCATACTGTGCAAAAGACTGAACGCATAGAATCATTGGCCAGCAAATTGGGTTTGAAGCCTGAGGTTGTGCGCGAGGTAAATCTGATCCCGGCAAAAATGATGATCAAGGCTGGCTCCACCCTGCTGGTGCCCAAGTCAGACAAAACACCCGATCATGATATTTCGCTGGAAATCGCGGAGAAAGCCCAGATCGTCATAGAGAAAACGGCTACCCGCCAAGTCAGTTACAAAGTTAGCAAACACGATAACCTGGCTGGCATTGCCAAACGCTTCCGCGTCAGTGTTGCAGAATTAAAAACCTGGAACCATCTGAAGCGTGAAAATCTTGCCCATGGCCAGACCTTGCATATACAAACGCCAGTTGTCACTCAGGTAAACCAGACCAATATACTGGCAAGTGCAGGTGGCCGCCATGCTGCACAGACACCTAAAATTGTCCACCACTCAGTCGCGCCTGCACGCCATGGCAAGACCCTGCTTGCCAACCTGAAGGCCAGCAAAAAGAAACACAGTTGATCAAGCTGCTCGGGCAGGGATTCCGGTAGGGTCGCCTAGCCAGATTCACCCAGACCAAGCCCCTTGACAGCTTCGATGCAAAATGCAAAGCCCTCACATGCAAATGGGAGGGCTTTGCACTCCGACCTAGCCTCCATACAAAACACCTGCAGGTCGACCCGGCAATCAGGAAATAAGCTGCAATTGACTCCACCTGCAAACAGATCTTGCCCCCTACCGGATCTTGATAACGACCTTACCTTTTGCACGTCCACTTTCGACATACGCCATAGCCTCGTTACTTGCTTCAAATGGAAAAACCTTGTCTATCACTGGACGGATAGCTCCGGCATCGATGAGAGAAGTAATCTCACGCAATTGCCTGCCGTGCGCTTTCATGAACAGGAAAGAGTAGCTTATATTGCGACGCATGGATTTCCTCCTGACGCTAAAGCTCAGCAGGCGGATGATCAATCTCACGAACCACGGAGCGCCAATTTCTTCCGCAAATGCTGTGTCCGGTGGCCCAGAAATTGAAATGAGTTTCCCTCCGGGTTTTAGTATTTGCAGTGATTTTTCCAGCGTCTGTGCATCCTGGCTATTCAATACAACATCGTAATCCTGCAGGATTTTTTCGAAATCCTCTTTCTTGTAATCGATAACAACATCTGCACCCAGACGCTTCGCCAAATCAATATTCGCAGTACTGGTTGTGGTGGCGACGAATGCACCCAGATGCTTCGCCAATTGAATCGCAAATGTTCCCACACCACCGGATCCGGCCTGGATGAATATCTTTTGCCCTTGCTTCAAATTTGCTTTCTCAACCAGCGCTTGCCATGCAGTTAAACCTACCAGCGGGATAGAGGCCGCCTCTTCCATGCTTAGAGATGCTGGTTTCATCGCCAGCGAGTCTTCCTTGATGGCGATGAATTCTGCAAAAGCACCGATCCTGAAGTCATCTGGCCGGGCATAAACTTCATCGCCCAACTTGAACTGCCGTACTTTGGAACCTATTTTGACCACTACTCCTGCAGCATCATGGCCCAGAATGAGTGGCAAGCGATAAGGCAGGATGAGTTTAAATTCACCATCCCGTATCTTGGCATCCAGCAGATTGACGGCAGCGGCATGGATCTGGACCAGGACTTCATCCTCCCGTATTTCCGGAACTGGCATTTGGCCAATTCGCAGCGCACTCTTTTTTTGGTATCGATCGACAATAAAAGCTTTCATCATGAATATGACTCCAATCTGTTTAAAATAATTTCTCGCAAAAATCTGGCCGTCAGTTGCTGACGCGGGATGCTTTACATATCCTCTGAACTGACTCATGCCCCCCCTGAACAAGAGCCAGGATACAAAAATCGCGTCTAAGCTTCTAGCCGCAGATCTCTACGTATCCCGGCATCCATCAGAGCAGCTGGCGCAAATGTGCGCAACAAGCGCAAGCGATTCGCCAGACGGCCTGCGGTGTAACGCAATTTGGGATGCTGTACGCTGGCAGCCTTCAACACCGCCTCAGCGACGACCTCAGGCCCTTCAGCTGCCTCCATTACTTCTTTAATCCTAATATTCACTGCGTCCCGAATTTCGCGATACTCCTCCATCTTGGTGTCTGGTTCCAGCATGTTCACGTCGAATGCTGTCCTGGTGTATGCCGGCTCAATCACTGTGACGCGGATACCTCTGGTGCGCAGTTCATGGTCCAGGGATTCGGAATAAGCTTCGACTGCGTGCTTGGTGGCAGCGTACAAAGCTCCGTAAGGCATGGGCAAAAAGCCCAATACCGAGCCGATGTTGACGATGCGACCCGCTCCCTGACGTCGCATATGAGGCACGACTGCCTGGGTTACCCTCAAGATTCCAAAAAAATTCGTATCAAAAATCGCCTGAGCCTGCTCTATGGAAACCTCTTCTGCCCCGGCAGGGGCGATCCCTATCCCGGCATTATTGACAAGCAGGTCTATACGACCACTCAAACGTATGACCTCAGCGATTGCCGCCTCTACAGATACTCCGCTGGTCACGTCCAGTGACAGCATCTCGTAGGATCGTTGCCCCGTTGCGGCTCCCCGGCGACTGGTGCCGTAGACCTTATAACCAGCTTTTGCCAGGCTCCTGGCAGTAGCTTCGCCTATGCCCTGTGAGGCACCTGTCACCAGCGCAATTTTTTTACTCATCATATTCTCCAATCTATATAGATTATGTATTTAGCCGTAGTAAGGCTTTAATTTCACAAAATATGATGCTCATCATATTTTAAAGCAAACAAAACCAGCATGAGCTGCCAAACATCTACCTCAATCAGCTATCCGCTGAAATGAGCTTTTCCCGCGCCGCATCGAGAAAACTTTCGGATAACTTGAGGTCATCAACAGCCCGTGCCAGCAGCATGCTACCAACCATGGTAGCGACCATCATCAGTGCCTGTTCATGCGCCCCTGGCTGTCCCCAGTTTGGTAGTTGACGCGCAACGACGTCTATCATCTCCTTGATACGGCGGGTAGCTGCACGCCGCACCTCCGGTGCCTGCCGGGGCATCTCCGAACCCAGTGCACTTACCGGGCAACCAGTCTCTATGCTTTCGAAATGTTCCTTCGACAAATACGCCCTTACCAATGCTTGCAATGCCTGCTCTGGCGGTACCGCAGCGGCAATGCTGGCGGAAGCGGCCACTGCTTCCGCACCTGCTCTATCCGCCGCTTCAGCCAGCAATGCTTCGCGTGAGGAAAAGTGACTATAGAAGCCGCCGTGTGTCAAGCCGGCTTCCTTCATGAGGTCAGCGACACCGGTGCCATCATAGCCACTACGTCGTATTGCACGCGCAGCAACTTCAACGATCCGTTCGTGCGTAATTTCCTTGCGACTAAGGTTTTTTTGCTTAGATGATTTATTTTCCATGACGGTCATCATATACCATTTCAGAATAAGTCGCTGGGTAACTCATTAAAATATCCAGAACTCAATTCATTAGGATTTATGCAAAACTGCCCTGGCAAGACGTGGCAACGAAGACAGTACTCTATACACGATCAGGAGCTGCAACGCAGCTGGCGGCGGGTTTGCATAGCTGGTATTCATGGAAAGTGTGACGCCTGCTCAATTTGAGCCGCTTGGCGTGGATGGCTTGCAGCAAAGAAGAATACCGACGTGCTGGTGATATTACACGTATCACTCTTGCGAAGAAAAAGTTTGTCAGTTCTTCAAAAAAAAGGGTTCCAGCATATGCTGGAACCCTTTTTATTTGGCATACAGAAGAATGATCAGAAGCTATAACCCACAGCTACGCCATAGACCACAGGACGAAAATCGATCGTCGTTTTACGCTCAATACTACCGGTCGTCGCTGTCATGTCAGATTTGACTTTGGCAGCCGCGATGGAAGCACTGACCGACCAGCGATCATTAATGTGGTAATTGATACCGACCTGTCCTGCCAAACCTATAGAGTCTTTCAAATCAATCTTGGTCGGACCACCAGAGGCGATATTACCGTTAGCAGTCGATTTTGCATCGAAGAACTGGGTGTAGTTCAGACCAAGTCCGACGAAAGGACGCCAGGCATTAGTAGCCTCACCAAAATTGTAATTGATGAAAAACGTAGGTGCACGTTGTTTGACCTTGGAAATAACACCATAAGGTGCCAAATTGCCACGACCAACTACTTCATGCTCAGGGGGAATACCAGCGACGAAATCAAAATCAAAATGATCGTTGAGACGGCGGGTATAACCAAAGACAACAGTTGTTGCATTACTGACGATCAGGCCGGCTGGCTGTGGCGTCAGGAAAGTTGGGCCATTGCTGGTCAGGTCAGGGGATTCTGAATGTACTTGCACATTCAAAACACCTGCCCGAATAGTATTGTCATAGGCGTGAGCCGAGAAACATGCCAGACCAAACAAGGCGCTGACGGCGAAATGAATTTTTTTCATGATGGCGTCCTCTCTTATTTAGCCAAGACTTGCTGGAAGAAGGCGCGTGCCGCTGCATTGCAGAACGGCGGAACCAGGGTACCGTGATACACGCTTGCTACCGCTGTAGTCGGATCCTGCTTGGCTGCAATCGCTGCACTGATAGCTGCTGCCTTGCTTTGGGCGAAGCCAACTTTTGCTGCTGCAAATGGATCTGCCGCGCTGGTTGGCGCACTATCTACGTCCAATACTGCCAAAGCTGCTGCTGGCAAACCCTTGGCCAGGAAGAAGCCAGCTGTTGCCTGCGTGCTGGCAAAGAACACTGTAGGATCATTGGCGCCACCACACAACAACACAGGTACATTAGGAACATAGTTACGCAAGTCATTCTTCACGCCAGCCTTACGGAAAGGATTGGCAGGTGTACAGTTCAAAGGATCTGCTGGATTGACATTGCAAGGATTTTTCTGTGCATCAGCCAGATAGGTATTGCGATAGCTGGTTTTCACCAGGTTACCGTCACCAAAGAAGGCGCCAAATGCTGGTGAAGATGGACCAGGCAAAGAGTCTTTGGCAAACATCGCATACGCAGGCAACTTGCCAGTAGTGAACAGGTCATTGAAAGTCAAAGCACCTGGCAACAGTGTTTCTATACCAGTAGCGTATTTGTCTTCATAGACTTCGTTCGGGCTGGAGTACAGGCCACCGTAAGATTTTTGCCAGCTAGTGGTGATCAGCGGGATAAATACAGTGCCGCCAGCATTCGGACTACCAGCAAAAGTAGCGTCACCCAACAAGGACATGGCGTAAGGACCGGACATGCCAGCCAGGGCGCTCACCTTGAATTCGGAAGCATAAGTGGTTTGCATGGCGCGCTGTGTTGCCATCGCTACGTGACCACCCTGAGAATAGCCACCAATCACCAGCTTGCCAGAATCTTGCGCACCAATAGTCGCAAAAGCCTTGCGTGCTGCACGCAGGGAATCGACCATATCATTGGCTTGTTGCTCAGCATTCAGATACGGATGATATGTCAGTGCCGATGTATCGTAACCAGCATAGTTAGGTGCAACCACGATGAAACCTTGAGCGGCGTACATGGCTGCCAGCAAAACAGCTTCCGAATTGTCGCGCAGGTTGGCCATGTTGAAGGATTTTTCCACTGTCGTGCCATGGGCATACAGGATCACCGGGCGTGGACCGCTACAGGCAGGATCGCTGCCGGATGGAACCATGATGGCACCAGTCGCATCGGTCGCCTCATTGGCACCGCCGACTGTAGTGTACTTCATGTAATAAGTAGTGATTTCGCACTTAGGCGCGCCCGTGAGCTGTGTCAGACCTGGCTTGGCAGCATCCAGAGAAGCCTTGAAGACGACTGGGTCGAGCTTGGTTAATGCAGTGCCATTCGCTTGAGGAATAGGTACCAAGATGGGTGGGTTGGCGACCAGAGTGCCGCGGGCAGGTGTGTTATCGATGACTGGACCAGCACTACCACCGCCACCGCAAGCCGATAAAACGGCAGCAGAAAGCAGCCCCAGCGCTACATGAATTTGACGCATTGTTGTCTCCTGTTAAGTATTTTTTTGCAAGTCATTAAAGCCTCACACCATCAAAATAAAATGGAACGAGCGTTCTAAAACTTGATATTAGTATGTCATTTGCGCAATTTACTGAATAGCTAAAACTATCCATCTAGAGTAAACACTCTTAAAAAAACTGCTTAAACTTGCCCCAAAGAAGATTCATGCGGGGCAAAAACAACACTCTCAAAAAAATGGGAGAAAGAGTGAGGAAAACCCGCCACTATTTCCGGGCGGCAAGTATATCCTCTTCTTTGTCAAAGCGAAAAATCATTTATGTAACAGTATACTTTTATTTGGAGGATTCACTTCCGGTAACAACAAGTATGGGTGCAGCCACGGCGTCCGGTTCGTGATGTGCAAAATATGATTTAGCTTTTTTACCCAGGTTATCCAGATAAGTATAGGCGATAGGCACGACCAGCAAGGTTAATAAAGTGGAAGTAATGATACCGCCTATAACTGCCCTGCCCATAGGCGCCTGGGTTTCTGCACCATCACTGATACCCATGGCCATAGGCAACATGCCGAAGATCATTGCCAGCGTTGTCATCAAGATGGGGCGTAAGCGCACCTGACCAGCGGCCAGCACTGCATCAAACTGACTCATGCCCTGCTTTTGTGCCTGATTGATAAAGTCCACCAGCAAAATCGCATTCTTGGTCACCAGCCCCATGAGCATGATGAAACCGATGATGGAGAAAATATTCAAGGTACTGCCAGTAATCAACAAGGCCAGTAAAACCCCTATCAATGAAAATGGCAGCGCTGTCATGATCGCCAAGGGTTGCAGGAAACTGCCGAATTGCGATGCCAGTATCAGGTAAATAAAGATCACTGCTATCCCCAGCGCCGCCACGGCGGCACTGAAAGACTCTTGCATTTCCCTGGTTTGCCCACCGATATCAAAGCGGTAGCCGGGCGGCAGCTCTATGGTCTTGACCAGTTTTTGCACTTCTGCACCCACGTCACCAGCAGGCCTACCTTCTACGTTGGCATAGATCGCGGCCCTGCGCTGCAAGTCCTGACGCTTGATAACGCGTGGGCTAGTGCTGGGAATAAATTGCACAACCTGACGCAAGGGCACCATCATGGGCTTGCCATCGACGTCTATCTTGCTACTGGCCAGCGACAGGTCAGCCAGATCAGAAATTTTTTGCCTGCCTGACTTAGGCAGTTGCACATTGATTTCATAATTCTGACCATCTGGTGCCAGCCATTGGCCCAGAGTATCGCCAGCAACAAAGGGGCGCAAAGCTGCACCTATCTGCTGCACAGACAGGCCCAGGTCATTTGCCAGTTCATTATTGACCTTGACCAAGACGGTAGGGTTAGCGCCAGTCAGGCTACTCTCCAGATCGGTGATGCCCTTGATGACAGCCATTTTCTTCATGACACTATCAATCACGTCCTGCAGTTTGTCGGCATCCGGCCCCAGGATCGCCACATAAATTGGCTTATCAAAACCCACTGCCATTTCTATGCCGGGTATGCTCTTCAAACGCTCACGGATTTGCGTTTCTATCTGCTTTTGTGATTTTCGATGGGAGATACGCTTTTCACTCAGCTTCATATTGATTTGCGCAGTATTTCTTTCATTTTCAACGCCGACTGAAGTATTGATAGTCTCGATATCCGGCATGGCCTTGAGCACGGCCTCTACCTGATGCGTCTTATCGTCGGTGTATTGCAGGCTGGAACCTACCGGGGTTTTCAGGTTGATGGTGATTTGCCCTTCATCAGCTTCAGGCACGAATTCTGTACCTATCATGGGCAGCAGGAAAAAACTGCTGACGAACAGGGAAAGTGCCAGTAGCAAGGTGGTTTTGCGCTTACGTAAAACCAGTAGCAATAATTTTCCATAAACCAGGTGCAACTTGTCTATGCCATGTTCAATGCCATCCATGAAACGGGCCAGCCATGGAAAACGTTTGAAGCGATTTTCCTCGGGATCTCGCCATACTGACGACAACATGGGGTCAAGCGTAAAACTGACAAACAGTGAGACCAGCACAGCAACGGTCACCGTGATCCCGAACTGGAAAAAGAATTTGCCTATCATGCCCTTCATGAAAGCCACAGGCACAAATACGGCGACGATGGCAAACGTCGTGGCCATGACTGCCAGGCCGATTTCATTGGTACCATCTTCTGCCGCCTGCTTATGCCCCTTACCCATGCCCAGATGACGCACGATGTTTTCCCGCACGACAATGGCATCGTCAATCAGTAGGCCTATGCACAGCGACAGTGCCATCATGGTTAAAAAGTTCAGGGTAAAACCAAAGGCTTTCAGGGCGATGAAGGTGGCGATGACCGAGATAGGCAAAGTCAAGCCGGTAATAATGGTGCTGCGCCAGGAATGCAGGAACAGGAAGACAATCAATACTGTCAGGCCAGCGCCTTCGAGTATGGTTTCTTTCACGCCATCAAGTGAGTGTTTGACAAAATCAGCATTGTTTTCGCTGACTGTCATTTGCACATCCTTGGGCAAGCGCGTCTTCAAGTCCGCTATCGCCTCCATGATACCGTCGCCTACCTTGACGATATTGGCGTCCTGTATCCTGGTCACTGCCAGGGCAATTGACCTTTGTCCGTTCACACGCGAGATGGAAAATTCTTCCTTTTCGCCATCCAGAACTTCAGCCACTTGTTCCAGATAGACAGGTGCTCCTGCACGACGGGCAACGATAATTTTATTGAAACCGCGGGTATCAACTATTTTGGCTTCCAGCCTGACCAATTGATCTTGCGAACCACGTGTAATCAAGCCTGCTGGCATGTTTTGATTGGTGCTTTGTATTGCAGCCAGGACTTCATTGACACCAATATGATTTGCCGCCATGCGGTCAGGCAAGAGCTTGACCTGGACTTGTCGCACGACTGCACCACGTACATCCACCCTGCCTACACCAGGTACGCTCTGCAATTTCTTGACGATAATCTGGTCTGTCAAATTCGACAAATCACGCAGGCTGCGCTCACCCGAGCTCACCGCCATTTGTACGATGGGGCGACCATTGCCATCCCCACCCCGAATAATAAAGGGGTCCTTGACATCTCTGGGGAAGCTGGGGCGTATCTGGGCAATCTTGTCGCGCACTTCTTGCAAGACCTTGTCGCCATTGACGGACAACTGGAATTCTATCCAGATGCCAGCACGGCCTTCATACGAACTGGCCATGATGCGTTTGACGCCACTGATAGTATTGACGACGTTTTCTACTGGCTTGGTGATGTCATTTTCGACAATCTCCGGTGAGGCACCGGGATAGAGGACTTCCATCCAGACACCGGGCGACTCCATATCGGGCATGTTTTCCAGACCCAGGCCTTTATAGGAAAAAATACCCAGCACCATCAGGCCTATCATGACCATGGTGGCGAACACCGGGTTTTGTATACTGACTTTGGTCATCCACATGGTTTAACCCTTGCTCAACGCATTAAGCTGAGGCAATTTGACCTTGCTACCAGCCTTGACACCATCCAGACGTGAGGAAATCAGCACGGCCCCTGTTGCCAGCCCCTGTACAACTTGCACCCTGCCTTCATCTTCGCTGCGCAGGCCCAATTTTACAGTTTGCACCTTGACTTTATTATCAACGATTTCATAAACAACATCGGCACCATTGAGCTGTTTGACGGCGGTCAGCGGAACTGTGGTCACTGCTGCTGTTTTTTCCAATACCAGATTCCCTTTGGCAAACATGCCACCTCTTAACGCTGCATCGGCATTGTCAACAGCGATATACACCATCATTGAACGCGAACCTGCTTCAGTCGCAGGATTAATGCGGGCCACCTTGCCCTGGAATTCACGGCCACCATAACCATCGACTTGAAACAATACTTTTTGCCCGGCTTTGACTCGTGGAATCTCACTGGCGGGAACTTGTGCCTCCAGGGTCAGGCGGCTCAGGTTGACGATGTTATACAAGGCGGTATCTGGCGAGACTTTTTCACCCGGCTGCACATGACGCTTGCTGATGACGCCATCCAGCGGTGAACGCACCAGGGTATCCGCCAGCGCCAGTTGTGCTACTTGTTTTTGCGACAGCGCAGACTTCAGGCTGGCTTGCGCCAGTTCAAGGCCATTGTGCGTAGTGTCATAGGCATTCTGGGAAATATAATTTTGCTTGAGCAAAGTTTCATTCGACAAGCGATTTTTTTGCGCCAGCGCCAGTCTGGCCTGGGCCTCGTCCACCGCGGCTTCCTGAGTAGTCAGCCTTGCATGTAGATCAGCCGCCGTAAAGCGCGCGATCACTTGTCCTTTTTGCACCGCGACACCTTCTTGCAAAGGTGCTTCCGCCACTTCTGCCACGACTTTGGCGCGCACCGTGACCTGGCTTTCTGGCATCAGCGAGCCTGAGATCGGCAATTGCGATGACAATTCCTTCAACTCCGCCGTAGCAATGTCAGCCCTTGCCAATTCAAACACCAGTTCTTTATCCGCGCCCTGCTTTTCTGTAGTGCTGGCCTGGGCTGTCGTCTTGCTGGAATAAGCCAGCCAGAGCGCCGCAGAAATTGCTACAGCGACCACAGTCAAGGCAGGTGCGCGCCATTGAATTTGCCCTTGAGCATTGCGAAAATGAAATTTACTTTGCATGATGAATATAGTCCGGTGAAATTCTGCTTCATATCCGCACTGCCGCCTGGCAGGCCAGATTTTGTTTTCCGTTTGACTGAAACCCTGGTGATTAGTTCATCAAAATAGATTTTACAAAAAAATGGCCCGCATCTGCGGGCCTGGTGACTATATTGATCTTTGCATTTGTTGAGCTTAGCTGCCTGGGGCGGATTGCTTTAATTTTCCTGCACTCATCCAGGCATCAAGTGACAGTTTGCCAGGACCAAAACTCACCAGCACCAGCAATAATATGCCCCAGTACAAATGGGAATTGACCGCAGCCGGGCACTCCAGCTCAAACAACTGTGGGTAGGAAACTACCGCCATCAAATTCACTGCAAACAGGGCCAGGGCCGCTGGGCGGGAAAAAATCCCCAGTGCCAGCAAAACCGGTAAAACCAATTCTCCCCCGGCCCCCATCCAGGCAGCCAGCTCTGGCGGGATAACAGGCACCATGTATTCTTCACGGAATAATGAGAGGGTTGATTGCCAGTCAGCGATTTTTACCAGGCCAGCTTTAAAAAACTGCCAGCCCACAAATAACCTCAGAGCCAGACTCAGGGCTGAACCACCCCAGACGCTCAGTTTGTCATCAAAACGGGTACTCAGGCTATGAAAGTATTGCAGGGTGTTATACATCGTCATTCTCCAATTGATCTCCTGCATCTTAGTCAGCCAGGCCAGAGTTTCCTTACAGCTTTTTTTATGAAAATTTAAGCTGAATAAATATGTTTGACAAATAAGCCTGCCGCAAACCAGGATTGCAAATGCGCATTGATGGCAAATTCTGCATCCACATCCAGCGCCACCTCCAGCGCCTCGCCCAGGCCGCGACCTTGCGTCAAAGCAGATAAAGCCAGCCAGGCTGGCTGATCCAAGGCTTGCAACTCTACAGACCAGTCTCTTCTGTAGATAAGCCCATGGCAGATTTGTTGTATATTCTCTGGCAACTCTCGTTCGGAATGTGCTTGATGAGCCAGCCAGATACTCACACTATCCCATTCTGAACGATACAGGCTGACAGCAGGATGCAATTGTAATTGCACTGTTTGCAAATCCTGCCCGCCAGCAGCAATCGCCTGTAAAAGCTCGGCCAGACTGAGTACATCTGCATCCGCCGCATAGTAAGCATTATGTATTTGCCATTCCAGTGCAGCGATGTCAGGAAAATAAGGGTAATCGCTTGCGTCAGGTATGCTCTTCAGAAACTCAGCGAGTTTTGCGCCAAATTGATTCAAATCCCCGGACAAGGATGGGCGAGCACGGCCAAAAGCGCGCGCCAGTTGCTCGAAATAAGCCTCCCCCACCAATTGATATAAAACAGGAAAGGCATTCTTCAAGGCCGACGTCCAGATGGCCGTCAAGTTACCTCGATACAAGGCCAAGCGGTCTTGCTGATAAGGATGAGGGCAAAATAGGCTCGCGGCATCCGGTGCGCTGGAGGGTTCCAGCAAAGCCGATGAAAAATGCTTCTGGATATCAGTCAGGCTCAATGCATTCATCAGGCCAGCACCGTTTCATGCTTGTTCCAGCTTGTCATGATTTCCCTGGCTGTATGCGCTTCACCCAGCAATATTGGTAAATCAGGAATCGCCGTATCCCACTCTATCAATACCGGGATGCCAGGAGGCAGCATACCGCCAGCTTGTCTGAACAAATCCCAAACCGCATCAGCTACCTGGCTACCATGATCATCCACCAGACAAATATCTGTTTGCAGATGACCCGCCAAGTGAATTTCACCTATCGCGCCAGCAGGCAAGGCCGCCATGATATGCAGAGCGTGCATGGCATCTTCACCGTGATTGTGTTGATTGACATAGAGATTATTGATGTCGAGCAAAATGCCGCAACCGGTACGTGTGACCAGAGCAGCGAGGAATTCTGCTTCCGACATATCATCCTGGGCAAAGCGCAGATAAGTCGAGACATTTTCTATCAAGACCTGTCGCTGCAAGCGGGTTTGCAAATCATCGACACGCTGGCAAACCAATTCAAGGGCGCTGTGCATCAAAGGCAGAGGCAGCAGGTCATTTAAATGTCGACCAGCGATCGCTCCCCAGCACAAATGTTCGGACACCAGCGCAGGCTCAGTTCTTTCTATCAAACGCTGGAGTCGACTGATATGCGCCTCAGAAAATCCCTGGGCCGAACCCAAGCCCATGCCTACGCCATGCAAACTCAAAGAGTAATCCCGGCGCAAAGTTTGCAAGACATGCAAATCATAGCCACCGTCACCAAAATAATTTTCTGAATGAACCTCCAGCCAGTCAGCTGGTGTGGCAGCAAGCACAGTCGCAGGCGCATGCAGAAAATCACGATAATGTTGAGTGCGCAAACCCACACCTACCCCTTGCAGAGTGGATGTGGGTTTGCAATTCAAGCGAGCCGTATCAGTCAAAATACATCAACCAGAAAAAACGGACCCGTCAAGATAGTCAATACTCAGGAAATACTCAGGATTTAGCCGCTTCCAGCTTGCCACCCATTTTTTCGCATGAACCGGCTGGGACTTTTTTCCATTCAGATGGATCATTGTCTTTTTTGGATTGACCAGCGCAAGAATGGGAGCCGGATTTGGTGGCGCAGTCATTTTGACCCGCTTTGGAAATACCAAAGCATTTTTCTGTCTTGACTGGCTCAGCTGCCATTGCCATGCTGGAACCCAACAAACCTGCCAGTGCGACTGCTACCATTGCTTTGTTACTCATGTTCATCTCCTGTTAAGTGCAAAACATCCCACATGGGAAAATTAAAACTACAACCATCAGTCGGCGCAGATAAAGCAAACTTACACCGTTTCTAAAAAAATTTCAGTTGCGCTATCTACACATCTATATACGCACGACATTTTTAATTGGATTCAAGTCTTAATCAGATTATCCTACTAGCTTATGACATTTTTTCAAGCTTAAAGTTTCCATATGCTTAACTTCACGCAAGAATTGCGACAAAGTATCCAAGATTTATCCGCTGAGCGCATCAATATCACTCATTTTTGCCACATATGGCGTAATAAACCTGAATTATTAGCCGCCCTGCCACCGCAATTCAGTGTGGTCATGGAGGACTTGTTGAGTCGGCTGGAATCTGGCAGCTTGTTCACCGAAGAAAGTTGCTCTTTCAGCCAGGCAGATTTACTTGCTCAATTGGGAATGTGGCTGGACAAAGCCAGTACGCGCCTGGTACCGGGATAAATAGTGTAAGCTGCGTGCCTTTTATTATTGTGCAGGTCAGAGGAATTTATATGCAAAAATTGAGTTTTAGCCTGGATGGCGAATATGTAGAACTGAACCAGTTATTGAAACTGGTCGGGCTGTGCGAAAGTGGTGGCGCTGGCAAGGCTATCGTTGCCAGCGGCGATGTCAGCGTGGATGGCGCACAGGAATTGCGTAAAACTGCAAAAATCCGTGCGGGCCAGGTCGTCAGCCTCGGTGATATAGAGATCAGGGTTCAGGCAGGCTGAACTTGAGCAGCATCAACAAGTTTTTCTGGATTGCTGGCCATGAAGCGCGCCAGCATATTATCCATGGTGTCGACATGATGCTCGAACCACAGTGGTAATTCTTCCGCGAGGCGACTGGCCAGATCCACCTCACCCAATTCCACCCTGCGCCTGACCTCTTGCATGACTTCCAGCACGGCCTCGTGCTCTTGTTTATGGCAGCCTGCAGGAGGGAAGCCGGTTTCAGCCATCCATTGATTCTCTTGCTCGAAATGGGCAATGGAATGCACGATCAATGCATCCAGTCTGGCCACGAAGGTGGCGGGATTGTCTTCCGACAATGCGGCACAGAGTTCAACAAACTCCTTATGGGTATCATCCATAGGTTCATAGCTGAGACTGAGGCGCTCAGACCAGCCCCAAGAATTTTGTTCCATGCGTAGTCCTGAAATAGTGGGATAAAGAAATCGCGAGATTATCGCTGATCGCCAGGCAACTTGCTTGCGCTAGATCAGCGGAGATCGTTGCAGCAAAGATCGCTCACAACAAAACTGATAACAAAAAAGCGCGCCATGAGCGCGCTTCCTGAAGTTTGTTGAACTATCTTTTTAGCAATACATACAGGCATCAAGCCGTGGTATTGATGTTCCTACCCAAATTAGGTGGTAGATTGGCAACAGATTTATTGTCAGGTATAGCTTCTATGAGCGCAGTGGCACTTTCAGCCGAGACATCAATGGCTTTCTTCAATACCGCAATACTCACTGCCTGGCTAGTACCAACATCAGCCAATGTTGTTGCTACGTTTGCAATACCGGTTACATCCATGACATTTCTCCTTATCTGTCTACTGTAGATAACGGCCGCTTTAAAGAAGTCTTTAGGGAATTTTCAGGTTTTTTTTTAAATCCCGTTTTGCATCGCAATATTTATCCACTCCAGCAGCAATTGCGGCTGATTTAAATCCATCCATATGAGACCAGGGCGCAAATCCTCAGGAGCTGGGGCATCAGAAGCAACCAGAAGCACCTGCTGGTCTTCCGGATAAATTGCCAACTTACCCAGCGAGGGCCGATAAACTTCAATTTTGGGTAAAGCTTCCCACTTATAGCCTTCCACCAAAGTCAAATCGGCAGGCGCCAGGCGCAACAATAACTCATTAAGCGATGGCTCGGCTTGCTGGCGCAATTCATGCGCAATGACATATCGATAAGGCGATGCCAGCAAGACTTCTTGTGCACCAGCAAGGCGCAGGCGGGAGCTGTCTTTTTGTGGCGGCTCAATCACGACATCGTGATGACTATGCTTGACGACATTGATCTTGCGGCCAGCAGCAGTCAACTCCCTGACCAGATATTCGAGCAAACTGGTTTTACCACTGCCAGACCATCCTATGACACCTAATATTTGTCCGGCCATTGTCACAATATCCCTTTATCACAAAAAAAGATTATATACATATAACTTACGAATCTTAACCTGCTGCAAGCCTGGTCATTCCTTAGTCATATTTGAATGTAACAATTGTGACATTGCAATATTTAACAGGTAATCACCATGCTTTCCCTCGTCAGACTCCGGTCTTTTTGCCTAGCCCTGCTTTGCAGCATTTTTGCATTGAATGCGCAGGCGCAAGGCAACACCATCATCATTGGCCAGGCCATAGACTTGTCTGGGCCGAATGGTAGCATTGGCCGTGACTATGTGGCTGGCATTACAACTTACTTTGACAGTATCAATGTGAATGGCGGCGTGGGTGGCAAGCGCATTAAATACCTGGTGCGTGACGACCAGGGCAACCCTGCCATCTCGGCGCAGGCAGTCAGTGATTTACTGGAAAAAGACAAGGCAGAATACTTATTAGGCGGCATAGGGGCAGCAACTACCGATGCAGTGCTGGCCAATGCAAAATTTTCACAAAGCGGCCTGACCTTGTTCGCCCCCTTGGTGGCATCTGCCAAGACTTATGGCTCCCGTGTCCTGTTCTGGCGCCCCAGCCCTGAGCAGGAAATGCAATACATTTTCTCTTATTTTGACAAATTGGGTATCAAGAGCGTAGGCATAGCCTATCAGGAAAATGCCTTGAATCAAGATATGTATCAGTATGTCGTTGCTGAATTGCGCAAGCGCAATATGCTCATGAGTGGCCTGGTACGCATAGGTGCTTCGGCTGCGGATCTGGAAAGAGAATCTGCCATATTGGCAAAATCCAATCCTGGCATTGTGATTGCCATTGCCGACACTCTGGGCACGGGCGTCTTCCTTAAGGAATTCAGAAAACATGCGCCACGCACTTTTGTTGCCGGCATGTCACTCATCAACCTGGATACCCTGGCAGAAGTAGCCGGCCCCAAGGCTCTGGAATGGACAGTGTTTTCTCAAGTTGTTCCCAATCCCTTGAGCAAAAAATCACTGATACAAATAGATCATAGCAATATGATGAAAAAATTCAGGGACGAAGATTTATCAGCCCTGACTTTTGAAGGCTTCATGGTTGCCAAGACCTTGGTCAAAGCCATACAGGCGGGCAAGCCTGGGCGTGATGCCCTGCAGGCACTAAGCACACAAAAAGGCGCTATTGACCTGGGCGGCGTCACCCTGACACCTTCAGACTCAACACACCGCATGTCCAACTATGTCGATATGGCGCTTTTTAGAAAAGGTGGCGGATTGTTATTTTAAAGACACATAAGTAATTTTATGACAACCATATCCAAACCGTTATAAATGTTAGAAATTAAATAAGATTTTTTTGACATTCGACCTGTTTTACTTTACAGTGCTGCACTGCAATATGAGGAATTCACCTTTGTTTATTTGACGAATGCAGAAATCCTCTTTGCACTATTTAAAAATTACAGGTACAAAAAAATGTTCACAAAAAAAATTATCGCTGCCACATTGGCAATCTCTGGTCTGTTTATCGGCACTACTGCAAATGCAGAAGCGTATGCTGGCGCTACAGTTGGTCAAGCTCGTTTCAATGTTGATTGCGCAGGCACAACTAACTGCAAAACTAATGACACATCCTTCTCAGTTTTGGGTGGTTACAACCTGAATGCTAACTGGGGCATAGAAGCAAGTTACAACGATCTGGGCAAAATCAAAGCCAATGTTTCTGGCGTAGCTGCAGAAATCAAAGCAACAAGCTTTGACCTGGCTGGTGTATATCGCGCACAGCTGAACAACAACTGGGGTGTATTCACCAAGTTGGGTCTGGCTTACTCCAAAGGTGAAGCAACAGTTTCCTACGGTGGTGCCAGTGGTTCCGTATCCAAAAATGCAACTAAAGTTGTTGCTGGTGTAGGCGTAACTTATGCATTCACACCTAACTTCGCTGGCCGTGCTGAACTGACTAGCCGCCGCGTTGACATGGTTGGCGGTGACGCAAATGTTACTAACTTCAACATTGGCGTACAAGCATCGTTCTAATATTGAAGCAGTATTGAGTTGATTGGCCTATCCGGGCCAAGTAAAAGCTCCAGACTGAATAAAAAACCTCGCTTGCTGTAGCAAGCGAGGTTTTTTTACAAGCAAAGCTGCGTCGCCGAGCAGCAGGTGATGCTTAACCACTATTGCGCAAACCTGCCGCAATACCATTGATAGACAAATGTATACCGCGGTGCACGCGCTCATCATCGTCACCGTTACGGTAACGCTCCAGCAATTCGACTTGAACGTGATTTAAAGGTGACAGATAAGGGAAGCGGTTACGTATAGAACGTGCCAGCAAGGGGTTTGCCGCCAGCAATTCATCCTGACCAGAAATAGACTTCAGTATGTCTATCGTCGCTTCGTGTTCAGCCTGTATGCGCGGGAAGATGCGGTTACGTAAAGACTCATCCTTGACCAGTTGTGCATAACGGCTGGCGATGCCGATATCACTCTTGGCCAGCACCATTTCCATATTCGATAACACAGTACTGAAGAAAGACCATTCCTTGAACATCGCCTGCAAAGTCTGCAAGCCATTATCAGGATGCGCCTTCAGATAAGCTTGTACTGCCGAGCCAAAACCAAACCAGCCCGGCAACATCAAACGACATTGCGACCAACTGAATACCCAGGGTATGGCACGCAAGTCTTCTATCGCTGTCGATTTTTTGCGCGATGCCGGGCGACTGCCTATATTCAAGCCAGCAATTTCGGAAATGACTGTCGATTCCCAAAAATATTTCTCGAAGCCTTCAGTCTCGTAGACCAGGTTGCGATAAGCCTTGAAGGCGTGATCAGACAATTCCTCCATGACTGTCAAAAATTCTGGCCTTGGTGCTGGTTCTGCGTCGGCCAGCAAGGTCGCTTCCATGGTAGCCGCTGCCAGCACTTCCAGGTTGCGCCGCCCTACTTCAGGGTTGCCATATTTTGCCGTAATTACTTCGCCTTGCTCGGTCAGGCGAATCTGGCCTTGCACAGCACCAGCAGGTTGCGCCAGGATAGCCTGATAGCTAGGGCCACCGCCACGACCAACAGAACCACCACGTCCGTGGAACAGGCGCAGGCGCACCTGGTGTTTGCTGAATATGGCGATCAGGTCAAGCTCAGCCTTATACAGCTCCCAGCCTGAAGTCAAAAAGCCGCCATCCTTGTTACTATCAGAATAACCGAGCATGACTTCTTGCGCATTGCTGCGACTTGCCAGCAAGCGTGCATAAGCCGGTATGCCAAACAGCCTATCCATGACAGGTGCGCTGTTTTGCAAATCGCCTATGGTTTCAAACAGCGGAATAATATTGACGTCAACACGGCCTTCTGCTGGATGCAGCAGACCGGCTTCTTTCAATAGCAAGGCCAGCTCCAGCATGTCGGACACGCCATCGGTCTTGGAAATGATGCAATTCGGTACTGCACCTTTGCCATAACGTTGCTGTGCAGTGAAAGCAGCACGATAGATTGCCAGCTCGGACTGGGTGTCTTCCGAATATGTCAGGTAAGGCGAAGCCAGCGGGCGGGCCGAGCTGATCTCTTTGATCAAGACTTCTATGCGCTGGTCTTCATTCAAATCCAGATACTTCAATTCAGGATTGGCCGCCTGCAATAACTCATGCACGACGCGTTCATGCACGTCTGAGTTCTGGCGCAAATCCACAGGTGCCAGATAAAAGCCAAATACCTTGACTGCACGGCGTAAATGACGCAAACGGCCGCGGGTAATTGCGGCAGAACCATTAACATACAAGGAGTGGTGGACGATATCCAGATCAGCAGCCAGCTCTTCCGCCGTTGCATAAGGCTCGGCGATGCCGCTGGGGTGGATGACAGGCTCCAGATCCAGCAATTGCTTATAGGTCGCTGACAGGCGCGCATAGATGCCGCTGATGGCGAGGCGATAAGGCTCATCAGAGCGATGCGGTGAATGATCGGGAGAGCGCTCAGCCAGCGCCAGCAAGTCGTCAGAGACTTTCACCAGCAAATTCGCCATCGACAATTGCGAACCCAGGGTATGCAATTCATCAAGATAAAATTTAAAGGCGCGTGTGGCCTGCATGGCAAGGGTTTTTTCCAGCACTGTGGCAGTGACGAAAGGATTGCCGTCACGGTCGCCACCTATCCAGCTACCCATTTTCATGAAGCTGGGCAATTCATGTTGCGCCAGGGCGGCATCTTTGCTGGCCAATAAATCTTCCAGACCGGCATACAGATGCGGCAACTCGCGCAGGAAAGTATAGTCGTAAAAACTCAGACCATTTTCGACTTCATCGAGCACTGACAATTTGGAAGTGCGTAGCATGCGTGTTTGCCATAGAGTCAGCACGGCACGACCCAGGGCTTCATCATTGGCTGCAGATTCTTCCGGTGTCAATTGCATACGGTCACGCTCATCAAGCAAGCGGGTAATCACCATCTGGCAATTCAGAATACTCTTGCGCTGCACTTCTGTAGGATGTGCAGTCAAGACCGGGAACACTTGTGCAGTCTCAAAGAAATCCATTAACTGCTGGCTGCTGTGGCCAGTGTTATACAGTGCATCTATGGTGTGTGCCAGACTACCCTGGCGCGGCGCAGAACCTGCGATCAAATGGGCGCGGGTACGGCGTATGTGATGCTGGTCTTCTGCCAGGTTCACCAGATGTGAAAAATAACTGAAGGCGCGTATGACTTGCGTGGTCTGGTCATTGGTCAGTGTATCGAGCGTGGTTTCCAGCTCGGCGCGTGCAGCCTCATCGGCATCACGGCGAAAGCGTATGGAATTCTGGCGTACCTGTTCGATGAGATCGAATACTTCATCACCATGCTGGTTTCTTACCGTATCGCCTAATATGCGGCCTAGCCTGCGTATGTCTTCACGCAGGCTCTGGTCTTTGTCGTCGCTGATATCGTTCATTTTTAGTTGCGGATGTAGGTGGGCATTCATGCTGACAAATTCTACGGTAAGGATAAAAACAGATCGATGAAAATTCTTGCATACCTGAAGTGGCAATATATTTGCGGCGGCCAGGGCGCGGTTCTACAGAGTAAGCAGCTGCCTTGACAGCATACTTACACCTTTATATAAATTTAATATATCAAATACATTGAGGCTCGCCTACAACACCATGGCATCAGAAATGAAATGCTAAGCTGCCTTTTTCAATTTGTGACTACGGCCAACTGCCATCAACAAACCCTTGGTTGAACTATCGTAATCTTCCTTGACTGCACTTGGATCAAGGCTGATCAATTGCTGCGCCAGCGATTTACCGAGTTCCACACCCCATTGATCAAAGGCATTGATATCCCAGATCACGGATTGCACAAACACCTTGTGTTCATACAGCGCAATCAGCGCGCCCAAAGAACGTGGCGTCAGGGAATCCAGCAAGACCGTTGAAGTTGGGCGATTACCTTCAAATACGCGCGGTGCCAATACCTTGTCAGGCAGGTCACCAAGTTCTGCGCGCACTTCCTGCATGCTCTTGCCCCAGGCCATGGCCTTGGATTGCGCAAAGCAATTTGCCAGCAGCGCCTGATTATGACCCGGCAAACCAGCATCATCATCAGCGACTACGATAAAATCGGTAGGGATAATTGTTGCGCCCTGATGCAATAACTGGAAGTAAGCATGCTGGCCATTAGTACCCGCTTCGCCGAACAGAATAGGCGAAGTGGTGTAATCAACCCGCTGTCCTTCACGCGTGACGGACTTACCATTGCTCTCCATTTCCAGTTGCTGCAAGTAAGCAGGCAAGCGCGTCATGCGCTGGTGGTAAGGTGCAATCGACAAAGCCTGCAGGCCAAGGAAATTGATATTCCACACACCGATCAAAGCCATCAATACTGGCAGGTTTTGTTCCAGCGGTGCCTGGGCAAAATGCAGGTCCATTTCATGTGCACCAGCCAGCATTTCTTCAAATCGGTCTGCGCCTACATAGAGCGCAATCGACAGGCCTATCGCACTCCACATGGAATAACGGCCACCAGCCCAGTTCCAGAACGGGAAAACATTTTCAGGGGCAATACCAAAATCAGCAGCAGCTTTGACGTTAGTACTGAGTGCCACGAAATGCTGACATATCTGATCAACCGGGCAGCCATGCGACAACATCCATTCACGCGCAGTGCGTGCATTGGTCAAAGTCTCCATGGTAGAGAAGGTCTTGGATGCCACCACGAACAAGGTTGTTTCAGGATCAGCATTAGCCAGCGCATCAGCGACATGACGACCATCGACATTGGAGACAAAATGCAGGGACAGGTTTTTTTGCGACCATGGTGCCAAAGCGATGCAAGCCATTTGCGGGCCAAGGTCAGAACCACCGATACCGATATTGACGATAGTGCGTATCGCCTTGCCGGTATAGCCCTGCCAGCGCCCTTCCCTTACCGCATCGCTGAATGTCCGCATTTGCGCCAGCACCTGGTGCACATCGGCAGCAATGTTTTCACCATTCAAATCAAAAGACTCGCCTTTAGGCAAGCGCAATACCGTATGCAGGACAGCGCGATTTTCCGTTTGATTGATCGCCTCACCGCGTAACATGGCGTCGCGCCGCGACTCTACATCCTGTTGTCTGGCCAGTGCCAGCAAATTGAGTTTGGCTGTCGTGTCTATGCGCTGCTTGGAATAATCAAGCATGATGCCGCAGGCAGAAGCTGAAAAATGTGCAAAGCGCTGAGGGTCAGCGCGAAACAAGTCTTTCAGGTTGGGCATGTTGGTGGCACGTTGCTGCAACAAACCCCATATAGGAGTACGCGATACGGAAGTGACCATAATCTTGCTTATAGACGAAAAGTGTTGGGTGAAAATGCTAAAAATATTATTCCAAGCTGTATTTACTTCTTGCCTGCTGCGGCAGCAGCGGCAGCCAGTGCGCCAATCGCAGCCCAGTCACCAGCATTAATCAGAGAAGCCGGACACATCCACGAACCGCCCACGCACAGAATATTTGATTGCTGTAATAGTGCTGGCGTTGCTTCCACCGTGACGCCACCGGTCAGGCAGAATTTCACATCGGGGAAAGGGCCACCCAGTGCCTTTGCCATCTTGGTGGCACCGACGATATCGGAAGGAAAAAGTTTGACGACATTGAAGCCATGCTCCAATGCCAGCATCAAGTCACTCGCACCACCAACGCCAGGGAAATATGGCAGGCCAGAATCAGCAGCGGCTTTGGCAAGCACAGGTGTAATGCCAGGGCTGATACCAAAGGCAGCACCAGTTTCTTTAACCGCATCCAGTTGCGCCTGCGTCAGGATAGTACCTGCACCTACAGTCACAGTCGGGCAAGCCTTGACGACTTCACGCAAAACAGTCATGGCATTTGGCGTGCGCAAGGTAATTTCCACGGCTGGCAAACCATTTTCTGCCAGGGTAGTCACGCAGCGTATCGCCTGATCGACGTCATCAGTAACGAGGATAGGCAGTACACGGATTTGTTCCAGTTGGGCGATGATGTTACGCTTGCTCATACTGATATTCAGGCTCATGATGGGTTTCGCTTTTAGAAAATTAATCGATGAAAAGAGTGGATGCACCGTGCTCAGGCGCAGTCACGACACGGCGCTGGGCAGCAAACAAGTCACGGCCATAACCAAAAGTGACTTCCTTGCTGAGCTCACGCACGGCGCGTTGTGACCAGACATCAGCATCCACCAGGGCACGCAATTCGCCAGTGTGAACATTGAGCTCGACCACATCACCATCACGCACTTTACCCAGAGGGCCGCCCTGTGCCACTTCCGGGCTGACATGCAGGGCCGCTGGTACTTTGCCGGATGCACCGGACATACGGCCATCCGTCACCAATGCAACCTTATACCCAGCCGACATCAGGCTACCCAGCACGGGCGTGAACTGATGTAACTCCGGCATGCCATTCGCCTGTGGGCCCTGGAAGATGACCACAGCAACAAAGTCCATATTCAGCTCGCCTGCTTTATACGCTTTGACCAGGGCATCCTGAGATTCAAATACTTTTGCTGGTGCTTTGATGATCCATGCATCTTCAGGTACGGCAGATGCCTTGACGATGGCACGTCCCAGATTGCCATGCAATAAACGCAGGCCACCGGTAGGTGCGAAAGGATCAGTCACATTACGTACCACTGTTTTATCGGTCGATTCTGCTGGCAAAGCTTCCCATTTGACCTTGCCTTCTTCAGTCAATACTGGGCGGCTGGTGTGTGAGTTCAAACCATCATCGCCATAGACTGTCATGACATCTGCGTGCATAAGGCCAGCCGACAAGAGTTCACGTATCACAAACACTGGGCCACCGGCATCTTCAAAGGCATTCACGTCAGCCGTACCATTAGGATAAACACGCGTCAGCAGAGGTATAACCGATGACAGTTCATCAAAATCCTGCCAGTCGATAATGATGCCAGCAGCACGGGCCACCGCTATCCAGTGGATAGTGTGGTTGGTGGAACCACCCGTCGCCAGCAAGGCGATGACGGCATTGACGATGGTTTTTTCATTGACCAGCTGGCCAATCGGTTTGTAATTGCCGCTTTGCTCTGTCAATTGCAGGACACGCTCTACTGCTGCGTCTGTCAGCACACTGCGCAATGGATCTCCAGGGTGGACAAAGGCAGCGCCTGGCAAATGCAGGCCCATGGCTTCCAGCAACATCTGATTGCTGTTAGCTGTGCCGTAAAAAGTACAGGTGCCTGCGCTATGGTAGGCGGCGCTTTCTGCGGCGAGTAATTCTTCCTTGGTCGCTTTGCCCTGGGCATAGCGTTCACGTACTGCGGCTTTTTCTTTGTTCGACAAACCAGAACCCATGGGGCCTGCTGGTATGAAGATGGTAGGCAGATGACCAAAGGCCAGCGCACCTATCAGCAGGCCAGGCACGATCTTGTCGCAGATGCCCAGGCAAAGCGTCGCATCAAAGGCATCATGGGTCAGCGCCACAGCAGTCGCCTGGGCAATCACATCACGAGAGAACAGCGAGAGCTCCATACCGGGGCGGCCCTGTGTCACACCATCACACATGGCAGGCACGGCACCGGCAACCTGAGCAGTACCGCCAAAGCGCAGGGCCGTCTGGCGTATTTGTGCCGGGTAATGTTCATAGGGCTGGTGCGCCGACAGCATATCGTTGTAGGCAGTAACGATGCCGATATTGGGTTTTTGCGCCTGGTTGAGCCAGATCTTGGTGCCGCTGTCCATGGCCGCATTGGCATGCGCCTGATTCGCGCAAGACAGACTGGCGCGACGCGGGCCACGGCCACGCATTTGCTCCAACTGGGAAAGATAGGTAGAGCGCATGGTTTTGCTGCGCTCGGTAATGCGCTGTGTGACCTTGTCGATAACAGGATGCAACGCAGTGGATGGGGATGTCGTCATATAACACCTGTAACCCGTTCGGGCGAAAAATAAGAAAGCTGTCGTAATACTGAATCAATGCCAACAAAGATAGCATAAATCCCTTCATTTTTGTAACAAACTTTCAGTATTTTGATATTTAGCTGTTTTTTTTGGCAAAAACATCAAATTTATCGTAATGAAACTACATTTCTGAATATTTTCTGTCATAATCAAGATAAATCACTATCATCAATGTAGTACATCTTTTGCAATGCATGCAAAAAGCAGTGCAAAGAAACAGCAAGCCCAGCAAGACCAATTAGCATCCCATTAGCACCCCGCAACACACAGAACATACGGGAACATATACCTACAGTCTGTGTTGCACCCAACATAACAACCGACACAACACGGAGTCAGCATGACCACATTTGTTTTATTTGGCGGCACTGGCGATCTTGCCAAGCGCAAGATCATCCCTGCTTTGTATAGCGCATTTGTGAATGGCAGGCTGGATCAGGATTTCAAATTCATCGGCGCAGCCCGTGAAAAACTGACGGATGAAGAATTCCGTGTGCGTGTCGCTACCGCCATAGAATCTTATGCGTCTGATGTAGATGGTGCGACAGAAGAAAAACGTGCTGCCTTTCTGGCGACCACGCATTATTCAAAAATCGACGCACGTATCCCGGAAGATTTTGCAGCACTCAAAGGCAGCCTGCAAACCAGCGAAACCAACGCCACCCTGTTTTATCTGGCGACTGGCCCGGACATCTTTATTCCTGTAGTAGAGCAATTATCGAAGCATGGCCTGGTCGAGGGTAATGCCCGCGTGGTGGTAGAAAAACCGCTGGGTCGCGATGCCCAGTCTGCCAAGGAAATCAACCAGTCCCTGCGTTCTTACCTGAACGAAAACCAGATTTACCGTATTGACCATTACCTCGGTAAAGAGATGGTGCAAAATCTGCTGGCGCTGCGCTTTGCCAATTCCTTCCTCGAACCTTTGTGGAACCGCAAATGGATACAGGATGTGCAAATTTCCATTTCTGAACAAGTAGGTGTTGAGTCACGCGGTGATTTTTATGACCACACTGGTGCCCTGCGCGACATGGTACAAAACCATTTGCTGCAACTGGTCTCCATCGTCGCGATGGAACCACCGGTGAATGCCAACCCTGACGCCATCCGCGATGAAAAAGTCAAGGTCTTGCGCGCCCTGCACAAGTTCACGCCTGATGAAGTCAGCAAAAAAACCGTGCGCGGCCAATACCGTGCCGGTGCTGTCGATGGCAAACCGGTTATCGCTTACCAGAATGAGCCTGGCGTACCGCCATCTTCACGCACAGAAACCTTTGTTGCCATCCGTGCCGAGATCGATAACTGGCGCTGGGCTGGTGTGCCTTTCTACCTGCGTACAGGCAAGCGCATGGCCAGCCGCAGCGCAGAAATCACCATCAATTTCAAACCTATTCCCTACTCCATTTTCGGCAAATCACAAGGGCCTTTGCGTTCTAACCGTCTGGTGATTTCCCTGCAACCGGAAGAAAGCGTACAACTGTATATGAAGGCCAAGGAACCAGGCGAAGGCATACGCCTGTCTGATGTTGCCCTGAACCTGGATTTTGCTGAAGTATCAACCTCTAGACGTGTAGAGTCCTATGAACGTCTGCTGCTGGATGCTATGCATGGCGATCTGACCCTGTTCGTGCGCGATGATGAATTGAGTGCGGCATGGGCCTGGATAGACCCTATCATGAGCGCCTGGAAAAATGATAGCGAAGGTCTCAAATCGTATATCTCCGGTAGCTGGGGACCATCTGCCGCCAGTTATTTGCTGGCACAGCATGGTGCAGCCTGGGGTGAAGAATTCGTTGAAAGCTAAGCGATAAAATGACCATGAAATATCACACTTTTGAAAACTTCACAGCACTGACCGAAGCCCTGAGCCAGCAATGGCTGGACGTTATCCAGACCACGCCTGACGGCAGCAGCTTTGCCCTGGCTGGCGGCTCCACACCTGCGCCCGTGTATCAGCGCCTGGACCAGTTGATGTCGAATATAGATGCGCATAATCCCATCAAGCTGGTGGCCACCGATGAACGCTGGGTGCCGGACCAGGACACGCAAAGCAATGAAGGCTTGTTCCGTCGTTGCCTGTCTGGTTCTGCTGCAGACAAGCGCTGGCAACTGGTGTCCTTGAAAAATGCATCAAGCACGCCGGAAGTAGCGACAGAAGCCATCAATGTGCGCCTGAATGAACAATTGCCGCAAGCTTTCAGCGCTGTCCTGTTGGGCATGGGGGCGGATGGGCATATCGCCTCCCTCTTCCCTGGTGCGCCTACTCAGCATGATGACCTGGCCTGCCTGGCAGCTGTGCATCCGCAAACCCGGCAGAGCCGCATGTCACTGTCTTTGCCGCGTTTGTTGAATACCAAACGCATCTGGCTGGTCATCACTGGCGCAGAAAAACGTCAGGTGCTGGAACAGGCGAAAGAAAATAATCTGCCGGTTGCGTCCTTGTTGCGTGAAGCTGGCTGTACCATAGATGTTTTCTGGTGCCCGTAAAACTCATGTATATGGCCAATCCGTTCTCTGACAATAAGCCCAATATTCCTCCTGAAAAAGGTTTACTGGCACGCATACGCACTGCCAGCACAGCCCTGAGCCGAGCTGAGCGGCAGGTGGCAGAATTTTTACTGCAAAAACCGCATGATGCATTGGAAATGTCGATACGGGTTCTGGCCCAGGCTTGTGATGTCAGTGAACCCACGGTTGCCCGCTTTGCCCAAAGCCTGGGCTTTGATGGTTTCAAGACCTTCAAGCTAGCCTTCGCCAAGAGCCTGGCCACCGGCATCCCATTCTTGCATCTGGATGTCAATCAGGCTGACCATGTACGCGATGTCTTGCCCAAGGTATTTGACCGCACCATCGCTGCACTCATGGAAGCGCGTAATAATGCCAACACGGCCACCTTTGAAGCCGCAGTCAGCCTGCTGGCACGAGCACGCCGCATAGAATGTTATGGCCTGGGTTATTCTGGTGCGCTGGCAATTGATGCACAGTTGAAATTCTTTCGCTTTGGCATACCGACTACCGTATTTTGTGATGCCCACTTGCAGGCACAATCCGCCACCTTGTTGAATAGCGATTGCGTCGTCGTGGCATTTTCACGTACAGGCCGCACCCGTGACCTGATCGACAGCGTGCAACTGGCGAAACAGGCTGGTGCCAAGATTTTGGTATTGTGCGCCAGTGGCGGCCCGCTGGCAGAACTGGCCGATGTGCATATCGGCGTAGACGTGGAAGAAGACCCCGACATCTACACCCCCATGACTTCTCGCCTCGCCCATCTGACTTATATTGATGCACTTGCAGTGGCTGTTACCCTGCTGCGTGGCCCTGCCGCCATTGACATGCTGGAAAGAGCCAAGGCCAGTATCAGTGAAAAGCGCCTCGTGCCAAAGATAGCTTGAGGCCGGACTTTAATCACAAGCGCCTATCGCACTGCAAGCAGGGAAGGTTCTCTGCTTTTTCTGGGTAGTGCATTTGCCAGCCTTAGCGTCGCAGTTGATGGTATAAGTCGTTTCCAATACATCGACCCAGCTACCAACTTCACATTGTTGCGCATCTTTTTTATTGCCTTTGAAATCAGATTCACTGCGTGTCAATAACTGTATCGTGCCTGGCTTGACAGGTTTCACTTCAAAGCTTTGCGCCTGATCCTGAAACTTTTCAGCCAGATAGGTTTTGGCATTCTGTTTCAAGTCAAAAATAGCATAGCCATCACCAGGTGCCTCGCCCAGGCAACTTTGCTGGCTGCCTATGGCAATACGCATACTGGTTTCAGGCAAAGCCTGGCTTCTGCTAGCGATCTCTGTCAATTTTTTCATGTCGCTTTTCGCGAAAAAGACAGAGCGAAATTGATCCACGCCTGCATCAATATCATCGCTATGCGCAGTCCGCACTTCGCGCAATTGCAGCAAGACATGCTCTCCCAGGTCTTCAAATTCAAGCTGCACTACGCCTTCAGGCAAAGGGGGCAAATCTTCGCCTGCTTTTTCTACTCCATGTGACTTCAATTGCCGAGCATTAAATTCATCTATTGATTTGCGCAAAGCCTGTTCGTCATAGGTCTTCATGGCCGCTTGCAGGTTGACTATGAAACTGTCAGCAGTTTCCGACTTGGCTGCCTGGGCTGCTGGTTTTATCGCTGGGGTACTGGCCGCCACTGCGGAAGCAACAGCACTCTCTGCGGACGATGATGCCGACGCAGTTGTTGCCTGTTTTTCACCACAGGCAGATAGTGCAACAGCAATCACCAGCAAACAAGAAAATCTGGTAACACTGGATGTATTAAAAGAAAACATCACATTTAACCCTTAGCTATGCAAAGCAGTGATTCTAAATCCAGTGGCACTTTAATGTGTGAAAATACCTGTCTGTCTTATTGAGAAAAAATACTGCATAGTAAAACCTACTTATCCTTACTGGCTTGCCTGTACCTCCATGCTGGATGTCGTCTTATGATGATCACTTTCCACGGCTCTTTTTTGATAAAAGTTCAAAATAACTTCTTCAAAATCAGTAATCAATACTCTGGCGATGAGATCGGCGTACCAGTTAAATTCTGTGCTGACCCTGTAGCGCATCTGTATCTTCAATTCCGTCGTTCGTGCAGACTGAGGTTTCAGGGAATAAGTCGTATCCAGGATATCGAAATAGCGACCACCTATCATGACATGATCATCAAGCGCATTTGGCGGAAAAGAATCAGGATAAAAATGATAGCGCCAGACCACATATTGATTTTCTACCCAGTCAGTGGAAACCTGGTCAAAATAAACTGACTTGTTCATCCTGATACTACGCACCAAACCAGTTGCAGTTTCATGAGTAACACCGGCGACCGGCAAGGGTACACCTATCCGATACATCCAGGCTTGCCCGACCTCATCTTGTCGTATATTTTCTGCATGGTGCAATTGATGCCAGATTTGCTCCGGTGTCGACTGTACCAGTATCGTCCTCTCCAGCACGGCAATGCGTTGCAGGTCAGGCTCGCCAGGCGGGATGATGCCCAATAGCAGTGGCAGCAACACAAAACTTCCCACAGCCTGTTTTGGCCAGTTAGTGGTACGGCAGATCACGCCCATCAGCAAGCCACCTAACGCACCGACCAGGGCAAATAGAGGGATGATAATGATGGCGCAGATTGCCCCTTCAATAAAAATCGCCATTGTTCCAAGCACAAACAGGAAATTGGCAATGATGGGGCCGCCAATATAAAAACTCCAGCTCCTTCGCCTCTTACGCTCGGCAACAAAGACCGTCGTTGCACCAACTGCCATAGGCACCAACAAGACAAAAGAACCAGCCATCGCAGTATAAGCAGTCTCAGGCTTCCCTGAAAAAACCAGGCGCAAGATAATGCCTATCATTGCCCCAGCCAACAAAGGAACCCAGTTTGAAAATGGCAAAGTCTTTTTACCCGATGCCACCTCTTTACCTGACGGAGTGAACATAATTTCTTCGTCTTCATTATCCAATGAAGCGGCTGGTATCTCCATCAGATGCGGTGGCTGCTTTTTGTCTTCGCTCATATCATTCTCTCACTATGTTGAACCGTCGTTTCTCTGCCCGATTCCTTTTCTATACTTTCCCGACTGGCATGAAGCGAACTCTGGCTTAATTGTGTATGCAAATGTACATGCAACTCAGGTCGAAATGGCAAATCAGCAGGCAGCTTCAGATTGGATGCCAGGCCCATTTTCTGTAGCAGCATCAAAGCCCACCAACCTGGATCCCATTCCCCCTCCGCCAAACCCAGTCTGGCAGAACCTGGATAGGCATGATGGTTGTTGTGCCAGCATTCACCCATGGTCAGTAAAGAGACGAAGCGTATATTGTGGCCCTGCACTGCAGCCCCCTGGATTTCATAATGCATAGGCCCATGATTGTGGGCGAAATAGCCGATGAACCAGTGACCAAAGACGGTCGCCGTTACGCGGGCACAAACACCCCAGAAGACAAATGCCCAGCCACCCCAGGCATAAAACAGCAAGGCGATTGGTAGTTGTTGCAGCATCCAGGTTTTTTCCAGGAAGCGATAAAAGCCATCATTTGCTATAGATGCTTCCAGGTAGATTGTCGGAGGGTGCTGCAACTGCAAATCACAATGCAATTGCCACCATGCGTCGACCCAGATACTGCGTCCATGGCGCAGATAATCATGGCAATCAGGCAGGCGCTGTGCATAGTCGCGCAATTCATGTTGCCGCAATAAGCCTATAGGCCCGGCCAGGCCAACTTGCACGCCGAGATAAACCAAAAGATATTCCAGCCATAAGGGACAGGCAAAACTATTGTGTATGAGTTTGCGGTGACTACCCAGCGAATGGCCAAATAGCAAAACCACTGCAGCAGTAACGATGAATAGCGCAAAGGCTGTCCAGGAGAAATAATGCAGACCGCCTGCCACCGCAGCCAGTAGCATGCCACTAAACCAGATGGATTTCACAGGCGAATAATTGACTTTACCTGTTCGCACGCTAAGCACATCCGATGCCTGCACGCGATGGCAGGCCAGATCAGGAATAGGAAATTGCACTGTTTTCATAGAAGAATTCCAGGTAGAGAATAGCCTGCTTGGGCCACATCAGCGTCACTGCAAAAATGCATTGAAGGTGAAACATCAAATACATTAAGTTAATTAGCCAATTAACTAATTGGCTAATACAATAATTGATAATTCATCCTTTGTCAAAGATTTCAATTGGCTGTGAAATCATGCGATGGCAAGTTTGCAGGACCGGCCGGGCATCGCAGCTCTCACTGTTTATTTTCCTTATTTTTTTGTAGCAAATTGACACAGATAAGAAATATACAAGTTCATTTCTCATATTTCTGGCAAGCTATAAGAAATATTCTTCATAGGAGCCAGGTTTATGAATCCCATCTCTCTTGCCCAGATTATTGACAGTGTCCAGGACTTGCCGACCTTGCCAGCTATCGTGATGGAATTGCTCAATAACATCGATGATGAAGAATTGAATATTCATGAGCTGGCACAAAAAGTCAGCCATGATATGGCGCTGACCGCCAAGACCTTGCGCTATGCAAACTCCCCCTATTACGCCACCATGATCAGGGTGACCACGGTGCAGCAGGCGATTTCATTACTGGGTTTGAGTACGGTGCGGCAAATCGTCATGACTGCGGCATTGACAGGCTGCTTTCCTGAAAATAATTGCCGGGGATTTAATCACAAGGAATTCTGGCGACACTCAAATGCTGTTGCCATCGCTGCCCGCATATTGGCGCGCCGGCTCAATTTCAATGTCGATGTGGCTTTCACGGCTGGCCTGTTGCATGACATAGGCGCGCTGGTATTGGCGACCTGCTATAGCGAAGCTTACGAGCAAGTGCTGGCGCAACGCCAGGAATTGCAAACGACGCAATATGAAACTGAAAAGCAGGTATTGGGAATTGATCACGCCCTGGTTGGCGAAACCCTGGCGGTACAATGGAATTTTTCAGAAGTCATGATCAAGGCCATCGCTGGCCACCATCATCCTGAAAAGCCCGGCCTGGGTTTTCTGGCGACCATCATCCATGTGGCAGATGGTATAGCCCATGCACTTGAGGTAACCACGACACCCGACCTGGCACCGCCAGAAATCACCGGCCAATCATGGGAAAGCCTGGGTTTGGACCAGGCTTTATTCGATGAAGTTTTGGCAGAGGCTGCCATAGAATTTGAGAAGCTGCAGGAAGCGGTTGAAGTATAAACCTGCACTGCGACTAGCAAGCGCTTATAAATCTGGCTGTATCAAATGCCCCAGCTTGGTCGCCTTGGTACTCAGGTAGCGCTCATTATAGGGATTGCGCTTGACGATCAAGGGGACATGCTCCTCCACCCTGACATTCATACCTTCCATCGCAGAAATCTTGCGCGGGTTATTGGTCATCAGGCGTACAGATTCTATGCCCAGATGCTTGAGCATGGGGTCACACAGGCTATAGTCGCGCAGGTCGGCGGCAAAGCCTAGTTTTTGGTTGGCTTCCACTGTATCAGCACCGTCGTCTTGCAGATGATAGGCACGCACCTTGTTGAGCAGACCTATGCCACGCCCTTCCTGGCGCAGGTATAGCAAAGCACCACGCCCTTCCTGAGCGATTTTTTGCAGGGCCAGTTCCAGTTGCGGGCCACAGTCACAGCGCTTGCTGAACAAGGCATCACCGGTCAGGCATTCTGAATGTATGCGCGCCAGCACGGGCTGGCCATCAGCTACATCGCCGAGAGTCAGGGCGATATGCTCTTTGCCCGTTGCCGTTTCGACAAAAGCATGCATGCGAAAAGTTGCCCAGGTCGTGGGCAGATTACAGGAATCAACATATTCCAGGGCCTGCTTACTTAATTTGACAGGCTGGTCATTGCTTAACATACAATTCTCGCGGATTCTTTTTATGGATTATTGCCTGGCATAGCGCCATCAGTGGCTTTGATAACACCAGCCAAGGCTAGAGTATAAACGAGACAGGCATTTTCTACCTGCCACTGCGAACGGGCGTTTTATTCTTAATCAAACCTAATTGTAGCTATATAGGGTCAGCATCCTTAAAAGCAAGTAGCTGCCGGAGTAGAGGGTTTCCACGAAAAAAAGGGCACCTGCTTTTCAGGGTGCCCTCATTCTCTCAGCTTAGCAAGCAGACAAGCTGCTTACATTAAAACTTTATCTACGCTGCAACTGCGTAATATCCCTGACCGCGCCACGGTCAGCCGATGTGGCCAAAGCAGCATACGCCTGCAAGGCTTGTGAGACATAACGCTCACGGTCTACTGGCTGCCAGGCTTGTGGGCCGCGTGCTTCCATGGCGGTTCTGCGTTGAGCCAGATCGTTGTCGCTGACTTTAAGATTGATGGTACGGGCCGGAATATCGATCTCTATGATGTCGCCCTCCTCCACCAAGCCTATGGTTCCACCTTCAGCAGCTTCTGGTGAGGCATGGCCGATGACCAGGCCGGAAGAACCACCAGAGAAACGGCCATCAGTGAACAAAGCGCAGGCTTTGCCCAGACCTTTGGATTTGATATACGAAGTTGGATACAGCATTTCCTGCATGCCAGGGCCACCTTTAGGGCCTTCGTAACGGATGATGACGACATCGCCTTCATGCACGGTGTCACCAAGAATAGCTTCTACCGCAGAGTCCTGGCTTTCAAACACACGGGCCTTGCCTGTGAACTTCAAGATACTTTCATCAACACCTGCGGTTTTGACGATGCAGCCTTTTTCTGCCAGATTGCCGTACAGGACCGCCAGGCCACCATCTTGCGAATACGCATGGGCTTTGTCGCGTATGCAGCCAGCTTCACGGTCAATATCGAGGCTGTCAAAACGTTTGTCTTGCGAGAAGGCAGTCTGGGTAGGCACGCCACCCGGTGCGGCACTGAACAGTTTGCGTATCGCGGGATTGTCAGTCACGGCAATATCGTTTTGCGCAATCGCATCTGCCATGGTCGGGCTATGCACGGTAGGGCGTGTGGTATCGAGCAAACCCGCGCGTGCCAGTTCACCGAGGATAGAGATAATGCCGCCAGCGCGATGTACATCTTCAATATGGTATTTATCGGTCATCGGCGCGACCTTGCACAGGCAAGGTACTTTGCGTGAGATGCGGTCGATATCTGCCATCTTGAAATCCACACCTGCTTCATGCGCAGCAGCCAGCAAATGCAAGACAGTATTGGTAGAACCGCCCATGGACACGTCGAGTGCCATAGCGTTTTCAAAGGTTGCCTTGTTGGCGATGGAGCGTGGCAGGATGGAATAATCATCTTGCTCATAATGGCGCTTGGCCAGCTCAACCACCAGACGGCCTGCGCGCAGGAATAATTCCTTGCGGTCGGCATGCGTCGCCAAAATCGTGCCATTGCCTGGCAGGGACAGACCCAGTGCTTCGGTCAGGCAGTTCATCGAATTTGCCGTAAACATACCAGAACAGGAACCACAGGTAGGACAGGCAGAACGTTCTATACGGCCTATCTCTTCATCCGACACATTGCTGTCGCCGGCCTTGATCATGGCATCGACCAAATCGATTTTCACTATCCTTTGTTCGCCAGTCTGCTTGGGATGCAAAGTCTCCAGCACCTTGCCCGCTTCCATGGGGCCACCGGAGACAAACACGACAGGGATATTCAAACGCATGGCGGCCATCAGCATGCCGGGCGTGATCTTGTCGCAGTTGGAGATGCAAACCATGGCATCAGCACAGTGGGCATTGACCATGTATTCAACAGAATCAGCAATCAATTCGCGTGAAGGCAGTGAGTACAACATGCCACCATGGCCCATGGCGATGCCGTCATCCACGGCGATGGTATTGAATTCTTTTGCTACACCACCCGCCGCTTCTATCTCCCGCGCCACCATCTGGCCCAGGTCTTTGAGATGCACATGGCCAGGCACGAACTGGGTGAATGAATTGACGACGGCAACGATAGGCTTATCGAAATCACCATCTTTCATGCCAGTCGCACGCCACAGGGCGCGGGCACCGGCCATATTGCGGCCATGGGTGGTGGTACGGGAACGGTATGCGGGCATGTCTGACTCCAGGCTGGCGATAAATGAAAAAGTTATATCAGCATGCGCTTGGGGCTACGATATGTCAAATATGGAATTTATTGCAAATTAGGTCGTTTTACATATAAGACCAAAAAACTCACCACAGAGGCACGGAGACACAGAGGTGCACAGAGAAAACCAAAACTCTTTTAAAAGGTATTTAGATTTTCTCTTGTCTTTCTCGGTGTCTCTGTGCCTCTGTGTTGAGAGGTCTTTACTCAAATCAGGAGTAACCATAAAAAAACGCGAAGCTCACACTTCGCGTTTTTAAGAATCATGACTCCATCATTCCTGATGGTATTGCGTCACTCTTTCCACTTCATTTTTTGAACCCAGGAACACCGCCACACGCTGGTGCAGTTTTTCTGGCTGGATATCCAGCATACGTTGCTTGCCATCTGTCGATGCGCCACCAGCCTGTTCGACGATGAAGGACATGGGATTAGCTTCATACATCAGACGCAGTTTGCCTGCCTTGTCCGGTTCACGCTTGTCAGCCGGGTACATGAAGATGCCGCCGCGGTTCAGGATGCGGTGTACGTCAGCGACCATGGAGGCGATCCAGCGCATATTGAATTCTTTGCCGCGTGGGCCAGTGCTGCCTGCCAGCATTTCATCGACATAGCGCGTGACTGGTGGATACCAGTGACGGGTATTGGAGGCATTGATGGCGAACTCTTTAGTATCTGTCGGGATTTGCATATTGCGTTGTGTCAGCACCCATGAACCCATTTCACGGTCAAGGGTGAAGCAATTAACGCCATTGCCTGTCGTCAGAACCAAGACCGTTTGCGGGCCATATACGGCATAGCCAGCGGCGACTTGCTTGCTGCCTGGCTGCAAAAAGTCTTGCTCGGTTGGTTTGCCCATGCCGTCAGGTGCTTTCAATACCGAGAAGATGGTACCGATGGAAACATTCACGTCGATATTGCTGGAGCCATCGAGTGGATCAAACAAGAGCATGTATTCGCCCTGAGGATAGCGATTCGGTATCGGATGTATGCTTTCCATTTCTTCCGATGCCATGGCTGCCAGGTGGCCGCCCCATTCATTGGCTTCGAGCAGGATTTCATTCGACAGGATGTCGAGCTTCTTTTGCACTTCGCCCTGGATGTTTTCGCTACCGGCTGTGCCCAGCACTTCACCTAATGCGCCCTTGCCTACTGCATGGCTGATGGTCTTGCAGGCGCGCGCGACGACTTCGATCAGCAGGCGTAGCTCTGCCGGTATCGAATTATTCAGCCGTTGTTCTTCGACCAGGTATTGGGTCAGGCTTACACGTTTCATGTTGATCTCTCGATTTTTTCAGTAATTCTTGTAAATATTTATTCAAGAAGCAAGTGCCTTGCTGACGACTTCCAGCACGTCTTTCGACAGCTTCTTGGTATCTGCAACTTTTTGCAGTGCTGCCTTCATATGTGTTTGCAGGCTTTCTGGATATTTTTTCCAGCGGTCCATGCTGCGTGCCAGGCGTGCTGCGACTTGTGGATTGAGCTTGTTGAGTGCAATCACCAGTTCTGCCCACAAGGCGTAACCACTGCCATCAGCGGCGTGGAAGCGGGACGGATTGGCATTGCAGAAAGCAAACGTCAAACTGCGCGCACGATTAGGATTGTTCAGTGTGAAGGCTGGGTGCGTCATCAACTCACGCACCTTGGCAACATCCGTAGTACGTGCAGTTGCCTGCAACATGAACCATTTGTCGATGACCAGGGCTTCTTTCTTGAAGTCTTTATAAAAGGCTTTCAAGGACTTGGCTGCCGATTTGGCTTGCTTATCATTGCCACTGAAGTTAGTCAGTGCAGTCAAAGCTGCCAGGCGGTCAGTCATGTTTTCTGCTTCGTCAAACTGGGTTTTTGCCAGCTCAAAAGTAGATTCGTCCGACCATTCCAGCAGATAAGACAGGGCCAGGTTTTTCAAACCACGTTTAGCCATGGATTCTGCATCCGGGCTGTATTTGCCTGGGGTCAGATGGCCTTCGTAAGCACTCAGCAAATCAGCGCGCAGATGTTCTGTGATGGTGGCGCGGGCAAACTGGCGTGCGGTATGGATGGCTTGTGGATCTACGACCTTGAATTCTTCAGCGATCATGGCTTCGGATGGCAGTGTCAACACCAGCTCACGGAAAGCTGGGTCCAGGCTGGCATCGTTCAGGGTAGCGCGCAGGGCTTCGATGAACATGCTGTCCAGGCTCAGTTCTTCGCCTTGCTGTACTGCAGTCGTCAGTTTGACCAAACGACGGGTGGCCAGGCGCTGGCCTGCTTCCCAACGATTGAAAGGGTCACTGTCATTGGCCAGCAAGAGACCCAGTTCTTCATCGCTGTAGTCGATTTCCAGCACAACTGGTGCAGAGAAATTGCGCAACAGGGATGGTACTGGTTTGCTGCTAACACCCGTAAATACAAAAGTCTGGCTGGCTTCTGTCAATTCCAGCACCAGACTGGTCGCACCAGCCTGTGCTTCGTACGCAGCGCTATGCAAAGGAATATCCTTGCCATCTGCACCCAGCAAGCCCATGGCAACCGGGATGTGGAAAGGCAGTTTTTCTGCCTGGCCTGGTGTAGCCGGGCAAGACTGGCTCAGGGTGATGGAATAAGTCTGCGCTTCTGCATCATAAGTCGCTTCCACCTTCACGCGTGGAGTGCCGGCCTGACTATACCAGCGTTCAAACTGTGTCAGGTCACGGCCACTGGAATCTGCCATGGCAGCGCGGAAGTCATCGCATTCAACGGCCTGGCCATCATGACGTTCAAAATACAGATCCATGCCTTTGCGGAAGCCATCGTGGCCCAGCAAGGTGTAATACATGCGCACGACTTCTGAACCTTTTTCATAAATCGTGACAGTGTAGAAATTATTGATTTCTACGAAAGAATCAGGCCGTACAGGATGGGCCATAGGGCCTGCATCTTCAGAGAACTGTACCTGGCGCAGCAGACGTACATCTTCTATGCGCTTGACGGCACGGCCTGTGGCTGTGCCTACCAGGTCGGCAGAAAATTCCTGGTCACGGAAAACCGTCAGGCCTTCTTTCAGCGACAACTGGAACCAATCGCGGCAAGTGACGCGGTTGCCGGTCCAGTTATGGAAATATTCATGACCAACGACGGATTCTATGCCTGCATAGTCAACGTCAGTAGCGATAGATGGATTTGCCAGCACGAACTTGGTGTTGAAAATATTCAAGCCCTTGTTTTCCATCGCGCCCATATTGAAGTCGCCAGTGGCAACGATCATGAAGCGGTCCAGATCCAGCTCCAGGCCAAAGCGTTCTTCATCCCAGCGTATGCTGTTCTTCAGGGAATCCATGGCGTGTTGAGTCTTGTCCAGATTGCCGTCTTCTACCCAGACTTGCAACAAGGCTTTACGGCCAGATTTCAACTTATAGTCTTCTTCCTGGCAAACCAGCTTGCCAGCCACCAGAGCGAACAGGTAAGAAGGTTTTTTGAACGGGTCTTCCCACTTGGCAAAATGACGGCCATCACCGAGATCACCTTCTTCTATCAGATTGCCATTGCTCAACAGCACAGGGAATTTTTTCTTGTCGCCACGCAGCATAACGGTGTATTTCGCCATGACATCAGGACGGTCAGGGAACCAGGTGATCTTGCGGAAACCTTCTGCCTCGCACTGGGTAATAAAGTTACCGTTGGATGCATACAGGCCGGACAAAGAGGTATTCTTGAGCGGATTGATCAGAGTTTCGATTTCCAGCGTGACTTCGTCCGGGGCATTAGCGATGCGCAGGGTCTCGCCTTCTATCTTGTAAGCAGACTTTTTGAGGTTCACGCCATTCATGCGCAGTTGCAGCAATTTCAGGGATTCGCCAAACAAAACCAGGTCTTTCTCGCTGCTATCATGATTGCGGCGCATGGTCATGCGGGTGGCTACGTGAGTAGCACTCAGATCAAGGTCGAAACCCATCTCTACGGTGTCTACCCAAAACCCCGGGGCTATATAGTCTTTACGAAAAATTGTCTCTGGCTTGCTGGCAGTATCGTTACGCATGGATGGAATATCTCGCGAAAATAAGTTGAATGACAAAGTCTTATGGACCCTGCAAAGACCACCATTTTACCAAGCTGTGTCATTACAAGTACAAAAGTAGTCTGAATAGACCCCAATTAGCACAGAAAGTTTGGTCAAATTGTGGATTTTATACTCACAATTCCTGACTAAGCGTAGCAAATCAAAGAATATCTTTAGGCGATTGTCAGCCACGTCGATATTCCGCAACTTATCTATCAACTTATCTATCAACTTATCTATCAACTTATCTATCAACTTATCTATCCATTTATGTCTGACTTTATCTATAACACAGACAGTCACAAAATCGTTACAACACGTTACAGTAAGAGCAACAATATTGGCCAATCGGGCATATCATGGAGGGATGACACACATCAGCATCAAGGAGTAGAACATGAAAAAATTAAGCCTCTTTCTTACCCTGGTTTGCAGCCTGATATTGAGCGGTTGCGCGACGACATTCAGTAGCCAGGTCAGCGTCTTCCATGAGTGGCCAGGCAGCACTCAGGATAAATCATATATTTTTGAACGTGCCCCGGGCCAGGAAAACAATCCCGAGCATCAATTATATGAAGACTTGCTGCGCAGCCGCTTGCAAAACCTGGGGTTCAAGGAAGTTACTGTGGGCACAAGCCCGAGCTTGAAGGTCGAATTGCAGTACGCTACGACACTCAGGGAAATCCAGTATTCACCATTCTGGCAACCCGGCATCTATGACCCGTATTGGGGCCTGCATTTCAGCCGTGGCATTTATCGCCGCCATTATATTTACTATCCACCTTACTGGGGCTGGCCTGGTTACCCCAGAGGCTGGATGGATATCAGCATGCGTAGTACCTATCTGCACCAGTTGCAAATCCGCATAACGGAAATGAATGGCAATAAAAAACTGGCTGACATCAAGGCCAGCTCTGAGCAGTTGAATCCTGAAATTTCGCTTTATCTGCCTTACCTGATGGACAGTGCCTTGAAAGACTTCCCGGGCAAGAATGGTAGTACAAGTAAAGTGGAATTGACCGTCAATCAGTAAGCTGACCAACTGAGCTGACCATCTAAGCTGGCTATAAAACCAGCAGATCCATGCACAATGACAGGCTAGAGCCTGTCATTGTGATTATGTTGCAGGAGGATCGCGTAGCGCCTCTACCAGGGCACGGTCGACTACCGATTCTGCGACGATTTGTATGGCCCTGCCTTCGCGGAACTGGGTGATCAACTCTTCACTGGATACCGAGAAGGCATCATGCCCCTGGCGGTTGGTGAAGATGTAGCGAGTACGCTTGGGGCTGACCCAGGCCAGTTTGAAGCGGGTAGTCACGCCATTTTGCCGTGTGAAATCGACCCAGATACCGCGTTCCATAGATTCTATAACACGTGCCCACTCATCGACTGGTTGTTCTATCTGATCTTGCACATGGCGGTTCAGGCGTTTTTCACTGGCGCGCTGGGCGATATTAACGGCAATTTCCAGTTGGCGACGCGGTGAGAATTCCAGTGGTGCACGGGCAATGGCAGCATGCCGCTCGGCCAGCTTGGAAAAGAAGATGACGCGCTCAGGCTCATCCCATTTGATCGCATTGAGCCAGGCATTCAGTAGCGACAGCATGGCTGGCAGCTTGCTGACCAGCTCCTTGCGCTCTTCTGCACTATTCTTGGGTTTCAGGCTCCAGATCAGGTCATCCATCGTCCTCAGAGCATTTTCCAGGGCGTTGGGTTTTTCTTCCTTGACGTTATGCGAGATCGTCAAGATCCTGATCCATTGCTCCTTGAGGAAAGTTTCCAGAAAACCAGCCACTTCACCGGTTTCCACCCGGATGGCGACATCGTTTTCGGCAAATTCACGCGCCAGGCGCATTTTTTCCTGCTTCAACGCAACGGCTACTGGCTCGCTGATGGCGACCTCAGTTTGCTGCTCTTCTTCTTTCAGGAAAGCTTCAAGATCAGCAACAACGTCAGAAAACAATTCTATCTGCTGGTCAAAATCCTGCTGCACCCGCTCGACTATGCCCTCTATCATTTGATAGAGAGGGTCTTCTGCCGTGGTGTCGCTATTGAGCAGGACGCTGGATTTTGCCAGGGTATCGATCAATACCCGTGCTGGATGGCTTTCCTTGAAAAAGAAATCCTTGTCCAGCAAAGCGACCTTCAGGGTGGGTATCTGCAACTGACTGATGAGGTTTTTGATATCTGCCGGTATGCTTTTGTCATTGAAGACATAATCAAAAATACGCGCCAGTAACTCTATGGTGCTTTGATCTATATGCGTCAGGCCGCCAGCATTGGGCTGCTGCGATAATTGCCGCAAATGCAAGGTATCCATGGGCATGGGATTGGCATTAAAGTCTCTTTGTACACTGGTCAGATAGTCGAAAAACTGTCTATCTATAGTCACCATGTCAGGGGCGTTGCCGCCGCCATGACCGCCGCCACCCTGGCCTGAGCCAAAGCCATTGCCGCCCCCATCCTGCCCACCGGTAAAAGGTATGCCGCCGCCGTCCATGGCAGGTGATCCACCGCCACCGCCACCGCCACCGCCACCGCCACCGCCAGTCACCGTATTGCCAAATGAGCCGGGCGGGGCATTGCCCGAGAAAATATTACGTAGCTTGTTTTCCAGATAGGGATCGCGATCGCTAATATCTTCAGAGCCAGAGATCATATTCTTTTTCTGTTTGTTACGATAACCATCATTCAGTTCAGGCAAGATACCGCGCTCAACCAAGGCCAGATTCAACTCACGATAAATTGCGCCCAATTGCAAGAATAGCTCAGGCTGTAACAAGCGCAATATCAGGTGATGCGTTTCGGGATTGGGCTCCAGTTCCATCCAGGCCTGGTGGACAGCTTTGACAAATAGCTCAGGACGAAAGGGATTTTGCGACACGCTGATGGGGGTACGACGCAAGACATGGCCTATGCGCACATTCAGTGCCACCAGTTGCTCGGCATTATTGACTTCCAGCGACTGACTCAAGTTGCGGCTGAGTACCTTGCTTTCCATTTCTTCAAAACTGACCAGGGAGAAATCCTGCTTGCCCTCATCCGTTCTGGCACGTTTGCGGGTATTGACGACGCTGACTTCCTTGGCAAGGGCGGCATTCACCTGCCCGGCAACCAGGCGGTAAAAGGTCGTGCCATTGCGCTTCAATTGCTGGTAGGCAGCAAAACTGCTGGCTACCTCTTCCGGCCTGACGGTTTGGTCAGACAGTTTGAACAAGGCCTCAGTCAGGCGGCCAGCAAATGCCTCAATTTGCGAAGAAACCAGGTTAGTGGCGATAGGCACCAGACTTTGCAGTATCAGCAAACGGCTAGAGCTGGAAAATTCACTCGTCTTGGCAGTATTTAGTGGAATGGTATCCATCGCTCTTTTTTATTATAGTTAAATTATCAACAAAATTCAGGCCGTAGAGCTGCAACTAAAAACTTGCATTTTGCCAAGCCAAGCAAGCTTACGCAATGCCAGCATCCACATCTACAGTGCCGCAAAACAACAAAACTAAAAAATAGTGTTTACGCGTCTTCCAAGCTGCTTAATTAGTATAGTAAGCCTCGGAGCCCAGTGTAATGGCAACGATGAGCATGACTGCAAAAATAAGGACAATAAGCAAGCGTCCAAACTTGGGGCTGCCATTCTCTTGCTCTACTTCTTTTTTTGATGGTGGTGTTACTTGTGTCATATATTCTTGCTTCAAGGAATCAATATACTGGAACCTGTCGTTTTTCTGGCTTCCAGCTCACGGTGGGCTTGCGCGACCTCACTTAAAGGATAGCGCTGGCGTATGTCTATTTTAACTTTGCCGCTCTCTACCATGGAAAATAAGTGCGCAGCCATTTGCTCAAGATCATCACGCTTGGCGGCATAACTCATCAAACTGGGGCGGGTAATGAATAAAGAACCGCGAGAAGCAAGCTCTCCCAGACTAAACGCAGGGGCCGGGCCAGATGCATTGCCAAAACTGACCATCATACCCAAAGGAGACAGGCAATCCAGAGAAGGGAAGAAAGTATCCTTGCCGATGGAATCATAAACGACCGGCACTCCTTTTCCATCTGTAATTTCACGCACTCGCTGAACAAAATTTTCCGTGTTGTAGTTGATGACATGGGCACAGCCATGGGCTTTGGCCAACTCACCCTTTTCATCCGAGCCTACCGTACCTATCATTGTGACGCCTATGGCACGTGCCCATTGACAGGCAATCAGGCCAACTCCACCGGCAGCGGCATGAAAAAGAATGGTTTCACCTCCCTGCAAGGGGAAAGTCCGGTGAAACAGGTATTGCACCGTCAAGCCTTGCAACATCATGGCGGCAGCAATCTCAAAACTGATGCTGTCCGGCAGCCGCACCAGATTATCCGCAGGCATGATACGGGCCTCAGCATAGGCACCGGTTGGCCTCCCTGCATAAGCGACTCTGTCACCAACCTGCACATATTTCACATCCGGCCCTATGGCCTCTACAATGCCCGCACCCTCCATGCCCAGACCACCAGGCAGTGCTTGTGGGTATAAGCCGGTACGGAAATACACATCAATAAAATTCAGGCCGCAAGCCTTTTGAATTACCAGCACCTCACCCGGGCCGGGGGTACCCAGCTCTACATCGACATATTCCATGACTTCCGGACCACCGGTTTGCTGTATGCGGATTGCCTTGACCATTTACCCCTCCTGAATAAGTTTTCTGTGTTTAGCTTTTTTTCCTGGACAGCAAATACATGCCGCCCATGACCAATACTGTCCCAGCCAGCTGCCAGCCCGTGATGGGTTCACCAATGAAGTAAGCGCCCAGGAACAAGGTCGATACCGGGCCTATCATGCCGGCCTGCGAAGCTGTCGCTGCACCTATGCGCTTGACGGCGATCATGGTCATGAACACTGGCAATACGGTACACATGATGGCATTTACTATAGACAATGAATATACAGCAAGCGGCTGCACCAGCATGCTGGCAGGACGCAAAATAAAAAACTGGCCTATGCAGGCGGCACTGGAAACACACATTGCATATGACACCAGCCTCAAGGAACCCAGTCTTTGCACCAGTTGACCCGACTGTATCAAATAAATGGCATACGAAATCGCGGCGCCCAGCACCAGCGCAGAACCCAGCAACACATACTCGCCACCCAATTTAAGGTCGTGGAAAAACACCAGCACGATGCCGAGGTAGGACACCAGCAAAGCTGCCCATTCCAGCTTACTGACGGCGCGTTTCAAAAAGAAGGCAGATATCAGCAAGACAAAGGAAGGTGTCAGGAACAGGATCAGGCGCTCCAGACCCGCGCTGATATATTGCAAGCCCAAAAAATCCAGGAAGGATGACAGGTAATAACCAACCAGGCCCAAAGCCACCAGTCGCCAGCGATCTGCCTTGCTCAGGCTACCCGCCTTATGCATTTGCCAGACAGCAATTGCAGCAAAAATGGGCAGGGAAAATGCCATGCGAAAACAGATCAAGGTCACTGCGTCAACGTTATAGCGGTAAATCAGCTTGGCAACGATAGCCTTGGTAGAAAAAAGAATGGCACCTGCCAGGGCGATGGCCAGGCCTGACAGGTAATGGCGGCGAGCGAGCAATTTCGATTGTTCTGTAAGCATAAATCTTTAAAAGAGAGCCAAAGTGTTACACGGCCAAAATCCATAATTTCACACATAAATTGCCGGGTAGAAAGCAAATAATTCCTCCTTGGAAAAGAACTAACAATTTTTCACACGGAATTTTACATTTGCTTGCCAAAATTGACTTTGTGTAACTATTAAACAATAGATATTTCATTACACTTAATTCATGAACCACATCGCAGGAGAAACCAAATGTACACGCCACGCTTACAATATGCAGATCAGCCAGTACTCCGCCCTCAACGTGCGATGACGGATATGCCACAAAGGCAGACAAAAAAAGTATCGCCCAAACAAAGCGATAGCTCCCTGAACAGTATCTTCAGGCGTCTGGCCAATAGCGGCAGCCAGGATCAGGAATAATTATGTTGGTCAGCAGAGCCGATAAGCTCTGCTGATCCTCTGCCCCGGCATGATTTCTTTTAGTGCCAGCAGGTTTACTTCTTCAAGATAGAGCCTAATACTCCGCGGATGATTTCGCGCCCTACCGTAGAACCCATGGTCCTGACCGTAGATTTGATCATGGTCTCAACCACATTGTCCTTACGTCGCAAACCGCCTCCACCGAGCAGGTTGCCGAATACACTTTTCAATGTATCACCGACGCCACCACCACTTGCCTGTGCCTGTGCGGGCCGAGCTGTATGTGCTGAACTGAATGCTGGCCTGGTTTGTGCTGAAGGGGACGGTGGCGTCGATGGGGCTGACGGCGCATTCCCCCAGCCATTGGCATCTGCGGCCGCTGGCTCGGGCTTGTTGTCTCGTTGCGGAATATCTTCCTTATCAGCGGCACGGGCTGCCACCCGGCCAGTCAGTTTTTCATACGCAGATTCACGATCTATGTGCTTTTCATACACACCGGCAACGATGGAGGTCTGCATGACTTGCTGACGCTCATCTGCCGTTATCGCCCCTATCTGCGACGATGGCGGCACAATCAATGCGCGTTGCACGATGTTGGGTCGACCTTTATCATCCAGGAAGGAAATCAGGGCCTCACCCACCTCCAGCTCGGCGATGACTGCCGCCGTATCGAGTTTGGGATTGGGGCGAAAAGTTTCTGCCGCCGCCTGCACTGCTTTTTGATCCCTGGGCGTATAGGCGCGCAAGGCATGCTGGACACGGTTACCGAGTTGCCCCAGCACGGTATCAGGAATATCCAACGGGTTTTGCGTAACGAAATACACGCCCACACCTTTAGAGCGTATCAAACGCACCACTTGCTCTATCTTTTGCAGCAAGACCTTGGGAGCCTCATCAAACAACAAATGGGCTTCATCAAAGAAAAACACCATCTTGGGTTGGTCGACATCACCCACTTCAGGCAGATGCTCATACAATTCAGACAGCATCCATAGCAAAAAGGTGGAATACAGGCGTGGTGACTGCAGCAATTGATCTGCCGCCAGGATGTTTACAAAACCGCGGCCATCACCATCCGTCTGCATCATGTCATCCAGGTTCAGCATGGGTTCGCCAAAGAATTGCTCTCCTCCCTGCTCCGAGATAGTCAGCAGCGAGCGCTGGATAGCACCGACACTAGCGGCAGAGATATTGCCGTATTCAGTCTGGAATTCAGAGGCATTTTCAGCCAGGTATTGCAGCATGGCGCGCAAATCCTTGGTATCCAATAACAGCAGGCCATGGTCGTCGGCGATCTTGAAAGCCAGCTGCAAGACACCTTCCTGGGTATCATTCAGATTTAGCATGCGCCCGAGCAGCAAAGGGCCGAGGTCAGATACCGTGGCGCGTACCGGATGCCCCTGCTTGCCAAACACATCCCAGAATGTCACCGGGCAAGCCTGCCATTTGGGTTCATCGAGTTGCAGGGCTTGCAGCCTTTGCTGCATCTTGCTGGTGGCACTACCTGCTTTGGCCATGCCAGACAGGTCACCTTTGACGTCTGCCATGAACACCGGCACGCCAATTCCAGAAAACGCCTGGGCCAGGGTTTGCAGGGTGACGGTCTTGCCGGTACCCGTGGCTCCAGTGATACAACCATGGCGATTGGCCCAGTCTGACAGTAAATTCAAGTCGAATTCGGTGTTTTTAGCGATCAACAAAGGTTTTGACATAGTTTTGGGAGGTGATTTGGGGAAGTCGGTCGGTGCCACTATGGTAAAATACTGGTCTTCATTATAAAACCAAGCCAGGCAAAATTGCCGCCCTCAGGGTGAGCTATTGTCAATTCAGGAAAGAGCGATCATGGCAGGACATAGTAAATGGGCCAATATCAAGCATAAAAAAGCAGCAACCGATGCCAAACGCGGCAAGATATGGACGCGTCTGATCAAGGAGATCACGGTTGCAGCACGCATGGGTGGTGAGGATGTGAATGCCAATCCACGCCTGCGTCTGGCAGTAGACAAGGCGGCTGACGCCAATATGCCTAAAGAAAACGTCACGCGCGCGATACAACGCGGCGCGGGCACACTCGAAGGCGCAAATTACGAAGAAGTACGTTATGAAGGTTATGGCATAGGCGGTGCCGCCATCGTGGTTGACTGCATGACCGACAACCGCGTGCGTACCGTGGCAGAAGTACGCCATGCCTTCAGCAAATACGGTGGCAATATGGGCACTGAGGGCTCGGTGGCCTTTTTGTTCCAGCATTGCGGCCAGATGCTCTTTGCCCCAGGCACCAATGAAGATGCCCTGATGGAAGCTGCTCTGGAAGCCGGTGCTGACGATGTCGTCACCGATGAAGAAGGCGGCATAGAAGTGTTGTGCGCGCCATTCAGCCTGCCTGACCTGCGTGCCAGCCTGGAAAAAGCTGGTTTCAAGGCAGAAGTTGCCGAAGTCGTCATGAAGCCAAATACTGAGACTGTATTTGCCGGTGACGAAGGCATCAAGATGCAAAAATTGCTGGATGCCCTCGAGAACCTCGACGATGTACAGGAAGTATTCACCAACGCCATCATAGAAGATTAAGATGAAATTACTCGTAGTCGGCTCTGGTGGCCGTGAACATGCCCTCGCCTGGAAACTGGCGCAATCTGAACGCGTACAAACTATTTTTGTCGCCCCCGGCAATGGTGGTACGGCTGCTGACAGCCGTCTGAAAAACATCAACATCACAGACCCGGTAGCCTTGGCAGACTTTGCCGAGCAAGAAAACATAGGCATTACCGTGGTCGGCCCTGAAGTGCCGCTGGCTGCTGGCATCGTCAATATTTTCCGTGACCGTGGCCTGAAAATCTTTGGCCCGACCAAGGAAGCCGCACAACTGGAAAGTTCCAAGGATTTCGCCAAGGCTTTCATGCACAGGCATGCTATTCCTACGGCTGAATACCAGACTTTCTCTGAGCTGGCACCTGCGCATGAGTACATCAATGCCAAAGGCGCACCTATCGTCATCAAGGCCGATGGCCTGGCAGCTGGCAAGGGCGTAGTCGTTGCCATGACGGCTGAAGAAGCACATGCAGCAGTCGACATGATGTTGTCTGACAATAAGCTGGGTGATGCCGGTGCGCGCGTGGTCATCGAAGAATTTTTGGCAGGCGAAGAAGCCAGTTTCATCGTTATGGTGGACGGCAAGAATATTCTGGCACTGGCAACCAGCCAGGACCACAAGCGTCTGCTCGACAACGACGAAGGCCCGAATACAGGCGGCATGGGCGCCTACTCCCCTGCCCCTATCGTGACGCCGCAACTGCATGCACGCGTGATGCGCGAGATCATCGTGCCTACGGTACAAGGCATGGCCAAGGATGGCATCGTATTTACCGGCTTTTTGTATGCTGGCCTGATGATTGATGACCAGGGCAATCCAAAAACTCTGGAATTCAATTGCCGCATGGGCGACCCGGAAACCCAGCCCATCATGGCGCGCCTCAAGACAGATTTCCTGCATGTTGTTGAACATGCTGTCAATGGCACACTGGACACCGTGGAACTGGAATGGGACAGGCGTACTGCCATGGGTATCGTCATGGCAGCCGCCGGCTACCCTGATGCCCCACGCAAAGGTGACAAAATCACTGGCATCCCTGCAGAAACAGCAGAAACTGTGACCTTCCATGCCGGTACATCTTTGAATGAAAAAACTTTGAATGTGACGGGTGGCCGTGTCTTGTGCGTAGTTGGCCTGGGCGATACTGTCAAGCTGGCACAAAAACATGCTTATGACGTGGTGGAGAAAATCCATTTCGACGGCATGCAATACCGCCGTGACATAGGCTGGCGTGCGCTGAACCGCAAGCATTAGCAATGGCCAGGTACACATATTCCATGTGTACAATCGGCTTTTTACAGTGGGTTGAGAATAGTCCAAAGACTAGTCCAGCCCCTTGTGTTTTTTAGAATAGACAGCAGAATGACGGATACACTCGCGGTTAAAAATTACTTCCTGGGCTTGCAGGCTGGTATAGTCGCGGCTCTGGAAGAAGTTGATGGCCATACTTTTATTACAGATAGCTGGGAACGCCCGGAAGGCGGCGGCGGTATCTCGCGCGTGATAGAAGAAGGCAAGGTATTTGAACGTGGCGGCGTGAATTTCTCCCATGTCATGGGTAAAAACCTGCCGCCATCCGCCGCTGCTGCCCGCCCTGAGCTGGCTGGTCGTCAGTGGGAAGCCATGGGTGTCTCGCTGGTCTTGCATCCGCGTAACCCCTATGCACCTACCGTGCACATGAATGTGCGCTTTTTCACCACCCGCGCCGAAGGCCAGGAAGATGTCTGGTGGTTTGGCGGTGGCATGGACTTGACGCCGTATTACGGTTTTACTGAAGATGCGGTGCATTTTCACCAAACCTGTAAAATGGCGGTCCAGCCTTATGGCGCAGACTTGCATACCCGCTTCAAGAAATGGTGTGACGAGTATTTTTACCTGAAACACCGTAAAGAAGCCCGTGGCGTAGGTGGTATCTTCTTTGATGACTTCAATGAGCAGGATTTTGCCAGCAGTTTTGCCATGATGCGCAGCGTCGGCGATGCCTTTATTCCGGCTTATCGCCCTGTCCTGGAACGTCGCAAAGACCAGGAATATGGCGAGCGTGAGCGTGATTTCCAGGCTTATCGCCGTGGCCGCTATGTAGAATTCAACCTGGTATTTGACCGCGGCACGCATTTTGGCCTGCAGTCTGGCGGCAGGACAGAATCCATACTGATGTCCATGCCCCCCATCGTCAAATGGCGTTATGACTGGAAACCGGAGGCAGGCAGCCCGGAAGCAGCACTGGCCACAGACTTTCTGGTACACCGGGAATGGGTATAGACACTGCGGTAGCACCTTGTATCCTGGTACTGGGTGGCAGCTTTGACCCTGTGCATCTGGGCCATGTCGCCCTTGCGCATAGCCTGGCAGCGGTATTTCAGCCGGATGAATTGCGCATCATTCCCGTAGGCCAGCAATGGCAAAAGAATGAGTTGCAAGCTACAGCAACACAAAGACTGGCCATGCTGAAGCTGGCTTTTGAAGACTGGCAACTCTGCCCTGTCAGGATAGATGAGCAAGAAATCATCCGCGCAGAACAGGGTAAAAGTAATTACACCATTGATACCTTGCACCAGCTACGCAGAGAAGTTGGCGATGAGGCATCACTGGTATTTGCCATGGGTGCAGATCAGTTGCAAAATTTGCACACCTGGCGCAATTGGCAGGCCTTGCTTGAAGTAGCGCATTTATGTGCTGCATCACGCCCGGGTTTCAGCCTCGATATCAGCAGCCCCGACATTGCTGACATCTGGAAGAAAAATGCCATCAGCGCCCTGGAAATGCGCACACGGCCAGCCGGTGGCACTTATCTGGAGAGAAATCTGGCGCAAGATGTATCTGCGACCCAACTACGTACTGAATTAAAACAGCATAACCCGACAACAAGATTGCTAGTCCCGCACAAGGTGCTAGACTACCTACAACAACAAACTATCTACCAATAAAAATATGGATATTAAAAAACTGCAAACTCTGGTCATTGACGCTCTGGAAGACGTCAAGGCACAAGACATACAATTGTTTGAAACCACCCACCTGACCAGTCTGTTTGACCGCGTTTGTATCGCCTCTGGTACATCCAACCGTCAAACCAAGGCTTTGGCCGCGTCCGTACGCGACAAAGTCAAGGAAAACGGCGGCACTATCATCAGTATGGAAGGTGAAGCGACTGGCGAATGGGTACTGGTCGATCTGGGTGATATCGTCGTCCACATCATGCAACCAGCCATCCGCGCTTACTATCGCCTGGAAGAGCTGTGGGGCGACAAGCCTGTCAAATTCGGCGCGGCCAAGCGTACTTCTGCTAAAAAGGTCGAGGTTGAAGAAGAAGACGACAAGCCTAAACGCGTCCGCAAAGTGGCTGGCAAGGCTGCTCCGCTGGAAGTCACGCATGACATGATGGCCATCCAGACCACGCTGGACGATGAAAAGAAACCAGCGCGCAAACCACGCGTTACCAAAACTACTGGCGATGCAGATGGCAAACCAGCACGCAAACCGGCAGCCCGCAAAGCCGCTGATGGCACTACTGCTGCCAAACCAGCCAAGATACCAACCGGTGGCCGTGTCAAAGTAGCAGCGACTAAAACTGCCGTTGCTTCTGCCAAGCAAGCCGCAGAAAAACGCACGGCCAATGCTGCTGCAGCGCCAGCAAAACGCGCTCCGGCACGTAAGAAAGCAACAGAGGAATAATTCTGTAAAAGCTCGATCCCAAATGGCTGCCTCGTGCAGCCATTTGTTTAAGTGAGACGCAGTTTCAAGACCCTATTTGCAGCAAGCAGAATAAAACATGCAATTGATCATCGCCGCCGTCGGCCACAAAATGCCCTCCTGGATAGAAACAGGCTTTCAGGAGTATGCCAAACGCATGCCGCCAGAATGCCGCGTCATCCTCAAGGAAATCAAACCGATAGAGCGCTCAGGCAGCAAAACGGCCGAAACCGTCATGGCCCTGGAGCGTACCAAAATCGAAGCCGTGATACCCAAGAATGCCCGCATCGTCGCCCTGGATGAACGTGGCAAGGACTGGACCAGCGTCGCCCTGTCGCAAAACCTCACTCAATGGCAGCAGGATGGCCGCGATGTGGTCTTCATCATCGGCGGTGCCGATGGCCTCGATGCAGAATTCAAGGCCAAAGCCGATACCCTGATACGCATCTCCAGCCTGACCCTGCCACATGGCATGGTCAGGGTACTACTGGCTGAACAGCTATATCGCGCCTGGTCAATTACCCAGAACCACCCTTATCACCGGGTATAAGTCATACCAAGGAGACCGCCATGCTAAAAGAAAATAAAATCTACCTGGCATCAAAAAGTCCAAGACGTCGCGAATTGCTGCACCAGGCAGGCATAGAGTTTGACCTCCTGCTGCTGCGCGATGCCGCACCGCGCGGGCCGGATGTGACCGAGATCGTTTTGCCCGGCGAAGCGCCAGAAGCCTATGTCAGCCGCGTCACCCAGGAAAAAGCAGACAAGGCATGGGAAATCATGCATCTGCGTAAAATGCTGCCACGCCCCGTGCTCGCCGCCGACACCACCGTAGTGCTTGGCAAGCAAATACTCGGCAAACCTGCCGACAAGCAAGAAGCCATACAAATGCTGAGCATGCTGGCGGGCCAGACACATATGGTACTGACCAGCATTGCCGTGCATTCTGCTCTGGGCAGTGCCGCTGTCACCCAATGTTCAGAAGTCAGTTTTGCAAAGCTGGATGAACAGCAGATTGTGGCCTACTGCAATAGCAATGAACCCTATGACAAAGCCGGTGGCTATGGCATACAGGGCGCAGCCGCCCGTTTTATTTCACACATCAAAGGGAGTTATTCTGGCATCATGGGATTACCTTTATTTGAAACCTGCCAGCTGCTGCGTCAGGCAGGTATCTTTATTCCCTAAATTGAAGTATCAGAGAAGCTTATGAGCGAAAACCTCCTCATCAATATCACCCCTCAAGAAACCCGCGTTGCCCTGATGTTCCAGGGCGCGGTACAAGAACTCCATATAGAACGTACATTGTCACGCGGCCTGGTCGGCAATATCTACCTCGGCAAAGTCGTGCGCGTCTTGCCTGGCATGCAGTCTGCGTTTATCGACATAGGCCTGGAACGCGCTGCCTTTTTGCACGTAGCCGACATCTGGGACGCCCGCTCGCAAGATGCCAATGGCAATACCAATGCACCGCTGACACCAATAGAAAAATTGCTGTTCGATGGCCAATCCGTCACCGTACAAGTTGTCAAAGACCCGATAGGCACCAAGGGTGCACGCCTGTCCACCCAGGTTTCCATCGCAGGCCGCATGCTTGTCTACCTGCCACAAGATTCGCATATAGGCATCTCGCAAAAGATAGAGAATGAAGCAGAGCGCGAAGCCCTGCGCACCAAAGTACAAAACCTGCAGCAGCCAGAAGAAAAAGGTGGTTTCATCGTCCGCACCATGGCAGAAGACGCCTCCGATGAAGACCTCAAAGCCGACGTCGATTACCTGCGCCGTACCTGGTCCACCATACTGCAACTGGCCAAGACCCAGCCACCGACTACCCTGCTGTACCAGGATCTTAATCTGGCACAGCGCGTCTTACGCGATTTCGTCAATGAAGAAACCGACAGCATACAAGTCGACTCGCGTGAAAATTACATCATGCTGCAAGAGTTCGCGACGCATTACATGCCGTCGGTACTCGGCAAGCTGCAACACTATATAGGCGAACGTCCACTGTTTGACTTGCATGGCGTGGAAGAAGAAATAGAACGTGCCCTGGGTCGCCGCGTCGATCTCAAATCTGGCGGTTACCTTATCGTCGACCAGACCGAGGCCATGACCACCATCGACGTCAATACCGGCAGCTTTGTCGCTGGTCGCAATTTCGATGACACCATCTTCAAGACCAACCTAGAAGCAGCCCACGCCATCGCCCGCCAGTTAAGGCTGCGTAACCTTGGTGGCATCATCATTCTCGACATCATCGACATGGAGAATGAAGAACACAAGACTGCTGTATTGTCCGAACTCAACAAGGCTTTGTCACGCGACCGTACCAAGTTATCCGTATCCGGCTTCTCAGCCCTCGGCCTGGTAGAAGTCACCCGCAAACGCACGCGTGAATCACTCGCCCATGTACTGTGTGAACCCTGCCCTGCCTGCAGCGGCAAAGGCCAGGTCAAAACCGCCCGCACCATCTGCTACGAAATCCTGCGTGAACTGCTGCGCGAAGCCAAGCAATTCAACCCCAGAGAATTCCGCATCATGGCTTCACAAGTCGTGGTCGACATGTTCCTCGAAGAAGAATCCCAACACCTGGCCATGCTCGGCGATTTCATTGGTAAACCGATTTCACTGCAAGTGGAGAATGTGTTTCATCAGGAGCAGTACGATATTATCTTGATGTGATGCACGAGAGAAAATACTCAGGATAAGGCTAGGGTATCTCTTCATGCCAGACTTGCCCCAGTCCAAGCATGAAGAGATTCAGGTGAAATGCGCGAAATTTCGCTTGTTTAAGTCAAGCGACATATCCATGTAAGATCAATGACTACACCACCCTCAGTCCAAGACTATTCGTCATTTTTGCCAGGGAAGCACATGTAGCAGCAATCTTTGCACGGGGACCAAGCAACTGGTTTCACGTGATTCGCTGGGATACTCGCAAAGATACTTTTGAGCCCGGTGCCTGAATGCGTGCCCACTTATACCCTCAACGCTGTGACCTGTCGCCAGATGGAGGACTGTTACTCTATTTCGTACTTCAGGAGCGACGTGGCTACACAAGTTATAAATCATCCTGGACAGCTGTCAGTCGCCTGCCCTGGTTGCACGCACTAGGACTATGGCCCGAGGGTGGTACCTGGGGTGGCGGAGGCTATTTCATCACGAACCGCGTAATTTCTCTCGCTACCGGGTTTGGTTCCCCAGCTCACCCTGACCACATTCCAAATGGGCTGGACGTTTTCTACGGTGGAGGAGAACACCAGTCATCCAGCAATGAAGTCGCTGGCGCAGAATGGTCAGGCCGCGACCAAAACAAGCGCCTGGTATTTACTGCCAATGGAAAATTGCACTGGCAGCGTGATGACCAGGCTGTGCAGGTGTTAGCTGGTTTCAACGGTGACAAACCTGATCCGCGTGAAGCGCCAGAATGGGCCAAACGACCATTGACGGACTAAACCTCAGGGGACATTCTGAATCAAGATGTTTGGACGTCTCAGGGTTCATCAAGCTTTCATCAGATAAAACAAAGCAGCGGGAGCAGCCACTATGCATAAAACAATCCAGAACCATGCATTACCAAAAAATGTTGTAGGTGGTTTTCTCAATTTCTGAGTCGCCCTGGGATTCGCGCGTTTAAAATCTGCAGCATACTGCCTGTTCAAAAATCGGATGGCGAGAACTTTGCCATTTTCTTTGAACTTCAAAGGGCGAACATTCGCATTTCTTTTTGCCCATAGCACGGTCAGATATCCCAGCCAGCCAAATACAAAGAAAATGATAGTCCCAACTTTTCCAATTCCCAAAAAATTAGCCACATCGAGAAGAACCATGTGATGTGCCAATTTCTGGTACAGGAAAAAGCATGATAAAAAAAGCGAGAAATATACCAGGCTCCTGAGCACGGTCATGAAGACACCGCCTTCGAGTAAAGTCAACGCCCATTCATTACTGGATGCATGCGTCGCACACATGGGGAAATCGATAGAAGACACTTGCTCGCCTATAGAAACCGAGACCACATTGTATGAACCGGTACTGCGTACGATATATGCCTTGACATTACTCAAGCGCCCGGTTGCTCCACATGCGGGACAACGGCCAGGCCAGTGGATACCACCGTCAAGTCGGTTCAACGCTACATGAACTACTTCAGACATCTGTTCTCCTGCGAATAAATTCAATTACAAAACTTAAAGCTGCATCATCAATGTCAATAAACCCACAGGCAAAAAACTAATTCCCTCAGTCGGAGTGATTGGAGGTAGCCCGCTATTTTTTTCGACTGCTTAGCCGCAAATAAACCATTATTAAAATCCCAGTCGCCGCAAGAATAAAGCCTTGTCCAGGCGATCTGCTTTCCCATAGCCACCTGGTTTTGCCTGGATTACTCACCAGATAATTGATCTTCACGACCCCATTTTTGTTTAATTGTTGCGCCATCAACAGGTCAATATGCCTTCTGACTGTAATTATTTGCCCTCTCTCTGTTTTAAAAGTCAGGTCCGCATCCTGAAAACTTTGCTCTGTAAGACGGTATTTGGGTGCTTCGATCTGAGCTATTTTTCCGTCAGAATTAAATTGATAATTTTCCCAAGAACCAGTAACACCTTCATGCAGGCCCATCAAAGCAATTATCAGCCCTAAAGCAATTATGCGTGAACGTAATGACATTTTTCCCCTTCGATTTACTTCGAACCGATTTTATTCTTAAATAAACAATAATTTATAAAGACATACAAGCGCGAGATCATAAAAAATATAGCCACTAAATGCAAAGTAAATTTCCATCGCGTATAAGATTTAGCTATGCAAGAACGGCAATGGCTTGCAGTTGACACATTAACAATATTTGACTATATCAGCTTCAAACACTGCACATCTCAAGACAGAATAGTCGCCGAGTAAGGCTGCTGTGTTGCTCCAGGTAACTATGCATTTGCAAAATATACTTAATTAAGAGCGTTTGAAATATGCCAACGAATCTTAAGGAGTAGAATATTTTCCAATACAGGGAACAGGAAGCCCCTCGGCGGGGAAGATCAAAGCGATGATATTAAAAAGGCTAGACAAGCATCGCAGGTATTTCCTGAGTGCGCTTCCCTTGCTGTTTTCACCCTCTGTCTGGGCAGCCGAACTGCGTAAACAAGTCTTTTTGATCGTGGAGTCAAATACCACCAACACCCCGCAAATTCCCTTTAACCCTGTCTTTCAGCAATGCGTGGCCTATGTAGAGAAAGAATTGCAATTGCAGTTTGAATACAGACGCTATCCCTGGACACGCTTGTTGCAAAACCTGAATGAAGGTGAAGGCCTGGCTTTTGGCCTATCAAAAACCAAAGAACGTGCGCTTACTCTGCATTTTTCCATACCGGCTTTTGGTACATTTATCTGGCTGGTGGTCAGGAGTGACCAGGTTTTTCCATTTTCCAGGATCGCTGACCTGCAGGGCAAGACTGTCAGCATGATACGTGGCTCCACCTATGGCGATGAATTTGACAAGGCAAGAGCCGAATTGCTGGTCATAGAAGATGACGTGTATTCCCTGCCCTCACGCCTGAAGAAATTACTCAGCAAACGCACGGATGTCATGCTGTTCAGCCATCACGATCCCGACCCGCGCAAGGTCGAGGCCATGCTCAACAAGACCATGCCTGAAATTGCACCAGATACCCCGATGCCACCCGGGGTGACTTTCAAGGTGCTAGACCATTATCTGTTCGTGGATTACATCCACTTTGCGATCCTGGCATCCGAGGACAAGGGCATCATAGAGCAAATCAACAAAGCCATCAGGAAGGGGCAGCAAGATGGCTCACTGCCGGCTGTCAATATACCGAAGAAATAAATCAGCTGCGGTTTAAGCAGCGAGTATGTGCTGCATGGGTTGCCACACCATCTGGCTATCGAGCCTGTTCATGCAGTCATGATGCCCCAAAGGACATTCCCTTTGCTTGCACGGCGCGCACGCCAGGCGCAGTGACAATGAATGGGCGATATCAGAAAATGGTGGTGCATGATCGGGATCAGTCGGACCATAGATGGCGATGACGGGCCGGTTGAATGCCGAGGCAATGTGCAACAAACCAGAGTCATTTGACACCATGACATTGCTGGCGGCGATCAGTGCCAGCGCCTGATCCAGTCTGGTCTTACCGGCAAACTGATGTACTTCGGGACAGGCTGCCTCAATTTGCTGGCAAACTTCGATATCCTTGGGGGAGCCCAGCAAAACAATTTGTGCATCAGGATGCGCTTGCAGGATGGTTTTTGCCAGTTCTGCAAAGTGACCAACAGGCCAGCGCTTGGCATTGCCAAATTCTGCACCCGGAGCAAAGCAGATCAAGAGCTGCTGCGCCGACAAACCCATCTCCTGCAAGACGATGCCTGTCTGTGCAGTCGTCATTTGCAAGCATGGCTTGGGAAAATTCTGTGCAAGATCAGCTACAGGTGCACCTGCCAGTGCGGCATAAAACGCCACCATGGCGCGCGGCACGGGCTTGCTGTCATGGTGCATGACGTTAATCAGGCCGTAACGGCTTTCGCCCTTGTAACCTATCCGCTTTTTGATACCTGCCATCCAGGGCAGCAATGCAAATTTCAGGGTATTCGGTAAAACATAAGCGGCTGCATAGCCACGTTGACGCAAGATTTTTGCATAGCGCCAGCGCTCACGCAATTGCAGTGAACCATGCTTGAAAGGAGTTTCCAGCACCGTATCCACTTCCACCATGGCACGCAAAACCGGCGCTACCCAGGCGGGTGCCAGCACATCGATCGCAGCTTGTGGATGGTCGCGTTTCAGCAACTGCAGCAAAGGCTGGGCCATGACGGCATCGCCTATCCAGTTAGGCGCAATGACGAGGATGCGGTTTGCTGGATTTTGTACAACGACACTCATCTTGGCGTGCGCCCCATGAGGAAGAACTCATCATTCGGGCGCATGGAAATTACATTTGCCATGCGATTCGATAATCCAAAGAATGCGGTAATGGCTGCGATATCCCAGATATCTTCATCATCAAAACCATGGCTATACAACAGGGCATAGTCTGTCTCATTGACGCTTTGCGAATCCAGGCAAACCTTGATGGCAAAATCCAGCATGGCGCTTTGACGTGGTGTGATATCCGCCTTCAAATGATTAACGGCAACCTGGTCAGCCACCAGAGTATTTTTGGCATAGATGCGCAGAATAGCACCATGGGCCACCACACAATACAGGCAATTATTCTTGGCGCTGGTGGCAGTGACGATCATTTCTCGTTCTGCCTTGCTCAGATTGCCTGTGGTTTTCAGCATCAGGGCATCATGATAGGCAAAGAAGGCACGGAATTCATCTGGCCTGTGCGCCAGCGTCAGGAATACATTCGGCACAAAACCGGCTTTTTCCTGTACCGCCAATACCTTCTCGCGCATATCCTCAGGCAAGTCATTTATTTCTGGAACAGGGAAACGGGAAATCGCGGTAGTCATGGCTTCTCCTTTATCAATCAAGCAGCAAACTGCAAACGATGCAGGTTGGCATAAGTGCCGCCATTATCAAGCAATTCTGCATGCGTACCCATCTCTATGATCTTGCCATCAACCAGCACGGCAATACGACTGGCGCGCTCAATGGTGGATAAGCGATGGGCAATAACGAGCGTGGTACGACCCAGCATCAGCTCATCCAAGGCAGCTTGTACGGCGCGTTCAGACTCACTATCCAGGGCCGAAGTCGCTTCATCCAGAATGAGGATAGGCGCATTTTTGTAGATGGCGCGGGCAATCGCCAGGCGTTGTCTTTGGCCACCTGACAGGCGCATGCCATTGTCACCTATTATGGTATTCAAACCATCTGGTAAATCGCGCACGACATCGCTGAGGTGCGCGGCCTGCACTGCTGCTGCCACGCGTGCGGGATCAGGATTGGAATCGCCATAGGCGATATTCGACACCAGGGTGTCATCAAACAAGACCACATTCTGGCTGACCATGGCGATTTGCTTGCGCAGACTGGACAGGGAAATGTCTTGCAAGGAAATGCCATCAAGCAGGATGTCGCCAGAATCTGGCGTGTAAAAACGTGGCACCAGATTCACCAGCGAAGTCTTGCCACCACCAGACATACCGACCAGGGCGATGGTTTCGCCTGGTGCAATGCTGAGGTTGATGTCTTTCAAGGCTTCCTGCTCTTGTCCTGGATAAGAGAAGCTGGTGTGTGCAAATTCCAGCTTGCCTTGCGCACGGGCTGGCAAGGCTGTGCCGCTATCAGTTTCTGGCGCAGTATCTATCAGGGAAAACACAGATTCTGCCGCGGCCATGCCGCGCTGCATGGGTCCATTCAAGTCAGCCAGACGTTTCAAGGGTGTCAGCAATAACATCATGAGGGCGACAAATTCTATAAAAGTCCCTGCCGTAGTGGCGTCCTGTGCTGCCTGTGACACTGCAAACATGATGACGACAGCCACTGCAATAGCTGCCGCCAGTTGTGTCAGTGGCGTGGTGGATGCCACGGCAATCGTCGTGCGCATGGCATAGCCACGCAATTTTTCGTTCTTGGCTTCAAACCTGTCCTGCTCATATTTCTGACCACCGAAAATGCGTATTACCTGGCTGGCGCGGGTTGCTTCTTCTATGACCTGAGTCAGTTCATTACTGACATCAAGCTGGCTTTGGTTAAGCTTGCGCAAGCGCTTGCTGACGCCACGTACCAGATAAGCCATGACGGGCATCATGACCAGGGCAATGATGGTCAGCTTCCAGTTACTCCACAATAAGGCGGCCAGCAAAACGACGACGGTCAATGAATCACGAAACAGCGTCGTCATAGACACCTTGAGCATCTCAACGATTTGCTGGGCTTCAAACATAATGGTGTTGATGATGCGACCACTGGATTCACTCTGGTAAAAACTGATAGGCACATTCAGGATGCGGTCAAATACCCTGGCACGCAGCTGGTTTAGCAGCCTGGTGGAGATCCAGGTCATGAGGTAACTGGTGGTAAAGGTACAGATACCCCGCAACAAAAAAATCCCGATGATGGCGGTTGGCACCATCCATAAGGCCAGGTTTTTTGCATTGCCATGAAAACCATGATCGAGGATATAGCGCAACACTTTGGGGAACATGACTTCGGTCGAAGCAGTACCCAGCATAGTCAGCAAGGCCCACCATACCCTTGACCGGTAAGGTGTGATGGCCAGCCACAAGCGGCGGAACACATCAATGGTTTCTTTATTGATCAAACTCATAGTATGAAATTCATATCCTGTCTTGGCACAAGCCTGTCAAACTGGCTTGCACATAAATAATCTATCTGCGGCGTGATTAATTTTTTTTGCGTACGCCCGCCAGCGGTATTGCCAGCAAAATCATGAAAGCCATGCCAAACACGCCGTCACGCAATATCGCATTGAACATGCCACCCAGCATCATGGCGATAGTCAGCATCAACAGGGGCATGGCCATTTCCCTGGTATTGAGGTTTTCATGTACAGACATGCGAAAAGCAGTCCAGAACTGTGCAACCCAGATTGCCAGCAAAGCCAGCAAACCTACTACACCCAACTCAGTCAGATATAAAAGATAGTCATTGTGCGGCGTTGTCATGGTGGCACTGCTGAGGCCTTTGGCTTCTTGCTGGTAGAGATGCATCCAGGTAGCGATACCATGCCCGGTCCACGGTTCTTCAGCAATGATGTCACTGGTAATCTTGTAGATTTCCAGACGCATGCCATCTTCATTGACTTTGCGGCCCTGGGAAAAATCGCGCAATTGATGGACGGTACACAGGCCACGCAATTTGAAAATCTCCCATGGACTGGCTTGCACCAGGCGCACTTCACAAGTCGCCGGGGGTGGCAGACTCAAGGCATATTTCCAGGTGCCACCCAGTGCTGCCAGCAAGATCAGCGGCAAAGCCACTGTACGCCATGACCAACCCAGCTTGCGCAAGATCAACACTGCACACAAGATAAAAAACAGCAAGCTGGCCGTCCTGGTCTTAGCCAGCAAGATCAGGGCCGCCGCCACATACACCAGGGCCAGCACACGCCATAAAAGATGATCTTTGTGTCTGCGCAATTCATGCAACATCCAGGCTGCTGCCACCGCCATCAGTATACCCAGCAAGATGGATTTATTGCCTTCATAAATCACATAGCTGCGAAACAGGGTATTGGCAGGCAAAATATGCAGAAAATTCGCCACAAACAAGGTCGATGCCAGGATGGCGCCAGCAAAAAAAACCTGCATGGCACGTCTTTGCCATGGCCCAGCCGTGACGCTCAGGAAGGGCAAGAGAAATAAATAAGTCTGGTAATGCCAAAAGCCTGGCCAGAATTCTTTATGTATTTCATCAGGCACATCCTGCATGGCAGCCAATACGATACTCACCAGGCTAAGTCCCAATATCGGCAATAGCATGGGACTATGCCTGACCCTGTGTATGCGCTTCAGGTAACTGCCAGATACCAGCAAGCTGATATAAAACAGCAATACCCCGCCGTACATGAGGCCTACCGGAAAAAACAGGGTCAGCGGCAAGACTGTCAATATTTGCTGTGGAAGGTTTTGGCGCCAGCCAGTGAGTACCTCGGTTTGTATGGGGGCGCTCACTGCTGGCGGTGCACTTGCTGTATCCATGGAATCAGGCGTATTCAATTTTGACGTTTTTCATGGATAGCCATTCGCCCAGATTCTGCCGCAAGACATCATCCGGGTTCACCCGCCACTGGTCAGACAGATACAGCTCAGCACTGGCATTGGCGTTTTGATAGCGTATCAATACCGGGCAACCATCAGCATTCAAATGTGGCTTCAACATCTCCTGCAGCTTTTTGGTGTCTGCCGTTGATGTCAGGGTCAGACGCAAACCTTGCGAGAACTGTACGCGGGCACGTCCTATGTCCATGACTTTTTCAGCCGAGATACGCAAGCCGCCAGAGAACCTGTCTTCCGACACTTTACCAAGCACGGCCAGAAACTCATCTTCCTTGAACAGGGATTTGAATTCTTCCATCAGTTCGCTATACACCGTCACCTCGACCACGGCAGTGCCGTCATCCAGGCTGACGATGAGCAGCTTGCCGCGCTGTGTCATCTGGGTACGCACACCGGTGATGATGCCGCAGATCAGGCGCAAGTCGCGGGAAGGTTCCAGCTTGGCCAGGGTAGTCTTGATGAACTGGCGTACTTCTGGCGCATAAGAATCAAACAAATGGCCGGACAGATAAAAGCCCAGTGCCAGTTTTTCTTCGGTCAGACGTTTCTTGTCTGTCCAGACGGCTACATCCAGATAATCTGGTGGCGCGATCAAATCGTCGTCGTCGCCAAACAGGCTGACCTGGTTTGCCGCGGCTTCTGCCTGCACCGCTGCTTCCAGTGCAAAATCAACGGTGGCCAGCAAGATGCCACGGTCTTTGCCAAGGCAATCCATGGCACCGGCACGTATCAGTGACTCTACAGTACGGCGATTTACCTGGCGTTTATCGACGCGTTTGCAAAAATCGAATAAATCCTTAAATGGTCCGCCTTCTTTTCTGGCCGTGATGATGCTTTCTATCGCATTCTGACCAGAACCTTTGACAGCACCCATGCCATAGCGTATCTGGCTGGATTTTTTGCCGGCTTCGGCAACTGGCATGAAACGGTATTCAGACTGGTTGATATCTGGCGGCAGCATTTTAAGCTTGCAGATATCGATCGCATCTTCGACCAGAATCTTGACCTTATCAGTATCATCCATGGCCAGCGACATATTGGCAGCCATGAAGGCAGCAGCGTGATGCGCCTTCAGATAAGCGGTGTGATAAGACAGCAAGGCATATGCAGCAGCATGGGATTTATTAAAACCATAGCCCGCGAATTTTTCCATCAAATCGAAAATCTCGTCGGCTTTTTCTTGCGGCAAACCATCCTTGGCAGCACCATCGCGGAAAATCTGGCGATGCTCGGCCATCTCTTCTGCTTTCTTTTTACCCATGGCACGGCGCAGCAAATCCGCACCGCCGAGTGAGTAACCACCGACTACCTGCGCCATCTGCATAACCTGTTCCTGATACACCATGATGCCGTAGGTTTCAGACAAAATACCTTCGGTACGTGGATCAGGATAATCGAAACGTTCACCGTGTTTACGTTTGCAGAAGTCCGGGATCAGATCCATAGGACCCGGGCGGTACAAAGCCACCAGCGCAATAATGTCTTCAAAACGGTCAGGACGCGCATCTTTCAACATGCCTTGCATGCCGCGGCTTTCCAGCTGGAACACAGCCACGGTTTTGGCCTTGGTCAGCAATTCATAAGATGGCCTGTCATCCAGCGGCAATTTGGCCAGATCAAAATCAGCCATGGCCGGGTCCATCATCTTGATATAGCGCACTGCCCTGTCAAGAATGGTCAACGTGGTCAAACCCAAAAAGTCGAACTTGACCAGGCCCACAGCCTCAACGTCGTCCTTGTCGTATTGCGACACCACACCAGAATCACCACCCTGGGTGTAGAGCGGGCAGAAATCTGTGAGCTTGCCTGGTGCAATCAATACACCACCGGCATGCATACCGATATTACGGGTGATACCTTCTACCTGTTGCGCGAGGTCGAGCAGGGTTTTGACTTCTTCTTCGTTTTCCTGACGCTCAGCCAGCAGGGGTTCTTCAACAATCGCCTCGGCAATCGTGACTTGCTTGCCCGGTTTGAAGGGGATCAGTTTGGAGACACCATCGCAAAACATATAGCCAAAATCCAGCACCCGGCCGACGTCGCGTATCGCGCCCTTGGCAGCCATGGTACCAAAAGTAGCAATCTGTGACACCGCTTCTTTACCGTAACGGTCTTTCACGTATTGAATGACCTTGTCGCGACCTTCCTGGCAAAAATCAATATCAAAGTCGGGCATGGATACCCGCTCTGGGTTCAGGAAACGTTCGAACAGCAGGTTGTACTGCAAAGGGTCAAGATCAGTAATCAGCAGTGAATATGCGACGAGCGAACCGGCGCCAGAACCACGGCCCGGCCCTACTGGCACGCCATTATTTTTTGCCCACTGAATAAAGTCAGCAACGATAAGGAAGTAACCCGGAAAACCCATCTTGATGATGGTGTCGGTTTCAAACTTCAAACGTGCCTCGTAACGAGCGCGCTCTTTCTCGCGTTTTTCTTCATTCGGGAAAATTTGATTAAGACGAAACTCAAGACCGCGCCGGGATTCATGCTCCAAAAAGTCATTAATCGTCATGCCCTCAGGCGTAGGGAAATCTGGCAGCTTCGGTTTACCCAGTTCCAGCATCAGGTTACAGCGTTTGGCAATTTCAACTGAATTGCGCAGTGCTGATGGCAAGTCGGCAAACAGCTCTGCCATCTCAGCCTGGGTCTTGAAGCATTGTTGCTCATTGAACCTGCGCACGCGACGGCCATTGGCCAGCATATCGCCTTCAGCAATACAGACGCGCGCTTCGTGGGCAGTGTAATCGTCCTTGCTGATGAATTGCACAGGATGGGTTGCCACCACAGGCAATTTGAGCCTGCCAGCCAGGGCCACGGCAGCGCGCACATGGTTATCCATATTTGCCTGGCCAGCCCTTTGTATTTCTATATAAAAATGATTGGGGAAAATGCTGGCCCAGCGCCTGGCGTTTTGCTCTGCCAGCTCAAGATTGCCATTATCGATAGCAACACCGACATCACCAAAATGCGCGCCAGAGATGGCGATCAGGCCACCGCCCTTGCCTGCTTCAAAAATACTCTGCAACCATTCATAGCGGATTTCTGCACGGCCTTTATGCTGGTTCGTCAGCCAGGCCTGTGCCAGCAATTCGCATAACTGCAGATAGCCAAGCTTGTTCTTGACCAGCAACAGCAACCTGGATGGTTTGTCACGGTCAACATCATTGCTGACCCAGACATCGCAACCAGCGATGGGCTTCATGCCTTTGCCGCGTGCGGCTTTATAAAATTTCACCATGGCGAACAAATTCGCCAGGTCAGTAATCGCCATTGCTGGCTGTTTGTCTTTTACTGCTGCCTTAATGACATCATCAATACGCACCAGGCCATCCACAATCGAATATTCGGAATGGATACGCAGGTGGACGAAACTTGGCTCATAAGCCTGGCTGGGCTGGCTGGCGACAACTTCTGTTGCCACGTCTGGGGAAGTAATTAATTCTGTAGTCATCCCGCTATTCTACCTGCTGAGCAAGATGTGCAGAAGCTTTGCCTTAAGAAGTTTTCAAATAGGCAATTTATATTAAATTAACATTAACTTTCTGATGACGAATTCATCGTCCAGTCAATTAAATCTGTTTTAATTCATCTTAATTCATCTATTACACATGGCTATAAATAAATTTTACTCAACTGAAATTGAATCAGAAAAACAACAAAGCGCAAGACATAAACTGCTCTCCAGGCTGAAGTCTTTGTATTTAAACTATGTTTGAATATCCCTGCTGTGTTACTCTAAATCAATGCATTTTCTGGTTCTGGGGCACATCTTGTTAGCAGAAAAAAAACGCATTATCCGCACAAACTACTGCGGCATTCGTCATAGCAAACGCTTACCCAAGCTTCTCTCCAGACGCTCAGGCTGCGCAGCCCTGCTTTTTTTTCTTTTGCACCAGATGGCAACAGCCAGGCCTGGCGACGAATCCATTTTCCTGGATGACATACCTGTCATCTTGTCTGCATCACGGCTATCACAACCTATTAATGAAACCCCGGTTGCAGTGACTATCATCGACAGACAAATGATCAAGGATAGCGGTGCCTGGGATTTGTCAGAAGTCTTTCGCCTGGTGCCGGGCATGTATGTGGCCTATCATGCCGACCCTTATTTTTCTGCGGACAGCACGGTGGCTTATCATGGCATGGTCACAACGACCACGTCTGACCGCATGCAGGTACTGATAGATGGCAGGTCGGTGTATGCCAGCCTGTTTGGCGGCGTCAACTGGAGTGACCTGCCCATTGTCCTGGATGACATAGAACGCATAGAGGTCATACGCGGGCCAGACTCGGCCAGCTATGGGGCCAACTCCTATTCAGGCGTCATTAATATCATCACCCGCCACCCTGCCGAGACCCAGGGCAAAACACTCTCCATGGCATTTGGCAATGGCCGCAAGGAAGCGATTTTTCGCTATGGTGGCAAGACAGGGGCACTCAGCTACCGGTTGACCGCCAGTCTCAGGGAAGACCAGGGCGAAGATGACCGCATCAAGCGGCCCACGTCGGTCTTCACTTTTTGGAATTTGAATAAATACGATAACAAGACCATACAAAATCTGAACCTGCGCGCAGACTACCAGGTCAATTCTGCCGACACCATGGAATTCCAGTTCGGCTATAACGGCGGGCCACGAGAAGTGGGTGAATACAATAATGTATCCGCCATCAGTCGGCAGGCCGAAAACCATTTTGAAATGCTGCACTGGCGACGGGCACTTGAAGGCGGTGGTGAATTGTCAGTACAAGCATTTCATACGGTAGAAAGAGTGTATGCGCGCCTGAAGGATTCAGATGGTGTCAGCGACGGGGATGCCATATTGCGACGCTACGACCTGGAAGTGCAGCATACTTTTTCACCGTTCCAGAACGCCCGCCTGGTTTGGGGTGGCAGCGTGCGTTATGACCAGACTTATGCACCATATTATCTCGGCGTGGGTGACAACCAGTATTTGTATGGTGACTTCCCTTATCATCTGCGACGTTTTTTTGGCAATCTGGAATGGCGCGCCCGCCCTGACCTGATCTTCAATGTCGGCGGCATGATAGAAAACAATACCTATACCGGCACTGACACCACGCCCAGGTTTGCCGTCAACTGGCATGTCCAGCCTGGCCACACCTTGCGTCTCAGCCATTCACGCGCCACGCGCTCGCCTTCTGTCTACGAAAAAGTGTATGACAGTTACTGGCGTAGTGCAAACCTTTACCCCGGCTTGCCGGAGATGCAAACCGAGAGAGTCAAATCCACGGAACTGGGTTACCTAGGAAAATATGGCAAACTCGATATGGATTTTCGCCTGTTTTATGATGACTATAGCCAGTTGATTGATGTACGCAATAAACGCTCGGCCGCCAATGGCAACTTGAATGCAGGCACAGCCGTCATGCGTGGTTATGAACTGCAATTGAAGGCGCAACTGACGGACAAGACCAGGCTCATCTACGGTCTGTCTGGTGGTGGCGTCAAGAGCAATAATGTAAATGGCGTGGTCTACAGCGACTCCCTGCCCAAATACAGCCATAGCCTGATGCTCAGCCACAAAGCTAACGATCAGTGGAGTGGCAGCCTGGTTGCTTACCAGGTGGCGCAAACCAAATTCAATGCCACAGATTATAATCCTATTGAAAACCGTGGCTATTATATAGATGGCAACCGGCGCGTAGACGGCAGGATCAATTACCAATTCAAAGTTGGCGGCAGATCGGCAGAATGCTCCCTGATAGCGCAAAATCTGGCGGATGCCAGGTATTTTGAATACCGCCACGATAATGAGTTGCCGGGTCGCGCGCTGAGGCTGAATTTCAAATTGGACCTGTAAATCATGTCCTGGCATTCAGTATCGCAACGGCGGTATGCAGTAAAGCTGCTGGGCTTACTGCTGAGCTTGTCAGGTTTGCTGTATGTGCAGACAGCGGTGGCACTGGATAATATTTATATTTTATTGAGTGAAGAAGGCAGCGCCTATACCGAGTTTGCTGTTCAGTTAAATAATTTACTGACACAGGCTGGGACAACAAAAAATGCCGTCAAGGTATTCAATCTGGCCAACTATAAAAGTGAAGACTTACCGCGCACCGCCAATAATCATTTACTGATTGCTGTTGGCACTCCCGCCATGACGGCCATGGCACAAAAGCCGCCAGCCATGGCTGTCCTGAACGTGCTGGTATCGCGGGATAGTTTTCAAAAAATTGCCCGGCAATACAACCGCCATCAAGATCCGCATCATTTTTCTGCCATTTATTTTGACCAGCCCTGGCAAAGGCAATTGAACCTGGTACGCACGGTGCTACCCGGGCGCAACCGTATCGGCATCTTGTTGAGCAAGGATGCCAGTGACATGATGGCAGGCTTACAGACTGCCAGCAAAGATTTGGACTTGCAAATCAATGTGGAAACCGTCAATGATGATTCCGAATTATTGCCAGCACTGCGCCGCTTGCTGAATAACAGCGACAGCTTGCTGGCCCTGCCTGATGCAAGTATTTACAACCGCAATAATATTCCCAGCATATTGCTGACCAGTTATCGGCAAAAAGTCCCCTTGTTCGGCTTTTCAGCCGCTTATGTCAAGGCGGGCGCATTGGCGGCTGTCTTTAGTTCACCCGCCCAAATTGCCCAGCAAGTCGCCGATATCATCCCCAACCTGCCCAACCACGCCTATCTGCCCTCGCCGCAATATCCACGCCACTTCAGCGTCAATATCAATAGCCAGGTCAGCCGCTCGCTCAGCATAGATGTCGAGGATGAAGCCACGCTGACCCGTAAGTTAAGATCAACACTGGAGCGTGTCCAATGAAAAACTGGCCACTGGCTCATCGCATCCTGTTCCTGGCATTAGCGCCGGTATGGGTTATCTCGGCCTTGCTGGTCTTGCTGGTGGTGATCGTTGGCATTACTGAAATTGATGGAGCCATCAAGGCACGCGGCACCGTCATTACCAGGCAACTGGCACCAGCCAGTGAATATGGCGCATTCTCGGGTAATCGCGAAGTGCTGCAAGCGCTGACACAGTCGGTCATGAAAGAAGATGATGCCAAGGCCGTCGTCATCACCGATGCTGACAACAAAGTGCTCGCCGTCAGTGGCAAGCCCAGCAAACTGGGACCCGAGCATGCACTGGCAGCTGACAATAACAAGGTGTTGCATGGCGACTATGAATCCCTGATTTTTGCAGCACCGATTTACCAGGGTAAAGCCGAGGCCGATGCCTTTGACTTGTTTGACCGCAGCCCCATAGACAAGGCTGGCAAGGCCAAACTGCTGGGACGTGTTTACCTGGAACTAAGCACCCACACCAGCCGTCAATCCAAGAATGTCTTTGTCGCTCTCAGCATACTGATAGGTCTGGTCGGTACGGTATGTGCATCCATACTCGCCATGCGCATGAGCCGTGACCTGACACGCCCACTCTCACGCTTGCTCGATGGTGTACACCGCATGGAAAAAGGAGCACTGGATACCCGCATCACTGCCAACTCCGGTGGTGAATTGCAAGAACTGGAAGCGGGTTTCAACCAGATGGCAGAAGAACTGGAAAGCAGCCATAAATCCATGATGGAAGTAAATGCCAATCTGGAAAACCTGGTCATCGCCCGTACCCGCGAACTGGAGTTGCGTAATCATGACCTGGAATTGCTCTCCAGCACAGACAGGCTCACAGGCTTGTTTAACCGTCTGAAGCTGGAAAAAATACTGGAAGAAGAACATCAGCGCAGCCAGCGTTATGGCACGGCATTTTCCCTGGCCATAGTCGATATCGACTTGTTCAAACAAGTCAATGACACCCACGGCCACCAAACCGGTGACCTGGTATTGATCACTATCGCCCGCATTTTGCAAGACCACGTGCGCAGCATGGATGCCGTGGGGCGCTGGGGTGGAGAAGAGTTTTTGGTGATTTTCCGTGAAACCACTATTCACGCAGCCATTGCCACCTCAGAAAAACTGCGTTGCGCCATCGCCAACCATGAATTTGAAATCGTTGGCAAGAAAACTGCCAGCTTTGGCGTGACTGCCTATTACCATCCCGACAATGTCAATGAAATGATGAAACGGGCAGACAATGCCCTGTATCACGCGAAAAAATGTGGCCGCAACCGCGTCGAATCCAGTGAAATGTGAGTAAAGAATCTTGCCAGATCACCCATTCCCCCTGCATTTTCCTCGATAAACCACCTCCCGCCCCCTGGTCAAACCGACATTCCAGCGTCAGTATGAGCAAACTTCACGCCATCCATGCTGCGCTACGGTAAAATACTTGTCATCTCCATCTTATCGACCTTGGCAAAAGGTTAACATAGCGATCATTACCCATGAGCAAAGATATCAAAAATAACGATAATGCAACACCTGCACCAGTTTCCAACTTCCTGCGCGCCATCATCGATAATGACCAGGCTGCTGGTAAATATGCCCGTGATGGCTTGCCCACGGTCATCACCCGCTTCCCGCCTGAACCAAATGGCTATCTGCACATAGGCCATGCCAAATCCATTTGCCTGAACTTTGGCCTGGCACGCGATTACGCTGGCCGTTGCCACCTGCGCTTTGATGACACCAATCCTGAGAAAGAAGATCAGGAATATGTCGATACCATCATGGACAGCGTCAAATGGCTGGGCTTTGACTGGAATAACAAGGGCGAAGAACACCTGCACTATGCCAGTGATTATTTTGAGCGCCTGTATGAAATCGCCGAATACCTGATCGGTGCAGGCCTGGCCTATGTCGACAGCCAAAGCGCTGCCGACATGGCCGCCAACCGTGGTGATTTTTCCAGGCCAGGTGTGAACTCGCCTTTCCGCGACCGTGCACCTGCAGAGTCACTGGACTTGCTGCGCCGTATGAAAGCAGGTGAATTCAAGGATGGCGAACACATCCTGCGCACCAAAATAGACATGGCCTCGCCCAATATGAATTTGCGCGACCCGGCCATCTACCGCATACGCCATGCCCACCATCACCGTACTGGTGACAACTGGTGTATTTACCCTATGTATGACTACACGCATCCGCTGTCTGATGCGATAGAAAACATTACCCATTCGATTTGCACGCTGGAATTTCAGGATCACCGCCCTTTCTATGACTGGATCATAGAACGCGCCGCTGAAGGTGGCTTCTTCAAAAAACCAGTACCGCAACAATATGAATTCGCCCGTCTGAACCTGACCTATGTCGTCACCAGCAAACGCAAGCTGCGCCAACTGGTAGAACAAAACATCGTCACCGGCTGGGACGACCCGCGCATGCCTACCATCGTCGGCATACGCCGCCGTGGCTACACGCCAGAAGCCCTGCAACTGTTCTGCGAACGTATAGGTGTGACCCGCTCTGACGGCTGGATAGACTACAGCACACTGGAAGGCTGCCTGCGCGAAGACCTGGACCCCAAAGCACCACGCGCCACCGCCGTATTGCGTCCGTTGAAGCTCATCATCGACAACTTCCCGGAAGGCGAAAACATCGCCTGCACCGCACCTATCCACCCGCACCACCCTGAGTTGGGCAACCGCGAATTCACGATAGGTAAAGAACTGTGGATAGAACAGGAAGACTTCATGGAAGAGCCCGTCAAAGGCTACTTCCGCCTCTTCCCAGGCAACAAGGTGCGTCTGCGTTATGGCTATGTGGTTGAATGCACAGGCTGCGACAAAGATGAAAACGGCAATGTCATCGCCGTCCATTGCAACTACTTTGCCGACAGCAAATCCGGCACAGAAGGCAGCGCAAACTACAAAGTCAAAGGCAATCTGCACTGGGTCAACGCCGCCGACGCACTGGAAGCTGAAGTCCGCCTGTACGACCGTTTATTCACTGATGCCAACCCGGATGCTGGCGGCAAAGACTTCATGGCCTTGCTGAACCCGAATGCGCTGGAAGTGGTACGCGCCTACGTAGAACCTGGCCTCGCAACGATCACGCCAGATACGCGTCTGCAGTTTGAGCGCCACGGTTACTTCGTCGCTGATCGTGTGGATTCTGTCGTTGGCAAACCGGTGTTTAACCGGGTGACGACTTTGAAGGATAGTTGGGCGAAATAATCGTCTTGTGAGGATTTTATCAAATGGTATTAGCTGCGTCAGCTTGCCCAAGGCGAGATAACGCAGCGTTCAAAATCGCCGTCATTGTTTTTGTTCGCCAAAATCCCTAGCAGCGAAAAACACATATTTTGCCATTCACCAAAGTCAAATTCGCCCTGCGCCAGATATTTCTGGGCCATGACCACAAGGCTGGCAAAGTCGCCAGCATAGAATCAGCCCAGCTTTCCTGTCCAGAAGGCTTGCGTCCTTACCTGATCGCCAGGCCGAGTCAGGCGTCTGCGAGCAAGCGGCCTTTGATCATTATCCTGCACGGCTCAGGTGCTTCTGCAGCCCAGGTGCTGGGCCTGGCATTTCCGCCCTCGCCCTTGTCGGCCTGGCTGGAAATTGCTGAACGTGAGCAATTATTGGTGATCGCACCAGATGGCTGCAAGCGCTTTTCGGAAAGAAGCTGGAATGATGGCTTTGCCGAGATTAAAAGCAATCCCAAAACTGATGACTGTGCATTCATCAGCGCTCTTATCGATAAGGCGGTAGAGCAAGACCATGCCGATCCGGCACGAGTATATGTCATCGGTGTATCCAAGGGCGGCATGATGGCGTTTCGCCTGGCTACAGAGATCGCCCCCAGGCTGGCGGCATTTGCGACCGTACTGGCATCAATGCCAGTAAAGAGCAACTGTGGCTTACCTCAAACGCCACTGTCAGCGCTCGTCATTGCCAGCACGGCTGATCCGCTGATACCTTATGTAGGTGGCAAGTTTTTTTATACGCCATCTTTCGCCCCGCCCATGCTCAGCATGGAAACCTCGGTTGATATCTGGCGCGAACTTGCCGGATTGGCTGGGCAGCCAGTGACGACCGAATTTCTTCATACAGACAAGAACGATCCTACCCTCAGCACTATGTACATGTGGGGATCTGACCCTGCCAAACTGCAGGTAGGTTTGCTGACAATTGCTGGCGGCGGGCATTCAGAACCCAGCCCCAGCAAGCGCTATCCACGCCTGATTACCAGCCTGGTTGGGGCACAAAGCGGTGATTTTGAGACAGCAGAAGTAGCCTGGCAGTTCTTCAAGGATAAGCGTTCAGGCTTGTCGCCCTGAATACGGGAAAATTGTCACATAGCTGTAAAAACCTGACTATACGCCACCATGCATCACCAGATTTTGCGATAATCAGCCAAATACCATATCTATTATCAAGATAAAAATGTTTGGAAAAATTCTAAGCTTGTTTCGCGCCAGGGAAGTACCTGCTTCTGCTAGCACCATCGCGCCAAAGGATGGCCCCGCAACAGAGCCAGCCGCCAGGGCTGCGACTCTAAAAGCGCAGGCAGACAATTTCTTGATGTCGGACGCAACTGCCCTGGCAGAACAATGCTACAAGGAAGCCATCGCTCTATACCCAGAATTTACCGATGCCTATATCAATCTCAGCATCGCCTTGCGTGCGCAAAAAAAGTTTGCCGATGCTGCAAGCACTCTGGACAAGGCCCTCGCCATCAATCCTGGTGATGTCTACATTTATTACAATAAAGGAGTGCTGGCGAAGGAGCAGGCAAATTATCCGGCAGCCATTGCTGAATTCTGCAAAGCCATAGAGCTTGATGGCAAGATGCTTGATGCCTATTATGACCTGGCTGACATCTACCTCAACACAGGTGACAAACTCAAAGCACATGCTCTGATGCGCACGGCAGTTGAGCAATTCCCGCAAGAAGCAGGTGTGCTGATGTTAGCCGCCAATCTGGACAGCGATAATCAGCTCTATGATAATGCGCTGGCTTTGTATAACAGAGTGCTGGCATTGCAGCCGGATAAAGTGGAAGCAATGTGGCATGTATCCTGGATATTGCAAAAACTGGGCAGGCTAAGCGAAGCTGAAGCCAGCTACAGGAAATTGCTGACCATAGCCCCGGACCTGTATGAACCCAACTACAATCTTGGGGTCATGCTTGATGCGCAATCCAGAAAAGATGAAGCAATCCCTTTTTATCTGCGCACCCTGGCAATCAAACCAGATAATGGAACGATTCATTTCAATTTAGGTAAAGCCTACGCAGATACAGGCAGACTCGAAGAAGCAGAAGCGAGTTATCGCCAAGCCATCGCCCTCCCCTCTGTCAACCAGGTTCAGGCACAGGCAAGCCTGGGTAATCTTTTGCATGAGGCAGGTCGGCCAACTGAAGCCATAGAATGCTATCGTGCTGCCACGCTAATGGATCCCAACTACTTTGACGCCTACAGCAGTGTGCTCTTCAATTTGTGTTTTGGCGATCAGTCAACACCAGAGCAATACCAGGCGGAAGTCCATCGATATCGCGATAAACTGCGCAGCTATGCACCAGCGTATGACGACTGGAAATGCCGTCCCGCAAATCAAGAAAACAGACGTTTGCGTGTAGGCCTGGTCTCTGGCGATTTTGGTTTGCATGCGGTAGGTTTTTTTCTTGAGAACATCATCAGTCAGCTCGACCTTCAGAAGCTGGAGTTGTATGCCTATTCCAATGTGGCGCGCAATGATGCGCTGACAGCACGTATCCAGCCTTTTTTCAGCAAATGGAACTCAATAGAAAATCTTGATGACCAAAGCTCAGCCAGGATGATTCATGAAGATAGGGTGGACATACTGATCGATCTCGCTGGTCACACTGCACATAACCGTTTACCTGTCTTTGCCTTCAAGCCCGCGCCATTGCAAGTGAGCTGGCTGGGTTATTTTGCGACCACAGGTGTGCCTGGCATGGATTATCTGCTGGCAGACAAGATTGCCGTTCCAGAGACACACAAGGAATATTTCACCGAGCAGATCTGGTATCTGCCATCGACCAGATTATGCCTGACACCGCCACCATCAGCAGGCTTGCAGTCCACCTATCCTTTGCCAGCACTACGCAATGGCTATGTGACTTTTGGCTGTTTTCAAAACGTCAGAAAACTGAATGATTTTACCTTGCAGTTATGGGCGAAAATATTTGCCAGTCTGCCCAATGCCAGGCTACGTTTTCAATGCTGGCAAATGGGTTCCGAACCTGCACGCAAGAAAATGCTGGACAGGTTTGCACGACATGGCATAAGCGCAGATCGCATCTGCATCCTGGGACCAGGCAGCAGGGAAGCCTACCTGGCAGCCCATGCCGAAGTGGATATGATACTCGACACCTATCCCTATGGCGGCGGCACCACCACATGCGAAGCTTTCTGGATGGGTGTACCCACCGTGACGCTTGCTGGCAACACCATGGCTTCACTGCAGGGTGTCAGTCTACTGAGCTATGCTGGCCTGGAAGACTGGATAGCAAAATCCGCGGATGACTATGTCAGACTAGCCACCAGCTATGCAAGTGATGTTGACAAGTTAGCGCAGCTGCGCACAAGTTTGCGTCAGCGCATGCTGACGAGTCCGCTGTATGATGGACAGCAATTTGCCAGAAATTTCGAGCATGCCTTGCTCGCCATGTGGGAACAATATTCGCAAACTAAGAAAACGCTATTAGCGACGTGAGCTACATGAACAACATGAATTTCATCAACGACGACCCTGTACAGATAAACTGCTGAAGAACTAAGGTACAGCGTCGAACTTGTATTTTGTTTTTGCCCTATTTAGAAATCATGTTTAAAAAAATCCTATCCCTGTTTGATAACAAGAAGACGCCAAATCCGCCAGCAGAGATTGAAAATAAAAGCGCTGCTGATCAACTTCCTGAAGAAACCGCTGAATTGCTCAAGGACAAAGGCGACAAGCTGCTGACCTCAGGCCAGTCAAGCGAGGCCATCCTATGCTATGAGGCTGCGATTAGCAAAAAGCCGGAATATGCAGATGCCTATATCAACCTGAGCATAGCCCTGCGTACCCAAAAACAATTTGCTGCAGCGCTGGCTCGTTTGGAGCAAGCAAGGAAAATCTCACCAGATGATGCCTATATTTTTTTCAATATGGGCATGCTTGCCAATGAAAATGGTGACAGACAAGCAGCTATCAAACATTTTGAAAAAACGCTGGAGCTCGCCCCTGATCTGAGCGATGCCTACCTTGATCTCGCGGTCACTCATCTGGGCAATGCTGATCTTGAGGCTGCGCGCAAGGTATTGATCAAGGCGGCAATGCGATTCCCGCAGTATGTAGATTTTCATCTCATGCTGGGTAATATCTACAAACAGCAACACCAATGGGACCTGGCTATTGCCAGTTACAAGCGAACCACGCTACTCAAGCCAGATTGTGCCGAGGCACATGGTAATCTGGCCTGGATACTGCAAGAGCAAGATCAAAGCGTCGCTGCCGAAATCAGTTATCGAGAATTGCTTAAACTGGAACCCGGACGCCATGAAGCACACTATAACCTGGGGAATGTACTTTCCCGCTTAGGCAAGTTTGAGGATGCACTGGCCAGTTATCAAAAAACCCTGGCTATCGATGCCGAATATATGCCTGCCCACCATAATATGGGCAATGTCTTGCGTGACGTCGGACGCCAGCAAGAAGCAGAACTCAGCTTTCGCAAAGTCATTGCCAGCAATTCCCCCCATGTCACAGGTGCCTATATAGGGCTGGGTGATGTATTGCGCAATACAGGCAAGATGAGCGAAGCCCTGGGTGCCTATAGGTCAGCAATACAATCCGACCCGGCTTATTTCGACGCTCATGACTGCGTGCTGTTTAACCTGAGCTTTGGTAATCATTGTTCGGCAGATGAATACAAGTCAGAGCTCATGCAATTCCATGAAAAGCTGCGGGCAAGTGCCAGCCCTTACAGCAGCTGGAATACGCGCAATAAAGCTGATGCAAAAAGGAAGTTACGGGTAGGTCTGGTTTCTGGTGACCTGGGCATCCATCCTGTCGGTTATTTTCTGGAAAATGTCATACGCCATATCAATCCAGATTTAGTGGACTTTGTTGCCTACTCAAACAAAACTCACAATGATGCGCTGGCAGCACACCTGAAACAACATTGCAGTGCCTGGCATAATATTGAAGCTGTTGGCAATGAAGCAGCAGCAAAAATGATCTATGAGGATGAAATCGACATCCTGATCGACCTGGCCGGACATACTGCATTAAACCGCTTGCCAGTATTCGCCTGGAAACCAGCCCCTGTACAAGTAAGCTGGCTAGGGTATTTTGGCAGCACTGGTGTGCCGGGGATGGATTATTTGTTAACGGACAGAATATCCGTACCTGAACAGCACGAAGAATACTTCTCGGAAAAGATCTGGTATTTGCCAGAAACCAGGCTATGTTTTTCCCCGCCTACCAGCAATACTGCAGATGTAGACTTGGCCAGCTTGATGCCAGTGCAAAAAAATGGCCACATCACTTTTGGCTGCTTTCAAAGCGTCTATAAAATCAATGACTACACGCTGCAACTATGGGGCAGGATATTTCAGCAAATTCCTGGTGCGAAATTGCGCTTCCAGTGCAAGCAATTTGCCTCTGCAGATGCCTGCACACAAATGCTGGAAAGAATCGCCCAGCATGGCATCACGGCAGAGCGTGTGAGTTTATCGGGCCCTTCGTCGCGACTGGCTTATCTGGCAGCCCATGCAGAAGTTGACATCATTCTGGATACCTACCCCTACGCTGGCGGCACGACCACTTGCGAAGCCTTATGGATGGGCGTACCCACTGTCACGCTGGCTGGTCACACCATGTCGTCCCGCCAGGGTGCCAGCCTGCTCAGTTATGCTGGCCTGGATGACTGGATAGCCAGCGATGAAGATGGATATGTAGCACTCGCCGTCAAGCATGCAGAAGATGTTCAATATCTGCAGCAACTGCGCTCAGAACTGAGAGAAAAGCTTTTGCGCAGCTCACTGTTTGATGGAAAAAGATTTGCCAGGAATCTGGAAATTGAATTGCAAAAAATGTGGACAGTATTTATTGCAAACCATATGCAGCAATAGTAAATATTTACCCCAGCCCGCACCTTGCTCGCCAACCGGAAGCCACCGCTGTTTATGGAAAGACTGCATGCTGATAAACCAGAACAAGCAAGACCCCTGTCTTGATTGTGGCGCTTGCTGCGCCAGTTACAGAGTATCGTTTTATTGGGCAGAGGCAGATAGTCTGGACATACCAGACGCCATGGTAGAAAAACTGACACCACTGCATGCTTGCCTGAAAGGCACTAATCAGGCGCTTCCCCATTGTCAGGCATTGAGTGGTGAAGTTGGCAAAGCGGTCAAATGTAATATGTATGTCAACAGGCCCTCTCCTTGCAGGGAATTACAAGTGGGTGATGACAAGTGTCTGCGAGCCAGGGCCAGGTATGGATTACCTGAATTACCTGGCTTGTCGGATGAATCGCCAGTTCTCGCATGCGAAGACACCTAGCTCACTTAGGTGTAGGATGCAGCCTGAAGAAATAAACAGGGAATAACTTTGAGCAACGATACTGATTTTACTAACGAAGACAATAGCCCTCAAAATGAGGATACCACCGTCCGAGAGCCCCGTTTATGGCGCGACAAAGGCTGGACAGCGCAAGTCATCAAGAATGAAGATGATGAAGGCTGGGCCGTCGCCATGATCAAGGATGGCGAACCTGAGCCTGCCCTGGTTGGCCCATGGACCATGGGGCGCGATAAAAAAAATCCCAAGCCACTCGATGCCAATGCCTTTGGTACTCTGGTCAAAACAGCTTCGGAAGTGATACGCCGCCACGAACAGCAATTGCATGCAACGCTGCATAAGAGCCTGATGGTGGCCACCGATGAAGCGGATTACAAAATCCTGCTCGACATCGTCCCGGATGAAGATGATCCCTATGCATGGCTGAGTGCGCAAGATGCTGGCAATAATGAGCTGGCCAAGGTCAGAGTTGCTCCAAATTACAAATTAAACCAGCAAAATGCCAGAGCCTGGATAGCTGATGAGTTTCGTCGCCCGGAATAAGACAAGATGGCATCTCAAGCAAGTTTGTCGCATTTATACTTGACCAGTTAAGCACCTGCGAAGGACTGGTCCCCAAGAAAATGTTTGGTGAATATGCGCTCTATCTGCACGAGAAAATGTTTGCCTTAATTTGCGATGACCAATTGTTTATCAAGCCCACTACTGCCAGCCGCGCTTTTCTTGAACAAATAGGCCCACTCTGTGAAGCGCCGCCTTATCCCCAAGCCAAAGTCTGGTTTTTAATTGAATCAGACTTGTTGGAAGACCGTGAGCAATTGGCAGCACTGGCGCAATGCACCGCAGCTTCTTTGCCGATACCCGTGAAAAAGATAAAAAAAGCAAAAGCCTGAACTTGAAATATTGTTCAGACTTGGGGATACTTGCGTCTTTAGCATTTTTTGCCAAAGTTAACATCTCTATGAAAAAGCGCTTTCTTGCCTTGCTCTTGTCTGCCCTCTGCACATTGTCGCTGGCGGCTGAAACAACATCAACACCATTGACACCATTGACCATCGGTTCCAGCCTGAGCTTGCATTCTCAAGCCCTGGGTGAAGAGCGCACTATCAATATCATTTTGCCCGAGGGCTATACAACAGAGACCGCCAGTAAATATCCCGTCATTTACTTGCTCGATGGTGCGGTCGATGAGGATTTGATACACATGGCAGGTGCGGTGCAATTTTCCAGTTTTTCCTGGGTCAATCGCCTGCCAGCGTCCATCCTCGTTGGCATTGCGAACACAGACCGGCGTCGTGATATGACTTTCAAGGCGGCAGACAATTTTAGTTTGCCAGCTTCCATGAAAACCTATAGCGCCGCCTTCAAGAATGCTGGTGGATCAGCAAAGTTCATGGAATTCCTGGAAAAGGAATTGCAACCCTATATAGAAAAAAATTACAGGAGCAATGGCGATAAAACCCTGGTCGGGCAATCACTGGCGGGCTTGCTGGCGACTGAAGTTTTGCTGAAAAAACCGGCGCTCTTCAATAACTACATCATCATGAGTCCCAGCCTGTGGTGGGACAATGAGTCATTACTGAAGCAGGCACCAGCACTCTTGAAAAATCTCCCATCCCAGCCTATGAAGGTGTATCTGGCAGTCGGTAAAGAGGGGTCGCAAATGGAGGGCGATGCGCGCGCTCTGTCACGAGCCATCACACAGAGTAAAGCTAAAAACCTGAGCTACCATTTTGAATTTCTTCCAGGGGAAGACCATGGCAGCATCTTGCATGGCGCAGCCATGCATGCCTTCCAGCTCTTTTATGAAAAAAAGAAATGATCAAAGCATACAAATCATACAAATCATAATTAGCGTGCCATGACATCCTTGACATCACTGATGGAAGTACCGTGCACCCTGGTATACCCGTACCAGGTAGCTGGATAGCCAGGTATCTCCATGACTCTGGTCATTTGATTGAATTCACCACTTTTTTCTACGTCGATATCAACGAAAGCGATCTGGTTATCTTTAAAGTCGGCGCGCAACTGCGCGCAGTGTGGGCACCAGTCTGTGCCGTACAAAGCAACCTGAGGTTTGCCACTTGCATCAAAATGTTTGCTGAAGTAAGTGCGTTCTGCCTGGTTAAGATATTGCTGACCAAAATTCTGGCCCAGTGCAGCAATCATTTCCCACTTGGAGTTACTCAGGACTTTGTTATTGCCGATGAGGGTGACAGGTAATTGCCCATTGCTATATTTTTTCCATAGCCGGGTATTGCTATCATTTTCATCGTCCAGTACCACCTGGTTTTCCTGGAAAGGCACAGCACGTTCACGCAAAAATCTTGCGGCTGACTGGCAGGGCTCTCCACACTGCGGGGCAGTGAATAACACAACTAACGGTTTCCCTGACTTATCAAAAGATATTTCGTTTTGTGCATGGGATTTCTTCCAATACCAGCCAGCACCAACGATCAACAATAAAATGAGCAAATTTCGCATGCGATACTTTCCAAAAAATCATAGAGCCAGACATTATTGACGACACCATACCGCACCCATCCATGTTTGTCGTCTATACCTAAGTATGTTGTTTACCGTCTGGCGAGAGCGCTATCATCTTGCGTCCCAAGCATGCACTAGTCTTGAAATTATACAAACCGGCATCAGATATGAGCTCAATTAGCTATGTCACCGGAGAAAAGATGGCGTTTGACCCACTCAATCTGAAACAGGCGTCGGCTGAATTTGAAGGGGGCTTGAACCGTGTCATTGATGAACGGGTCGGCCCTTTGATAGATCGGTCCATCCACCATATCAGCAGTGAATTGACCGAGGTCATACGCCAGGCTGGTGCACAAATGGACAGGAATATCGCCCTGTTGTCGGATGAAATCCATAGTCAGCGCAGCATGACCAAGGATGATATCAAAGAGCTCATCGATTATTCTACGACTCAGATAGGCGCGGCCATCGACCAGCGCATACTCGCCATCAAGCATGAGACTTCTACCCTGATCAATGAAAAAGTGGACTTGCTGAAGTGTGAGCTGGAAGATGCCGCCATCACCAGTCGCAAGAGCATGTATGCCAACGTCGCTATTTCCATCGTTGCCGCAGTGATGATGGCCATCATAGGACTGGTCTACAAAAAAATATCCCTGGGTGAAGTGGATATGTTGAATGTGTTCAGGGTCTCTCTTCTATCCTGCGCAACCTTTACTTTTGTCTTGTCCATACTCAAGTTTACCCAACGCTGGCGCAGTATGAAACGGGTAAAAAAAGGCGTAGCAACAGTCGCCATCGGTTATATGGGCATATTACGGCCGAATGGTGCTACTGGCTTGTTCTTGCTCAGCCTATGCTTGCTGGCAGCATGGGCATGGCTGTACCTGGGGAAAGTCTGGCCATTTTAAGACCCTGCCGTCCATCATATTTCGGCCCGGCAACAGACTTGGTCAATTAGGCGTACAATTTAAAACATATGCGCTGCGCACATATGGATCAGCTTTTTATGGTGAACTTTTCTTGTGAGCGAACATCACAACATAAAAGCTTCACCTGGCCTCATGGCTACTTCCTGCAGCGAAGCTTTGTTTTCCAGCGCCCTGGCTGCGCTTACGCCCTGACCTATGCAAACCAAGAAATTCAATCCTGTCTACAATTCTTATCTGATTTACATAGGTGTCGCCATCGCATCTGGTGGCGTTGCCTTATATACACCGATTATTGTCTCTGAAACGGGCCAGGCCTTCTCCGGTTTTTGGGCAGCATCGATCTTGTTCGGCTTGAATCTGGGGCGAGTACTGGGCTCCTATATGGGAACCAAACTACCCCGCCTGGCAAATCATCCTTTGGCAGTGACTGGCAATATCCTGCTGGAAGGCATAGCCCTGTATTTCATGGCTTATCTGCAACAAGCCTGGGCTCTGGCCTTGTTTGCCCTGTTGGCAGGTTTGGGGAGTGGCCTGTCTTTCCCCGGCTTGAAAAACTATTTGTTGAAATTGAAGGAATTGGACCAGACCTCTTTATTCAGCAAGCTGGCATTTGCCATTCGTATGGGCCTGGTAGGTGGTTACCTGACAGCCAGTTTTGTGCCGCATGACCAGTTAAAGCTGGTGTTTTTGATCGTCTTTATTACCTTCATTGTGTATGGTTTATTCATGCTGATCGCCATGCGTGCCATTACTGAGCATGAGCAACAAGGATGGGAGCAAGAGCAAGCAGCCCTGGCAGATCAAGGGTCACCAGCAATCTCAACCGTGAGCACAGAAACCGACAAGGCTATACAACTGCCGCTGATGTTTTATTTGTCCAACTCGGTGTTCTGGTGTTTTGCCGTGCAACCCATGATAGGCTTCAGCTTGCATATCCCCAAGTTTACGCCTGAAATTCCAGTGTCCACCCCATTCTGGCTGGCGGCCCTGGTCATCATTTTCTTCCAGATCCCCATTTCCAAGCGCGCCGTGCGTACCCTGGATCATTTCCGCTTCCTGAAGATAGGCTATGCCTGCCTGTTTCTGAGCTTCGCTATCATGGTGGTGTTTACCCATAGTGCTGCCGCAGTCATCATATCTGCCATCCTGCTCTCATTCGGCCAGGTGTTTTATGGTCCTTCGCTGGACGTACTGGTCGCCCGTTTTGCCAATAAGTCGGCGGCCGATACCGGCAGGCTGATGTCGCAACAAATGTTTTATCAAAGCATGGGCACCATGGTAGGCAGTCTGGCGGGCGGTGTCTTGTTCGACCTGGCGCAAAGCATGAAAATGCCAGGACTCAACTGGTTCATGCTGGCCCTGGCAAGTCTGGCCATGATGGTGCTCAGCAAGAAAAAAATCCCTGCACTTTACTATAACGCCGGTCAAAGAATACCCGGCAACAACTAAACCAGGCTGCTTCCGGAAGCTGCTCAGGCTTCTGGATTATTCCCCCGCTAAACGCTCCCCGCACCAGGAAATGCTCGCATGCCTTTCCCATCCTGAATTTCATCTGCGCAACTTTCATCTGCACAACGACAGCAGACACGCCACAATTTTTAACAAAAGCACAATTAAATTAATAGAAAATTAGCTTTAAAATTGCTTTTTTTAATATATTATTGGTTAACTATTTTATTCTTTAGGCATTAACAATCGCCCGGACAAAACTGCTTTCATGGACGGGTTTAACTGCTTCTGCATTTGCTTCGTACCTTCAGATTTATTCCCTCAGCACAACTCATGTTGCACAAACTTTGAAGGATTTTGAAAATGACACTCTATGCACCCAGGCGCGCTGCGGCCCCAGGCAATTTAGATTCATCCCCTCTAGGTCATCTGGCTGAACTTGAAGGAAGCTGGTCGGGGCGTGGTTTTAATTTGATAGCTGTCCCCAATAAACAGCACAATGCAGCGTTTCGCCTGATGCTGAATACGACTGTTGAACGAATACAGTTCTCAGCCATCGGTGGGGTAGTGCCTAACCGGGGCTCAGTGCAAAACGACATTGGTATTTTCGGCCTGACTTACCTGCAACAAGTCAATGATGCACCTACCATGGAAGGCTTGCATATAGAGCCAGGTCTATGGTTGAACGTGCCAGCCACCACAAATCCCCCAGGCGGCCCCAGTATCGTCAGGCAATCAACGATTCCGCATGGTGACTCCTTATTGGCGCAGGGAACGGGCTTTAAAGTTCCTGGTGGACCACAAATTGCCCCCGTCAGCGCCAAACCTACTGGCCCTGGCATGGCACATGCACCCTTAGGATACCTGGACCCTTATCTGCATTCCAATCTGCCACCAGGCATGAAGCAGAGCTATGTCGCCAATATGAATGAGGCTTTGACGGATGCCATACAGGGACAAAAGATTGTCAATACCACGGTACTGACTGTGACATCGATACCTATAGGTGGCATAGTCAATATTCCCTTCCTGACTGCCAACGCCAATCCGACCAGGCTGGATGCCATCTTTTGGATAGAAACTGTAGAACGTCCTGACGGCACCCAGTTCATGCAGTTGCAATACACCCAGACTGTGATCCTGAATTTTCTGGACATAGACTGGCCACATATTTCTGTCGGCACCATGATCCGTACCTGAATATCCTCGCTGACATTTTCATGCCCGGCCATCTGGCTGGGCAGCTTCTCTCTCCACCACAACTGCAACACTTAAAGGCAATCAAATGGACAATGAAAATCATTTTGATGTTGTCGTCATCGGTGGAGGCCCCATGGGCTTGTCCACGGCTTATCACTTGAGTAAAAGAAAAGCCAGGACCCTGGTACTCGAGCAATTTACTTTCATCAATCAACTGGGCAGTTCTGCAGGCGTTTCGCGCCAGTTCCGTATTCCTTATCCAGACGAATACATGGTGAAACTGGTCAAGCAATCGATACCCTACTGGGACGAGTTGCAGAGCCTGACCCCTGTGCCCTTGATGGATAAAGTCGGCACTCTGTGGTTTGGTGACCCCGATGTGCATTCAACCGAAGGCAATATCAGGCAAGCTGAACTTGCCCTACAGGCTCAGGATGTCGCTTACAGCAAAGTCAGCGCTGCTGAACTTGAGAGCAAGTATCATTTCAAAGACTTGCCTTCCACTTATACCGGTTTGTTCCAGCCCCAGGGAACCAGCATAGATTTAAAAGCGACCCAGCAAACCCTGTATAACTGGAACCGCAAATCCAGCTTTGTGAGCTTGAAAGAAGAAGCACCGGTTACAAAAATTGAGTATCGCCAGCAGCAATTTGAAATCACCACACCTATAGGCAATTTCACAGCAAGAAAACTGGTGCTGGTACCTGGCCCCTATGCAGATGCAGTATTCAAATTACTCAAGTTCCAGGTCGCCGCAACTTACTGGAATATGGCCTCCGCCTTTTATAAAAAAACAGATCCGCGCATACAGTATCCAACCTGGTTTGTATTTCAGAATCCCGTTGGCAATAATGGCAACCAGTTTTATGGTTTTCCTGAAGTCAGCTGGAATTATCCTGGCTATATCCGTGTAGCATCCGACTTTGTCATCTCGCCACTGAACTCGCCAGAACAACGCACGCTGGTCCCCAATCCAGAAGAACTGGGCTATACCGCTGCCTGGGTCAAAAACCATATGCGTGGACTGGACCCGGTGCCGCACTACACCTCAACCTGCCTGGTCGCTTTGAGCAAGATCGCCAATAAAGAATTGATCGTTGACTTTGCGCCACCCTATGTGCCAGGGCATAAGGACATCGTCATCTATGCCACGGGCTGGGCAGGTAAGTTTGTCCCTTTGCTGGGAAAAATCCTGGCAGACCTGAGCCTGGACGGACACACCCCTTATGATATTTCGCACTTCGCAACCGGTATTAAATATTTCACGCAGCTGAAGTAACTCAGTCGTAGCTCAGTCCTGAACACGTCGCAATACCTTCATGCAATTCAAACCCAACCTTGAGTGAGAAAGATCATGACAAGCAAAACTTATTCTATCTTCGGAGCAGGGGCAGCCGGGCTATACACCGCCTGGCGTTTGCTCAGTGGTAAAAGTAAGGACAAAAACAAATTGCTGGAAAAGGGCGATACCCTGGAACTGTATGACTGGGGGCAATATGATTTCAGCAAAGATGACAATGGCTCACGTGCGCCTGGCGCCCGTGTCTGCACCTGGCATTACCAGAATGACCCCGGCAAATCCTATGTAGAACTGGGTGGCATGCGTTATTCAGAATGGGATACCAAGGCAAAACATCATAATGATGGCAAGGCGCCTGGCCATAGATTGGTGACCACGGTCATACATCAATTGGGGCTGGACAAATACGTTGTCCCTTTCAATGAATCAGATAATCCACTGTACTATTTACGCGGCAAGAATTTTTACCTGAATGATGTTACTTCATTTAATCCTGCTCCCTATAATGTCAATAATTTTGGTGCTAGCACTTCACCGAATCAGGGCTTTACTACGGTAGAAAACCTGGCAGTGACTGCCACCACAGGACCGCAAACCCGCAAGGAATGGGATCATTTTTACCAGCATGGAAAAATCACGGCAGAATTACCCTCCTCTTCCATCTTCCAGAAAGGCGACAAACTCAAAGACATAGGTTACTGGAACCTGATGTTTGATCAACTGGGATCTGAAGGCTATAACTATGCAGCTGATGGCAATGGTTACACCTCGAACGTCATTAACTGGAATGCCGCGGTGGCTTTCCAGGCCAATAATGAATTCACTCCCGGCAATGAATACATGACCCTGACCACAGGTTATTCAGGCATGTTCAAAGCCCTGTTTGCCGCCATCACCGATCTGGCCCGTGACAAGGGAGTGCACTTCAATTACCAGCCTAACCGTCGCCTGCATTCGATACTGGAAATCGACAATGTCATTCATTACGGCATTGCCAATCGAGATGATCCCAATAAAAAATCCAGTAGCGGCAAGACAGATGCGGCCTGGCTGGCCATGCCGCGCTATGCACTGGAACTGGTTGCTCAGGCGACTCGCTACGAAAACCATCCTGGCCTGGATGTGCTGAATTACCAGAAAGTACAGTTATATATGGAAGCCAGCATCATGCAGCCTTCCTACAAGATAGGCATGTTCTTCAAAGAACCCTGGTGGCTGAATCAAGCGAGCTATGCGCCGCAACTCAGCAGCTATGAAGTCACTAAAAAAGTCATTGCCCAACTGGCAGAACAGGGATTCCCTGCCAGTTACCTGGACAAACTCAGCCAGCCTGCAAGCACAGGCCAGCAAGAGATCATGAATACACCGTATTCCAGTGCCACCAGCTTGCTACAGGCCGTTGAGCAACGCCTGCAGGAAAGGCTGACCGTGCCACAGGAAGGCCAACTCCTGACGACTTCCAGCCGTAATACCATAGGCCCCAGCGTAACCGACAATCCCGTTCGCATGGTCGTCTATTTTGGTAATAACGCACTCGATCAAAGCACAGAACCTGTCTACGGCTTGCTGGCTGCCTATGATGACGAAGCCTTTACGACTTTCTGGCAAGAACTGGAACTAGGCCCTGAACAGCAAAGACATGTACCTTTGTCTGAAAATACCGAGCCCCTGAAAGGCCCACGCAAAGTGCCAGACCGCATGCTGAAGATGCTGCGCAAGCAACTGGCCAATATCCATTTCGGCCCGAATGCAGATTTCAGTGCCGTACCTGAACCGCTGGACGCCGCTTATATAGACTGGTCACTGCCGCCCTTCAATGCCGGTTACCATGCCTGGGCAGCGCACTATGACATCGGCGATGTGCAGCAAAAAATCCGTAAACCTTCGCAATTGATACCTGGGGCTGACGTGAATATCTTCATCGTCGGTGAAGCCTATTCCAATGACCAGGCCTGGGTAGAAGGTGCCTACTGCACGGCAGAGTCAGTATTGAATGACTTCTTTGGTGTCGAACCCTTGATAGATAATCGCGAATACCCCTTCATTTGCGCAGCTAAATAAGCCCGTATCGTCCTGCCTGCCCATGAGTGACATCCGCCAGATGTCGCTCATGGGCCCAATTTAACTTCCTCGTTAAAAACACTGCTGACAGAAACTGACACTCGCCAACTATAAGATTGCCTGGCCTTGAGCAAATATCTCAATGTCCCTAACAACTTATAGAGGAAGACCATCATGTTTGATCCAAATTTTGTACTCTTGTATGTCAGCAGCCCGGAAGCCAGCGCAAAGTTCTACGCGGAGTTACTGGGCCATGCCCCCATAGAAGCATCCCCTACTTTTGCCATGTTCAAACTTGAGTCCGGCGTCATGCTGGGTCTGTGGGCCAAACACACAGTAGAACCCACTGCCACACCTGTGGGTGGCGGCGAACTGGCCTTTGCCGTTGGCGACAATGCCACGGTAGACAATACCTATGACAAATGGTCTACCCGTGGTTTGACCATAGCGCAAACCCCATGCAAGCTGGATTTTGGTTACACCTTTGTCGCCCAGGATCCCGATGGCCATCGCCTGCGCGTTTTTGCACCTGCCTGATCATGGCTGCCCAACAGTCCCATAACTGGATCGCTGTTGCCTCTGCCGACCACGTACAGCGTGGTCAGGCAGATGGCTACATGCAAGTCTGCCATGGCAAAGCTGCCCCCTTACGCCGCCTGCAGGCGGGCGACCGGGTGGTGTATTACTCGCCCAGCCAGATATTTGGCAGCAAGATCAAATTACAGGCATTCACCGCCATCGGCCTTGTTAAACCGCGTGATGCCTACCAGGCCGACATGGGTGATGGCTTTCATCCTTACCGGCGTGATGTAGTGTGGACGCCAGCCAGGCAAGCCTGCATACTGCCGCTATTGCAAACCCTGGAGTTTTCTGCCAATGTGAAAAATTGGGGTTATCAATTCCGCTACGGCCTGTTTGCCATCAGTGAGCATGATATGCGCTGCATCGCCGCAGCCATGGGGGCAGAGGCCAGTTTATTCGATGCTGGTGAAAGCTTCGCCTTGCCACATCCTGAAACAAATTTACAACTCAGTCTGGATATAAACTGAGACTGTCGATGAGCTGGGACGGATCAGGCGCTACAATGTCGCCTGACATCACCCTGACATTGAGAGCCAGCTTGCAAGGACCATTTCAACCCCACTCCCCCCATCGTCTCGTTCGCCAGTTGCTAAGCTGCGCGGCGACAGCAATGCTAGTTTTGCTGCTGGCAGGCTGCTCCCTTAAGGGCGAAGAAAAGTCCCTGAGCCTGACTGACTGGCTCAGAGTACGTCACGTCACAGCCACTGGCGACCAATCTGCACCTGTTACTGCAAGAGATCCGGGGCGGCTCCAGTACGCTCTGCGCAAGCCTCAAAAATGGGGCTTCATTGCCTATGATGACTGGGTGGATCTGGATTACGATAAGCTCAACGTGCTGGACGACAAAAAAATCCTGGTAGCCAGAAGCCTGAAGTATGCAAAAGCCCGATATGGCAAAAATCTCAAGCCAGCGGACCTGCAAGTCAGGTTAATGACGCCGGACGGAGAACAGGAAATCAATATCTGCGCCTCTGCCGATTTGATCAATGGCCCAGCCAATACCAATTTGATAGATTGCGTAGACAGTAGCGACGCCAGGAAATTGACCATCAAACGCATGGACTTTCAAGGCAAACTGCTGCAAACCCTCAGCATGGCAGCCAATGAATGGGAAGACTTGAGCACGCAAAAGAACATTGCCTACTATGATGAACAACAGCAAGCCTATATCCTGGAAATTGGCAAAGGCAATACCTACTGTCGCCTGGTCATGCCCGCTAAGGAAAAAAGCCTGAGCTTCGTTTTGGAGCTCAAGGACGGCAACAAGAAATGCGATGATCTGGCAGCCTGGGTAAGCCTTACCCAGAAAAAATTAAGCCCGGCACATGCATTTGAAGATTTGGGGAAAAACAGTCCGATCTGGAAAAAACTTGAGAGCGACTATCCAGGATGGACAGAAATCAGAGCCAGTATCACCAACAATATGAAGGAAGCCTTGCCTGCCAAATAAGCGCTTGAAGGAGACAGCATTTAGTCACCAGCATTGATCGATGACCACACTTGTTATAATTAAACAGCCCTGGGATAGAAACGACGGGGCCAGATTTTACTGATCAGTTTGAAAACCAGCGGCCAGCACAGAATATGCAAGCAGCAAACCACGATTGCAACACATGATAGTCAGAAGCTTAATGGTCATTTGTGCCATCATCTCGATTTATTTTGGCATAGAGAATGTGCAAAAACTCCAGGCAATGCGGGTACCTGTCAGCGAATTTGAACAGCTCGACGGCAACCTCGTCCTGATGGTCCATGATGTAGACAATAATCCCGGCTATGTCGTCAATGGTAGTTTCAACAAGCAGTTGTTGCAGCTGACCTATAGCTACAATCTGAATGGCGTTGAAAGAACCACTGACACCATCTCCCCCATCTGTACCCGCTGCGAAGCCAAGCATGTGCTGAGGATGACGGGTTTAAAACCGGACGAACTGGTGCCAGGTGTGGCGCTCAAGGTGTATGTATCTTCAACTGATCCAAACAAAGCCTACCTCGCCCTACCCACCCCAGGCGAACAACAGGCACAAATGTGGACTGTGTTCTTATGGCTGATCTTTGCGCCTGGCATGTGTATGCTGTTTTACAAACTCGAAGGCAGCGGCAAGAAACCGGATGATGGCAGCGAGCAATCAAAGGGATAATTTAACAACAGTTTTTACAACAAATTTGGCAGCGACTATTTTGCTGCCTCGAAAATAGTCTGCTGTAGATTTAATCCTTCTTGTCGTCTGCTGCATACGCACTGTATTTCCTGGCATCGCCCTTGACTTGCAGGGCTGGATATTTGAGTCCATTCAAGACTATCTTTTCCATGCTGGCGGCAAACAAATCCACATCCAGGGCATCTGCCAGCATGACCAGGTAATTCAACACATCGGCCATTTCATGACGGATGGCTGTTCTGGCCTGCTCATCCAACTCTTCTGCCTTGCCAGTTGGCAGCCACTGAAATATCTCCAACAACTCTGCAGCCTCGACCGTGAGTGCGCTCGCCAGGTTTTTAGGGGTATGAAATTGCGCCCAATCGCGCTCGGCAACAAATTCACGTAAGCGACGACGGATTTCAGTATATTGATCGACGGCGGGAGTAGCTTGCTGCATGATGGCTCTGCAAAGAAATAAAGAAAGCGCAGATTGTAAGCGAGCGCGCAGCGATGATAGAAAAACTTTGTAAGCTAAATTTACAAGCGCATTTACAAACGTATTTGCAAACGCATTTGCAAACGTATTTACAAACATATATTGCAATGCAAAAATAATGCTTACAAATTAAGCAGTGAAGCGATAGAATGCAGAATAGTAAAATAATGCTGCATTGCGCCAAATTTAAGACTTACCACTTCATTTCATCCACTCTGGAGAGTTTCATGTCTTTGCTTACTGAACAATTATCATCTGCTGCCCAGAATCAATTAGCGACACAAATTTCGGTGTTCCAGGCCTGGTCACAAACCGCCTTTGGTGGATTGGAAAAACTGATCGCCCTGAACTTCAATACGGCCAAACAATCCCTGGAAAATGCCAATAGCGTGACCCGTGAATTGTTCGCCGTCAAACAAGCGCAAGAGTTGCTGGATGTAAGCCGCGCCCAAGGCCAGCCACAACTGGAGAAACTCTTGTCCTACGGTCGTGAATTGGTCAGCATCAGCAGAGATACCAGAGCAGAATTGTGGCACATCGTCAGCACACCAGGACTGTCAGCCACGACAGCAACAACTCCTACAGTCACGGCCAAGACCATTGCCCCTGAAGTTCCAGCCCCTTCTGCGCCCGTGAGCAAACCAGCTACAAAAAAACCAGCAAGTGCCAAACCTATTGCAGCAACCAAGCAATTGACGCTGCTGGCAGAACCAGAAGCTAAACCAGTAAAAACAGTAAGCAAACCCAAACCGGCAGCGAAACTTGCAGACAAGGCCCCAGTCAAAACGGCAACCCAGCCAGCAGCCAAGGCTCAGGTCGCCAAGCAAGTGGAAGTGAAGCCAGCACCAGCCAAATCAGCAAATCAAAAAATCCAGTCCAGCAGCAATATTGCGGCAGATGAAGTAAAACCAGTTTCCCCGATTGCAACGGCTAACGTAGCAGCCGTAACAACGCCAGCGTCAACTGTTATAGCTACAGAAAAAAATCCAGAAAAGAAAACCGTGTCTACCAAAAAAACCGCCGCAAAAACCGTCAGCAAAGCCAGCCCGGCCAGCAGTGAACCATCAGCAACTGAAGAGAAAAAGTCAGCTGTAAAATTCCCTTTCCCGGCTGTATCCAGTCTCAAGAAAGCCCCGGCTTTCCCAGCCAATGGTGGCAAGCCAGCTTACAAGGCAAAATCCAGCGCCGCCACAGGTGCCAAGAAGCCAGTACGCCAATAATTGAGCAGGCCACAAAAAAGCCGCAGCATGCTAGCCATGCTGCGGCTTTTTGACGTCTGAACCCGGTTCTAAGGCTTGCATCCATCCTACCCCGATCAAACCAGAGAATGTATCTATAAAGCAAATATTTCCTCGATTTCCTGAGGAATTTGGCATCTATCTCATTGCATCGCTTAGAATGAATTAAACATCTGGCGACAAATCAATGACTATTTACCAATTGGCATGCGCCACAAGCTTGTGGATACTCAGCCAGGCAGCTCTTGCTGAAGAGACCATCACCGTGGCATGGCGCATCAAGCCTCCTCACCAATATCTGGAAAACGGTGTGGAAAAAGGCATTTTGCTGGAGCGAGCCAAACAGGTTTTCAGCAATACCCAAATCCCCCATCGTTTTGTGGAAGAGCCTGCAAAACGCATCTGGAGTAATTTTTCCAACAACACCAGGAATTATTGCTCATTCGGCTGGTACAGAATCGCCGAGCGAGAAGCGCTAGTACAGTTTTCCGAGATCTTTCATACTGATCCGCCCCATACCTTGCTGGTCAGTCCTGCGGCGGCCCAACAAGTTGCGGCTCACCGCTCACTCAAATCCTTAATGGCAGATAGCAGCCTGACCGTCGGCGTGGTTGGCGCAGTGTCGTACGGGCCAGAGCTCGATGCCATGATCACTGCCACAAAAAATAAAGTGGAACGCAGCACTACCCTGCCCATGATCATGGCACGCATGGTCGCTGCCAATCGTGCCTCGTATATGTTGATAGACAGAGAGGATTGGGAGTACCTGAAGGACAAGGAGGAAAGCATCAGCCAGACTACGCAAATGGATTTACAAGGCATGCCAGCGGGTCTGAACCGGTATATCGTTTGCAGCAAAGATGTCACAGCCGAACAAATGCGTAAGATCAATACCGCTTTACTCAAAATCTATCCATCAAAAAAATGACAAGCTCCCTTCAAGCGACGACCAACTGCAGCTCATGTATATTTACATCACAAAAAAATCAGAAAATTCGGAAATATTTTAATTTCAAAGATGAAAATTCCAAATAAATAAGAATTTAATAATTATTATTTCGTCTTATATTTATTTCTCATTTACTTGTAAGTTTTCTCTATTAAGCCCGACTTAGCTGCTGTAGCATCAAAATCTCAGCGTGGTGGCAGCAAATCAAGTGAGCCTATGAAGTACAGGCACACTGAGGTGCAGCAACTACAATTTAACAGCCTTGCTACGGGCTTAATTTATCCTGACGGAGTAATAAATGAAATCGACATCCTTGACCAAAGCATTGAAACAAGTTGTTAGTGCATCCGTAGTTGCCGCTGCAGCCATTGCAGCCGCCCCAGTAGCAGCTGTCGCAGCATGCGCCCCCAAAGCTGCATGTGCTGCCAAAAAAGGCTGTTGTGCTGCTAAAAAAGGTTGCTGTGCTGCTAAAAAAGGTTGCTGTGCAGCGAAGAAAGGCTGTTGCGCTGCCAAGAAAGGATGCTGCGGAGCGAAGAAACATGCCAAGAAAGGCTGTTGCGCGGCGAAAAAAGGCTGCTGCGCAGCAAAGAAATAAGCATTTAAGTAAATCAGGGCGCGGCGACACTGCTTACAGATTGTCGCCGTTTTTGTATTTATCCCCAGGCTCGTTAGTCTTTTCCACATGCAGTTAAGCAAACTCCCTCAGCAATTGAAATCCATCCCTGACTGGACGCAAGTCGATACAGCAGAACTGGATTCAGCATGGCGCGCCGCCATTGACCTGGTTGGCAGCATGCAATCCCTGAACCAGCAGGGGCGGCAAGTAGTGGGGCAGATAATAGGTGATGCTGTTTTCACAGAATGGCAGCACTATCCTGAAAATGATGTACGTGACGATAAAAACGCGTCTCAATATTTTTATCATGCCCATCCAGGCCTGCAAAGACCATTTACTGAACACGGCCATTTCCATTTATTCGTGCACGCAGAAAAATTGGGCATGCGGCCAAGCACTAGTCGCTATGCGCCTGCGCCGGCACATGTCGTCGCCGTGTCCATGGATGCACAAGGTTTGCCATCCGGTTTTTTTGTCGTCAACCGCTGGGTGACCAAAGGCCCCTGGCTTAGTCTGGCGCATTGCAAGCGTGCTTTACAGCATTTCAAACTGGGTTCTGGCAGAGGGAATAAGGCAAGCAAGGACATCAATACCTTCTTGCGTGCCTTACTGCAGTTATATTACCCACGCATCATTGCCTTGCTCGAACAGCGTGACAAGATCATGGCCAGTCTCTGCAAGAATCGTGATCGCCGTAGTGTATTTGCTGATACCGATATAGAAGTGCTGTGCTATTGCCACATCGACTTGATGACAGACATTGCTGAGCTGGAAGAACTACATGCCAGTTTTGCCTGAATTCTGCATAGTAAAAATTTTTGAAAAATGAAAAATAAGCTGTAAGGAAATCATAGGCAGCGCGACCTATGTGCATGCTTGTCTTCTCAAGTGCTTATACTAAATTTGGAGTATTGCCATGACATTTTCAATTCTACGCCGCACCAGCCTGCACTATTTGTTCGCCACAGCAGCTCTCGTGCTCAGCAGTGGCTTTGCCACAGCCGCGCCCATCGCCCCGATATTTGCTACCGAAGCAGGTGCCATACGCGGATATGACCCGGTTGCTTATTTCAAGCAAAACAAACCTGTCAAAGGCAAGAAAGAACTTAGCTATCAATGGCAAGGTGCGGACTGGCACTTCGCCAGCAAGGATAACCTGGAAGCCTTTAAAGCTGACCCGGAAAAATATGCCCCGCAATATGGTGGTTATTGCGCCTATGGTGTAGCGCAAGGCTATACCCCGGAAATTGACCCTGCCGCCTATAAGGTAGTGGACGGCAAGCTTTACCTCAATCTCAGCAAAGATGTATTGAAGCGCTGGGTCAAGGATATCCCTGGTTATGTGAAAGATGCCAATGAAAACTGGCCACAGTTAAAAGCTGGCACTTACGTGGAAAAATAAGTTTCCAGTCATCCCAGCCTTTTTGCAGGCTGGGATGTATTGCCTGCCGTCAGAGGTCAGAGAGTTTCCCACTCATCCCTTAACAAGGCATACATGGCGATATCCCTGTGCTTGCCACGCGTGAAAATAGCACCCCGTGCAATGCCTTCTTTTTGAAAACCACAATTAATCGCCACTTTTTCTGAGGCAATATTGTCAGTGTTCATATGAATTTCCAGCCGGTTGATCAACATGGTACTGAACAGATAGTCCCTGAGCAATTTGACAGCCTCGGTCATGATGCCTTTGCCGTGCAGGCTCTTGACGAACATGCCATAGCCAATTTCACGTGAATTGAAATAAGGCACGGTCTTGAAATGAAAAACACGACCTATGATTTTCTCATTTTCATCGATAATCAAAAAAGTCTCGAACTGCTCTTTGGAACGTGATTCATCTTCAAATTTTTTCTCTGCCACACCTGGCAACATCAATTCCTGGGATAAAAAATCACCCTTGCCATCAGGGTGATTCATCAAGTCCATGAGGGTCATGACATCTTCTTTCCTGACGTGGCGCAGGTGAAAGCAACTTCCTTTGATCATGCATACACTCCTGTATTAAACAATTGTATTGGTCTACGAATAATCAGAATGGACAAAGAAGAATGACAAGAGTTCCCGAAGGCCTAGGTTTCCAGCAAACGCCTTTGCCTTTCTTTTTCTTCAAAGATGGCGGATTCAATTTCTTCCATGACGGCACCCAGATCAACCGGGCGGGTGTCTTGTGCAACAACGCCTGTCAATACGGTTTCTGGTGTCAACAAGCCTGCGGTAAATAGTTTCCAGATTTCCTTGCCAAACTTTGTACCGTTAAGCTCTGGTGCAAACTGGCCGAAGTAAGTCGCCAAATTGTTGACATCGCGCTCCAGCATGACGCCTGCCTCGGTATTGCTGGCCGCATCTATCGCCTGCGGCAGATCAATGATGACCGGACCTTCTTCATCAACGAGGATATTGAACTCAGACAAATCACCATGGATGACACCGGCGCATAACATCAGCACAACCTGATGCAACAACTGGGCGTGGTATTTTCTTGCCAGCTCTGGCGTCAATTCCACATCGTTGAGACGGGGCGCAGCATTACCATCAGCATCTGTCACCAGGTCCATCAGCAATACGCCTTCATGACAGATATACGGCCTGGGGACTTTGACGCCAGCAGCGGCCAGTCGATACAGAGCATCGACTTCGGCGTTTTGCCAGACTTCTTCCTGCATCTTGCGGCCATAGCGCGTGCCTTTTTCCATGGCGCGGGCCTGTCGGCTATTCTTGACCTTGCGGCCTTCCTGGTAAGAAGCAGCGTTTTTAAAACTGCGCTGGCTGGCTTCTTTATAGACCTTGGCACAACGAATTTCTTCGCCACAGCGCACGACATATACGGTAGCTTCCTTGCCACTCATGAGCTGACGCATGACTTCGTCGATCAAACCTTCTTCCTGCAGGGGCAGCAGTCGTTTTGGTGTTTTCATTCGGTCAAGGTACTCAGGCTTTACGTGGCTTGCCGCCAGTTTTTACCAGTTTGACTGGTGCATGCCCACGCGACTTGTTACGCATGTCGTAGATCGTCTTGGCGTCCTGCTCGGCACGCTCTTGCGTACGCATTTCAGGAACATCGTCATGCTTGCTAAAAAACTCGGCGGCCTGGGCGCGCATCACGTGCTTGATGGCTTCATCGTCGCTGAGGTCAAATCTCTCTGTCATTAAAGTCGTGACTTCATCCAGATATTCTTCATAGGTCATCATGCTGGTTTTTCCTGTCTGTCATGAAGTGCGTTTGGAAACTGCGGCTGTGGATGTATTGCATCCATGGCAATTTTATAACGAGTATGGTCAATAAAATAAGCGTACTTAGCAGGCGCACTCTATAGGGCAGTTTGCGCCTGAAAAGTTTACGCCGAAAGACCAGTATTGTACACGTGCTACCCGCTGACAACGGTGTTGCGCCTGTTCTCGGCTACAATGCCGCCTTCCCCGAAAAATTCCTGCCTGGATTAATTGTATGAGTATTATCATCCATGAGGCCTTGCGCGCCTATATAGACCCCCTGACCGAGCATGAATTTGCTGCTCTGGAACGCAGTATCCTGACTGAAGGCTGCCGTGACGCTCTGGTATGCTGGGGTGAAATCCTGATAGACGGACATAACCGCTATGCGATTTGCCAGCGCCATAATCTGCCCTACAATATTGTTCAAAACGACAACTTCAGCAATATCGAAGACGTGCAATTGTGGATGATAGACAATCACCTGGGTCGCCGCAGTGTCACTGACTTCCAGCGCGGTATGCTGGCCTTGCGTAAAAAGGAAATTGTCCTGGCGCGCATGAAAGCGCAGGAAGAACAGGCACCCTCAGACAATGCAGAGAGCGAAGTCGCCGTTCCGGTTGTCAAACCTACGCAAAGCCGCCAGGAAATCGCCCGCCTGGCAGGTATCAGCAGCAATGCCGTGGTACAGATAGAAAAAATCCAGAAAGCGGCTGCACCTGAACTGGTGCAGGCGGTGCGCGACGGCACTATCTCCATCAGTGCTGCGGCAGCAATTGCCTCACTGCCCAATGAAGATCAGGTCGCTGCCGTAGCGGGTGGCCGCAAGGAATTACAACAGGCCGCCCGCCAGGTCAGGGAAAAAGTGCGCGAGCAAAAAGCCCCGGCCAAGGCTGTTGCCACTGAAGCGGCTGCGCCTGCAGTGATGGAAGGCAGACAAGACAGCGCCAGCAGCAGCGGAGTTGATGAACTCAGCAACCTGCGCCAGCAAATCTTGCATCTGCAGACTGAGAACAGTGAATTGCTGAGCCAGATTGCAGCATTGAAAGCCCAGCTGGCAGGCTGAACGCACTAAAGGGAGCAGATATGAAAAAAACCCGGCAAAGCCTGTCCAGCCTGTTCCTGCAGCAGGTGCCGGCGGCTGAGCGCGAGCATATCCGCCGTCTCGAAGAAATACAAAAAACGCATGAAGGCCGCCCTTTTCATTTCGATGACGGCAATCTGCGCATCATGTATCTGAATCCGAAATGCATGCAAAGCGCGATGAAGCTGGATGCGCCGGATGAACTGGTGTGTGCCTACTCACGCACAGTCATGGGCTTGCTCATGTTCCAACCGCAGCCACGGCACATCTTGTTGATAGGCCTGGGTGGTGGTTCGCTGGTCAAATACTGCTATCGCCATTTGCCAGACTGCCGCATCACTGTGCTGGAAATCAATGCCGACGTGATCGCCATGCGTGAGCTGTTCATGCTGCCGACAGATGATGAACGTCTGCAAGTCATCCATTGCGATGCAGTGACCCACTTGCAGGACAATACTTATGATGCCGATGTCTTGCTGCTGGACGCCTATGATGAAAACGGCCTGGTTGCAGCTTTGAATACAGCAGAGTTTTATGCGATCTGCCATGCCAATCTGGTGGAAAATGGCATCATGGTTGCCAATGTCTGGGGCAAGCCCAGCGCCCTGGCTGGCATGTTGAGCCGCTTGCGCCAGCAGTTTGCGCGCCAGGTCAGTTGGACGCGTTCACCTGATAGCTACAATCTCATTGTGTATGCCGTTAAGGGCGCATTGAATCAGGCCAATGAACATACGGTAAAGACTTTGTCAGACAAGCATCCATCCTTGCAATTTTCTGCATTGCAGAACAAGCTGCTCAGCCTGCCCCTGTCTGCCGACTACGGTGATGCAGAGGAAGAACTGGCTGCACTCAAACTAAGCCTCGCGACTATCATGGTGCCTGATGCCAATGTCCCGCAAAACTATGCGGACTGGAAAAAGCAGATAGACCAATAAAGAGTAGCGCGATGTAAGGTAAACACACAAGCGACGACCAATGAACATCCACCCACTGAGGATAGTTCATGAAAGCCCTGATCTTATTTGGCGTTTTTGCCTGTGCCGTTAGCAACATACAAGCTGCCGAAATCTGCAGTAAATCCAGCCCGGCACACACCGTCGCTCTGCTGGAGCTATACACCTCCGAAGGTTGCGACAGTTGTCCACCTGCCGATAAGACCATCAGCCGCCTGTATCAAAGCACTGGCCTCAGCAGCGAGCAGGTCATTCCCGTTTCACTGCATGTCGATTACTGGGATTATCTGGGCTGGAAAGATGTGTTTGCCAAAAAGACGTATACGGACAGGCAAAGGAACCTGGCTGATCTGGCGAATAGCCGCACTGTCTATACGCCAGAAATCTTCATCGCTGGCAAAGAGCAGCGCAACTGGCGCAATGGCATGGCAGATGACATCCGCCGTATCAATCAAAAAGCTGCCACGGCATCATTGCGTCTGGGCATAGAAAAACTGGCTGATAACAAGCTGTATCTCAATCTGCAAGGCAATAGCAAGCAAGATGCGAAGCTGCATTTCGCCCTGCTAGAACAAGGCCTGATCAGCAAGATACAGGCAGGTGAAAATCGCGGAGCCACCTTACAGCATGATTTTGTTGCCAGAGAATGGGGCGAACCTTTTCAGCTCACTGCCGGGAAGCCAGCAGATTTTACTACTCAGTTAAGCTTGCCTACCAATGCTACCAATGCCAGGCGTAAGCAGTTATCAGTGCTGGCATTTGCCCAGGATAAGCAAGGCAATATCCTGCAGGCCTTGAGCTTGCCACTATGTGAGGCGCTGCAACAGTAATGCCATTCGCGCCAGATATTGGCTGGCTGGCGACAAAATTCACGGCCCCTATCTTATTTTTTCAGCAAGCAAGACGTAAATGGCTTAGACTTTCCGCACTCCCTGCCAGCCACGAAAGAGCCATCACAGTGAACATACTCGTCGCCTTGCTGCACCATATCGCCGCATTTACCCTGGTCAGCACACTGCTGGCAGAACTGGTACTGATACGCCAGCCGCTGACGCTGTCATCAGCCAGAAGCCTGCGCTTCATAGACAATATCTATGGCATGAGCGCCATGCTCATCATCGTGCTGGGTGTGTTGCGCGTCATCTACTTTGAAAAGGGCCAGGATTATTATCTGCATAATCATGCCTTCATGCTCAAGATAACAGCCTTTATCGTGGTGGGGTTGCTGTCTGTCTACCCAACCGTGGTATTCCTGCGCTGGGGCAAGTCCCTCAAACTAAACCAGTTACCGATTCTGCCTGAGGGGCAAGCCAGGAGCATACAAACGATTTTGAAACTGGAATTAACCGGTATTGTTTTCATTTTGGCAGGTGCAGTTCTCATGGCCAAGGGTTACAGTATGTAAAACAGCATAGTTTTCACTGAAGTTTCACACAAGAAAAGTTGTATAAATGCCTGACTTCTGGCAATCTTTCGATATCATCCAGTGCCGCCAGCCTACTTGGCCGCACGTTTTTTCGGGACATTGCCATGTACGATGAAAACGACTTCACTGCCGTATCCAAGTTCTTGAAACTGGGTATCAAGATCACGTTCAGAAATCCCATGGGGCAAACCCCCTCCTTCCAGTCGACTTTTCCTACGCCCAAGGGTGCCATCGTCACGCTGGATGAAAAAAGCCTGTATGACGTAGAGCGTAAATTGCGCAGCTTGATAGGCAGTGATGTGCCCGTCAAGACCAAGCTGGCACCATTTACCTACCTGGGCACGAATTTCCGCGGTTTGCTGTATTGCACCAAGGGTTCCAACGAATATATCGTCCAGGAGACGCATGACCTCTTTGGCACAGAATCCAAGCGCATAGTGCGCACAGCAGAGCATTTCATACAATTGCTCAGTTAAATCCTGCCAGTACAGGAACACCTCGCCGGATACCCTGTCTCTTCGTCAATTACCGACGATATGCTGCCATTCGCCGAATTTGGGGCGACAAGCGTCTGCACTTTCAGTATCTTGACTTCACGGAACACCAACACTGAAGTCTTTGATGAATGAAAGGATAGCTATGTCTTCCCATTTAGAAAATCAGCGTCACAGCAAGGGAAATTTGTTTTTTGGCCTGGCCCTGATCGTTGCAGGTAGTGTCTTTCTCATGGACCACATGGAGTTGATCCATGCGCTGGATTACTGGTTTTTGCTGCCCGCCATGATCGCCATTGGTGGCCTGGTTGATATTATCAGCCCCGACAAACCCGAGCACATCGCCAAAGGCTGTTTCAGCCTGGTGCTTGCCCTGTGGCTGTATATATCGATAGAACAACTGTGGGGCTGGACCTTCCATAACAGCTGGCCCTTGTTGCTGATTGCCTTTGGTATCCGACATTTAATTGGCGGTTTGCTGGCCAGCAGAAACACCCAGGAATAATTTTTCACTCTCCATAATTTTCGGATAAACATCATGAAAAACGATAACCCACAGAGCCGCATCCTGGTCGGTGCCCTGCTCCTGATTTTTGGTGCATTGGCATTATTAGATAATCTCAATTTGTTCAATGCCCGCGAAATCTTCCATTTCTGGCCCATGGTCTTTATTTTTATCGGTGCCTTGAAGATATCGAAAAGCGACACCACTGCTGGCTACGTCATAGGCTGTGGTTTCATAGGCCTGGGCGGTCTGTTGTTACTGCATCATATGGGTATTATTTATTTCCGTGTGCGTGACTGGTGGCCGGTTTTCCTTATTTTTGCTGGCTTGATGGTGATATTCAAGGGCAAGATCGGTGAGCATGAAAAAATGATCAACAATGGCACGAATCAGGATGCTGTCTGCAATATCGTTGCCGTCATGAGCGGCAACAAGCTGCAAAACAGTTCTCAGGAATTTCGTGGCGGTGAAATCAATTGCATCATGGGTGGTGTCGAGCTGGACTTGCGCAATGCCTCCATGCAGTCAGAAGCGACCTTGAATGTATTTGCCATGTGGGGTGGTATCGTCCTGAAAGTACCGAACGACTGGACCGTGGTATCGCATGGCTCCCCCATACTCGGTGGTTTTGATGACAAAACCGTGCCCCCCATGATGAATGCAAAAAAACTGTATATCAAGGGCTATGCCGTCATGGGTGGTGTAGAGATTCTTAATTAACGCTGGATAAAACCGACCTGTATGCATCCAATTTTGTCAGATCGTCGCCGCTTCCTGGTCTATATCGGTACCTGGATGTTAATTGCAGTATTAATCGCCAGATTACTGGTGGCGAACGATTTGACAAACTGGACGTATGCCTTATGGTTTTCAGTGCCTATCGCCTTGTTTGCCGGTTTTTTGACTTCTTCTGCCTATTTTGTTTGCCGGTCACTGCCCTTCAACCAGCGCAGCTTTAGCATCGCCGCCCTGGTATTTTGCAGCGCCGCCTTGATTTCCGGCATGAGCTGGCTGGGGCTTTGCCATGGCTGGAGCAAGGTGCTGGTGGCGGTTACTGACGAGACTAGCGCAGTACGCATCAGCACCCATTTATCAGTACTGTTTTTTATCACTGGCTTTGCGATTTACTTGCTGGCCTTACTGGCTTTTGATGTGTACATCGCTTTTGACAATATACGCGAGGCAGAAAGACGTGAAGCAGCATCGCGCCTGCTGGCCAGGGATGCTGAACTGCAAGTCTTGCGTTCGCAAATCGATCCTCACTTCTTGTTCAACAGCCTCAATTCCATCAGTGCCCTGACAGCCATCGATGCCGCGGCTGCACGCACCATGACCATTGCTCTCGCCGATTTTTTCAGGCAAACCCTGGCGATCGCAGAGAAAGAAAAGATTAGTCTCAAAGAAGAATTGCTCCTCTGCGAAAATTTTCTGGCAGTCGAAAAAATTCGCTTTGGTAAAAAACTGGGCATAGAATTTTCGGTTGCAACAGAGGCTGAAAATGCCTTGATCCCGCCTATGATATTGCAGCCTTTGCTGGAAAATGCCATCAAGCATGGCATACGCAATCTGGCCAAGGGAGGCGTGATCATGGTGACGATATTCCAGCGCGATCGCTGGTTGCATATAGCGGTAGAAAATCCGCTCAGCCCTGTCCCGGCAAGCAGCACTGGCAATGGCCTGGGCTTGAGTAATTTGCGCCAGCGTTTTTTTGCGCTGTATGGCGAACAGGCACGCGTGACCTGGCAGCAGACAGACGAAAAATTCATACTGGAAATGGCAATGCCTTTTGAACAGGACAACAATGAATCAGTCTATAAATAAGCGCCTGCAAGTCTTGATCGTCGATGATGAAGAACTGGCCCGCAGGCTCTCCATGGAATATCTGCGCTCACATACTGACCTGGAAGTCATAGGAGAATGTGAAACTGGACTGGAAGCAGTGGATGCCATCAGCAAACTCAATCCCGACCTGGTCTTGCTGGATATACAGATGCCACAATTGACGGGGCTGGAAGTGCTGGAAATGACAGGTCGGCGCAGCGGTGTCATCTTCACGACGGCCTATGATCAATTTGCCCTGAAAGCCTTTGACTTGCACGCGGTGGATTATTTATTGAAACCTTTTTCCCAGCAACGCTTTGATGAAGCCATCAGCAAAGCCCGCAAATTATTGGCGCAGGAAACCTCATCGTCCACGCAAGCTCTGGAAACACTATTGACACAGCAAAGTGAAAAACTGCAACGCCTGTTGATACGTGACCGTGGCCAGGTCCATGTGGTGCCGCTGGAAAGCATAGACTATGTCGAAGCACAGGATGACTACATCCTCATCCATGCTGCTGGGAAATCGTATATGAAGACCCAAAGCCTGTCTGAGCTGGAAGCGCAACTGGATGCCAGCAAGTTCGTGCGTGTGCACCGCTCTTTCCTGGTTCAGATTACTGCGGTGCAGGCCATGGAAAAAACCAGCAAGGATAGCCAGGTTGCCATCCTGAAGAATGGCATGCAAGTACCAGTCAGTCGTGCAGGAAATGAGCGGATACGTGCTTTGCTGAATTAGAATTTGGTAGGAGCGGCTCCCGCCAATGATGGGCTTGAACTCCCATCTCAGGAATACATTCCTAATTGATCGCTTTCAGCACCAAAGCCAGTTCAGTCCGGGTTTCTTGCATCAACTCATCGATATTATCCTGATCGATATTCAATAGCTTGAAACTGGCTGGTACCGTACTCCAGTCCAGTTCTGCGATGGTTTCATTGACGAAATGCGCATCCAGAAAATCTGCCACGGTCACCACATCAATCAAGCCAACCTTATGGGTAGGACCAGGCTGGTGGTCACGGTGATCCAGTACGGCGACACGGATATCTTCTGAGATCTCCCAGTCTTCCAGGATGGCGCTACCTATGCTGGCATGCCAGTGATCGATCAAGTCCCATAATACCTGTTGCGTGCTGAACAACTCTTGATAATGATTGGCCCGGTTTAAAATATAAAACTTGCCGATATCGTGCAGCAAACCCGCCAGCATGGCCTTGTCGGCACTCAGGCGCGTGTATTTCCTCGCAATCACCATGGCCAGCGCTGCCACCCGCAGACTACGTCGCCATAAGCCATCCATCTGTGCCGACAGACTGCCATTGTATTTATTCTCTGCCAGTTGCTTCATGCCCACTGAAATGGCGATATTACGTATCGCCGAAAATCCCAGCAAGCTGGTCGCGGCCCGCAAATCACCTATTTTTCGCCCCTGGGGATTAAAGCTGACAGAATTACTCATATGCAGCACTTTGGCAGACAAGACTGGTTCAGTCCCTATGATGCGTGCCACCATATCGGTAGAAATATCCGGCTGGCTCAACGCCTTCCTGATCTTCATGGTCGCCCCTAAAGAAGTAGGGAAAACCAGCTTTTTGGCAGACAATTCCGCGGTAAAAGCTTCCAGGAAAGCAAATTCGGTCGTTTTTTGGTCTGTCATGATAGCAATGAGAATGCTGACGATTTTTTATTGTACCTTGGCAAATTCTTTTTTGCAGGATTGAGAATACTTACTTACATGATTTATCAATTGCGCCAGTAGCAAACTTCAGCTTGCCATACTTTTGGGCAAGCCAAAGCCACCTTTTAATCCCGCATTTATGCAGTTCGTCGCAAGGCCACAGCAAGTGGGACGGCAAAAGCGTATTCTGACTCCATCGCAACACACAATAAAGAAAACCAGGGGAAACCAAAATGAAATCTGCTCAAACCGACCAAATCCTGATCTTGCTGCGCCAGAGTGCACATGAATTTTTTTACTTCTGTCGCAAAGCGTTTATCGCCATGATGGAATTGCCATTGCCACACTTGCTGGCGATATGCCTGGCCATTGCAATTGCCTTGATGATATTGCCCCTGGCACTGAGTATTTTCATTACTTTCATGATTTTCAAGCTTATCGTCATCTTGCTGGCGATTAATCTGAAAAAGAACCAGAAGCAGGCAAGACAATTGCACGAAGAATCATAATTAAGTGAGGTCCAAAGCCTCACTTATGCGGCAAAACAATATCTGGCCAGAAACTACAGCGATGTAGCCGCCCTGGCCGCCTGCTCATACAATCCAGACAAGACACGTAAAAAGCGTGCCAGCTCGCTTAATTCAAAGCTCTCGGTTCCATCACCTGTCAGTGCCGATACCAGTACCTGCTCACGGATTTCCGAATAACGCTGACAAACGTCCCTGCCTGCTTCATTGGTCGAATACAGGATTTCCTTGCCGCGTTTTTCTGTCTGTACCAGTTTCAAGGCCTGCAATTTTTTCAATGAATAATTGACGATATGGGTATCTTCTATATTCAAGATGAAGGCTATGTCGGCCAGTTTCTTTTCCCTGGCGCGATGATTGATATGGTGCAGCACCAGCACATCTGTAATGGTCATGTCCTTCATGCCCACCGCCGCCATGCATCTGACTGCCCAACGGTTAAAAGCATTGCTGGCAATAATCATCCCAAACTCAAATTCACTCAATTCTGAACTCCTGCCCTCAGCCAGATGGGAAGAGGAGACGATGGGTACTCTGTGGGTAGCGCTGGATGCAGCTGGACTAAGCCCGGTTTTTTTTTGAGGTTTTGTCGTGGACATATTGACTCTTTATAATTTAAATTGATTGAAAGACCAACAAAGTGCTTTGTTTAATTTTATCTTCTTTGTTAAAAAATCGGTCTTCTTTGTAATAATTTATCAATAAAAAATCGATATTTTGATCAATCAACCACAATATCAGCTACCAACGTCAGTGACGCATATCATCAGTCAACAAGTCTGTCACGAACATCTTGCCAGGTGCATGCGAGATACAGAAAGGCAGTTTGCTGAGCTCAGCCACATATTGCGGCGTAACGCCGCAAGCCCAAAAGACCGGTAATTCGTCCTCCGCAATATCCACCGCATCGCCATAGTCCGGCAAAGCCAGATCCTGTATGCCTAGCGCCGCCGGGTTACCTATATGTACAGGCGCACCATGCACCTGCGGATATTGTGCTGACACCTCTACTGCCCTGGCAATATCCCGGCTTTTGACAGGACGCATGCTGACTACCATATTGCCGCTGAAACGTCCGGCAGGGATACAAGGCAGGGAGCTGCGGTACATCGCCACATTTTTCTCTTGCTGGATATGGCGCAAGGGTATGCCTGCGTCCAGCAAAGCTGCTTCAAAAGAAAAACTGCAACCCAGCAAAAAACTGACCAGACCATCCGGCCCACAGGCATTCCAGATATCCCTGATATCGCCTGCCTCTTTTTGCAATTGCCCATGTTCGTAGATGCGGTAAGCGCCAAGATCGGTGCGGACATCCGAGCCTGCCGCACAGCGCGCTTCAAACAAGCCTGCTTCCAGCACTTCCACCAAAGGGCAAGGCTTGGGGTTGCGCTGGCAAAACAGTAAAAAATCAAACGCATATTCCCTGGGTACTATCATCAGATTGGCTTGCACATGGCCATGGGCCAGTCCAGATGTCGGGCCTGTGAATTCTCCTGTGCGGCACAGGTGTCTTAATTCTCTGGCGCTGATTGTTGAATAGTCTTTTAGCTTATTGTCACCAGCTTGCATATCAAACTCCCAGATAGGCTTTTTTGACATCTTCATTATTGAGCAACTCTTGCCCTGTTCCCTGCATGACGATGCGACCCGTCTGTATCACATAGCCATGATGGGCAATTGCCAAAGCCTTGTGCAGGTTTTGCTCGACCAGCAATATCGACATACCCTGTTGATTGATGAGTTGTATGGTATCAAGCACCTTGGTGACGAACTTGGGGGCGATACCCCAGGATGGCTCATCGAGCAAGAGCATCTTGGGCTTCGCCATCAGGCCACGTCCTATCGCCAACATCTGCTGTTCACCGCCACTCATGGTGCCTGCGAGTTGATAGCGCCTTTCCTTGAGGATGGGGAATAGGCCGTACATGGTATCTATGGACTCAGCCACTTCGTCATCATCGCGGCGCGTGTAAGCCCCTAGCTGCAAATTTCTTTCCACTGTCAGGCGGGCAAAAATGCGCCTCCCTTCCGGCACCAGCGACAAACCCAGGCCCACGCGTTTACAGGCTCGTATTTTTTCCAGTGGCTTGCCATCGAATACGATCTGGCCTGCATCCGCCGCATTCAAACCGGCTATCGCCCGCAAGGTGGTGGATTTGCCATTGCCATTACCACCGACCAGGGCAACGATCTTGCCTTTTTCTACATCGATATCGACCTTGGACAAGGCCAGCACGCCGTCATAACTGACTCTCAGATTTCTTACTTGCAGCATCATTCATCTCCCAGATAAGCAGCGATCACTTTAGGATCCCTGGATACTTGTTCAGGACTACCTTCAGCAATCTTCTTGCCGTAATCAAGCACGACGATGGCATCGGCAATCGGCATGATGCCTTCCAGCACGTGTTCAACGATCAGGCAGGAAATACCTTCTTCACGGATTTTCAAGACCACGTCCACAGTCTCCCTGACTTCGGTCGGATTCAGGCCCGCCATGACTTCATCCATCAACAACAGGCGCGGTTTGACTGCCAGAGCGCGAGCCACGGCAAGGCGGCGCTGCTCACTGATGGTCATGCTGCCAGCAGGCTTATCCTTGAATTGCCCCAGGTTGACAAAACTCAGCAATTTCGCCGCACTTTGCCTGGCATCGGCGACATTCTTGTTGATCAAAAAAGCACCTACCATGATGTTTTCCAGTGCTGTCATACTGGTAAAAGTACGTGCCACCTGGAAGGTGCGGCCTATACCGGCACGCGCGCATTGCTCGGGACTCATGCCGGATACCTTGATATCATTCATCCAGATTTCACCGGTCGTTGGCGGCGCATAACCGGCGATGCAATTGAACATCGTGGTCTTGCCAGCGCCATTTGGGCCTATCAGGCCAACGATCTTGCCCGCCCCCACTTCAAATGAGACATCCTGGTTGGCGGTGATGCCGCCGAAGCGTTTGCTGACGCTCTCTACTCGCAACAAGCTCATGCTGCCTCCCTTTTTGCCTCTTGTACGTCTTGTTCTTTTTGTGCCTTGACTGCTTTTCTGCGCGCAAAAAATTGCTTGATCCAGCCCAATACCCCTGTCGGGTAATACACGGCAATCACCACGATCAAGGCCGCATAAATAACCAGGTCAGTACCACGACCAGAGCCACCAAACAGCGCACGCGTGCCTTCTTCGATAAAGGTCAACACACCCGCACCGATGACTGGCCCCAGCAAAGTACCTACCCCACCAAGGATGGATACCAGTGCCATCTTGATGGACAACCCGGTATGCAGGACTGAGCTGGGGTCTATATACAATTCCTTTTGTGCATACAGGCTGCCACCGATGGCGGTAAAGAAACTGCTGACTGCAAAAGCAATTTGCTTGTAGCGACTCAGATTGATACCCAGGCTGCGTGCTGCATCCGGCTCATCCTTGATCGCGCGGAAGTAGTAACCCAGATAGCTGTGTTCTATCCAGTAATTGACCGCCAGCGTCAGCAGCAAAAGACCGAGGGCAATGTAGTAATACGGTGCCTTGTCAGTAAATATCATGCTGCCCCAGCCTTGCTGATCCATAGGCAGAGTCAGGCCCACGGCGGCACCGGCATACTCCCAATTGGTGAAAATGATCTGGATGATTTCAGCCACCGCAATGGTTGCCATGCCAAAGTAATGCCCATTAAGGCGAAAGCATGACCAGCCTATGATGAGGCTGATAGCTGCTGCCAGTATGCCGCCACAGATCATGGCCACCCACGCGTTCATGCCAAATTGTGTCAGCAACAATGTCGAGGTGTAAGCGCCCAGGCCATAAAATGCAACATGCCCCAGCGAGACCTGGCCGGCATAACCACCGACGATATTCCAGGCCACACCCAGTTGCGCTGCCATCAAAATCAAGATCGCCAGATTCTGGTGTGAAGGGTCTTTGACCACCACTGGTACCAGCAATGCAACAAGCACGCACAGGACCAGCAGGATGTATTTGACCGAAGAATTGCCATGTGAATCTGGCGCCAGCAACTCCTGCGCCGAGATCACGGTTTTGTCTTGTATGTTCATTTTCTACCTTCTCTTCTACGCTATTGCTTACCCATCAGTCCTTGCGGACGGAACATCAACACAGCCAGGAACAAGCCAAGCACCAGGGCCAATTTATATTGCGGCCCTATCAGGAAACCACCCATGACCTCAATGACACCGACGATGATCCCGGCAAACAAGGCACCAATCACGCTACCAAACCCACCCAGGTTGACCACCACGAAAGCAATCAGAATGAAGTTCGCCCCCACTTCCGGGAAGATGGGAAAGAAAGTAGACAGCAATGCCCCCGCGACACCGGCACAGGCCGCGCCTATGCCCCAGGCCATGGCAAACATTTTTTGTGAGTCTATGCCCATCAGTTGTGCCGCCTCTTTGTCAGCTGCAGTCGCTTCCAGTGCTGCACCGGCACGTGTCTTAGTCAGAAACAGGTAAATCCCCATGGTTACCAGAATGGCCCCAACACCAGCCGTTACCTGTGGCATACCCACCTGTATGCCGAATATTTGTACTGCACCGGATACGATGGAATGATCCACCGTCCTGAAATCTGGTTTCCAGAAAAACTGGGCCAGACCACGGAACAACATCATCAAACCGAAGGTGGTAAAAATCTGCGACAACATAGGCGCATTGGTGATCTTTTTGATGATGAGCTTGTACAACATCGTGCCCAGCGCAAACAAAAACAGTGCCGTTAATGGCAGGGTAAATATGGGGTCCAATGCAAACAGCGAGTACATCCAGAAACTGGAATACATGCCGAACATCAGAAACTCACCATGGGAAAAGTTGACGACATCCATGACACCAAAGATCAGCGTCAAACCTATCGCCACCAGCGCATAGATCAAACCGATCAAGATCCCTGACGCCAGGGTTTGAATAATAATTTCAAGAGACATTTTCTCCTCGCACTTCCTATATGTATATCCGACCTCAGGTATCGCCAGATATTTTTATACTTTCTATTTCCCTTATCCGACCAGCCGACCAGCCGACCGGGTAAGCGTGCATCAAGTTTGATCGAGCTTATTACTTGCGTTGTTCCCATTTAGGCATAGGCCAAACCACATCTTTAGTCGCCAGATCAAAAGGCCATACTGTGTTGTACTTGCCATCGATGATCTGTACCAGGATGCCTGAACCCAAAACGTTCTGACCATGTTCATCAAACTTCACACCCTTCCATGGCATGATGAGTTTATTGGCGGGGATATTGGTTTCTGTCAGGGCTTTGCGAATCGCTTCTGGCTCAGTAGAACCAGCGCGATTGATCGCATCAACCAGGGTCATCAAGCCAGTAAAAGTGCGGGAAGAATTGCCGGTAAAGTCAGCCTTGTATTTGCTGTTATACAAATCATTGACTTGCTTGATCAGCGGATTATTTTTTGCCAGATCAGGCGACCAGACTTCGCGGGTGATGACGTAGTCAGCATCCTTGCCCAGGGTGCGACGGAATTCTGTATCCGTAAAACCTGCATTGTTCGCCAAAATCATCTCAGGTGAAAAGCCCAGTTCCTTATAGGTTTTCATGGACATGATGGCGTCCCCCAGATAAGAGGATTGCATGACGACTTGCGGGCTGGCTGATTTCAATTGCTGCACTTCAGAAGTCAATTGTGTGCTCTTGGCTGGATAGACGATGGTCTTGACCAGGTTATAGCCTTTTTCTGCCGCCAGCTTGGTTTCCAGCTTGGTAGTTTCATTGCCCCACAGGGTGTTTTCATTAAAGGTGGCCAGTTGCTTGACCTTGATGCCTTTCCTGGCTTCCAGCTCTTTGAAAAAATCAAAGAAATTATGGACGAACAAATCATCATGGGCCGTCGTGCGGAAGAACCATTTAAAGCCACGCTGCGTCAAGGTAGAAGACGATGATTCAGGATTCACATAGGGGATCTTGTATTTTTCTGCGACCTGGCTGGAAGTGGCTGTCACGTTACTGAAATAGGCACCAACGATGGCAACTACTTTTTCCTGGGTAATCAGTCTTTCAGTTTCAGTCGCGCCGATTTGCGGATTACCTTGATGGTCAGCAAAAACCAGTTTGATTTTTGCGCCCTTCAGATTAGGCAAGCCGCCGCCAGCAGAAAACGGCAGATTAGGTACACTCTTGGCACCATTGTTGACGATGTCGGCAGCCAACTCCAGCGCGTTTTTCATTTCACCGCCAGATGATGCGGCAGCACCAGACAAAGGATAAATCACCCCTATCTTGATTTCTTGCTGCGCATAGGCAGAGTAGCAAAAACTCAATCCCAGGCTGACGAGTAAGCCAGCACGGGCAATTTTTTTGATGGTATTTGTAAACATTATTAAACGCTCCAATTTAATTAAATGTCAGCCCTCTTTTATTACTTTGAGGAGAGCCTGTTCCTGATTTCCTGATTTCCTGTTTTGCTACCTCTGCCCTTGCCTGATTTTTGCTCGCACTTAGCAGCCAAGGATTTACTTCATCGACCTTTCAGTCGTGTATTTCAATAAAATCGCAACCTCTTCATTGCTGGCGCTTCTTAACCACTCCCTGACAAACTGTTCGCCCAGCCTGTCGAGGTTATTTCTTAACAGTGCATCTACCCGGTCTATCTTGATTTTGTTATTGCGTAACTGGGTCTCAAAGCCTGCATCACTGTCTCGACTCATGAGCCAACCGCGTTTTTCTGCCGTTTGCGCGGCATCCATCAATTTTTTTTGCGTTCCGGCATCCAATCTGGAAAACACTTTCTGGCTGATGAAAACGATATTTTTTGGTATCCATACATACGCCTGATAGTAGTACGCCAACTTGCTCCAGGCCTTGGTTTCTACCCCGGTCCAACTTGAAGTAATCATCACATCCAGCTTATCGCCGGCAATTGCCTTTTCCAGGTCTATCACTTGCACCGGCACAGCTGTCGCCATCGTCAATTCAGCAATGCGTTCACTGGCCGGGTTATAACTGCGCATGCGCATACCTTTGAAATCTGTCAGTGAGCTCAAGGGCTTTTTCGAATACAAATTCTGCGGCGGCCAGGGTACTGAATACAGCAACTTCAAACCACGTTTGGCCAAGGCTTTTTCTACCTCTGGCCTGGATGTCTGCCAAAGATGACGTGCATCTTCATAACCCCTGACGATGAAAGGCAAAGAATCCAGGCCAAACACCGGTATCTCTTTCGCCAGGCTGGACATGATGATTTCACCCGCCTCAGCTTTCTCATTGATCACACCAGGAAAAATCTCTGCTGGCTTTAATAAGCTGCCCGCAGCGAACACCGTCATTTTCACCTTGCCATTAGTAGCACCTGCGACTTCCTTGGCAAACTGCTGCAAATTCATGGTCTGGAAATTATCTGCAGCATAAGCAGTAGCGATACGTATATCCACGGTTTCTGCATATACATTCACTGTTAATGCTGCTACTGACATGCTTACCAGCATGCAAAAACCAGAAAATCGCCTATGAGAACGAGTAGATAAGTAGAAGAAACTCAGCCTGTCTTGAATTGAATCCAACATTATTTACCCTTTCAATACATCACATCGTAAACGTTTTATCGATAAAACGTCAATAAAATATCTTACATTTAATCTGATTAACTACTACAATATCATCAAAGGAAAAATCCACAAGATGTTTATAAAAATTTTTTCTTTATGATAGATTTAGTCAATAAAAAGCACCGCGCTATGGCGGCGATGCACAAAAACAGTGAATTTTTTTGCTTTTTAAATATTGGATATCCATTGCACCTGAACATTCCGGGCATAAGCTGCAAACAAATTGCTGTCTGATTTTCGACACAAAATTTGCAGCCCGGAATAAAAATGGCTCCAGACCGGGATAAGACTTTGCCGTGTGACGGCAACATCTCTTTATGAAAGGTGGTTGCAAAATGAACGAACAGAAACAGGCGCACAATGATGTCGTTGAAGATCAACGCTGGCAATTCTGGATAGATAGAGGTGGTACGTTTACCGATATCGTGGCGCGCCGCCCGGATGGCAAATTACTGACCCATAAACTGCTGTCAGAAAATCCTGAGCAATATAAAGATGCAGCCGTTGCAGGCATACAAGGCTTGCTGGGTTTGACAGCAGAACAGAATATTTCGCCTGAGCTGGTGTCTGCGGTCAAGATGGGCACCACCGTTGCCACCAATGCCCTGCTGGAACGCAAGGGTGACCCGACGGCGCTCATGATCACCAAAGGTTTTCGTGATGCCTTGCGCATCGCTTATCAAAACCGCCCTCGCCTGTTTGACCGCCACATCGCCTTGCCAGAACTTCTGTATGAAAAAGTCGTGGAAGTCGATGAGCGCATTGATGCGCATGGCAATGTCTTGCAAGCCCTGGATGAAGCTGCGGTCAAAAATGAATTGGCTGGTCTCTATAAAGATGGCTACCGCGCATTAGCCATCGTGCTCATGCATGGCTACCGACATACCCGGCATGAAGAAATCATAGGCAAGCTGGCAGCTGAAGCGGGCTTCACGCAAATCTCGATTTCCAACCAGGTCAGCCCGATGATGAAGCTGATCTCGCGTGGCGACACCACGGTAGTGGATGCGTATCTGTCGCCTATCCTGCGCCGTTATGTCGACCAGGTTGCCAGCAAAATGGATGGCGTTCGCCTGTTCTTCATGCAAAGCAATGGCGGCTTGACGGATGCACACCGCTTCCAGGGCAAGGACTCTATCTTGTCAGGTCCGGCAGGCGGCATAGTTGGCATGGTGCGCACTGCCCAGACTGCAGGCTTTGACAAGATCATAGGCTTTGACATGGGTGGTACATCGACTGATGTATCCCATTACGCCGGTGAGTTCGAGCGCGAATTTGAAACCCAGGTGGCCGGTGTCAGGATGCGGGCACCGATGATGAGCATACATACCGTTGCTGCAGGCGGTGGCTCCATCCTGCATTTTGACGGTACCCGTTATCGCGTAGGCCCTGACAGTGCAGGTGCCAATCCTGGCCCCACCAGTTACAGGCGCGGTGGTCAATTGGCCGTAACCGACTGCAATGTCATGCTGGGTAAAATCCAGCCCAGCTATTTTCCTAAAGTGTTTGGCCCCAAAGCAGACATGTCGCTGGACAGGGACGCCGTTGTAGAAAAATTTACAGCCATGGCAGCAGAGATAGAAAAAGCCACAGGCATACGCAAGTCCCCTGAAGAAGTGGCAGAAGGCTTTATTGAAATTGCCGTCGGCAATATGGCCAATGCCATCAAATTTATCTCGGTACAGCGCGGCCATGATGTAACTGACTATACCCTGACCACCTTTGGCGGCGCTGGTGGCCAGCATGCCTGTTTGGTGGCAGATGCGTTGGGCATGACTAAAGTGTTTGCCCATCCATTTTCCGGCGTTTTGTCTGCCTACGGCATGGGCCTGGCAGACCAGACTGCCATGCGTGAACTGGCGATGGAATTACCACTCGCGCCCACCTCCATGCCAGCGCTGGAAAAAGAACTGGCGCGCTTGTCCGACGCAGCCAGCAATGATTTGCTGAGCCAGGGTGTCGCACCAGAACACCTCAGCGTCAAACAACGCGTGCACTTGCGCTATGAAGGGACGGATTCTGTCATCGTCGTAGCGATGCAGGATATTGCCAGCATGATTCATCAATTTGAATCTGCCTACAAAAAACGCTACTCCTTCCTGATGACTGCCAAGCAGCTCGTCATAGAAGCGATTTCTGTCGAAGCCATAGGTAGCTCTGGCGAAGGCAATGAAACTGTAGAGCAGTTGCCTCCACGGGAGAATGCGCAGCCCTTGAAGCCAGTGGAAATCGTGCAGTTATTCTCTGGTGGACAATGGCATGACACAGGCTTGTATGACCGTGATGACATGCGCCCCGGTGACAAGATCAAGGGGCCAGCCATCATTGCAGAAAAAAATGCCACCAACATCATAGAACCAGGCTGGGGTGCGGAAGTGACAGCACTGGACCACCTGGTATTCACTCGTCTGGAAGCTCGCCCCAAACGCCAGGCCATAGGCACCAAGGCTGACCCGGTCATGCTGGAAGTGTTCAATAACCTGTTCATGAGTATCGCCGAACAAATGGGCTTGCGCCTGCAAAATACGGCCTTCTCGGTCAATATCAAGGAACGCCTGGATTTCTCTTGTGCCCTGTTTGATGCAGAAGGTAACCTGATCGCGAATGCACCGCATATCCCTGTGCATCTGGGTTCCATGGGTGACAGTATCAAGACCATCATCCGCGCCAATGCAGGCAGCATGCAGCCGGGTGATGTGTATATGCTCAATGACCCGTATAACGGCGGCACGCATCTGCCTGACGTTACAGTCATCACGCCTGCCTTTAATGCCGAAGGTACCGAAGTATTGTTCTACGTAGGTTCACGCGGCCACCATGCCGACATAGGTGGCATCACGCCTGGTTCCATGCCCGCAGACAGCACGGTAGTCGAAGAAGAAGGTGTGCTGATCAATAACTTCAAACTAGTCAGCGCGGGAAAGTTGCTGGAAAAAGAAACCATCGCCCTGCTCTCTTCCGGCAAATACCCTTGCCGCAATATTCATCAAAACCTGGCTGACTTCCAGGCGCAAATTGCCGCCAACCAGAAAGGCGTCGATGAACTACTCAAGATGGTGCAGCACTATGGCCTGGATGTCGTACAAGCCTATATGGGCCATGTACAGGACAATGCAGAAGAAGCAGTAAGGCGCGTCATCACTGCCCTGCAAGATAGCAGCTATGAATACAAGCTCGACAATGGTGCCATCATCAAGGTCGCAATTCGTGTTGACCATGCGTCACGTTCTGCTGAAGTGGATTTCACTGGCACCTCGCCGCAACTGAATAATAACTTCAATGCGCCGAGTGCGATTTGCATGGCTGCCGTGTTGTATGTCTTCAGGACCCTGATTGACGATGACATCCCGCTCAATGCCGGTTGCCTCAAGCCATTGAAAGTCATTATCCCTGAAGGCTCGATGCTCAATCCGCGCTATCCGGCGGCGGTCGTATCCGGCAATGTGGAAACCTCAAGTTGCATCACCAATGCACTGTATGGCGCGCTGGGCGTGGTGGCATCTTCACCTGGTACCATGAATAACTTCACCTTTGGTAATGATGATTATCAATACTATGAAACCATCTCTGGCGGCTCTGGTGCGGGCGAGGGTTTCCATGGTACGGATGTAGTGCAAACCCATATGACCAATTCACGCCTGACTGATCCAGAGATACTGGAATGGCGTTACCCGGTCAGGCTGGAGAGCTATGAAATCAAGCCAGATTCAGGCGGTGCAGGTCGCTGGCATGGCGGCAATGGTGGCGTGCGCAAGATACGCTTCCTGGAAAACATGACGGCTTCGATACTCTCGAATAATCGTGTGTTTGCCCCCTTTGGTGCTGCGGGTGGTGCTTCTGGTGCCTGCGGTAAAAACTATGTCATCAGAAATGATGGCAAGACCGAGGAACTGGGTTTTGTCGCCAGCACCGATATGCAGCCTGGCGATATCTTCGTCATTGAGACGCCGGGTGGGGGTGGCTACGGGAAAGCATAAACACTCGTTGCAGGTTTGAAGCTTGCAGCAAAGGCTGGGGAAGAGATCTCACCCGAGATATCACCCAGCCTTTTTATTTTGCGACAAACAGTTGCAGAAATCATGCAAACCCAAGAGAACTAATATTTCCCCATCTCAACTTCAACTTTTTAACAACGTTAATATTATTATTTATCGATAATTTATCAATAAATTATATGTAAACTCATTAATTTTCATCGATAATAAATTACCGACTGCAATCACAGGAAATCCGGTTGGTAATCGCTGCTACTAATCACATTGCACACTGCCTCTTCAGCACATCATGCAAAGGCGATTTTTTACTGCACATCATTTCCTTATCTATTTTTGAGAGTATTAAATGAAAAAGACTTTCCTTGCCATGAGCATGATGAGTGCTATTGGCTTTATGAGCACTTTCGCCGGTTCTGCCGCAGCACAATCCACTGTCACTATTTACGGTATCGCTGACACCGGCATCGCCATAGAAAAAGGTGGCAGCGCTGGCTCTGTCAACAAACTGACCAGTGGCATAGGCTCAGGCTCACGCCTGGGCTTCAAGGGTACAGAAGATCTGGGCGGCGGCCTGTCTGCCTTCTTCCTGCTGGAGAGCGGTATCAATATTGATGCAGGTTCTTCAGGTCAGGGTGGCTTGATGTTTGGACGCCAGGCCTACGTCGGCATCAAAGGTGACTTTGGTAGCTTGACTGCAGGTCGCCAGTACACACCAGAATACCTGACCCTGGCCTTTGCCGATCCTTTTGGCACAGGCTTTGCGGGTGATGCTGCCAATATCATGCCCAACTCTGGCACTGGCGCCAGCCGCATGGACAATACCCTGAAGTACGTCACACCTTCTTTTGATGGTTTTACGGGTGAGCTGGCATATGGTTTTGGCGAAACTGCAGGTGACAATTCTGCGGGTCGTCAAATTGGTGCTGCGATTGCCTACACCTCTGGCCCGTTCGCAGTACGCCTGGGTTACCACAACCGTAACAATGACACGGCAACGCTGAAAAATACTGACGATGGCAAAACCACTTTGCTGGCTGCGACTTATGATTTTGGTGTAGCCAAAGCCCATCTGGCTTATGGCATCAACAAGGGCCTGAACAGCTCACCATTGCGCAATACGGCTAACCCTTATGGCAGCCTGATCGCGCCAACAGCATCGACAGATTCCACAGACTTTTTGCTGGGTGTGACTGTGCCTTTTGGCAGCAACAAGATATTGGCTTCCTATATCCGCAAAGACGACAAGACAGCAAAGAATCAGGATGCCAGCCAGTTGGCCGTGGCGTATGTGTATTCCTTATCCAAGCGCACTGACCTGTATGCAGCCTATGCCAGGATAGATAACAAAAATGGCGCTGGCTACACAGTAGGCAGCGCCATCGAGGCGGGTTCTGGTGATAGCGCACTGCACCTGGGTATACGCCACAGCTTTTAAATAAAGCCTGCTGTGTCGTTTTACGCCGGAATAATTAAGGATTATTCCGGCACTGCTATTAAATTAACGATGCTGATTAATCGCATCACGCGTTTCCAGCGCCACACGGCGGATAGCATCTGCCGTGCTTTCGCCCGCTACTGGTGTGGCATATAAAATGGCGCGGGAAGAATTAATCATCATGCCCGTACCTGCGGCTGTTTTACCAGCCTGCACAGTCGCCGCAATATCACCGCCTTGTGCACCTATGCCTGGCACCAGCAAAGGCATGTCACCGATGCCTGCACGCACCTGTGCCAATTCTTTCGGGAAGGTCGCGCCCACCACCAGCGCGCATTGGCCATTGGTATTCCATTTATCCGCCACCAGCTGCGCCACGTGCTGATACAAGGGCTTGCCACCTACATCCAGAAATTGCAAGTCAGAGCCACCCGCATTGGACGTACGGCATAATACAATGGCGCCACGGTCTTTCCATTCCAGATAAGGGGCGACTGAATCAAAACCCATATAAGGATTGACGGTCACAGCATCAGCGTCATAACGCTCGAAAGCTTCGCGTGCATATTGTTCTGCTGTCGCACCGATATCGCCGCGCTTGGCATCGAGTATCACCGGGATATGCGGATAAGCAGACTTGATATAGCGACAGATTTCTTCCAGCTGGTCTTCAGCACGCAGGGCAGCAAAATAGGCAATTTGCGGTTTGAAGGAGCAAGCCAGGTCTGCAGTTGCATCCACCACGGTTTTGCAAAATGCATAAATGGCATCTGGCTTGCCTGCCAGTTCTGCCGGAAAGCGGCTGACATCCGGGTCCAGGCCTACGCACAGCAGGGAATTATTGGCCGACCAGACAGCGGAAAGTTTTTCTATGAAAGTCACGATTTACCTCTTACAGTGGGGCGTGGCAGCGCACGCATAATTGGCGACATTATACCTTGCAGCACTCTTGGAATTGGCCTGCACGTCAGCAAGTTCAGCACGGCGCAGGCAAAAACTGTTTATCATGCCTGCAAATCCCCCTACACACATTGCCAGAGTGCCAAAATGAAAACACCCGCAGAAACACCCATCAATATGCTGGCACTGGAAAATCAATTCTGCTTTGCGCTGTATTCATCATCCCTGGCGCTGACCAAGGCTTACAAGCCCATGCTCGATGCCCTGGGCCTGACTTATCCGCAATATCTGGTCATGCTGGTCTTGTGGGAACAGGATAATGTGCTGGTCAAAGATATAGGCCATGCCCTGTTCCTGGATTCTGGCACCCTGACGCCCTTGCTGAAACGACTGGAAGCGAATGGACTGCTGGAGCGCCATCGCGACGAAAGCGATGAACGCCAGGTGAGGATCACGCTGACTCCGGCAGGCAAGGATTTGCGTAATGCCGCCCTCGACATCCCACAAAAAATTCTCTGCGCCAGTGGGCAAAGCAAGGAAACCCTGATGCAATTGCGCAGCCAGCTCAATGATTTGCGGAATGAATTATTAAATCCTTAAATTACTACATCCTTAAATTAATAAATCCTTAACATTTTCTCTCATTTGAACTAATCTGGCTTGCTAATGCTATCGCGATGATAGAAAAAGACAATCGTAATTTAGATTGCACACAATTAAATTGTTCGCTATAGTTCATCCATCGACTCAGCAGTCGAACCTAAACAACCAGTCAATTTAAATCAGGAGTTCACCATGCAAGTACTTTACACAGCAAATGCAACAGCAACCGGCGGTCGTGATGGCCGCGCCGTTTCCAGCGACAATCAACTTGAAGTCAAACTGACGACACCAAAAGAACTCGGTGGCGCTGGTGGTGAAGGCACCAATCCTGAGCAATTGTTTGCTGCCGGTTACTCTGCCTGCTTTATCGGTGCGATGAAATTTGTTGCCGCTGCTGGCAAAATCGCCCTGCCTGCTGACGTCTCTGTCAATGGCCTGGTAGGCATAGGCCCGAATGGTAAAGGCGGCTTTGGTCTGGCTGTGACGTTGAACGTCAGCCTGCCAGGCATGGATAGTGCGGCGGCAGAAGCACTGGTACACAAGGCACATGAAGTCTGCCCTTATTCCAATGCAACACGCGGCAATATCGAAGTGACTTTGAATATCTTGTAATGTCTGGGCCATTGAGCCCAACGGAAACCAGCAGCCAGGCTTGCAGAATGATTTTCTGCCAGCCTTTTTATTTCTCCGTCACAAAATCACAGTCAGATAAAAATCCCGGCATGAATGTAAAGCGTACTTGACATATTTATTCTTTGATCTATGATGACAAGCATGCTTTACATCTCTCGGGATGAAACTGCCTGGGCAAGACTTGCTCCCTGTCCTGAAAAAAATCAGGATTAGTCTTCCAGGTATTTTTTATGCGCATGCATGTAAAGCAAACTTTACTCTTTCTAACGACTACCCTCTGGAGAAGATAATGCGTGAGAAACAAGCCCAAGCTATTTATTTACGTGAACTTTTTGCGGCACTGGCAATGTATTGCCTGTTTGTATTCGGCAGCAACTACATCGCTGACCCTATGGTCGCCAGCCCTGCCCGCAGCGCCATCATTGCCAGCCCCATCTTGCCAGCCTTATTGATGGTCTGGAGCATAGTCAGGCAATTCCAGCGCATGGATGAATATGTACGGCTCTGGTCATTGGAAAACCTCGGCATGGCAGCGGCGGTGACCGCCGCTTTCTCTCTCAGCTACGGCTTCATGGAAACCACCGGTTTCCCCAAACTCAGCATGTTTGTCACCTGGTCTCTGGTCATGGGGTCCTGGGGTGTGATCACTTGCCTGCGTAGCTGGAAAGAGAAATCGCAATGAAAAATATCGTCAGAGAATTGCGCAGCCAGCACGACTGGAGCCAGGCCCAGTTGGCGGACTTGCTGGAAGTATCTCGCCAGACTGTGAATGCGATAGAAACTGGCCGTTACGACCCCAGCCTGCCATTGGCTTTCAGCATTGCCAAATTATTCCAGCTACCGATAGAAAAAATATTCGCGGCTGAATAAGACACTGTTTAAATTAAAAGTCACGAAAAACTTCCAGAATAAGTAGGAGCGACTTCAGTCGCGAACCATTTTGCCGGATCCGGCTTTCCCAGCAGTATCAGCTAATCGCGGCTGAAGCCGCTCCTACAAAATATAGGCATCATGCAAAATAAATCCCTTGTACAAGAGTTTGCGCAAGGGGTTTATTTTGACATGCCAAGGCATCAATGCTGATGTGCCGCTTCTGCTTTCTCCAATACGTCCAGCACAGGTGCGGGTGCTTTCAAGCTCTTGCCAGCCTGGCCATCTGCCGGGATTTCTACCCAGTCCAGCCTGCCTTTTTCACACAACTGCGTGACCTTGAAATACACCTTGCCAGCCTTCTCAGGCAATTTCACCTGTATGGCAAACTCATCATAATGCGCATCTGGCAAAGGGCCGCCAGTCCAGCTCACTTCCCGCACATCCTGGCTGATGGTTTTGCCATGCGAGTTATACGGCACACTCAAGGGCAAAATGCTGGTATCGATTTTCCACCCTGCCTTGGGCATGGGCTTGGCACCGCTGACGCTTTCAGGAATGCTGACCTTGACTGCCGTAGTAGCACTGCCCTCGCAACCATGGCCTATCTTGAATGTCAGTTTGTGATAGGCCCCTGCATTGGCAGTGGCCTGCTCCAGCGTGACATGGGCATAAGCTGTTTGCACCAGCAAATTCCCGGCGGCAAAAAGGCTGCATATCAGTAATTTTTTCATGTCATTATCCTCGATGTGTTTTGTTGATGCCCAGGCAGTGGCTGCCATTCCATGACATGCGGCCTGGCTTCATATGTGATGGCCTGCTGCAAATAAAAGGCATAGGCATGCCACACTGACAGTGCGCATATGGCCGCCAGATTAAAGCATTGCAATATCTTGAAGCCAGCGGCAATTCTGGTTTTATTCATAGCGCCACCCATCAGTGTTGCGCAGCCTGGTTCAAGGGCTTGGCCGTTGCCTTGATTTCTATGATTTCACGCTTCTTGTCCTTGCCTTCAACAACCAGGGTAATCGGCACGACATCGCCATCCTTGAGCTGGCCTTTCAAGTCCATCAGCATCACATGATAGGCACCTGGCTTGAGTTCCACTACCTTGCCTGCGGGCAGGTCCATGCCATCGACGGCGCGCATTTTCATGACATTGTCGACCATTTCCATTTTGTGGACTTCAGCAATACCGGCCACGGGCGAGCGCACTTCCAGCAAACGCGCATCCTTGGCAGACTTGATTTGCATGAAGGCACCAGTGGCTTTTTGCTGTGCCACGGTGGCACGCACCCAGGCATCGCTAACCGTGACCTGGGCCTGTGCAGACATGCTCAATACGGACACTGCCAGGGCCATCATGATTTTATTGAATGTAGTCATTTTTTATCCTTTAAATAATTTACTGGTTTATGCAGCCATCAGCGCACGCAAATCTGCCGCGCACTGTTCTGCCGTTTGTTCATGCTTGAAAGCCAGGCGTATCTTGCCCTTGGCATCAAACACGTAGCTGATGGAGGTATGATCCATGGTATAAGAACTGCCACTGGGTACTTTCTGGTAAAACACCCTGAAAGCGGCAGCCACTTCCTGCGTTTGTTTCATGTCCCCATACAAGCCCAAAAAGCCGGGGTCAAATGCTTGCATATATTGTTTCAGCAATTCCGGGGTATCTCTTTCCGGGTCTATGGTAATAAAAATCACCTGCAATTGCTCAGCCTTGTCAGCCAATAATTTGCGTATGTGCACAGCACGGCTCAGGGCGGTAGGACAAATATCCGGGCATTGGGTAAAACCAAAAAACACCAGCACATACTTGTCCTTGAAACTGGCCAGGCTATATTCCTTACCATCTTGCCCGCGCAAATGAAAATCATTGGCATAAGGAGCACCAGTGATATCTATGCCGGTGAAAGCGACAGGCGTGCGGCTGCAAGCCAGCAATGACAAGCCGCCTAGCAGCGTCAATACAGAACGACGTTTCATTTCGATTTCTTTTATTCATTCACCATCATCGATGGTGATGGATTAATAGCGCTCAAGCATCTACAAATGCATACAGCTAAAGCAGGAAGATATTCAAACCAGATAGACAGGCGGGCCGCGCGGCTGTGCCGCAATCCAGGCAAATAAAGTATGTGGGGATTGATAAAACAGTAAGGGTGCAGCCTCAGGCATGTTCAGCTGCGGCAGGCTGGCGACAGATCCAGGCAAGACAAAATCATGCCCCGCATGCGGCAGGCAATAAGCACAATGCACAGCCATATGCTGCTGGTCTTGCGCAGGCTTGCCAGGCACCAGTTTGATGAACTTGCCAGTCACAGCATCGATCAGTTTGACACCCTCAACACTACAGACCTCAAGCACACCTGGCTTGTTGCCAACGCTGCTAATATCACCAATAGTCTTGCCCACACTCATCCCGCCAGCCATGGCTGGCAGCAAACCATTAAGCACATTGAATAACAAGGCAAGACATGCAAGCCATATCGTCAAGTGCCGGGGTCGGAGAGAAATACGCATGCGCAGATTATAACCAATGCGCAGACAATTGAAAAACAAGTTAGCAAAACAGGCAAGCCGCACCCATGAAAGGCCAGTGACAGAGCACTGGCCTTTCATCCTGCATAAAAATTACATCCGCATCACATCAATAACAAAGCCCCCGTTTCCAGTTGTGGCCTGGTGTGCAAAGTCTGGCCCTTGTTATTATTGAAGTCGTTGGCCGCCAGACTGGTCTGGACTACGCTAAGGCCTATGCCCGTCAGATTACCATTCAAACCATATTGATAACTGAGGTCACCACCTATCGCCACCGTGTTCGATCCATACAAGTGCGCATCCAGCATGGATGTCATGACAGCCCATTGATTCAGGTTTGGTGTTGCCGTCAGGCTGGCATCAAACTTCTGCACCAGTTTGCTGAAGTCAAACACTTCGACCTTGCTATTCTTCGTCTTGTCAGTCGAAGCTGCATCATAATCGCCACCTTCGGTGATGAATTGCAGGCGGTCTACCCCACGCAAACCCTGGTTGGCATACCAGTCTTTCAAGGTGATGCTGTCACCCTGGCCCAATTTCAGCACCAGGTCCATGCCGGATTTGCTCAGTGACAGGTCAGCATACTTGATACCCTTGCCCAACGAAATGGTATTGCCGTTGACCTTGTTGTTCTTGTAGATGTCAGCACCGTCACCACGATTAAAGGCAAACACATTCAAACCCTGGCCAGGGTCTATCGTGTCATTGCCTTTGCCACCAGCATACCAGTGGTTGCCCACATTCATGGTAATAGTGTCGTCGCCATCACCACCGTCGACCAGCTTATTGCCATAGTCGCCAGTGATGCTGTCATTGCCAGCACCGCCCTGAGCAACGTCGTTGCCATTGGCCAGGGTGATCGTATCGACGCCATTGCCGCCATCCACATAGTCATTGCCATAACCAGCGCTGATGATGTCGTCGCCGTTGCCGCCGTACAGGGTGTCATCCTGATCGCCGCCATCGAGATTGTCGTTACCGTCACCGCCGTCCAGCATGTCATTGCCATTGCTACCGGTGAGTTTGTCGTCGCCAGCGCGGCCATACAGGATGTCTATGCCATCGCCACCATCCAGGGTATCGTTGCCATTGCCACCGTCGAGGGTATCGTTACCGCTGCTGCCGTCGAGCAAGTCATCGCCATCTTCGCCGTACAAAACGTCGTTACCACTTTGGCCGTACAAACGGTCATTGCCGACACCGCCGTAGGCGACGTCATCACCATTGCCACCATCAAGCTTGTCGTTGCCATAGCCACCGTAGAGAGTGTCATTGCCGTCAACACCAAAAATGGTATCGTCGTTACGCCCACCACGCACTACTTCAGCAGCGTTACCACCATTGACAGTGACTTGCTTGACCAGCAAATCATCCCAGCTCACTTGCTTGCCGTCAGAGAGCATGAATTTCTCGATAGGCGACACTACCTTGCCTTGCGCATCAAGGGTGACTTCAAAGTCCAGACCCTGACTGGCGTCACCATCTGCAGTAATTGCGCGTACCTGGGCAAACTTCTTGTTACCTACCGTTGCAACCGAGGCTATCAGGTTGTCCAGACTCAGACCAGCGCCAAAGTGCAGCGTATCCACGCCCGAGGTATCCGTGATGAGGTCCAGCCCATCACCCTGGGCATAGTAATAATGATCGTCCCCTGCATCACCATTCAAGACATCATTGCCTGTGCCACCTGTCAGGCTGTCATTACCGGCACCGCCGGACAGCGTATCCGCACCGGCACCACCATTCATAACATCGGCAGCCGCCGTGCCGGTTAAGACATCAGCAGCATCTGTACCGGTGAGGCCACCAGTAGCAGCACTGGCAATATGCAAGACCAGCTTGCTGCTGGCCAGTAAACCGCCCTTGTCTTTGGCAGAGATAGAGACAGCCAGGTCCCCCACGGCAGCATGATCTGGCGTGCCGCTCAGTGTTTTAGTCTGAGCGTCAAATACCAGCCAGGCTGGCAAAGGCTTGCCATCTGCCATGGTCGCGCTGTAAGTCAAGACATCACCCGCATCAGCATCAGTGAAAGACCCTGCTGGCAAAGCAAAGCTGAATGCGGCTTTCTCAGTCAAAGTCTGGTCGGCCAATACCTTGGCAGCCACTGGCGCAGTGTTTGGTGCGACGTATCCTGTCACATGCAAGTTCAATCCTGTCTTGGCTGTCAGACCGCCCTTGTCCTTGACCGAGATGGACAAAGACAAGTCCCCCACAGCGGCATGATCTGGCGTACCACTCAGGGTCTTGGTCGTGGCATTAAATGTCAGCCATGCAGGCAAAGGCTTGCCATCTGCCAGGGTCACGCTGTAGGTCAATACATCACCTGCGTCAGCATCGGTAAAGGTGCCTGCAGGTACAGCGAAGCTGAAGGCTGCTTTTTCTGTCAGATTCTGGTCTGTCAGAGTTTTTGCAGCGACCGGTGCGGTATTTGGTGCAACGTAGTTTGCCACATGCAAATTCAAGGCTGTTTTTGCAGTGAGGCCACCTTTATCCTTAACCGAGACCGACAATGCCAGATCACCGACCGCAGCATGATCCGGCGTGCCACTCAGGGTTTTGCTTACCGCATCAAACGTCAACCAGGATGGTAAAGCCTTGCCGTCTGCCAGGGTCACGCTGTAGGTCAATACATCACCTGCGTCAGCATCGGTAAAGGTGCCTGCAGGTATAGCAAAGCTGAAGGCTGCTTTTTCTGCCAGGCTCTGATCTGCCAGAGTCTTTGTGGCGACCGGTGCGGTATTTGGTACAACGTAGTTTGCCACATGCAAATTCAAGGCCGTTTTTGCAGTGAGGCCGCCTTTGTCCTTGACCGAAACCGACAATGCCAGATCGCCGACTGCAGCATGATCCGGCGTGCCGCTCAAGGTTTTGGTTTCAGCATCAAACACCAACCAGGATGGTAAAGCCTTGCCGTCTGCCAGGGTCACACTGTAAGCGAGCACATCGCCTTGGTCTGCATCAGCAAAGAGAGTATCTTGTATGATCAGGCTAAATGCTTTCTTTTCAGTCAGTGTCTGATCTGCCAGGCTGGCTTTCAGTTCAGGTGCAGTATTAACCGCTGCAGACGCTGTCACGCTCAGACTAAAGTCAAGGGCTGCTGATAGTTGACCACCATCCTTAGCTGTTATGCGCAGCGCCAAATCACCAATGTCTGCATGCCCAGGCGTGCCGCTGAGCTTGCCAGTTTTTTGATCAAACTTGAGCCAGGCTGGCAGAACATCGCCACTGGCAAGGTTGACGTTATACGTCAGGGTATCACCAGTATCCGTATCTCTGAAGAGGCCATCAGATAAAGTAAAACTGAAGTCTTTGTTTTCGGTAACTTTTTGAAGGGCGATAGAGCCTACTGCAACTGGGCCCGTATTAGTACCAAGCCCCGGCCTTGCTGGTGCACGCGCGATCATCTGATTCAAGCTTAGCTTACCACCATCTGCAAATTCAAAAGTTTCGATGCCAAATCCAAGTTTATCCTGTTCGTTGGCTAAAGCGATTCTTACACCCTTGTTTTCACCCCAGGTAATATCCAAGGTTTGATGCACAGTATCCGCATCAAGTTTGCCCCAGGAGAAATGCAAATCAGCAAGTTTAATGCTCGCATCAAAGATAACTTTATCCTGCGGCAAAGTGCTTTGATCGATATCTACCCAGAAGAAACCTTCTGCCGGGAACCCAAATCTGCTACCTTCGGCAATACCTGAATCGAAAATAATATCAATTCCTGTGTCGGCGCCAGACAGGCGATACTGATCGCCCATGGCACCGCCGTTCATGAAATCATTTCCGTTACCACCTTTTATTTCATCGCTTTGATAAGTCCCAAGTAAAATGTCATTGCCAGCACCGCCAGCGATATTTGATCCAGAAATAAAGTTGTCGTTCGCATAGAAAACAGATTTAACATCGGATGGCTCTGCATTAAAAGCTTTTATTGCAGGGTTAAATAGCGTCCATGAAACTTGTTCAAATGCCGGGTCAAATTTGATAGCGTTGTTATCAACAGGTGTTACTGGGGTAGCAGAACGAAGCAAGACTTCTTCCGCTGTCCATGTAGTCCCATCTGCAAACTTCACTAATTCAACACCGCCAGAATATGTCGCATTCCAGCTATTTTCATAATGTTCACGCAATGTGATCTGGTCGTTTGTACCATCGATTTTTAATATCAACTGATTTGTCTGAGGATCTTTTTCTACAGTCACATCGCTGGTAAAAATGTCAGGACCAAATTCAATAACGTCAATTTCAGTGCTGGAAGTTGTACCTGCTTCTTCCACAACATCCATCCCAAATCCGCGCGAAAATCTGTAAGTATCACCGCCTTCACCACCAATTAAGGTGTCGTTGCCCGCACCTGCAGTCAGGGTGTCATTGCCTTCGCCACCAAACAATAAATCATCGCCTTCGCCATCAATTAATTGATCATTACCGGCATCACCTCTCAAGACATCATTGCCACCCTTGCCATCAATAACGTCATTACCTGAGGTACCATTAATAATGTCGTTACCTGCAGTACCATTCATAACATCGGCAGCACCGCTTGCAGTATCAGAGCTATTGGTCAGCAAGCGCGTGACCAGAGTATCTACACTCCAATAACTGCCATCGGCAAACCGCAAGCGAGAGATACTGTTGGAACTCGTGGTTTCAGTTGCATTGTCAAAGAAATTTTCAATATCAAATGCATCTTGCGTTCCACGTACCTGCACCTGCAAAGTCTTGCCGTTGCGGGATACAATCAGGTCATTACCATGAATATCTGCCTTCAGGGAGATAACATCATTACCTGTGATTCCACCTGTACCTGTAATTTTATCGTGGCCGTAGCCTGCTCCAAAAACATAGGTGTCGCTACCAGTGTTGCCAACGAGGATATCGTCTCCCTCTCCACCGTCCAATGTGTCGGCTCCACCAAAGGAATAAAGTTTGTCATTACCAGCTCCGCCAGACAAAAAGTCCGCATCAGCAATGATTTCCGGGCCTTTAAATGAATCTAACTGACGCAATCCATTATTGGAATTATCATAAATAGTGTCATTCCCGCCGCCGCCAATAAGCCTGTTATCGCTCTTATTGCCAGTAATAACATTATCATTACCGTCACCACTCAAATTAGATGCGCCATTGAGGTCGCTCAGGAAAATATTCTCGACATTTTGATAATTCTCCAAAGAGAAAGAGCCAGTTTTGGTGACATCAAAAGTGACGGAATCATTACCTTCGCCTGACTTCTCAAGTATGAGATCGCCATCTCCGACGATATAGACATCATCCCCCTTTCCTCCAGCCAGTGTATTGACCGCCTTATTCTGACTACCATCCAGCACATTATTCAGCTCATTGCCAGTGCCATTGATAGCTGCATTGCCAGTCAATACGAGATTCTCCACATTGGCAGTCAAGGTATAGCTAACACTGGCTTCGACAGTATCTGCAGCCTTGATTCCATAATTGGCGGAAGCCTCGGAACTGCGCTCAATGACCACGTCTCCAACATTGTCAACAACAAACGTATCATTGCCTTTACCACCTATCATGGTATCGGCACCAATACCACCATCAATCCGCGGCGCACCTTCAGTAGTCTGAGAGAGGTCGATAACATTATCGAGCGCATTTCCTCGGAATACACCCGGGATATATATATACGATGCCGTCGAAACTGATCTTGTATACAAAATGCCATTGGTTTTAACAGTCAGGTTCTCTACATTGTCTGGTAGCGTGGCGTTATAAGCTGTCGTCACTATAGTGTCGATTCCTTCCCCACTATTTTCAATGACAGTGTCCCTTAAGTAATCTGTCGTATCATAGCCATAGTGCCCTGGTACGATGTAGGTATCATTTCCAGCGCCTCCAATTAATGTGTCAGAGAGACCATTGCCGCCATCAAGAATATTATTTCCACTATTACCCTTGATGACATTACTGTTGGCATTTCCTGTAGCGTTGATATTTGCCGTCCCTGTCAGCTCCATGTTCAGAACAATCGACGAATCGACACTTGTACCAGGCAACTTGTAAGAGACTGAGCTAAGTACCTTATCTTTCCCTCCTGGCACGCCAACCAAAATCTGATCAAAAGGATGATCGACAACAAATACGTCGTCACCTGCCGTACCAGACATGACGTTTGGCGAACCGCCCTGAATGATTGTTTTGGATGCGATCGTACTGCTATCCCATACAGTGCCGTCAGCAAAAACAAAACTCTCAATTGCCAGATCTTCTGTTGTACTAAAGAAATCACCAATGCGGATTTTTTGATCAGTCCCATTGATTTCAATGAGTAAATCATCAATGTTGATACCATTCGGGGAAGTCGTAACATCACTGGGAACACGTGTAATCGTGATACCTCCTGGGGAGATCCCTTCACCAAAAACAATTTGGTCTTTACCGTTTGCCACATTGCCATCATCACGTTCGAAAATATAGTCATTTCCCTGGCCAAGGCCTATACGGTAAATGTCATTACCTGTTCCGCCGCGTAAAATGTCGTTTCCTAATCCACCAATCAGTGTGTCGTTGCCACTCCCACCGTACAATGTATCGTCACCGGCGCCACCATCAATCAGGTCGTTCGCAGCTGTGCCAAAGAGTTCGTTATTGGCATCAGTTCCGGTTAATACTTTCCGCCTGATTTCATCCAGATTCCAGACTGTGCCATCAGCAAACAAGACTTGCTGAACGCCGAATCCTCCTAAACCATCCGTATTCGAGCTTGCATATACTTCTAACCGGTTCCCAGATATTTGCTGTTCAAAAAGCATTAGGTCGCCCAGGAAGGTCAGTTTAATTTCAGACGGTCGGATCCCCTCGGTGAACTTGATAACATCTGTTTCCAAGTGTTGCTCAGATGCGATAACGTCCTGCCCCCAGTCAGCATCAAAAACATAGGTGTTATGACCTTTTCCGCCTCCCATCCTGTCATTACCGGCGCCACCGTTGATCGTATCATCGCCGTCACCAGCAAAAATAATATCGTTGCCGTCTTCGCCATAAATGAGATCATCTCCAGCCATACTATAGATACTGTCATTGCCAGCGCCTGCATGGATAGTGTCATTCCCATTAAAGCCCAATATATCGTCTTTGAGAGATGACCCTGTATCGGCTATCGTCAAGATCGCTTTCGCGTCCCAAATGGTTCCATCTGAAAAATGAATTTCATCCGTCGTACGTAACTCATTATTGGCACTAATAGCATCCCATATCTTCAGCGTTTCACCGGTAGATTTAATCTTGAGTATCAGATCGCCTCGATATGTACCCAGACTATGAGTAATACTGACATCTCCAGGAGCTGTACCTTCCGCAATTTTTATAATATCCTTCCGTTCTGTTGAGGCATCTTGCTCATAAATTTCATCATCCCCATAGCCTTTACCCCAGACATATGTATCATTGCCACTGCCGCCCATAAGAACGTCGTTGCCACTTCCGCCATCAAGAACATCGTCTCCGTCACCACCATCCAAGGTATCGTTGCCTGCGTCACCATTGATGGTGTCATTACCGCCCGCACCATAAATACTGTCGTAACCACTTCCACCATTGATCAATTCATTCGTAGAAAATCCAACGATAAAGTCCTGCTGATCAGTGCCCAAAATCGCAGCAGCTTCGATATTTTTCTTGTCCCAGATCGTACCGTCAGAAAAACGGATTTCATTTACCATGGCAGCCTGGTTCACACCGTTCTGATCAAAACCATTAAAAACCCTCAAGCTGTCAGTGCCCCCCTTAATACTAAGGGTAACGCTTGAACCATCATTACGCACAACCACATCACTGACATTGGTATTAGCTTTAATCAAAATGCGATCCAAACGATTACTCGCTTCATCATCATTTATGATCAGATCGTTGCCACTACCTTTCCCCCAAACGTAAATATCGTTACCAGAACCACCGGTTAACAAATCGTCACTGGCACCACCGCTCAAGTAATCGTTGCCAGCGCCGCCCTTCAATTCGCTACTATCCGGGCCACCAAACAACATGTCGTCGCCATCATTCCCCTCAAGGCGACTCCATCTTGTTTCGGCAAAAATAATGTCATTCAACACAGTGCCGCTATAAGTGCTGCTCGTCGTTGGCGTCGTGATGATGCCTTGCTCCTGATAAAGCGCCGTGGCAGCAGCGCTAAGAGGCGTGGTACGTATCAGTTGCTCCATCAACTGTCGCCCATCCCAATTACTGGATGTGAGCAGCGGTACAACATATTTATTGAATTCGATCAGGTCAGCCAATCCCTCCAATGAATTATTCGCAGTAATTTTTTCAAAGTATGCTTTAGCCTTGGCGTCGTTTAAACGCATGCCCGAATTATTTGTCAGATCAATCTGAACAAACAAATCCTGGAAGCGTGTTTGCAATAACAAACTGCTGTACACAGAGTCACGCAAGCTTAACCAGGCGAAATCGAGAACGGCTAACCGCTCACTTTCAAGTTCCACTGTAGAAATGTTTCCTGGGCCGACAACTACTCTACGCTCCAGGAAATTAGTGCCGTTAAATTTTTCAAGCGCATCAATTCGTTTGAAAACGTCAGGCTGCGCTTTGGCAAAATTCTGGACAGCTGTTGATCCACCTGCGCCCATTGCCTTACTCGCAGTCAGGCTCGTTGCCATACTGCTTGTCGCGCCCCATGCAACGACAATGTCATCCAGCATCGCACGTTGCTCTGCATGCGTTTTTGCATTGGCAAAAGCGATGAGTTTGTTTTTAAGCGCTTGGCCAGCCACAGTAGTCATACTTGCAGCTTCTCTCAAATCTCTGACTTGACCAGAACCCTGCATATCAGGCAAAACGTCGACGCCTGATGCCAGGGCGATGTGGTCCGTAAATTTACTATGGAAGGTGTCTTCTGCCAGATTGACGTCTGCAACCTGGCCAGCTTCGCCAACAGTACCTTTATTACCATCCTTCTTGGTATACGTTCCCAAATCAGCAATTTGATTGCCATTCGCCAGGAATACACTATTAGAAGTTTTTGCCACATTGAAACTGACGATACCAACCTGATCAAGTGAGAATAATTCACCAACCTGAGACAAACCATCTTGATTCAAGTCACGCCAGACCCTCAGTTCACTCCAATGCGTATCCTGACTATCTACCTTGCCATCATGATTGCTGTCTTGATCAGCCAGTGCGGCAAAACCATCAACGGCTTTACCCCCAATATATAAAGGAGTGGAATCGCCAAATAATTCCGCACCTGTGTCAATCGTGCCATTTCCATTACGATCAAGCGCCAGGAAACCATCGTCAGAGGCAACCCAGCCTGTAGCAGTTTTAAGTCCGTCACCATCATGATCAAACAAGATGGGATTTGTTGGAGAAACACCAATCGTGTCAAGACCATTGCCGTTCAAATCGATAGTCAATGGATCACGACGACGCTGCCATTTGATTGCGTTGTTATAATTTGTTGACGTCCCGATGCCAACACTTCTTCTTTCAATGCGAACCTGTGGATCAGGACGAGTGTGACCATTACCTCCTGTATTAACAATATCACCCGGTTTCACGTCACCTGGAATTGGAATATGACCATCACCCGGCGTCACGTCACTTGGAATTGGAATAAGACCATTACCCGGAAGCACTTGAGAAGGAATATTCGGGCCACCATTCTCAGGTTTCTCTTTAGGTAAATTGTCCGAAGTTTTACCAGTCGAGATGCTGGGATTCCAGACTGACACAGCAAGATCAGGGGGACGCGCTTCAACCGCCGGGGCTGTATCTGGTCGCATATCTGGCTTGGACAAAATCGTGATTTCACCAGGCCCGAGAGTTTTCTCAGTTGTACCATTTATAGTTGTGGTAGTGGCTGTGCCACTGCCATCCGGATTGTACTTGATTGTCGTATTCGAAGTAATGCCTAAACCACCTTCACCGAAGGTGGTTTCAGTTCGTGTGCCGTTTCCATCATCAGTAGAAGTTTTATGCGTACCATTGGTGTACACCGTAAAATTGGTGATCACACCATCTTTCTGATATGTCGTCACATTTTGTTTCTCTGTACCGTTTCGACCACCTAAGGAAAACTCGATGATATTACCTTTACTGCGCTCATCGGTTGATCCATCGTCACGTTTACCATCACTGATATAAACCCCGCCAGTTGTACCATCAGGTTTATTATAATTTGACGAGACAAAATTACCCACTTTGTCATAGATGACACTGGAGCTAGCTCCATTTACCGTATCATTGACATAACGCATGTGATTACCATCAACACCAAAAGCAATACCGGTACTGACCTTGTTAACATCCGTTTTTTCAATTCCAAAACTGCCATCTGCTTGCGACCAGAACAGTTCTCGAGGGTTGTTTTGACTATCACGCTTTATGACCGTGATATTCCCCCTGCCATCATCACTGATTGTGCGGGTGCTTTTATCTGCATTGACGGTGACAGACGCATACTTGCTACCATCAAAAGTCTCTTGACCGTAACTGCCATCTGGGTCTTTCCAGGTGTGGGCAGTCTTTTGCCCCCAGTTGGTATAGAAAGTCGTTTCAGTGGCGCCGTCAATGTCTTTGCTGAAGACTTGTTTACTGCCGTCAGTCAGTATGGTTGTACCAGCCTGGACACCGTCGGCACCTTGATAGAGATTTCCTTTGCTGCCGTCATGCTTTTTCCAGTCGGTCATGGTACTACCATCATTTGCAACCTTGGTAGTTTGTTCACTTCCATGGCCATCATTACTGTAGATGGTTTTTGTACCATCTATATATTTCATGTTGCCATAACTGTCGTCTGGATTAGTCCATTTTTCGCTTTTCTGTGCGCCATCTTTATCAACAATAATCTCTCTCGTTCCCCCTTTTTTGTCATCCGAGAAATATGTTGTATTCCCATCTCGATCTTTGGATTTTCTTAGAATAGAACCGTCTTTGGGACTGATAGTTTCGCTACTTTCGGTGCCGTCCCAAAGCGTCGATGAAGATTCAAATAATTTCCCATCTTTATCATATCGCTTATAAAATTTACTCCCATAAGAGTCTTTAGAATTTTCTACTTTAGTTTTATCTGCAAAGACAATCGTTTCAGTCCTTGAACCAGTTTCTGGGTTAACGGTTGTAGTCTCGACATTTCCATTTTTTCTCTCTACTATCTGACTCGTGACATTATTATTTTTGTCGAGAACAATTGTAGTTTCTGTTCCTGTTTCAAGATCTCGTTTATAACCACCGTGCTCACCGGTATCTTTGTGAAGCCAACTACCTTCAATCTTTATATTGTCTTTATCATATTTTGCTTGTGAAACGTTGGTATCAGACACAATCTTCACGATAGAAGTACCGTCTTTTGCGATACGATCTTCCCTACTATAGGTAGCTGCCCCATTTAGATCAGACGCCGGTTTCACTTGAAACAATTCTACTTTTTCACCAGTTTCCCTGTCAGTATAAGTTGTGACGACATTGAAATTAAGGTTTTCTCCATAGGTTACATTTCTTTTAAGTACTGGCTCAGACGCCCATGGCTTTCCTGAAAACTCGTAGGTAGTTCTCTCACCTGTGCCTGAATTTAATTGCACCTCATGCGTACCGCCAGTTGTCAAATCCGGTATGGTCCAAATAGTGTCGACTCCAGAAGCTCCGCTTTTTGACTTGACTATTGCTCCGTTAGAGAAAGTCGTCACATCCCAGTCTTGTTCTTTGGAAAAGACTGGTAAGTCGCCATTCATTTTAGTAAATATTTTATCAACAACACTCCCTGCAATCCCGCCCGCCGCCGCACCAGCTGCTATTACAACACCAAACCCAATAACAGCTCCGAGTGGCGTCGCCAAAGCAAGCCCTTCAACAAAGCCAAGCGCAAGTGAGGAGGCAAGAAAACCAACTCCCATTTCTACGCCAAGCACAGTGCTCTTCTCTCTCAGAATGCGAGTGGCTACGTCATGTTGACCGCGTTCATCAGCTTCTGCGGCTTCCTTAGCAATTTGAAGCGACTCCAGTCCCAGTACGGCAACGCCGGCCAACAATCCAATAGCTTCGAGTGATGCCTTACCACTTTGTTTAGCAATTTTTATGAAATTCTTTTCAGCTAGAAGCTCAGAAGATGCGCCTTGTTCAGCTAAATATTTCGCCTCTTGTTTTAAATATTCCGAAAACTTTACTTTATCTTGAATCGCAAAAGCTTCATCCTGAACACTCCAATTCATGAACCTCTTTAAGTTATCAATTGAAAGTTCGCTTAAAAAAACATCCTTTCTGGCTTGAGATACAACAACGTCCTTCACATCTGAGAAATTAGGTAATTTATTTAACTCAGACACTTCTATACGATTTATTGTCTTACCAGTGTTTTTTAAAACCTCTGGTAATTCGCTTTGATAGAAAACACTAGTTTTGTCAGCACCAGTGCCCATGTAGAGATAGTTACCTTTAGCATCGCGAGTGTATGCTCTAGATGCATAATCCCATACCGAATCTGAACTAACGCGATTTGGAAAGGGTATGTCAACATCCTTTCCTGCCATATAGAACTCCATTTTACGACGCATCATTTTCTCCATCGCAATCTTTTGGTCTGCAGGAGGTAAGACTATCAGTGCATCGAGTTGAGCCTGTGTCATTTCCTTCACCAGTTCTTTAGCTACGGCACTTCTCATCGCGCTAAAAAATCCAGAATCAGGATTATCAATAAATTTTGCTATTTCGCTGTCACCAATATAAACTGCATTAGCTCTCGAATCCAAAGTAGCGGTGTAAGCGATGGACCTCATCGTCTTGTCAGAGTCTGGTAAAAGCCCGCCATAAAGCAAATATGTAGATTCACTGTTCCCGGATATGACAGAGCCTGAAATTTTCTTTAGAAAATCAAATAAGTTGCTGACTGTTTTATATTCCCCATTTGCCACGCCTCGCGCCAGTTCGATCGAAGCTTCTTCGGCAGTATAAAGTCCGTTAATAGGCATAATTTATTTTCCCGTTTCTTGCGAAAATTCGAAAACGGTATCTATATTGTCAAATTTAATACCCAATTTTTCGGAAAATATATTTGCTGCATCTTGATACGGTAAACCTAACTCAAGAAAAGCTGACGCGAATGACTGCTGCATGTCAGAACTCTGCCATTTATCGGAAGACAAATTAACATTAACCTGAACAGAAAATTTAATAAACATTCCAGTCACAAATAATTCATAAACTGTATTCTCATAAGAAAAAATATACACTTCGGATATTGCAGACTCTCGTGACAAGACTGGCACCTGCGCATTACATAGGTATGAGTTTCTTTCTCGATCAATCACCCAGGTTTTTCCAACCAAACGCGTCACATCTGCGCTAGCAAGTTCATCTAGGCAACTAGCCTTTCTCAAATCCATTTTTATTTTCTCAACATCCAATTCAGAAATTTTTTCTTTTATATATTTCATGCTAGCTCTCACATTAAAAACCATTTTCATTGAGAACATATCTGATAAATCTTTGTTTAAAATCAGAATCTGTTCGTACTTGCTGTGCAATCACTGCCGCAATTTTTACATTCAATTATTCCCTAATTTTTTTATAAATCTTTATTTAATATATCGGCTGTTAGCCAAAGTTCCAATCAATTCGATCTCTTCTACTTTACAAACTCAGTTGAAAAGCAGGATTTATACACTCATCTTCCTTTTAGAAAAAGAGAATCGGTAATCTGGTGCTCTAATATCGAAGCCCATTTAATTTTTTCAATATCCAACTCAGAAATGATCTCTTTTCTGTAATTCATACCATCTCCTTCTTGATCACATGACGCCTATTAGGTAAATTTTCTCAATTGACATTTATCTGCTAAATTCCAATTTTTTTGGAGATATCAATAAATCATACGAGAAGCAATGAAATCAATTAGGATCAAGAAAAAATCCTTATTTCGCTTAAATTTACATTCATAACTACTTTAAGATTCATATCTAAATAGCTCACTTCACCGTTCCCGCCCCGCCTCACTAACCGCCTTCTGCACCGGCGACAACAAATACTCCAGCACACTACGCTTACCCTGATTAATTTCCGCCACTACTTGCATACCCGGTGTCGTGCTGAGCTTGTTCCCCTGCGCATCAATCAGCGTTTGCTGGTTCAATTGCACCCTGGCTTTGTAAGTAGCGACGCTGGTGTTGCTGCCACCGTTACTGCTGGCATCGCTGTTCTGGCCGTTGTTTTGCTTGCTGACTTCCGTCGCATCTGCACTGACGTGTATCACTTTGCCCTTGAGCATGCCGTAACGCTGAAAGGGGTAGGCAGCGAGTTTGATCTGGGCTGACTGGCCTACCTGCACAAAGCCGACATCTTCATTCTTGATTTGTACATCGGCATATAGTTGCTCGTCTTTGGGGACGAGTGTCAGTACGACACTGCCGGGCTGCACTACTGCGCCGCGAGTTGTCGTGGCGAGGTCTTTGATGATGCCGTCTTGCGGGGCTTTGAGTTCCATCAAGCCTTCTTTGTAATTGCTTTTGTCCAGGGTTGGCTGCAGCTGGGCGATACGTGCGCGTATGTCGGCCAGTTCTTTTTGCAGTTCAGACTGGTAGTTGCTCTGGATCTGGCTGAGCTTTTTTTGCTGCGCATCGATGGTGGCATTGAGTGCGGCGACGCTGGCGTGCTGGGCATCGAGGTCTTTGGATTTCTCAAGTGCTTCGCGTTGTTTGTCGGCACTGGCGAGGTTGCCGACATAGCCTTCTTTTTCCAGCTTGCTGTAGGCGTCTGCTGTCTTTTTGTAAGTGGGCAGGGTTTGTTCCAGTTTGCTTAAGATCTCTGTGGCGCTTCTGCGTTCATGCTCTGCCCTGGTCAGTAAGGATCTTTCCTGGTCGAGGTTGTCGAGATAGGCTTTGCGGTGGGCGTGGTACTGGCTTTGCACCTGGGCGAAACGGGTGGCATCATCGCCTGCCTTGGTGAGCATGGGCTGGTTGGCGAGTTCTGCTTCTATGCGGCGCACTTGCAGTTGCTGGCTGGCGATGTCGCTGCTGACGCTGGTTTTATCGGCACTGGCGAGGGTGGTGTCTAGCCTGGCGAGGACTTGTCCGGCTTTGACGCTGTCACCTTCTTGTACCAGGATTTCTTTGAGTACGCCTGCTTCTGCGGGTTGCACGATCTTGACCAGGGTCTGGGGCGTGAGTTTGCCTTCGGCAGTGGCGATGATGTCGAGCTGGCCTATGGCTGCCCAGACCAGCAGGATGAAGACTAATACACAGACCGCCCACAGGACGATGCGACCTATGTGGCTGGGCTGCTGGGTTTGTATGAGATGCAAAGGGTCATGCCAGCGGCTGGGTGGGCGCAGGGGGATGATTTTAGCGGTGCTGGACGCGGTCTTTTCTGATGCGGCAGTTTGTGTTGCTTGTGCTGCTGATGTCGCATCTGGCGTTGTCATGCCCTGGTCGGGCTGGGGTGTTGGTACTTGCTGCATGGGTGCTTGCCTGTCTTGTTCTTTACTTGCTCAATTTTGGATTTTTTTGTCCGGCTTGTCTTATTTCTTTGCCCTGTTTGCCTTGGCCTATGCGGCGGTACTCGCCTGCACCGCCACGGGTGCCGGGTGCATTTGCTGGGCACCGTTATCAGTCAGGCGATAGATGGCATCGACTTTGAGGCCTTTGGGCAAGCCATGGGTAATAAAGAGCATGGTGACTTTGCCTTTGAGGGCATTGATGGTCTGGGCGAAGTGTTCTGCGGTGGTGGTATCAAGGGCGCTGGTGGCTTCGTCAAAGATGAGAATGCTGGGGCGTTTGAGCAAGGCGCGGGCAATGGCGATGCGTTGCTTTTGACCACCGGAGAGACCGGCACCACGTTCGCCGATTTCGGTCTGGTAGCCATTGGGCAGGGCTTCAATGACGCTGTGGATTTCTGCCATTTTGCAGGCGGCGACGATTTGCTCGAAGCCTGCATTGGGGCTGGCCATTTGCAGGTTGTCGTAGATGGTGCCTGAGAATAAGGTGGTTTCTTGGGGGACAACACCAAAGTGGCTGCGCAGTTCATTGGCAGACAGGTAGCGTATATCGACATTGTCGATGAGGATGCGGCCCTGGCTGGGCTGGTAGAAGCCTTGCATGAGTTTGGCAAGGGTACTTTTACCGCAGCCTGAGGGGCCCATGATGGCGATGGTCTGGCCTTGTGGGATGTGGAGGTCAAGGTTTTGGTAGACGGTGGGCAGGTGTTCGCCATATTTGAAGGCGAGGTTGTGAATTTGTATGCTGCCTGCCTTGTTGCCATCACGGGCGGGGATGACGGAGTACGGTTCTACCGGGGCATTCATGAGGTCGCCAAGGCGGTCTATGGAGAGGCTGGCTTGCTGGAATTGTTGCCACAGACCGACCAGGCGCAGCATAGGTTGTGACAGGCGGCCTGAGAACATCTGGAAAGCGACGAGCATACCGATGGTGAAGGCAGTGTCATGCATGACGGTGTAGGCACCAATTGCCAGTATCAACAGGCTCATGATTTGCTCAAGCAGGTTGGCAAAGGTGTTGTAGGTGTTGGCCAGTTGTTTGGTGGCGAAACCTGCTTGCAGATAGCTGGCGAGGTAGCCGCTGTATTTGCTGTTGAGCTGGGGTTCAAGCTGCAGGGATTTGACGGTTTCGAGACCAACGATGTACTCGGTCAAAAATGCCTGGTTGCGCGCACCGAGCTGGAATTGTTCTTGCAGTCTTTGCTGGAACAAGGGGGCGACGATGGTGCTGAGGATGACGATGGTGGTGAGTATGGCTAAAGCAATCAGGCTCAGGGTGACGCTGTAGTAGAACATGATGCCGACGAAGATCAGCAGGAAAGGCAGGTCAAGCACGAGGGTAACGCCAGCGCTGGCGATGAATTCGCGTATGGTTTCTACGCCATGCAGACGGGCGGCGATGACGCCGGTAGGCCGGTGCTGGAAGTACATGGGTGGCAGCTTGAACAGGCGTTCAAACACGGCGGAGCCGAGTACGGCATCGACGCGGTTACCGGTGTGCAAAATCAGGTATTGGCGCAGCCAGGACAAACCCGCAGAGAACAGCATGAAGACGGCCATGCCTATGGCAATGACGATCAGTGTGCTTTGGGTGTGGTGGACGACGACCTTGTCGATGATGGCCTGGGTGAACAAGGGGGTGGCCAGGGCAATCAGTTGTATTACCAGTGAAGCCAGCAGGATTTCTTGCCAGAGCTTTTTATGCTTGAGCAATTCTGGAATAAACCAGCGGAAACCAAATTGGCGTTGCTGGCTGGCGGCCTGATCACTATCCGGGTCTGCTGCAGGATCGGCTTGTGGGGTGATGCGGGTAATCTGGCCCTGGTAACGCTGGGAGAGTTCTGTCAGAAGGATGCTGCGGGGGCTTGCGTCTGAGGATTCTACGAGGAGGACTTGGCTGGTATCGGCTTGCAGGATCAGGGCGGGGACTAGCGTGGGGGCAGATGTTGGGGCGGGTGTCGGTATATCCGGACTTCGCTCTTTATCTGTCGGACTTCGCTCGTCAATTCTATAGGCGACGTCGGTGACTTCACTTGCTGCTTCCAGAGGACTTAGCCAGACGATCAAAGGGAAGGATTGCTGGTGTAATTTAGTTGCCTTGCATTTGCGGGTGTCGGCAGTAAAGCCATAAGACTTTACAGCGGTCAGCAAGCCATCGCTGGTATACGGGGCGGCAAACTGCTGGGTGGCCAGTTCAAGTGAAAAGGGCTTGCGATGCAGTGCGCACAAACCTTGCAATGCCCAAAACCAGGCATTGCGGTCTAGAGAGTGAGAGATCATGAAGAAAATAGAAGAGAAGAAGATGTTTGCCGTAGGAGCATGCCTACATTATGTATCGCATTGTATCTTTTATGCCGAAGAAATGCAATTTCTTGTGAAATAAGTGTACAAAATTCAATTTTTGTGCATTGATATATTTACATGCGACTTAATTTCCGCTAAGCACTATTTACCAGCCGCATTATTGCTCAACTACACTAGCGACCCCAGACGGCGTCGTTTGTCGAAAAAATTTCTACACGCTTGTAAATTTCCAGGCTCCCCCGCGAATAAAAGAATAAGCGTTTGGTGATGCAAGACACGATGCACGCTCAATATCAACGCAATATTCCAGAGGGATACCATGGCTGTTCTGTTACGCATTTTTGTATTTATTTTATTTTTTTCATATTGGCCTGATACTGCATTTTCTCAGCCGGACAAGGCCAGTGCGCCAACTATGCCAACTGCATCAGGCATGACACTGGAGACAGTCATGCAGCGCTACCTGGCTGCATTGGGGGATATTAACAAGATGCAGATCAGGCGGATCAAGATGCGCGTTACGGGGATTGCACCATTTGCAATCCCTATCACGATAGAATCCAAACGTCCGAATTTGGTGCGCAAGGATATGCAGTTAAAGGAGTATGCGCAGGTGGCCAGCTATGACGGCAAGGATGCCTGGATGATCGATACTTTCCTGCCCAGCGGGATGCAAGCCGTCGATGTGCCCCAAAAAGAATTAGCTGATTTGCTGCAGGAAAGTTATTTTGACGGCGCCCTGGTGGAAGCATACAAGCAGGGGTTTCCTCTGCGTTATGCCGGCATTGAGCGGCATGATGGGCGAACTGTCCATGTATTGAAATTGAAATTGCCAGGCACTAACGAATTAACCATACACCTCGATAGCAAGAGTTTTCTCGAAATCACACATATACAAAAAGTTCTGATTAATGGGCGCATGAGTGAACTCACCGTCCGTAGCCACGATTATCGCAAGCAGGGTGATTCCATGACCCCCTATCGCTTTGACTTTGTCAGCAAGGGTGAAAACTACAGTGGGAGCATGGTAGTGGATTCCGTAGAAAATAATCCTGTGATTGCCACGAGCCGCTTCCAGCGTCCAGCAGCAAAAACCGCAACGCATTGAAGCAACATACAAAACGCACTGGCAATGAATGTCGCGCAATCTGAGCCAAGGCTTGTAGCAAGCTAGCCACTAACGATTTATTCAGACCTTAGGTATATGGACGAAGAACTCTTCTTGCAACAACTTGCTGCCCACAAGCGCCTGCTCTACAAGGTGGCTTATGGCTATTGCCGCCATGCAGAAGACCGGCGTGATCTGGTGCAGGACATGGTGATGCAGTTGTGGCGTTCGTTCCGTAGTTTTGATCAGCGCGTGCAGTTTTCTACCTGGATGTATCGCATCGCCATGAATGTCGCGATCTCGCATTATCGGAGCGAAAAGCGACAAGTGCGCGACACGCTGCCACTGGAAGAATTTGGTCTGGATATCGCTGAGGCAGAACAGCTTTACAGTGCCCAGAGCGACAATATGCGCATGCTGGACAAACTCATCAGTGAACTTGATGAGTTGAATCGTGCCCTGATCCTGCTGTTCATGGATGGTCATGGCAATGATGAAATAGCCAACATCATGGGCCTGAGTGCCAGCAATGTTGCCACGCGCATGACGCGCATCAAACAGAAGCTGCAAACCCGCTTTGCAGAAGGAGGCTAAGATGAATCTCGATCTATTGAAAGCTGAATGGGCAACCAGGGACCAGCGCCTGGAACAGGCCGTGAGAATGAATACGCAGATGTTGCGCCTGACTTTACTGGAGCAGCACAGGCGCGACATTGCCAAATGGAGCTGGACAGATAAATATGAAATCATCGCTGGCACGCCTGTGCTTATCTTTCTGATCTGGTTCCTGAGTCATCACATCAGTGAATGGCAATTTGCCTTGCCCGCCTATGCCATGCTGACCTGGACGGCTGCCATGCCTATCCTTAATCACAGGTTACGCCATGCTTTGCAAGAGATGGATTTTGGTCAGCCCATCACAATGGTGCAAAAGCAATTGGCTGAACACAAAGCGCGTCGGTTGAGCCTGTTCAAATGGGCATTTTTACTGGGGCAGATAGTCTGGTTCATCCCTTTCATTGTGGTGTTTTTTAAAGGTGTGTTTGGTGTTGACCTGTATCTGAAAACCGAAAACTTCATAGGACCCAGTCTGATCGCTGGCGTCTTGTTTATCCCGCTGGCTATAGCTATCTCCAAACTGCTGTCGGGGCGCTTAAAGCACTCGGCACGCTTCCAGGCTTTCACGGATATGCTGGCTGGCAATGATATTATTCAAAGCCGCCAATTCCTGAGCAAGATTGCGCAGTTTGAGGAAATGCCGCGTGAAGCAGAGTGAAGTGGCTTGCTTGTGTAGCAGAGCATGAACCGTGCTATGGTTGATGGCAATCACTTTGACCAGACATCGCAACACTATCGCTCAAACAAACATGATCCCCTATTTCAATAAAGAGCAAGTCAGCACTGCCCTGTCGTATGTCGCACTGATACCCGCCTTGCGACAGGCTTTTACTGAAGACATGATCGTACCCAGGCGACATGCACATACTTTGTCGGAGGCAGATAGTTCCAGCCTCTTATTGATGCCGGTATGGCAGCCGCAAGGTCATCTGGGTGTGAAGCTGGTAACGGTCGCACCACACAATACGGACTTGCCAACTGTGCATGCCATCTTTATCTTGTTTGATACCAAGACCGGTGCGCCACTGGCTTTAATGGATGGTGAAGAATTGACTTTACGACGTACGGCGGCGGCCTCTGCGCTGGCATCGTCATATGCATCACGCAGCGATGCTCGACATTTACTGCTGGTGGGGAATGGCAGTCTGGCACCGCATATCGCGGTTGCGCATTGCCAGACCAGGGCAATTACTGATATCAGTATCTGGGGCAGATCCGTCGAGAAATCGGAAACTGCGGCACAAGTGATACGCGAGCATGCAGAGTTTCTTGCACATATCAGGCTGCATATTGTTGAAGACCTGGCAGCAGCCTGCCATGCGGCCGATATCATTTGCTGCGCGACGACCAGCAAGACACCGATTGTATTAAGCGACCATGTCAGAGTGGGCACACACCTGGATCTGGTTGGCGGCTTCAAACCTGATATGCGTGAAGTGGATGATGCATTGATGAGCCGGGCAACTGTGTTTGTCGATACCTATGCCGGTGCTTTGGCGGAAGCCGGGGATATTACGCAGACGCTGGCGAATGGCAGTTTATTGAGGTCAGCGATTGTGGCTGAACTGGCGGAGCTATGCTCGGGTAAACATGCTGGGCGCAAGGATGATGCGGAGGTAACGGTGTTTAAGTCAGTGGGGACGGCGCTGGAGGATTTGTGCGCGGCGAATTTGGTGTGGGTGGGACAATATTGAGGTAGGTTGAGCCCCGTAGGTTGGGCTACGTTTTATCAGCCCAACACTGGGCCTGAACAAACGTATACGTCATTTAAACGCCGAGTGTTGGGCTGGTAAACCGCAGCCCAACCTACGCATGACATATACATTCAGCAAAGTCATCGACCTTGCGATATCCAAATCAATTCTTAGGAAACCCACCCAGCAAAGCCGCGCGTTTTTGTGGCTTGGCTGGTGTGTTGGCGTTGGATGGCGATGCCATTGAGGCCGTCGTATTGCTACTATTTGAACTGGCACCAGAACTTGGTTCGTAAGGCTTAAGGAACCATGGATCAACTTTTTCTTTTGGCGGCTGATAGCTACGTGCCGGGCGTTCACTTCTTTCACCACGCTCAGAACGGTCGCGACCACCTGAACGATCACCGGATTCACCACGTTCACGCGGTGCGCGGTGTTCTGGCTGATGGACGGATGTTGCCACAAAACCGGCCAGATTCAGGCGCACGATTTTTTGCTTGATCATTTTTTCTATATCGATCAGCAAGCGCTCATCCTGATCCGTATGCAGGGAGATAGCATCACCCTTGGCACCGGCACGACCAGTACGGCCTATGCGATGGACATAGTCTTCGGCGTTATACGGCAAATCAAAATTGATGACGCAAGGCAGTTCGGCGATGTCCAGGCCGCGCGCAGCAACGTCAGTTGCCACCAGCACTTCAACTTCACCCTGCTTAAAGGCTTCGAGTGCGGCCATGCGTTCTTGCTGTGACTTGTCACCATGAATCGCCGATGCCTTGACACCCTGCTTGACCAGATGCACGGCCAGGCGCGAAGCACCTATCTTGGTATTGGAAAACACGATGACCTGCTTCAAGCCGCGTTCACGGATGATGAAGGACACGGCATCACGTTTTTCTTCCGTCGACACCTTGTACAAAATCTGTGTAACATTATCAGCGGTAGCATTGCTGCGTGCCACTTCTATGGTCTGCGGATTGGTCAGGAAACTGGCTGCGAGCTTTTTGATCTCTTGTGAGAAAGTCGCAGAGAACATCAGGTTCTGGCGCTTCTTCGGCAGCAGGTTGATGATGCGCTGCAAATCAGGCAGGAAGCCCATGTCCAGCATGCGGTCTGCCTCATCCATGACCAGGATCTGGACCTGCGACAGGTTGACGGTTTTTTGTTGTACGTGGTCAAGCAAACGACCAGGTGTGGCGATCACGATCTCAACACCGTTGCGCAAGATGGCGGTCTGCGGTGCCATGTCCATGCCACCAAATACGACAGTGGAACGCAAAGGCGTGTGACGAGAATAGGCTTTGACGTTTTCTGCAACCTGGTCAGCCAGTTCACGTGTCGGCGTCAAAATCAGGGCGCGTACAGGGTGGCGGGCCGGTGAAGCACTGGTGCTTGCATGGGCCAGCAGCAACTGGATAATAGGCAAGGAAAAACCTGCCGTCTTGCCTGTGCCGGTCTGGGCTGCGCCCATGACATCACGGCCTTGCAAGACTACCGGGATAGCCTGTTCTTGAATGGGGGTTGGATGCACATAACCCTGATCTGTCAGGGCGCGCAAGATTTCCGGCGACAAGCCGAAATCAGCAAACTTCACTTCTGGTGTAGTTTGTTCAGTAGTAGGTAGATCTGGGGACTTGATATCAGTCATGGTAGTTGGTGGGCCCAGCAGGACTTGAACCTGCGACCAACGGATTATGAGTCCGCTGCTCTAACCAACTGAGCTATGGGCCCAATTCTTTCTGCAAGCTTTGCCTGCCTTAATCTGAGGTTAATCCAGTTTGGAAAAATACTTCAGGTTTTGCAGGTAAAGCCAGATGGTGCCGCCTGCAAAAAATTGCGCCAAATTTCAGCACAACAATTTCAATGGGCACCGGAAAACCGACGCCCATTATATAACATTAATTACCTTCTAGGAAGCTCTTGAGCTTGTCTGAACGTGATGGATGACGTAATTTTCTCAAAGCCTTGGCTTCTATCTGACGGATACGTTCCCTGGTCACATCAAATTGTTTACCTACTTCTTCCAGGGTGTGATCAGTCGACATTTCAACACCAAAACGCATGCGCAATACTTTTGCTTCACGCGGCGTCAAGGAGTCGAGCACGTCTTTTACGACATTGCGCATCGATGCATGCAAAGCTGCATCGGCCGGCGCCAATGTGTGATTGTCTTCGATGAAATCGCCCAGATGGGAATCATCATCGTCGCCTATCGGTGTTTCCATGGAAATCGGCTCTTTCGCAATCTTCATGATCTTGCGAATTTTATCTTCCGGCATTTCCATCTTGATCGCCAGCGTTGCTGGATCAGGCTCTACACCTGTCTCTTGCAAAATCTGACGGGAGATACGATTCATTTTATTAATCGTTTCTATCATATGCACAGGAATACGGATCGTGCGCGCCTGATCGGCGATAGAACGGGTAATAGCCTGACGTATCCACCATGTTGCATAGGTAGAGAATTTATAACCGCGACGATATTCAAACTTGTCCACGGCTTTCATCAAACCGATATTGCCTTCCTGGATCAGATCCAGGAATTGCAAGCCACGGTTGGTGTATTTCTTGGCGATGGAAATCACCAGACGCAAATTGGCCTCGGTCATTTCACGCTTGGCTTTACGTGCCTTCATTTCACCCGCGGACATCTTTTTATTGATGTTGCGCAGATCAGGCAAAGGCAATACTACACGGGATTGCAGGTCGATCAGTTTTTGCTGCAGTTGTTGCACTGAAGGGATGTTACGGCCCAGCACAGCACTGTAGGAATGACCAGAATTCACTTCACCTTCAACCCAGCTCAGATTGGTTTCATTACCAGGGAAAACCTTGATGAAGTGGGAGCGTGGCATGCCACAACGATTAACCACAACTTCGAGTATCTGCTTTTCTACATGGCGCACTTCGTCCACCTGGCCACGCAGGGTGTCGCACAGTTTTTCAACGACTTTTGCAGTAAAGCGTATGCCCAGCAATTCGCCAGAAATGGCTTCCTGTGCCTTGATATACGTCTTGGAGTTGTAGCCCTCTTTTTCGTAGGACTTGCGCATCTTGTCAAAATTCGTGGAAATGATTTCGAATTTTGCCAGTGCATCGCGCTTCAATTGTTCGAGTTGTTCAGCAGAGATTGCAGCAGCGCCTGCGGCACCGCCATCATCGTCTTCTTCTTCCTCTTCTTCTTCCTCTTCTTCTTCGTCTTCTTCAGACGACTCTTCGGCCACCACGACAACTACCGGCGCAGCTTGCTCGTCGGCATTCGGGTCAACCAGGCCATCGACGATTTCATCAATCTTGATTTCATCGGCGGCGATGCGTTCAGCCGCAGCCAGGATTTCTGCAATCGTGGTTGGACAGGCGGAGATCGCCTGTATCATGTCTTTCAGGCCTTCTTCGATTTTCTTCGCGATGACGATTTCGCCTTCGCGCGTCAGCAACTCAACCGAACCCATTTCACGCATATACATGCGGACAGGGTCAGTGGTGCGACCAAAATCAGAATCAACTGTCGACAGTGCGGCTTCAGCAGCGGCTTCAACTTCATCATCATCGGTCGTGACAGTGACAACGTTATCCGACAACAACAGGGTTTCAGCATCAGGTGCCTGCTCGTAGACAGCCACGCCCATGTCATTGAAAGTACCGATGATGCCTTCGATGGCTTCAGGGTCGACAACGTTTTCTGGCAAGTGATCGTTGATTTCTGCGAACGTCAGGTAGCCACGGTCCTTACCCAGTTTGATCAGGGTTTTGAGCTTCTGGCGACGGCGTTCGAGTTCTTCTTCAGTCGCTTCAGGATCAGAAGAGAAGGCATCTTTGAGCAAAGCCTTTTCTTTGGCCTTGCGGTCTTTTGCCTTGGCCTTGTCGATGGCTTTCATCTCGGCACGCTCTACTGCATTGAGCGCGGCGATTTCTTCATTCTCAGGCTGGTATTCTTTTGGCTTGCGACCACGACGGCCAGGCACCTTCACCCCGGGCAATACATAGCCGGAAGTGTCGATTGCGGCAAGCACCGCAGCATCGGTCGTCTGGCTTACGGTAGGCGCAGAACCGGATTTGATTTCCTGCACCTCTGGTGCAGCTTTCGCTGAATTCTTGGTTGGCTTAGTCACTGTCTTTGAATCGGTTTTGTTAATTGTCACAGAAGCTTTCGATGATACGGATACTGGTTCTGGCCGGGCTGCAGATGCACTCCTGGTTTTTCCACTGAGCTGGGATTCGGCCGCTTCTGCTGGCTGAGTCCCTTTTCTTGCCAGTGGTGTCGCATTCTTGCCGCTCACTTCCTTACCAGCCGTTTTTGTCGCAGACGCGGATACTGCATCCGTGTCTTTGGCTTTTGTTGCCGTTTTCAATACTGCTTTACTTGTTGCCTGTTTCACCTGGACTGTCTCTGCTGCCAGTGAGGTCTTTATCACTTTAGGCGCTTTAACGTCTTTCGCAACCCCTTTTTGTTCCGCTGCTTTGTCCGTTTTACTGACATTCACAGCCTTACTACTCGTACTCCGTGCAACAGACGCTGCAACTGTCTTTGCCTTGGTGTCAGCACTTGCTGCGGCTTTCACTGCCTTGCTCGTCGCTGCGGCAGGCGCTTTTTTGGGCGCTACTGCCACGGCTTTTGTTACCGTAGTGGACTTCAGGGTTTTCGCGGGTTTCTTCATTGCGCTAGCCATTGAATCAAACCATCCGGAACTGAGGAAGTCGCCTGTGGGCACATCACAAAAAAGAAAATGCGCTGCCAGCAGATCTGGTGATCGGCATCGCAGAGCAAAATCTGGTTTGTTGCAGACTTCCCGAGTCTCAGCGCCAGTGTTTTGGGTTACTCGGAGGAGCATTACGCTCACCTAAACAACACATTCTGTGCAAATGCAAAAGCTTCGCCCAGAATGAAACAACCTAAGACCTTGAATCGAAAGCCTTTAATTATACCACGCGAACCTACTTTACTCCAGCCTAAGACTGTGCTTATATCAACTTAGTGGCAATTTGGTGAATAAATTTTAGGCAAATACTGGAGAAAAAAGAGGCAAAATAGCTACTTCGCACCACGCTAGCCTGTTAAATTACTTGATAAACAATTAAATAATTTGATCTCCATCCTGATTTCAATAGTAGAAATGAAGTCAAAACTGGAAATAACAAGACCCTGCCGCAAACTGCCAAGGCAGCCCGACCATGCATGAGAAAAACTTCCAACGCTGGGAATTGCTTTTGTTTAACGCAAGGCGGCTTCAGCGGCTGCCTGCTTCCTGAGCTGGTCTTGTAATTGTGTAATCTCACGATAACGGGCCACATCTTCAGGGGCACGCAAACCACGCGCCGCCAAGCCCTCCATTTCCATCTTCAGCACCTGATGCCGCATCTGGCGCAAGGCACCAGCCAGTTCCAGTCTGACAATATCAATATCTGTTTCAGCCTGCTCCGCCATTTCGGCGATCAAGGCATCAAAATCAGAACCAAGTGAGCGCAGTTGCTCAGCCAGTGCTGCAAACTGGGCGTTTTCACCCATGCTTTGTGCCGTAAATACCAGGCTACGCAGCATATTGGCCCCATCGGGTGCCAGCGCGGCAGCGTCTGCCAGCACGCTTTCATCCAGCATCATCGCCAATGAAGGATGCGCAACGAGGATGCGCATGATCTGCAGTTCCAGCCCCACCGGTGCATTGCGCTTGCTCTTGGGCGGTGCTTGTTTGATGCGCGCCACTGGCTGACTGAGTTCAAACATGGTTTCAATTTCAGCCGGGCTGGTTTGCGTGACCTGAGCGAGATTGCGCACCAGTTGTAAACGCATGCCGGATGATTGCATGGCCTGCAACAAGGGCTTGGCATCAAACTGGGTGCGGGCACGCCCCTCTGCCGTCGTCAAATCATTGTCGCCTATCATTTCACGCATGAAGAATTGCGACAGCGGCATGGCATCACGCACCTCCTGCTCAAAGGCATCTGTACCAAATTCGCGGATATAGCTATCGGGGTCATGCTCTTTGGGCAAGAACAAGAACTTGATGACCTTGTCATCATTCGCATGCGGCAGGCAGGCATCCAGCGCACGCCTGGCTGCACGGCGACCGGCACTATCACCATCAAAACTGAAAATCACATGATCAGTCTGGCGCAAGAGTTTTTGCACATGGGTAGGCGTACAAGCCGTACCCAAAGTTGCCACTGCTTGCGGAAAACCCATTTGCGCCAGCGCCACCACATCCATATAACCCTCGGTGACGAGCACATAACCGGCTTCACGTATGGATTGGCGCGCCTCAAACAGGCCATATAATTCCAGGCCTTTTTGGAACAGCGGTGTTTCTGGCGAGTTCAGGTATTTGGGCTCACCCTGCTCCATGATACGCCCACCAAAACCGATAATCTGGCCTTTGGTATTACGGATAGGGAACATGACACGGTCACGAAAGCGGTCATACCGCTTGCGACCACCACCCTCTTCTTCACTCTTATCGATGACCAGGCCCGCTTCGACCAGGGCCGGGATATTGTAGTCAGTGAAGACGCTACGCAAACCATCCCAGGCATCTGGCGAAAAGCCAAGACCAAAGCGCGCCGCTATCTCACCAGTCAAACCACGCTTCTTCAGATAAGCGATGGCCTGCGGTGCAGTACGCAACTGCTGCTTGTAATATTCGCCTGCCTTAGTCATAACTTCTGACAAGGCCAGGTTTTTTGCCGTGACTTCTGCCCGCTGCGCAGGCAAGAGCCGGTCTTCTTCCGGCACAATCATGCCATTGTTTTGCGCCAGGTCGCGTATGGCATCCACATAGCTGAGACCAGAATACTCCATCAAAAAACCGATGGAACTGCCATGCGCGCCACAGCCAAAGCAGTGATAAAACTGTTTAGTCGGGCTGACGGTAAAACTTGGGGATTTTTCGTTATGAAAGGGGCACAAACCCATGTAGTTTGCGCCACCCTTTTTGAGCTGCACGTATTTACCCACCACGTCGACAATATCAACGCGGGCCAGTAAATCCTGTATAAAACTTTGTGGTATCAAAGCAGGACGCCAGCTAAAGGATAAAACAAAAGTCTAAGGCAAATTATTTGGACAATGCTGCCTTGACCAAACCAGAAACCTTGCCCATATCAGCACGGCCAGCCAGTTTTGCTTTCAATACATCAATTACTTTACGCATGTCTTGCGGACCAGCGGCACCAGTTTCTGCCACGGCAGCAGCCACGGCCGCCTGCACTTCTTCTTCCGTCATCGCCGCGGGCATGTAGACAGACAAAACCGCCAGCTCAGCTTTTTCTATATCAGCCAGATCCTGGCGACCACCCGCCTCAAACTGAGTGATGGAATCTTTACGCTGTTTGAGCATTTTCTCTATGATGGCCAATACCATGCCATCGTCCAGCTCTACGCGTTCATCGACTTCTTTTTGCTTCATGGCAGCCGTCAGCAAGCGGATAGTACCCAGCTTGACTGTTTCTTTGGCGCGCATTGCAGCCTTCATGTCATCGGTGATCTGTTCTTTCAAACTCATAAGCTGCTCCTGAAATTATTTAAATGGATACCGTGCACATTTGCACAGGGATCCGCTACCAATCTCGTAACTCAATCTCACCCATCAATCCGGGGGCATGCAATCTGCCCCGTACAATGCCGGAGACAAAGACAACAAAGCCCGCTGCGGCTGACCGGAGCGGGCATGCAAACCTAAGTTTAATGCGCTAACCGCGATGCACCCGACAAATTGCCGGATACAAGAGCTGGATTAGTACATCTTCTTAGGCAATTGCTGACTACGAATACGTTTGTAGTGACGCTTAACAGCGGCAGCCAACTTACGTTTGCGTTCTGCTGTTGGCTTCTCGTAGAACTCGCGAGCGCGCAATTCGGTCAACAGACCGGTCTTTTCGATAGTGCGCTTGAAGCGGCGCATGGCAACTTCGAACGGCTCGTTTTCTTTAAGGCGAATTGTGGTCATGTAAGTTCAAACCATGGAAAGATTTATAGGAAGACCGAGATATTAACAGGAAAATTAAATTAATGGAAGGAAGTTGATTAAATCTTGCGCAAAAACTTGTGGCAGACAACAAACACGCATCAAACTCACTTCTGGTTTCACCTGAAAATCCCGGCATTTACTGGGGTATCCCTGGAAAGGGTCAATATCACGCAGGAAAATACGTCATAAGCTGCGTATACTACCACCCAGTACATATTCATGCAAAAATACAACGCAAATTTTAAATTGCCAGACCCGCTGCTGTGCCCGATGCCCAGGCCCACTGGAAATTATAGCCACCCAGCCAGCCCGTCACATCCACCGCTTCACCGATGAAATACAGGCCAGGCACTTTATTAGCCATCATGCTTTGCTGGGACAATTCACGGGTGTCAACACCACCGCGGGTAACCTCGGCCTTGCGGTAACCTTCAGAACCATTGGGTATCAATTCCCAGCGGTTCAATTTCTCTCCCAACAGACGCAAGCGCTTGTCCTGCATGTCCGCCACCCTGGCATCACCGGCAAAGCCGTGGGCCGTCAGCAAACCATCAACCAGACGTGCTGGCAGGTATTGCGATAAATGATTTGCCAGATTCTTTTTGATGGTGGATTTATTGCCCACCAGGTCTTCTGCCACATCCACTTCTGGCAAGAGGTTGATGCGTATGGCCTTGCCCGGCTCCCAAAAGCTGGATATCTGCAATACCGCCGGGCCAGACAAGCCGCGATGTGTGAACAACAAGTCTTCACGAAATACCGTGCGGGATTTTTTCTCACCTGTCTCTATATCCACTTCCAGCGAAATACCAGACAAGGGCACGAAAGGTTCCCAGGCTTTGGCATCAAAGGTCAAAGGCACAAGGGCCGGACGAGGCTCTATGATCTTCAGGCCAAATTGGCGCGCTACCTTATGGGCAAAGTCAGTCGCGCCGATTTTTGGGATGGACAAGCCACCACAGGCAATCACCACTTGCGCAGTGCGGATGACGCCTGCGCTGGTTTGCAGCAAGAAACCGCCCCGCTCCTGCTTTTGCACATCATCGACCTTGCAGCCCATGCGCCAATCAACCTTGCCGGCATCACACTCAGCCTTGAGCATACGGATGATGTCTTCAGCACTGTCATCACAAAACAATTGCCCTTTATGCTTTTCATGCCAGGCAATCTGGTAGCGCTTCATCAGCGACAGAAAATCTTGCGGTGTATAACGCGACAAGGCGCTTTTACAAAAATGCGGGTTCTCGGAAAGGAAATTATTCGGCCCGGCATGCAGGTTAGTGAAATTACATCGCCCACCACCTGAGATACGGATTTTTTCTGCCAGACGGGTGGCATGATCTATCAATACCACGCGCTTGCCACGCTGGCTTGCAACAGCAGCACACATCATCCCGGCTGCGCCTGCGCCTATCACGGCAAGATCAAATTGATTACTCATGGTATTTACTTTCGGTGCTTTCAAAAATTCAGGCGAGATTGTAGCTTATGGCAGGCAGAATTTGCCTGCCTGGTCCAATCTTACTGAATACCCTTGAGATAAGCGCAAAACATATCTGCCATGGCATCAGCATAGGTTTTGATCTCTGCCTGGGTATGGCGCGTCGCGGAAAAACTGCTGCCGACCGAACTCAGGGTCGTGGTAATCAAGTCGCCGGCAAGCGTGCGCGTGGCCACCGATGCCCTGGGCAATACTTCTTCCATGAACAGGTCGATAGTCTGGTCTGCTGAGGCCCGCACTTCCTGTGCCTCTGGCGCATCACGATAGAGCGGAGCCGCGTCACTAAGGGCCAGGCGTGTTTCAGCTTCCTCACATTCCGAGATAATGAAAGCGTGGACCAGCGTGCGCAAGCGATCCAGCGGCGGCTTGCTGATATCTTCCAGAATGTGCCGCAGCATGTCCGTGGTCTGTTGCCATTCGTCGGTTTGCAGCCGGAAAAGGATGGCAGCCTTATTTGGGAAGTACTGATAAACCGAACCTATGCTGACCCCGGCCCTCTCTGCCACTCTGGCTGTCGTAAAACGCGTCACACCTTCTTGCGCCAACACTTGAGCTGCAGCCTGCAGGATTGCCGTGACCAGCCCGGTTGAACGAACCTGCTGTGGTTGCTTGCGCGTGGAAACCTGGGGGCGACGACGGGTGGCCATAGTGAAATAAATAGTGGAAGCGAACAAGAAACAGCAAACTCATGCCGTTGTAATGCGATGAATTCGTCACATCTTAACCCAAGCTTGTTTATCCCTCAAACAATCCATCACTGCAACAATCATCACAACAATCATTGCAACGAAAACAATTTTTCGACCAAGCAAAACCTGAGCTTTTAACTGATGGAGTAGCTTTCAATACCTCAATAGCACCGCCCTGTCCGGGAAATTCTCATGGACAATCAATGGCTTAGCAAGCAGCGCAAGGCTGTACGAAAACGCGAAGCCCAATGCGATTAGTCAACGCGAATAATTATCCGTATCATTTTTCACCAATGCGACGAATTAGTCGCGTTTCATTTGTAGTCACTTGTCTGACAGGCGACGCCCCATTATTTGCACTCGAATTCGAACTGGATACACCCATGATCAATACATTGACCTCCACCCGGCTGGCATCCCTGCTTGAACGCCTGTTCAAGCAGGCAGCAGCCGCAAGCAGCCCGGCCATCGCCAGTATCTCGCGCGAAGAACGCGAGCGCCTGATGCATAGCAAGACCGAATACTTGGATTTTTATAGTTTGCTGAAAGATCTCTGGCTACCAGTTTCACGCGAGACTGGCGTACTGCTCTACATGCTGGCCCGTAGTAGCAATGCAAGCAATATCGTCGAATTCGGCACCTCCTTCGGCATTTCCACTTTGCATCTGGCTGCGGCACTGCGCGATAACGGCGGTGGCAACCTGATTAGCAGCGAGTTTGAACCATCCAAGGTAGCGCAGGCACGCAAGCATCTGGACGAAGGCGGCCTGGCTGACCTGGTCGAGATACGCGAAGGTGATGCGCTGCAGACCCTGGCAGTTGATCTTCCCACATCTGTCGACCTGTTGTTGCTCGATGGTGCCAAGGCACTCTATACCGACGTACTGAAGCTGGTCGAAAGCCGCTTGCGCCCAGGCGCACTGATCGTCGCTGACAACGCCGACTACAGTCCGGATTACCTGGCGCACATACGCGCCCCGGGTAGCGGTTATTTGTCTCTGCCATTTGGCGGGGATGTAGAAGTATCGATGTGGCTGGGCTGAATATAGACAGACCTCCACACAACATAACAATTAAGGAAAATAAAATGCACGTATTTGTCACAGGAGCCACCGGCTGGGTGGGCTCTGCAGTAGTTCAAGAACTGATAGACGCAGGTCACCTGGTGACCGGACTTGCCCGTACTGCCGAAAAAGCGGCAGCGCTCGCCGCCACGGGAGCGAAAGTCTTGCTCGCCACACTGGAAGATCTTGATGTCTTGCGCACAGCTGCCTATCAGGCGGATGCCGTCATCCACACAGCCTTCAATCATGATTTTTCAAAATTCTTAGCGAATTGCGAACAAGACCGTCAAGTCATCGAGGTGCTGGGAAGCGCCCTGGAAGGATCAAGCCGCCCGCTCATCGTGACCTCCGGTCTATTGGGAATGGCGCGTGGGGCAAGCGAACTGGACCTGCCCCATCCAGGCTCTCCACGCAAGTCCGAACCAAGTGCCAGGGCCTTGGCTGAACGCGGCATACGTGCGGCGACGGTGCGACTGGCACCGTCAGTCCACGGCCTTGGTGACTATGGTTTTGTACCACTCTTGATACGGCTGGCGAAGCAAACCGGTGTATCAGCCTATTTGGGTGAAGGTCAGAATTGCTGGGCTGGCGTGTACCGGCAAGATGCTGCGCGCGTCTACCGTCTCGCACTTGAGCAGGGTGTCACTGAATCGGCCTACCATGCCATTGCCGATGAGAGCATACCCTTTAAAACGATAGCCGAAATGATAGGCCGCCAGCTTGGCTTGCCAGTCGAATCGCGCGACGCTGAGCATTTTGGCTGGTTTGCCAAAATGGCCGGTGCGGACATGGCCGCCTCCAGCTTGCGAACCCGGGAGTTGCTGGGCTGGAAACCAGAAGGCCCTTCTTTGCTCACCGACCTTGATCAAGCAGACTACTACGCAGCTTGAATGCGTAGATAAGTCGACAACTGCTTCACAAGAGCTTGGCAACGCTGACATCAGTAGTTGCCAAGCTTTTTTGATTTATACGACTGCAACAATTTGAGGACAGGGTTAATTTAATACTCTCAGCATTTGTTTTCAATACTCAAAAATCAGACTAAATTGTAATTCGAGCGGGATTTCGAACAGAAAGAACATTACAATGAATTTCAATTTCTAATCAAAATTGAAAGCATTTATTTTCCATATTCAATCTTAAAAAGAAACTCTCCATGCGTCCTGCATACATCGTCAAATGTCTCATTTCCAGCTTGCTTGCAGCAAGCACTTTTAGCAGTTTTGCGGGAGTGATTACTTTAACACCCAACGCCCAGATTAACTCAGCATATGATTTCCAGAGTTTGACTTGCAGCGATCAATTATTGCCAAATCGTCTGGTCATCAGCGGTGGCGTCAGCGCAGAAAGCATACGCCCCAAGGATGGTAGCGATCAACTGGACAAGCAGATGGCAGCCATACGCACCTATGTCGAAAGCAAGGGCGGCAATTTGCTGGAAAAAGAAAAATTGAGAGCTGCGCGCAATCTGGAAAAGAGCAGTGATGTCCAGTCAAAATTTCCTTACATACAGGTACAGCGCATAGAGGCAGAATTCCCACTCACCGCAAATGCTGATGAAGCCATAGAAAAATTACTCAAGCTCGGCATGGACAGATATGGCAGGGATGCAGGCATTGATGCTTACAGTGGCAGGGATTATAAAAACCTGAGTTTCTACCGCATCGGCAAACAAGATGAAGTGCTGGCCGACATGGTGTCCCAATGCGTACGCAAGGAAGTACAAAAAATCTGCCCACAAGACAGTAAAAACCATTGCAAAGACAAGATCAATATCCAGACTGCGGTAATACAGACCGAGGCTTTCAGCAACCGTGATGGCTATAAAAATGCGCAACATATCTCCATCATAGAAAATGGCATACAACTACACCCGGAAGCAATAGAGTCTTTAGGCTCACTAGCCATACGCCTGCGCTTGATTGTCGGTATAGCAGTAGCACATGGCGCTACAATTGATGGCGATACCAGTGCCACAAACAAGAAGGCAAGCGAATGAGAAAAATTGCTATCGCCGCTACGACATTCTTGCTGGCATCGATCGCAAGCTATTCTACAATTGCGCATGCAAGAGATGTGGCCATGCAAAGCAGCCCGGCAAAAACAGATGCCTTGGATTACCCCAACGACAGACAAAACAATCAAGCTTTATCGATAGAAGCGCGTCTGTTTTACTCGACGCTGATCGGTCGCCCCTATGGCCTGGCAAGTGAAGATTTGTACTTTGCCAGGCTACCCAAAAATCTGTCTTATGCGGGCTTTAGCATTGCGGCGGCAGCCAGACAAGCACTGCGCATTCCTGACGGTGGCTTGATCAATAGCCGTGCCCGACTGGAAGAATTTTTGAGTAGCACTACCGGGCCATATGCGATACAAGATTTGCCCAAAGATATGCCCGCCGGTATGCGTGCCGATGATCTGGCGATGCTGCACATCTATGCATTGGTCATGTCTGACCAGACTGAGGCAACTGTGCAGTTACTGGAAAAATACCTGAGCAGCAAAAATGATTTTACCCGCCATTTCGTTATCATGGCTTTGCGCAGCATAGGCACAGCCCAGGCCCGCGAATTGATCAAAACCCGCAGCAAAGATAGCGCAGACAGCGTGATGGCACGTGATGCACTGGGCATGGTGGTTCCCAACTTCAGTGAACCAAGAATGTATGCTGCTGAAGTACCGGTCGCCCAGCGTTTTCGCGAGAACTTGCTGACCCAGGCAAAAACTGCCGGGACTACATCTATCCTGCCCACCTTTTTGCTGACTTTTGTAGGCGAGGATAGCAACCCTGCCCAACTGGCTGCAGAAAAAGACTTTTTGATGAATCTGTACAAGACTGCCGACAATGCCTTGTGGCGCAAATATATGTATGGCTATGCCGCCCTGGCATATCGTTTCAAGCTGCCCTATGAGCATTGGCTGGAAATGGCAAAAACTGATAGCGATCCTCACCGCCGTTCTTTTATTTTGCGCTCCATGGCCATGCAATATCCAGATCGCTTCCATAAGGAATCCCTGCCACTTTTTGAAAAAGAAAAAAATGGCGCAGTACAAGTGGAATTTTTTTCCCTGTATTCCAGCCTGATCACAGGCGAACAATCCTTTGGTCCCTATGACGCAATCTGGATGCCCAATCTGCGCTACCGTTTAAGCTATCCCTACCTCAAAGACACACGCAAAGCACGCTCAAACAAAGCCTTGTTTGCCTTTTGGGCACAGGGCCGCGTGCCGGAAGATACGCACTGGCCAGTATGGATGGCGGATCTGATGCATGCCGAAAATGAAAAGGATTTCATGCTGGGCTATCTGCAAATGAAAACCCATAGCACTTATTCTGCCTATGCCCTGAGGCAGGTAAAAAACCGTAATATGCTGCCTGTCATCAAATACCTCATCAAACATGAAGCCCAGGCGGACGTCAAAAAAGCCACTCAGGATGTTTACAATGAACTGCTGGGCAATGACAAGCAGGCGGACTGTTGCACTGATGAATCCTGCCTGCTTGAACTTGTGCGCATGAAGACACAGAACGAGATCAATCTCAGTAGCGAAGATGCGGCAAAAAAATACCTGGCACAACTGAGCAACAGAAAAATGTCTGTGGAATTTCTCGATGAGCTGCACAGGTCTGCAAGAATTAAAGGGGGCGGCAAACAAGGACAAGTGTGGGAGCACTGGCTAGGCTGCTGGCGCCCGGTTGGTGGCCAGATAGCAAATCCTAAGCCGGAGTAAAACCCAAGCTGAAATGCCAATTTTTCAGCGGAAAACATAATGTGTTTGGGCGTTAGTAAATACTAAAAAACTAGCATAAGCATCTCAGGCGTTTTCAACAAAGCTGGTCATATAATTAAGGTCTTTCATACCAGTATTTTTTTCAAAATCCTGCCTTGCCATGAAAATTTTCATGGCAAGCCTGGCCCGCACAAAGACCACTTGAGAGCACCAGACTTTTTATTGCCCCATTTTTAAGCACAAAATGAAACATGTTCGCGGTAAAAAAATAATACCCAACAGCAAGAATGTTGTTTGAAATTCGCAACATTTTCGCAGCAAAAACCGCATTTCCTTATTTGGATTTAAGTAGTTCTTGACTTGTCTGCTGGCAAGAGAGATAACAGATTCGCCGCCACGCAAACGATTACGCAAACGATTGCGGTGGCAACCGTAGCGAAATCCCTGATTTCAACACGCCCCAATTCAGGGATGGTGCAGATGCACCATTTCAGAACACCATTGTTTAACTCAACTTGGGAACTTACCATGCGCAAAACCATTTCTCAGCAATTGCATAAGGGAGTCAGTCTGAGCGTGATCGCTCTGGCCGTCACTGCTGCCTTCCCCCTGCAATCTGCCTGGGCTCAGGATGCCAAACCTGCAGCCAAAAATGACGGCACACAATTGGAAACTGTCATCGTTACAGCTAACCGCCGTGCAGAAAACATCAAGGAAGTACCGATGTCCATTTCAGCCATCAAAGGCGAAGCACTCGATACTTACAATGCCAGTGGTCAGGATATTCGCTTCCTGGCAGCACGCGTACCTAGTTTGAATGTGGAATCCGACTTTGGTCGTTCCTTCCCACGTTTCTATATCCGCGGCCTGGGCAATACCGATTTCGATTTGAATGCATCCCAACCAGTTGGCCTGGTCTACGATGACGTCGTGCAAGAAAGCCCTATGCTGAAAGGCTTCCCGGTCTTTGACGTAGACCAGGTAGAAATCCTGCGCGGCCCACAAGGCACACTGTTCGGTCGCAACTCTCCAGCAGGTGTTTTGAAGTTTGACTCTACCAAGCCTACCCGTCGCCTGGAAGGTTATGCCAACCTCGGTTTTGGTAATGACAAGGCCATCAACCTGGAAGGCGCGATCAACGTGCCTTTGAACCAGGACTGGGCCATGCGCTTCTCTGGTCAGTCCCAGTCACGTGATGACCGAGTGACCAACCCACGTCCTACTGGTGAGAAAAATCTCGAAGGTTACCGTGACAATGCAGCACGTCTGCAATTCTCATATAAAAACGGTGATTTCAGCGCCCTGGTGAATTTGCACGGTCGTGACATGTCGGGCAACGCTACCCTGTTCCGCGCCAATATCATACAAAAAGGCACGAATGAGATCGTCCCAGGCTTTAACTATTCCAACTATCCTACTGATGGTTTGAATACACAAACCCTGCAATCCTCTGGTGGCAGCCTGCGCTTGCGCTGGGATTTGCCAGGCATGAGCCTGCACTCCATCACAGCCTATGACAAGGCAAAATTCTATAGCCGCGCCGACGTTGATGGCGGCTATGGTGCGTCCTTCGTGCCAACTATGGGCCCAGGCTTTATCCCTTTCCCTGCTGAAACAGCCGACGGATTGCCTCGCCTGAGGCAGATCACGCAAGAGTTGCGCGTTGAATCCAATACCAAAGACGCCTTGCAATGGATAGGTGGCTTGTACTACTTCAGCGAAGACTTGCAAGTTGACAGTTTTGACTACAATTCCCTGGCACCAGGTAATCCGCAAGATGGTTACGCTGTACAACATCAAAATGCCAAATCCTGGGCAGCCTTCGGTACTTTGAACTATGCAGTTACAGAGCAGTTCAAACTGCGCGGCGGTATCCGTTATACCAGCGACAAAAAAGACTTTGATGCGCAACGTACCTGGACACCAGGCACGGCATTTGGTACGCCAGGTACGCCAGTACTCAGGGCCAATCCATCTGCCACCAATATCAGCTGGGATTTAGGCGCGAACTACACACTGGATAAAGCAACATCCGTATTCGCCCGTATCGCAACTGGTTATCGCGCACCTAGTATCCAGGGTCGCGTACTGTTCGGTGACAGCATCTCGGTTGCCAATTCAGAAAAAAATCTGTCTTTCGAAGCTGGTATCAAAAAAGATATTCTGGATAACACCGCACGTATCAGCGCAACTGTATTCCAGTACACAGCCAAAGACTTGCAGTTAACCGCAGGTAGCGGTGGCGTCAATCAGAATAAACTGGTGAATGCAGACAAAGCCGTAGGCCAGGGCTTTGAAATGGATTTGCAAGCCAACCTGAGCCGCAACTGGAAAACCACACTGGGCGTCAGCTATAACGATACCGAAATCAGAGATGGCAAACTGTTCGTCGCACCTTGCGGCAATGGCTGTACTGTCACCAACCCGGCAGGCCCGGTTGCCGGCACCGTCCTGATCGGTGGCAACCCACTGCCACGCGCACCTAAATGGGTAGGCAACTTCTCGCTGCGTTATTCCACACAAATCGGCGAAGGCACGCTGTATGCCAATACCGACTGGTCTTACAAAGACACTTACAACATGTTCTTGTATGAAGCCAAGGAATACAAAGCCAAGTCCCTGCTCGAAGGTGGCTTGCGTGTGGGCTATATGTGGGCTGACGGCAAATATGAACTGGCTGCTTATGGTCGCAACATCACCAACAAGCAACAAGTCATCGCCGCTATCGACTTCAACAACCTGACAGGTATCCTGAACGAACCACGCAGCTATGGCGTGCAATTCAAGGCTAACTTCTGATCGTTTGTTAAGCTAATAAAAACGCCGGAGTGATCCGGCGTTTTTTTATGGGTGACGTGTTTGAGGGATGATCGAAAGTACCTTGGGATATGACTGGCCGTCGTACTGGTTTGGGTTTGGGTTTGGGTTTGGGTTTGGGTTTGGGTTTGGGTTTGGGTTTGGGTTTGGGTTTGGGTTTGGGTTTGGGTTTGACGTTGATGTTGATGTTGATGTTGATGTTGATGTTGATGTTGACTTTAGCAGTTCCCATGTGTCGACGCCGTTTGTGCAGTACAAGAAATGGAAAAAGAAGAGCCGATGTTTGAGCCGCAGGCGAGTTTCTGATCTTCCCATTTTTTGTACTGCACAAACGGGAACCCCGTAGGGGCGGCGATGCCTGGGTCGCCTTTTTGGCACAACTTTTTGGCGAAGCAAAAAGGTGTGTAGCTGCCGGTCTACCACCGGCCTGCAATCTAAAATTACGTGTGCAGGTATTTAAAAATCAGATACGCAAAACAATTCGAATCTGAAATTAATGTATCTGACAGAATGTCACGAACGCCACTGGATTCCTGCCAAAAGCATGCAGGAATGACGTTAATAATATTGTCCCGGATTTATGGGTTACTTAATTCTGTGAAGTATGCAAGATGATGGATTACATTTTCTAAGCTCAATTTCACCAAGCACAACACAATAAACCCCAGACTACTCCCGCATCCACCTCAACATATGAGGAAACGCTGGCTTACCCTCTTTCTCAGCCCGCACCGGCCCCAAACTCAAACCCGCCCATTCCAGAAATGGCAGACCTATAAAATTACCCGATTCAAAAGTCTCGACCAACCAGTTGGCATCGTCTTTATACCCATTAGCATGAAATACAAAATCCAGCGGTAAATCGAGTTCTCTGGCCACAGCAAGTGACCATAGAATGGCAGCAATTTCTTCACCCTGTGGTGGCCAGTCCTTATCCTGTTGATCACTGCCTATAAGCGCACGATTCGCCGATGGCGTCACTGCCAGATGCCCGGCCTCATGCACCATGTCGCCGGGATATTTGAGTTTGCCGTAATCGACATATATACAGCCAGGCCCGAGATCAAGACCAGGCAAGAACGTCACATGTGCCAGTTCACGTTCAATGACCGTGATGCCGATACTGTCCAGGAAACGCAATACCTTATGCAAACGCGGGTCATCACGCACATCAGGATTGATTTCTGCCAGATCGGTTTCCATCATGGAATAGCCTTAGGCTCGTTGCCGCAAGCGCCGGGCGATGCTGGCGCAATGCTCAACTTGTACTGCAATATTTTCAGGTATGGCAATATCACCAGCCAGTACGGACCTGATCCAGGCAGCGGTCGTGGCAGCATCTATGCTATCGGGGACAACAGGCACTTCCGCCAAAGGTTCTTGCTGCGCTGGAACCAGGGTAATGCCCTGTCCTGCATGGAACCAGTCTATCTGCTGGGCCCGGCCAGTACTGGCGACAGCCTCTCCTTCAGTGCCACGCATGAGGAAGATATCTCCGGCTTCAGCAGGTGCGCAGCGGGTAAAATAGTCTTGCAGCATCAACAGATATTCTGGGTGGGTATAAGAACTCAGACGCAAGGCAGGCACGGCAAAAGGTTGCAAGAGCTTGACCAGGGTATGGGTGGAATTGCGCACCCCCAGAATACGACGCAGGCTCAGCAAATGTGCCATTGCAGGCGATAAGGCATCTATAGGTATAAAGGCTGGCTGCTGTTGCTGCATTTGCGCCAGCACTTGCTCTGCCGTGTTCACCAGTGGCAAACCCAGGGCCTGGAATATCTCTGCCGTAGCAACACGCCCCGCATCTGTGCGTACACCATGTACCAGCACGGGTATACCACGTCTTGCCAATAGCAAGGCCAGCAAGGGCGTCAGATTGGCTTTTTTGCGAGCACCGTTATAAGTGGGGATGACTACTGGCGCATATGGGCCATCCACTGGCACTTGCAATGGCAAAAGATAAGGCTGGGCTGCCTGCATAAAACCAGCAATTTCTTCTATGGATTCACCCTTGATACGCATGGACAGCAAGATGCCGCCCAGCTCCAGGTCTGACACTCGTCCTGCCAGCATGGCTGTATACAGTGTCGCCGCATCGGCCTGCGTCATGCTGCGCGCGCCGTCTTTGCCGCGCCCTATTTCCTTGATGAATTTGGCTGCTGCCAGAGGCTCAGTCGAGTCTGTCGCAGAATTTGCAGTGAATGGAGTAAATTTCAAACCTATTCCTTCAGCAATTTTTGGATAAAGCGCCACTCATCTGGTTTCACTGGCGTGATGGACAGGCGGCTACCTTTTTGCAATACCGTCATATCCGCCAGCTCAGGATAAGTTCTGAGTTCTGCCAGGCTCAGCAAGCGGGTTTTGCGCTTGGCCTGGACATCCACCATCATCCAGCGTGGAGTTTCCTGCGTCGCCTTGGGGTCAAAGTATTTGCTGTCTTTTTCAAACTGGGTATGATCAGGATAAGGTGTACTTACCACTTCGGCCAGGCCAGCGATGCCGGGCTCAGCGCAACTGGAATGGTAAAACAAGACACCATCGCCGACCTTCATGCCATCGCGCATGAAATTACGTGCCTGGTAATTGCGTACGCCAAACCAGGGTATGCTGGGCAAGGCCAGGACGTCATCAATGCTGATTTCATCCGGCTCAGACTTCATCAACCAATAGGCCATGTTGAACACCTGCAAAGTCAAAAAGAAATTGTCGCACATTTATCTAGCGACGACACAAACACATGAGAACGATAAACATCATGGATTGATCATCCATAAAAAAACGGCTGTCATAAAAATGACAGCCGTTCAGAATAAGTCCCCACCGATGCCGCTATGCCGGCATCCTGAACCTGAGCGGTTCAAGTTGGCCACGGTCAATTCAATTTCGGGTTCATCGGACTAGCGACGCTCACACCTATCGAATAATGTTCCACGGCCTATGCACTAAAATGGTTCAAGGAATATATGACATTGGCGAACACGGCAGGGATCTAAAGTGTACCTCGAAATGCCCAGTGTTCGCCAGCTATTTTGATTAAATTAAATAATAAGATTGCAGATCAAAATAGTTTTTCTTGTGGCGTCAAGGCTTGATCCATAGTGTCATGCATATCCTGGATTTTTTGCTTGACTTCTGCCAGTGACAGACCAGACAAAGGGCCCTCTGGAGATTTGGTTGCGAGCAACTCTGTCGTCATACTCAGCGCAGCCATGACCGCGATCCTGTCAGTGCCCTTGACTTTGGCTGCATCACGTATGGCCGACATCTTGCCATCAAGATAGGCTGCCGCCTCACGCAAGGCGCGGTCTTCACCTTCTTTGCAACTAAGCTTATAACTTTGGCCCATGATATTGACATCGACCTGTATCACTTTTGCTTCGCTCATGCGGCTTCCTTGTCATTCAATACTTCTGCAGGCAATTGGGCCAACAGGGAGGAAACACGATCATGGGCTTGCTGCATACGCTGTTGCAGGTCTGTATTTTTCGTCATCATGGACGTTACATCGTTACGTAATCTGGCATTTTCACTACGCAGGCTATGTGCCAGCACGGAAAGCTGCGTCACTTTTTCAGCTAGCAATTCGAATTCGGAAATCATCATGTCTCAGTGTTTAAGGGGATATGCAACTCAGTCATTAATTATACGAGTAAATTTTCTCTCAGAGCAGGTCTATCAGGCTGCCATTGCTCAAAATAAGTGCAGCATGGACAGTTTTATCAGAAAACACCTGATTTAGAGCGTCCACATAAGTGAGTAACTGCTGACGATAGCCCGCTTCCTGATGAGGTAACAGCTGACGCTTGTAGTCCAATATCCAGACTTCATGCGAAAAAACCACAACCCTGTCCAGGCGGAATAATTTTTGATCCACCAGCACATCCATTTCATTGCGCGCATATATATAGGCGGCAGGGTCATAGAATTTTTGCATTGCAGAATTACTGAATATACACTCAGCTTGCGTGCGTATGGCCGCAGCGACAGTGCTGGAACAGGGCAGCCAGGCAGCGATGGTTTCTGCATCCGGGACGGTGACAGGCCAGATCTTTGCGTTATTGCTCAAACGCTCCATCAAGGTGTGCAGGGCTATACCTTCTATTTGCTCAGCGCTGCTTTCTTCCACGACGGGCTGCTCAACAGGCATGGCTGGCGGCTCGAACACTGCCAGGCTGAATTCCTGGCTTTGCTCTGCTCCTGGCGCAAAGCTGGCAGCAAGCGACAATTTTTCTTCTACATGATCCAGATAGCCATACCAGCTGGGGGCAGGCTGTTTTTTTGCACTCTGTACACCGCTAAGTATCAATACCTGCTTGGCACGGGTGATGGCAACATATAAGAGATTCCAGTTTTCTTGTGTGGCCTGGGCTTCTTCCTGTGCAAAAAAACGATCACGCGCCGCACCGCGCTGGTCTTTCTTGCCAAAGACAGAAAAATGTCGTTCTTCCCCGGCTTGCAAAGGCCACTGACACAGCACACCTATCCGGTCTTTCATCGATTCACTATGATTGGCATCGAGCATGACGACGATCTTTGCTTCCAGCCCCTTGGCACTATGAATGGTAAGGATACGCACAGCATCCGCCGCGCTATCGACCGCAGATTCGTCAGGCGCATCACTGTCGCCGCCGCGGCGCAAGGCACTCAGGGCAGCGATGAACTTTGGCAGGCTGGGGTAACGCCCGGCATCAAGATTTAACGCCAGTTCAGTAAAACTATGGATATTGCCCATGACCTGACTACGCTGTGCGACTGAAGAGATTTGCGCATAGCGTTGCAAGACCTCGCCCTGATGCAGGATGCGGTCCAGCAAATCATGCACGGGTAAATAATAAGATGCCTCCATCCATTGCTGCAACAAGCTGGCGGCACGTTGCAAAACAGGGTAAGAATCATCCTGCTTCGAAGCCAAGGCCAGGGCTTGCAGGCGCTTCCACCACGTAGCTTCATCGCGCATGGCCAGCGCAATCAAGTCCTCATCACTGGCTGCCATGATGGGCGATTTCAAGACATGTGCCAGCGCACGGTTGTCACCCGGCGTCATCAGGAAATTTAATAATGCGATCAAGTCCAGCACTTCCAATGCATCCAGCAAGCCGCCGCGACGGCTGGAGACAAAGGGGATACCGGCCTCGCGCAAGGCTTTTTCATAGGCAGACAAATGGGTGCGGCGCTTGACCAGCAACATCACATCACTCCAGTGCCAGCTATCTGCGCCCTGCGCGGCACGTATGCCCAGCAAGGCTTGCGCGACTTGCTTGCCCTCCTCATAGCGCTGCTGGTTTTCTGCTTCTTCCAGCGGTGTCGTCAGTGAATTGCGCAGGGGGAAGCGTGAAGGTGCAACTTCTTCCTCACTAATCTCTTCAGTATCACTTGGCGCAGTCATGCCTATCAATGGCAAACGCCAGACCGCGCCCTCTGCATCAGATGCTGTCGTCTGCGCATGAAACAGCGGATTGCCATGCATGCTGACATTGAGCACATCAACAATCGCGGGTGCATTCCTGCGTGTCTGGTTGGTACGTAAAACCCGTGCTCCCTGCGCTGCCAGCATATTTTGTGCGGCAGTAAACACTCTCGGTTCAGCACGGCGGAAACGATAAATAGATTGCTTTGGGTCGCCCACCACAAACACGCTGGGCTTGGCACCATCATCCCCATAGGCTTCCAGCCAGGCTTGCACTATGCCCCATTGCAGGGGATTGGTATCCTGGAATTCATCCAGCAAAATATGCTTGTAACGCGCATCAAGGCGGCTATGCAGGTAGGCTGCATATTCTTCATTACTCAACAGTCGATATGCCTGCCATTCCAGGTCAGCAAAATCAAATACGCGCTGGTCAGCTTTGAGGCTTTGATAGCATTCCAGATATGCCGTACCAACAGAGAACAGGGCTTCATTGACTTGCATGACCATTTTTTCTGCACTGCGTTTTTGCAGTTGATTCAGCGCCTGTACTATCGCTTCACATTCATCTTCAAAGGCATTGATCTGATCCAGGCCCAGGTGTTTTTCTATGGACGCAACCAAGGCCTTGACCTTGACATTATGCGAGCGGATATTACCCTGGCCATTGATGAAGCCATCGCAAATCATGGCAAAGGCATCCAGGCTGGGGCCATCTGTCAGACCCTGCTCTATCTTGCTGGCATTGGTCTGGTTATTTTTCGAACCCTGTCCCAATACCAGAGCCATATGGGCAATGCGCTGGTATAGCTGGGCATCGTCCCAGATGCTGAGGCGCGCATCCTGATACAGGTCTGCGCCGCATAAATCACGCAACCAGTCCAATGGGCCACCAAGTTCAATTTGCTGGTTGCTGGCCCACCATTCTGCCCGCTTGTCGAGAAAAGCTTCCAGCATTTCGCGGGCATTGAAGTCACCAATTTCCTGATACAAAAATAGCAGTGCCTCTTTGATCTCTGCATGCTCTTCCTGCGCCAGCATTTGCATGAGCTGGCCATAGGCTTCGCGCTGTATATCGCCACTGGCCTCGACTAGCGTAAAGCCATGTGGCACGCCAGATGCCAGCGGTGCCAGTTGTATCAGGCGGCCAAACCAGCTATGGAAGGTATCCAGTGATAGCGACTGCGGGCTGGACAAGACTTTTTCATACAAGCCGCGTGCCAGCGGTATGACATTCTGCAAATCAGCCTCGGCTATGCCACGCTCAGTCAGCAATTGCCGCACATGGGCAATGTCTGCCAGTGCCAGTTCATGCAGCAAATCCATGAGGCGCTCACGCATTTCCTGCGCAGCTTTGCGGGTAAAGGTAATCGCCAGTAATTCTGCCGGTTCTGCCCCGGCCAGCAAGAGGCGCAACATGCGCGACACCAGCAACCAGGTCTTGCCACTACCAGCGCAAGCCTCGACGACGACACTATGACGCGGGTCACAGGCAGTTGCCGTAAAGTGGGCATGGCTGACAGCCTGGCCATTGACTTCATAAGCCTGGGAGTATTGTTGTGAATATTGTAGGGACTCGCTCATCACCATGCCCCCTTGCGGCAGAGCCCACGCATTTCACAATACTGGCAATTTGCTTCTACACCATGGGCTGGCAAGCTTGCGCCTTTCTGTATAGATGACATGCTGGTTTTAATCGCCAAGGCCAGCTCTGATACCCAGCGTTCAAAATCGTCAGCAGCTACATCGCCAGCCTTGCCCTGGCTGAGTTCCAGCGCCACATAATTGCCTGAACTGACAGGCAAATCCGTCAGCAAGCCATAAAATGGCAATTGATGATCTTCACCTTCCTTCAGCCTTCGGCGCAGGTCTATCAGGTTTTTAGTCTTGTAATCGAGTACTGCCACTTCACCATTCATATTTCTGTCTATGCGGTCTATGCGGCCTTTCAGCATGATCTGGCCACCCTGCCATTCCAGCGTCTTTTCATTCTTGATTTCACCCATGTCAAACTGCCAGCCAGCTTCTTCATGTGCCTGCATCCAGGCGACATAGGCGGGGATGACTTTATCCCAGCGCACGCTATAAGCTAGGGCCGCCGGGCTTTTTTGCAAGACATCGGCAAAAAAATCAGCGGATATGCTGCGCAAGAGAGCTTCTTTATCTACCCCCGGCTGCGTGACTTGCGCTAGCTTCAATTCTTCATGGTAACGCTTGAGTATGGCATGCAGCCAGTCGCCATAGTCGCGCTTTTCCGGCATGTCTGACAGCTCATCCAGGGCACTCAAGCCCAGCATGCGGCCGGCAAAAAACTGATAAGGGCACACCACCAGACTGGTATATGCACTGGCAGATAAAGTTGCTGGCAACAGCGCCGCCGCAGAGGGCGTGGGCATATGCGGGCTGCTGGCTTGCAGGGTTCTGGCTGGCAAATCCAGGGGATGGCTATCCAGCACGCCCTGCTGGGTACGCTCCAGTGTCAAACCCAGTTGTTCCAGCCAGGGACTGACGGGATTATGTTCACCATTCAGGCTACCCTGCCAGGATAAAACAATGTCGGTGTTGCTCAGCAATAGCTCAGCAAAGTCGCGTAATTGCTGCTGCTGGCGCGACTCGCGGGTTTCCAGCCCACATTCGCGTCTGACGGCATTTGCAAAAAATAAAATCTCACTGGCCTGGGATGGCAGGTGGGAAGCATCTGCCCCCACCAGTAACACTGCATCAAAGGGACGCAGGCGTGCGCCATTCAGCGGCAACATGACGACACGCTTGTCGGTATGTGCAAACACAAATGCCGTGCTCTCCAGTTGCAGATTCATCAGGGCACGCCATTCAGCAAAGGTGAATGGGGTTTTCAAATCCTGGCAGGCAAGCTGCAATTTCTGTAGCAGTTGTATGATTTGCGCGCCAGCCGGGTCTGCCTGGAAGGCATTGAACATGGAGAGGTCAAAGAACACTTGCAGGCTCAGCGCACTCCATTCCGACAAACTGCGCCTGCCTGTGAAATTGCCCGCCTGCCGGGACATGGACCTGATCCAGCGGCTGGCTGGCCCTGTATCCTTCCCCCCATCCAGCGCTGCCAGGACGGATTCCCAACCGCCCAGCACATTGGCACGGCGCAAGACCAGTTCTATGCGCATGACCAGGTCGGCCTTGGCGGCAATGGCATCCTGCTCAGGCTCAGGATTATCAGTATCTTTCCACTGCAGATAAGGTGATTTCAAGAAATCCAGCAAGGCCATGGTATCGGCCCGTGTGGTCACCACTTCCAGCCAGGCGGCGATGGCTGCCGCAGCGCGGGTGGTCGACAGCTTCCAGCCGGTTTCATCAGCCACCATGATTTGCGCACGTTCCAGCAAGGCACGTATGCGGCGGGATACCACACGGTCTTGCGCCACCACGGCCACACTTTGCTTGCCAGCCTGCAGCCAGTTGATGATGGTTTGTGCACCCTGCACTGCCTCATCTTCCAGCGAAGTGGCGCGACACAGACGTATGTGGGATGTCTCTACATACTCAGTCAGCGCTTGCTGATGCTGGCTGCCGGTATCATGCAAACCCGGCCAGGCATGGTAATAAGGCTGCGGCAAGGTATGGGCGCGCCAGTCCAGGCTGATTTGCAATACACTTTGCTTTTTGCCCCAGGCTTGCAAAAATGCGTTTTCCAAGGGATTGGGCAAGGTAGGGGCTATCCACAACAAAGGCTCGCTGGCCTGAGCGGCAATTTGCAGCAACTGGGCATAGCGTTTTACTTGCGGATCATTGCCATCGAGCTGGCTTTGCCAGACTGACCATACCAGCTGCGTTTCTTCTGACAATAAGGCTTGTGCAGGCGCGGGCAGTTGCGCCAGCGCCGCTTGCCAGTCTTTTTCCAGCTTGCCCTTATCCTTGCCTACGGTGGGCAATAAGACCGCAGTCAGCTCATCGGACAGCGTCAATAGCGTTTGCGCCAGTGGCAATAAATCAGTATTGCGACGCGCACCGAATAATTTCTTTAACCAGGGATGCTGGCGTAATTCAGCATACAGGCCCATCAATCTTTCACTGGCATCGCCTCCCGTATTACCTTGCAGTGCAGCATCCGGTGCCTGCATTTCCAGCAAGGCAAACAGGGTTTGTATGCGCGGCGGGATGAAATTGCCTTGCAAGACTGTGCCCATAGCCCTTAACAAGAGATGGGCATGCTGATAAGTAGGTACGATAACTCGCACCGCAGAAAAATCCCGTTCTTGCTGACGTCCCCAGCCCTGCTCCCTGGCTGCACGCAAAAAAGTCTGTGCAGCCTGTTGCCAGAAGAGTGGGCCAGGGGGTATCAATAGGGGAACAGGGGGATTATGTAGCATGGAGAAAGTGGTGGTTTTACCTGAAGTGCAAGTATACTATGCGACTGCCCAGGCATTTTGGCGGCAAGCATGACACTTTTCTAAAAAATAGGTTATTATCTACCGCATAGCTAACCACGCCTGACTCATTTTGCTTTAGTCACGGTGCAGCACTATTCAACACCATTGAATTCGTGACTATCACCCCCAGATTCAAATCAGAATGCGGCGCTGTCCAAAATACCGACATTCAGTGGCGCTGTTACCCCTTAATTTTTCCCTCTCGTTGAGGATTCCATGAGCGAAAACATCAAATATGTAAGCGATGCTTCATTCGAAGCAGACGTATTGAAATCTGACGTACCAGTATTGGTCGATTTTTGGGCTGAATGGTGTGGCCCTTGCAAAATGATTGCCCCCATACTGGAAGAAGTTGCTAAAGAATACAATGGCAAGATCCTCGTCGCCAAAATGGACGTCGATGCCAACCAGGCAATTCCAGCCAAATTTGGTATCCGCGGCATTCCTACCTTGATCCTGTTCAAAAATGGTAATGTAGCCGCACAAAAAGTAGGTGCATTGGCAAAAGGCCAATTAACCTCTTTCATTGACAGTAATATTTAAGGTATTATTGCGGTCTGAAGCTTTAAAGCTGCAAACAACAACATTGTTTGCAGCTTTAAATCAAGAGACAGGCTGCCTGAAGTGACGGTATATTGATCCCGTCAAGCAAGGCAGGCATTCAGACCAGTATTGAATAATATTAATTAAAACGAAAACCAAGACAGAAATTCTTTCTATCCTGTTTAATCCGTAGTTCCTCTGCTCACTCCCCCACCCCATAATCCCATCCCGGGACACCCACCATGCATCTATCTGAACTAAAGGCCTTACACGTATCCGCATTATTGGAAATGGCCATAGGACTCGATATCGATAACGCTGCGCGTATGCGCAAGCAGGAATTGATGTTCGCGATCCTCAAAAAACGTGCAAAATCAGGCGAACAAATTTTTGGCGATGGCGCCCTTGAAGTCTTGCCTGACGGCTTTGGCTTCCTGCGCTCGCCAGATGCCAGTTACATGGCCTCGACTGATGATATCTATATTTCTCCTTCGCAAATCCGCCGTTTCAATCTGCATACTGGCGATTCCATCGAAGGCGAAGTGCGCACACCAAAAGACGGTGAGCGCTATTTTGCATTGGTGAAGGTGGACAAGGTCAATGGCGAATCGCCAGAAGCCTCCAAGCACCGCATCCTGTTTGAAAATCTGACGCCGCTGCACCCGAACAAGGTATTGACCCTGGAACGTGAGATGCGCGGCGAAGAAAATACCACGGGCCGCATCATCGACATGATCGCGCCTATCGGTCGTGGCCAGCGTGGTTTGCTGGTAGCATCCCCAAAATCCGGTAAATCCGTCATGCTGCAACATGTGGCACACGCGATTACGACCAATCACCCTGACGTGACCCTCATCGTTTTGCTGATCGACGAACGTCCGGAAGAAGTGACCGAGATGCAGCGCTCGGTACGCGGTGAAGTGGTGGCATCGACTTTCGATGAACCAGCTACCCGTCACGTACAAGTTGCTGAAATGGTGCTGGAAAAAGCCAAGCGCCTGGTCGAAATGAAAAAAGACGTGGTCATCCTGCTGGATTCCATCACCCGTCTGGCACGCGCTTACAATACCGTCATCCCTGCTTCTGGCAAGGTCTTGACTGGTGGTGTGGATGCAAATGCCCTGCAACGTCCAAAACGCTTCTTCGGTGCAGCACGTAATGTAGAAGAAGGCGGTTCCCTGACCATCATCGCGACAGCCCTGATCGAAACCGGCAGCCGCATGGATGATGTGATCTATGAAGAATTCAAAGGCACAGGCAATATGGAAGTTCATCTCGAACGCCGCCTTGCTGAAAAACGCGTCTACCCAGCCATCAATCTCAACAAATCCGGCACCCGTCGTGAAGAATTGCTGATCAAGCCGGATCAGTTGCAGAAGATCTGGATCTTGCGCAAATTGCTGTATAGTATGGACGAAATCGAAGCGATGGAGTTCATCCTCGACAAGATGAAAGCCACGAAAAACAACGCAGAGTTCTTTGAAATGATGCGCAGAGGCGGATAAGTTTTCCGACCTGTTTTCAGGCTTGAGAGCCGTCACTTTTGTGGCGGCTTTTTTATTGCCTCAGGCCTCGGCAGGGACAAGAAAAAACTGGCCTTCCTAAGAAGACCAGCTGTTTTACACTGCCCGTTTTACAAATTACCCGCGCACTTGATCATCCGTTTTTTCTTTGTGGATTTTCTTGGACTGATGGTTTTCTGCATGCTGGATATTGTGCTGCTCAGCTGCGCCTATATGGCCATTTTTGGCAGCATTCGCTTCTTTATGATCGACTTTTGCCTGACCTTTTTCCAGCTTTGCCACTTCATGATTGGTCAGCTCACCTGACTTGACACCATTTTCTATACGCTGTTGCTGGTTCACGTTTCTTTGTACGTCGGCCTGCATGCGCTTATTGGACACTGAATTGGGATTGCCTAATTGCGCATCATGCTTTTCAGCATAGATATCCGCACTGGCTTTATTCTGCATACTATTGATTTTGTTTTTTTCTTGCTGGTTCAGCTTACCATCTTTCAAGGCCTTGTGTTCTTCATGCGCTATGGCCGCTTGCTCACGCTCCAGTTTGCCTGCTTCCTTAGTCGTCAACTGCCCTGATTTCAAACCATTTTCTATACGTGTCTGCTGATTGACGTCACGCTGTACATCGCTGCTGACACTTTGTGCAAATACGGAACCTGTCAGCAAACCTGCCAATAACAAAGGGATAAATTTCGTTTTCATGATGATGTCCTTATAAAGTGTTGAGGTAATTTTCATGTCAGTCACGAGCCTATAACGAAGCAATGAAAACGTAGGATGACAGGAAAGCTGTAAGTGAGCGTAACAAGCGTAAGTAGCAAAATGTAACGCCTTGAAAAATCGCAAATAAAAAAAGCAGCGGGCCAGTCTTGCGACTGGCCCGCTGCTTTACTTCTTTTACGTTACTGCATCATGCCTTACTTGTTGGCCAAAACCTCAGGCTTGTTCCAGCCACCGCCTACGGCCTTGTAGATACTGACCACGGCAGACAATTGCGCGCGCTTGCTGTCTATCAGGCTGGCTTGTGCCTGGAACAGGTCACGTTGTGCATTCAAGACTTCCAGATAGCTGCTGTAGCCATTCTTGTAGCGCAAATCTGCCAGACGCAAGGAGTCTTTCAAGGCAGTTACCCTGCGCTCGGAAGCTGCATTGACTTGCTCATTGGCAGCCGTATTGTTCAAGGCATCATGCACATCGCGGAAAGCGCCCTGCACTGCCTGCACATATTGCGCCAAAGCCTGGTTCTTGCGCGCTTCAGCACCTTGTACTACGGCCGCAATTGCACCGGCGCGGAATACTGGTTGCGCCAGGCTGCTGCCCAGGCTCCACAATAAGGAAGCCGGATTCAGCAAATCCTGGAATACACGGGATTCATAACCAGCCGTCGTCGTCAATTTAACACTGGGAAAATATTGCGACTTGGCCTGGCCAATATCAGCATTGGCAGCGACCAGTGCCTGCTCGGCCGACAAGATATCCGGGCGGCGATTCAGCAAATCAGACGGCAAATCTGCTGGCATGCTCAGTTGCTGATGCAGGCTGTCTATCTCATTGCCACGCGCAATTACAGGTTGCGCAATGGCACTTGCTGAACGGCCCAGCAAGACTGCCAGTGTCGATTCTATATTCGACAAAGCCTGTTTGGCCTGGGCATAGCTGATTTCAGAAGCTGCAGCTTCAGATTCAGCCACGTGGAAATCAAGCTCGCTGGTTGCACCTGCGGTAAACCGGCGCTTTTGCAGGCGCAGGTTTTCCTGGCGGGTTTTCAGTGTCGAATCTGCCAGAGCCAATTGGGCATCGGCAGCACGCATGGCGAAATAAGTTTGTGCAACATTCGCATACAGGCTGCTTTGCACCAGACCACGGCTGGCTTCCTGCGCCAGCAGACGGGCGCGGGCTGCTTCATCCGCACGCGCCAGCTTGCCCCAGAAATCAACTTCATAGGAAGCTGTCAGGCTCAGTTGAAAGTCTTTGCCATAAGGACTGGCCCCAGTCCCCAGCTTGCCAGCATTTTCGCTGGTGCGGGTGCGGGTTGCTCCCAGGTTAGCGTCGACACTGGGGAAGCGATTTGAATTGGCACCAACTGCAACAGCACGTGCTTCTTCTATACGGGCAGCAGCCAGGACCAGGTCCTGATTATTTTTTGCTGCTTCATCCAGCAAACCATCCAGCACCGGGTCTTGAAAGCTTTTCCACCAGGCAGCATAGTCAACCGCGACCTGCTTGTTTTGTGTGGCGATAATACCCAGGCTGACCGGCGTTTCCAGCGCAGGGCGCTGGTAATCAGGCCCCACCGAAGCGCAGCCTGCCAGCACCATGCTGGCGACCAGCGTTGTTAATATAAATTTTGTTCCAGACATTATTTTTCCTTCACATCTGTATGGGCTGCATTGTTCAAGACGTGGACAGGGTGCTCAAAATCTTGCTCTGTGGTTTTCAAGCGTTTGTCATTGATCAGCTTGAAGAACAAAGGCACGAAGAAGATCGCCAGGAAAGTCGCTGCCAGCATACCGCCCAATACACCCGTACCCAGGGATTGACGTGCCGCAGCACCTGCACCGTGCGAGAAAGCCAGTGGTACCACACCGAGGATAAAGGCCAGCGATGTCATCAGAATAGGACGGAAACGCAAGCGTGCTGCTTCCAGCGCCGCAGCCACTGGAGCATAACCTTCATGCACTTTCATGACCGCGAATTCCACAATCAAAATCGCATTTTTCGCCGACAGCCCCAACAAGGTCACCAGACCGATCTGGAAGTAGACGTCATTATTGAAATGACGCAAATAAACCGCCAGCAAGGCACCAAAGATACCGAAAGGCATGGCCAGCAAGACCGAGAATGGCAGAGACCATTTTTCATACTGGGCAGCCAGGATCAGGAAAATCATCAAGACACCAGCACCCAGGGCCAGACCAGCCGCGTTGCTGCTACGTTTTTCCTGGAAGGATGCACCACCCCAGTCATAGACTACATCAGCAGGCAAGACTTTTTTCGCGGCTCTTTCCATCGCTGCAATTGCCTGACCAGAACTGAAGCCTGGCTTGGCATCACCCAGCAATTTGATCGAAGGCAAGGCATTGAAACGTTGTACAGAATCAGGACCAGTAATGAACTTGATGGTCGTGAAAGCACGCACAGGTATCATCTGACCCGTGGCAGAACGCACATACATGCTGCCTATGTCATCTGGCTTGGCGCGGTACTGGCCTTCTGCCTGCAACTGCACGGTATAGATACGGCCATTCTTGTTGAAGTCATTGACGTAGTAACTACCCATGGTCGCAGCCAGAGTGTTATACACGTCAGACAAGGCCACACCCATGGAGCGTGCTTTTTCATTGTCCACATCGACATACAATTGTGGTGAATTGGCTTGCCACAAGGTTTTAACACCTGCCAGTTCAGGCTGTTTGTTGGCTTCAGCAATCAGCAATGGCAACAGTTGCGCCAGACGCTTGACGCCGCCTTCACCCGCATTTTGCAAATAGAACTCAAAACCACCTGTCTGACCCAGACCCTGAATTGCAGGCGGGGCAAAGAACAAAGGCAGACCTTCCTTGATACGGCCGGTTTTCATATAGCTTTCGCCCACCATCTGCTGAGCAGACTGGGTGCGTTCTTCCCAAGGTTTCAAAGGGAAGAACATGGTTGCGGCAGAAGATTTCAAACCGCCACCACCGAGAAAATCCAGACCAACCAAGGCAAAGGTAGTATCGATATTCTTGTTGGTTTTCATGATGGATTCAACTTCACGCACCATCGCATCAGTACGGTCCAGTGAAGCACCATCCGGCATGATCGCCGCACCAATGAAATAACCCTGATCTTCATCCGGCACCAAACCACCAGGCACGTTTTTCCACAACAAGCCAGTCAGGGCAACCATACCCAGCACCAGTGCAATACCCAGTACCGCACGCTTCATGAAGAAGGTCACGCCATTGGTGTAACGCTTGGTCAAACGCAGGAAAGCTGCATTAAACCAGGTGAAAAAACGGTTATGATTTTCTGAACCCGGCTTGAGCAGGATGGCGCACAAAGCTGGTGTCAAAGTCAGAGCAACGATACCGGACAAGACCACAGCGATAGAAATCGTGACTGAGAACTGACGATACAATTCACCCGCCAGACCACCGAGGAAAGCGATAGGGCCAAAGGCAGCAACCAATACCAGCACAATCGCGATAACCGGGCCAGTCACTTCATGCATGGCTTCAATCGCCGCATCTTTTGGTGTCATGCCTTCTTCGTTGATCAGACGCTCAACGTTTTCCAGCACCACGATCGCATCATCCACCACGATACCAATCGCCAGCACCATACCGAACAAGGTCAGCGTGTTGATGCTGTAACCCAGCAAATGCAGACCAGCCATGGTACCAATCAGAGATACCGGTACAGCCAGTGTAGGGATGATAGTCGCGCGCCAGCTTTGCAGGAACAGATACACCACGATGAACACCAGCACCATCGCTTCGCCCAGGGTTTTCAACACTTCGGCAATCGACTCGGTGACGAAAGGTGTCGTGTCATACGGCGTGGCGTATTCCATACCTTCAGGGAACTTGGCTTTCAAGTCCTTCAGGGTTTGTTCTACTGCCTTACGGGTTTCCAGCGCATTTGCACCAGTCTGCAAGAACACACCGATGTTGGCAGATGGGTGACCATTGACGCGACCATACAGGTTGTAATCCTTGGAACCCAGCTCTACCCTTGCCACATCACTGATACGAACGGCAGAACCACCCTTGGCAGACTTGATGATGATATTGGCAAACTCAGACGGTTCCAGCAAGCGGCCCTTGGCCGTGACTGTCATCGTCAACTCTTCGGTGTTGTTTGGCGGCGCACCCACTTTACCTGCTGCGTACTGCGCATTCTGTTCAGTAATCGCGGTCGAGATATCGGCAACCGTCACACCCAGTTGTGCCATGCGGTCAGGACGCATCCAGATACGCATTGCATAATCCTTGGCACCGAAAATCTGGATATTGGTGGTACCTGGTACGCGCTTCAATGCATCCAGCACATTCTGGGTTGCATAGTTGGACAAATACAGCGCGTCATAGCGATTGTCAGGCGAAAACAGCGCAGCAACGACCAGGAAGTTGGACGAGCTTTTTGAAACTGTCACACCCTGACGGCGTACTTCCTGAGGCAACTTGGCATCTGCCTGACGCACACGGTTATTGACGTTCACCGCCGCGATATCAAGATTGGTACCAACCTCAAAAGTGACGTTGATCGATACACGACCGTCAGCAGAAGAAACAGAATCCATATACAGCATGTGTTCCACGCCATTGATCTGTTCTTCGATAGGGCCGGCAACTGTACGCTCAACCACCTCGGCAGACGCACCTGGGTAGACCGCAGTCACATTCACTACCGGCGGAGAAATCTCCGGGTAGCGCGAAATCGGCAGGACGCGCAATGCGGCCAGACCGGCCAGCACGATGATCAGCGACAAGACAGTCGCGAAGATCGGCCGGTTAATAAAGAATTTTGAGAACATGAATTATTCCTTGTAGCCTTTAGCTTTGTTATGCAGCAAATTTTCAGCTTGATACTTTGGCTTAAATATAGGGCTTAGTGTTTTGCTTCGGCGCTGGCTGAACTGGCAGCACTTGCTGCTGGTGCTGCATGCGGTGCAGATGCAGACGCACTGGATGCTGCTGGTTTGCCTTCTGCGCCATGACCGCCGCCCGGTGCGCCTGCTGGCGCTGGCACGGCAGCGGCCTTGGCGGTAATCGCCACTGGAGTGACCGTCATGCCTGGGTCATGCGCCTTGATGAAACCATCCACCAATACACGGTCACCACCTTGCAAACCCTTGGTCACTATCCATTCGCCATGGGACCAGCCATCGAGCTCAATCGGCTTGGGTACCAGCTTGTTATCAGGCGACACCGTGAACACGATCTTGCCCATGGGGCTGTCTATCACAGCACGTTGCGGCACTGCAATGGCGGCACTGCGAGTAGCACCACTGAGTATCACACGCACGAACTGGCCAGGGCGCAAAGTACCGTCAGGATTAGGCACCTGGGCACGAGCATCAAAACCACCGGTGTTAGGGTTGATTTTTTCGCTGACAAAATTCATCTTGCCTGTGAGTGGAGACGTGCTGCCATCAGCCAGTTTCAACTGCACATCAAAAGCCAGGCTACCGTTATTGGTTTTCTTGCCAGGCAAGGCAATCTTGCCTGCGCCTACATCCTTGCTCAGTTTCAGGTAATCCGCTTCTGGTACGCTGAAGTTGACATATACAGGATCAGTCTGCACGATAGTCGTCAGCAGGCTATCAGCCGCTGTCACCAGGCTGCCGTTGGATTTGGCAGCAACACCAGTCACACCATCGATAGGCGCTACTACGCGGGTGTAGCCAAGATTCAACTTGGCTTCATTGACCTGGGCCTGCACTTGCTTGTAACTGGCTTCTGCAGTTTCCAGCCCGGATTTGGCATCGTCAAATTCTTTCTGGCTGATGGCTTTTTCTGCGACCAGCGGTGTCAGGCGGGCAAATTCGCGCTTGGCCTGGTTCAGCTTGGCTTCAGCCACGCCAGCAGCAGCTTCGGCAGATGCCAGTTGCGTGCGGTAGGCACCCTGGTCAATCTGGAACAAAACCGTGCCAGCCTTGACGCGGGAACCCTCTTCATACAGACGGTTTTCCAGAATACCGGCAACGCGCGCTCGTACTTCGGTTTCGCGTGAGCCTGCAGTTTGCGCCGCATATTCAAAATCCATACCCAGGTTGCGTGGCTGTACGGTGACGACATTCACTTCTGGTGGCGGCATCTTGCCCGGGCCACCGGCGTTTGCGGCACCTTTATCGCCACAGGCGGCCAGCACCAGCAAAGGCAGGCTGATGGCAGCAATGCGCAAGGCAGGCAAAGCCTGCGTCATCTGCGCGGTAATTGAAGATAGCTTAAATACATTTGTTATTGGTTTTGCAGGGGAGCGCATAGGAGATTCTTTCTTCTAAAAGGAAAGGCGGTATGCTATTATATACATTCACGAATGTTTGTAAATAAGGTTTTTATACAGCCCTACCGTATTACAGGGATTTTTGGTGATATCCAGATACTTGCCAGCCAATGAAAAACCGCCGTCATATGAATAGAACAGGGCTGATATTTTCACAAAGCTTATTGATAAGACTTTTTACAAAACTCTTCGTGAGTTGCTTATTAATTAATAGAAGGGCCGCTGGAAATGCTTAACTTCTGGCCACACATGGCCATGTATCACTTGCGCGGCATGTAAATACTTTATAAAGCAGCCTAATGAAAGCTTCATGACATCCCAATTTCGTGGATGGATAAGGACTAGCAAGACAGGCAAGTAAACAAGTATAAAGCAGACAAGAAATTCCTGCTGCGCGGCAACAAATTTGATCTACAACAGCTCGTTTTTTAAAATATATAGCAGTATCAATGCGTAACAATGCAGGTTTTAAAAACATAAAAACGGTATAAACCGAAATACATGTCTTGCTTATGCAGGGTGACTAGTAGTAAGCCTCGGGCTTTCAGGCACCTCCCCCTGCAACGTTCACTTACAATACGAAGAGACAGCAAAAATTTTGTACGCAGCAATCACTTGCTACGTGCACGAAGGAAACAAAATGGTCAGAAAGACGAAAGAAGAAGCGCAGGAAACCTATAATACCCTGCTCGACGCGGCTGAAAAAGTATTCGCCGCAAAAGGTGTCACCAGTACCACACTCAATGAAGTTGCCACGGCGGCTGGCATGACGCGTGGCGCAATTTACTGGCACTTCAAAGACAAGAATGCCCTCTTTCAAGCCATGTGTGACCGCGCCTTCCTGCCTATGGAAGCCTTGCTCAATGAAATTGTTTCCACACCGCATATAGATCCACTGGCGGGCATCAAACAATTAAACGTGCACTTCCTCAAACTCGTGACTGGCAATGACAGGCAGCGCAATGTTTTCGACATCATCTTTCACCGTTGTGAAAAATCCAACGAGCTGATCTTTTTCCGCGCTGAAAGCGAGAAGCGCAATGAATGCCTGGCCAAAGTCCAGGCACTGATACAGCAGGCAGTTGACCAGGGCAGCCTGCATGCCAATACCGACACCTGGATAGCCATGCAAGCCATCCATGCCTATGTCATCGGCATAGTCCATGAATGGCTGGAAGACACCTCAGCCTATTGCCTGATCCAGCATGCTGAAGACATGGTGGACATGTTCATTGCTGGCATGGTGGCCCGCCCGCCGCTCAAAAAATCAAAGCCACCACAACAAGAGTGCCGCATGCATCTGGCAGAACAGCATGACTAAACCGGCAGCTTCCAGTCAAAGCGCACCGCCATCATGCGTAAAACAAAGCATATGCCCACGCCAAAACCGAGTGCCGCCACTTCGCTGACCTGCAACCAGTTCAGGATCAGGTAAATCCAGCAACCGACGAAGGCGCAAGTCGCATATAAGTGACTGCGCCTGAATACCAGCGGTATTTCATTACAGATAATATCTCGCAAGACTCCGCCAAAGATGCCGGTGATGACCCCCATCATGGCGCAGACAAACATGGGCATCTCAGCCTCTTGCGCCAGTGAAGCCCCGGTCACGCTGAACAGGCCCAGCCCCAGGGCATCAGCCAGGACAATCGCATTTTCTGTCCAGGCATTGCGTAAATGCCGCAAAAACGGAATGGCGATGATGGACATGGCGAAAATAATAATAGGGTATTCCTGATTCTCTACCCAGAACAGTGGCCTGCGGTCCAGCAACAAATCACGCAGGGTGCCGCCACCAAAGGCCGTGATAAAGGCCACAGTAAACACCCCCACCACATCCATACGCTTGCGCCGCGCCTCAATAAACCCTGAACTGGCAAATGCCAGTATCCCGGCGACTTCAATGGTATGCAACATCGAACTCATACCCAGATAGCTCGTCGTCATGTTTCTCCTTCAGGATTTGATTTTTTACAAGCTGGGATTTTAGCAAGTCAGGCATGGTTTTGGGTTTGATGTTTGTGCGTGTGAAAATCAAGACCTCTCACCACAGAGACACGGAGACACAGAGAAACCACAGAGAAAATCAAGAAAAACCACCAAAGGCCAAGAAGTATATGCAAAGAAAAAACACACTCAAATTCGTCGCTCCTGCGCAGGCAGGAGCCCAGCGGCGTTCGTAGCAAACTAAGGTAGGCCGCAAGAAATATGCTTTAAACACAACAATTCTTGGCGCCGCAACCAAACCTACCCCTAAATCGCGGCATTTAAACAGCGTTACCCTATCACCGCGACAACACTCCATCGCAAAAACCCCAATTTTCATTGTATAATCATCGGCTTGGCATTTTGGGCGTCCAAAATCCAGACAACTATTTAACCTTTGGCAAGTGATAATGCAATCGGGTCAAGAAGCAGGACGACCGACGAAGTGCTTATTGGCTACCTACACTATTTTCGAGGCAAACATGAGAGATGGCATCCACCCAAATTATCGCGAAGTTCTGTTCCACGACGTTTCTTGCGATTTCAAATTCATCACACGTTCAACGATCAACACCAAAGACAAAGGTGAGTTTGAAGGTAAAGAATACCCACTGGTAAAGATCGAGGTTTCTGCAGAATCTCATCCTTTCTACACTGGCAAACACAAAATCGTGGATACAGCCGGTCGCGTTGAAAAATTCCGCCAAAAATTCGGCAAAGTCGGTTCCAAGACTTCTGTCGCTAACTAATAGGCCAGGGAAACACAGACCCGTCTCAAGTAGCACAGTCTCATGCGTTAGCAAGCTCATCCTTGCTAATACAAAATTGCAGAGTACGCAAGACCGTCTGTGGTTCCCAAGAGTTTTTAGCAAAAAAGGCAGCTCAGGCTGCCTTTTTTGCTAAAGCTTTATCCTACAATAAGCATCCTTTCCCTCCACCATCCAGATATGAAGCCAGTCCGACTTCCTGCTGCCGCAACAGTTGCGCTACCGCGCTGGGGAATCATCGCCCTCTGTCTCCTGTATATCCTGCCTGGCCTTATAGGTCGAGATCCATGGAAAGGCGACGACGCCGCCGGTTTTGGCATCATGTGGACCATGGCGCATGGCAACCTGGCTGACTGGCTATGGCCGCACATCGTTGGCCTGCCCATGCCAGAAGAAGGCCCGCTGGCATTCTGGTTCGGTGCCATCTGCATTAAATTATTTGGCTGGTTAGTTGGCGAACCCATGGCCGCCCGCCTGAGCACTGGCTTTTGCTTCTTGCTAGGCTCACTCTCAGTCTGGTATGCCACTTACCTGCTCGGTCGCAGACCAGAAGCACAACCATTGAAACTTGCCTTTGGTGGCCAGCCCGAAGCGCGCGACTTTGGCCGCACCCTGGCCGACGGTGCCCTGTTGATTTACCTTGGCTGCCTGGGCCTCTTATTGCGCAGCCATGAAACCAGCGCCGAAGCCCTGCAAATATCCCTGATCGCCAGCACCCTGTATTTATGCGTGCGCCTGCTGGATGAATCCAGCAAACTGACCGCCGCTAAAATAGGTGGCGTACTTGGCTTGCTGGTGCTGACACGCGGCTGGGTACTGCCCATCGCCCTGGGTGTCAGCCTGCTGGCAGTATGCGCGTATCGCCAGCAACGCCCGCAACTTAAAGCCTTGCTCAGCATCACCCTGCCTGTTGCCGTTATCGTTGCAGGCCTGTGGCTGCTCGCCATCAGCCTCGCACACCCGTATGACAGCTCACCCTATCAGGGCTGGATGCTGTGGAATTACCGCCAATTCAACTTCCCCAATGTAGATAGCATCAGCTACCTGTTCCGCTATGGCATCTGGTTTAGCTGGCCCGCCTGGCCATTTGCTGCCTGGGCCATCTTTGCCTGGCGCAAGCAAGAAAAAGCCATGCATATTTCCTTGCCAGTCAGCTTCCTGATCTGTTTTGGTGTGCTGGCCCTGGTCAACCACCAGTCAGAAGAAGCACTGCTCCTGCCTATACTGCCACCATTGGCCATACTCGCCGCCTTTGGCTTGCCCACCATGAAACGCAGCGCCATCAATGCAGTGGACTGGTTCTCTGTGATCGTCTTCACTGCCGTGGCCGCCTTTATCTGGCTCTACTGGCTGGCAGACCAGACAGGTTGGCCACCCGGCCTGGCAAAAAAACCTGGCAACCTGGTGCCAGGCTACCAATCCAGCTTCAATATCTTCGTCTTTATCATTGCCCTGGCGGCGACGGTAGCCTGGTTCCGCCTCGTCTACTGGCGCATCTCCCGGCAGCCTGCCGTCTTGTGGCGCGCTGTGGTGCTGTCCAGTGGTGGCGTTATTTTATGCTGGCTATTGGTGCAAAGCCTGGGCTTGCCGTGGATAGACCAAAAAGTCAGCTATGCACCGCTGTCCAAAGAACTCGCGCAAAAAGTGCCGCCCAATATGGGCTGCATACAAGCCCACATAGGCCCATCACAACGCGCGTCATTTGCTTATTTTGGCAAGCTGCAGTTTGCTGGCTTCTCTGATCATGACTGTCGGCTTTTACTGGTACAAGACAGTAAAACATCCCAGCATGAAAGTGCCCTGCCGGCAGAATACAAACAAGAACAATGGACCGCCATCTGGTCTGGCCATCGCGCCGCCGATCATGATGAATTGTTTACCTTGTACCAGCGCAAGCAGCGATGAAGACTGAACACCCCAGCACGCTGCGCGGCAACATCAAACGCATCGCCTCACTCTCATGGCCCATGATGGTGGGCCAGATGGCAGTGGTGGGCAATGGGGTGATAGATACCGCCATGACGTCGCGCTTCTCGGCGACTGACCTGGCGGCACTCTCCATCGGTATCTCGATTTACGTCAGTATCTTCGTCGGCCTCAATGGTATTTTGCAAGCAATCTCCCCCGTCGTCGGCCAATTATTTGGCGCACGCAAATTCAAAAAGATAGGGGCAGAAATCAAACAAGGCGTATGGCTGGGCGGCTTCCTGGCCTGCATAGGTTGCTTGATTTTATTGTTTCCAAATAGCTTGCTCTCCATCGCCCAGGCCTCGCCGACCTTGAATGACAAGGCTGCGCAATATCTGCAAATACTGGCCATCGCCCTGCCCGCCACCCTGGGCTTCAGGATCTATGGCGCACTCAATAACGCGGTTGGCCGCCCCAAGATGGTCATGGCCATACAACTGGCTGCGCTGTCGCTTAAAATCCCGCTCAATACCCTGTTCATATTTGGTGGACTGGGCATACCCGCCATGGGCGGCCCCGGCTGCGCTGCGGCCACCGCCGTCAATGCCTGGCTCATGCTCATCACTGGCTGGCTCATGCTCAAGCATGTCAAATATTATGAATTGTTTGCACTATTTGGCACAGGCTTCGTCAAACCCAACTGGAAAGCCCTGCGCAGCCTGCTGCACCTCGGCATACCCATGGGCCTGAGCTATCTTATTGAAGTCACCGCATTCGCCTTCATGGCCCTGTTCATCGCTCGCCTGGGTGAAGTGGCCGTATCCGGCCATCAGCTCACCGCCAACTTTGGCACCATCCTGTACATGCTGCCGCTGTCGATTGCCAGCGCCACCGGCACCCTGGTCGCGCAAGCCATAGGTGCCAAACAAATGCAGGCCGCCCGCGTCACCGGCAATGCAGGCATCATCCTGGCCGCCATGCTGGCTGTGCCCATAGGCATCACCATCTGGTTCGCCCGCGACCTGATCTTGCATGCCTACACATCCAATCCCATCATCATCGCCGCGGCCTTCCCACTGTTCACCTTTATTTCGGTGTACCAGATTTTTGATGCGATACAAGTCACCACCGCCTTCATCCTGCGCGCCTATAAAATCGCCATCGTCCCCACCATCCTCTACGCCTTCGCCCTATGGGGCTGCGGCCTGGGCGGCGGCGTCATGCTGGGCCTGGACCCGTACAACATCAGCCCCGCCTTCCTGCACGGCGCAGCAGGCTTCTGGATGGCCAACAGCACCAGCCTCGCCATCGTCGCCTTCAGCCTGTGGTACTACCTGCGCATCGTCCAGAAACGCTTCCCTACCCCCGCCATGTGGCGCAGGAACGTGAATTTTGACCAGCCAGGCAGAAACCTATGATGAATAACAAAAATAACAAAACCAGCAAACACAGCAAAAGTGGCAAGCCACTTGCAAAATCCTGACGGCTCTGTCATAATTTTGTTCTGCGTTGCCGAGATGGCGGAATAGGTAGACGCACGGGACTCAAAATCCCGCGCCGCAAGGCGTGCCGGTTCGATTCCGGCTCTCGGCACCAAATACTGATTAAGCTCTTGATTATTCAAGGGCTTTTTTGGTTTTTGGCGAACAAATTCCATTCTCTACTTTTCCCTCTTTCATAGCTTTTTTTGAGCTACGCCAAGTGCATTCCCATAGGCAGCCAGTTGCCAGTCGGGTAAGATACAAATCAAACAAATGCAAGCAACGCTCCAACTGCTTCTGCTCACAGATTTTGAAGAACAAAGAATCATCCATGACACAAACATCAAATAACCTCGCCACTGAATCCTGGGCAATTGCCGATCTGCTCCGTGGAGATTTCAAGCAGAGTCAGTATGGTCGCATCATCTTGCCGTTTTGCTTATTGCGTCGCTTGGAGTGTGTATTGGAAGCCAGCAAAGAAGCCGTACTGACAGAGCAGCAAAAAATAGAAAGTATGAAGCTGCCTGAAGAGGCTCAAGAAAAATTGCTGCTGCGTGCGACTGGCGGCTTAAGTTTTTTCAACACCTCCAAAATGGATTTGTCCAAATTGGGTGAAAACGGCATCAAGGCCAATCTGGAAAGTTATATTCAAAGTTTTTCCAAAGATGCGCGTGAGATTTTTGAATACTTCAATTTTGCTGAGTTTATCGGTCAACTCAACGACGCCAATTTGCTCTATAAGGTCGTGCAAAAAGTACGTACCATTGATCTTAGCACCAGCGCCGTATCCAACCATGATATGGGCCTGGTGTTTGAAGAACTAATACGTCGCTTTGCCGAAGGTTCAAATGAAACAGCGGGTGAACACTTCACCCCACGCGATATCGTACGCCTGACCACCTCGCTGGTATTTACAGAAGACGATAAAGCATTGACCACCCCTGGCACGATTCGCACCATCTATGACCCGACCGCAGGTACGGGCGGATTCTTGTCATCTGGCATGGAATATGTGCATGAGTTGAATCGTGAAGCCAGAATGGTCGCCTTTGGACAAGAGCTTAACCCCGAAAGCTATGCAATCTGTAAAGCAGACATGCTGATCAAAGGGCAAGAGGTCAAAAACATAAAGCTTGGCAATACCCTATCGAACGATCAACTGTATGGCGAGCGTTTTAATTACATGCTATCCAATCCCCCCTTTGGTGTTGATTGGAAGAAGATAGAAGAAGACATCGTCAAAGAACACAATGAAAAAGGCTATGATGGTCGCTTCGGCGCAGGCCTGCCCCGTGTATCAGATGGTTCTTTGCTGTTCCTGCTACACCTCATCAGCAAGCTTCGCGACGTTAAGGATGGCGGTGGCCGTATAGGCATTATCCTCAATGGCTCACCCCTGTTCACAGGCGGCGCAGGTTCTGGCGAATCTGAAATCCGCCGCTATATTCTGGAAGCGGATTTACTGGAAGCCATCGTCGCCCTGCCGACTGATATGTTCTATAACACAGGCATCGCCACTTATGTATGGATACTGTCCAACAAAAAGCCGGACGAGAAAAAGGGTCTGGTACAACTGATCAACGGCAGCAACCTCTACAGCAAAATGCGCAAGTCATTAGGCAGCAAGCGCAATGAAATGAGTGCCGAAGACATCGCCACCATCATTCGCTGCTTCGGTGATTTTGAAGCGATTGATGCGCGTGAACTCGACAAGCCCGCCGAACAAAAAAGTAATCGCGGCAGACAATCGGCAAACCCAAAGACTGAAGCAGCCAAAACCTTTGCCGCCAAGATTTTCAAGACCCATGAATTTGGCTACCGTCGCATTACGATTGAGCGCCCGCTAAGACAGTCTTACCAATTCTCTGATGAACGCGTCGCCACGCTGCGCTTTGAATCAGGTGCATTGAACAGCATCATGCAATGGGCATACGCAGAGTTCGCCACTCTGCAAGGCGCTATCTGGAGCGATGTGCCAGATTGCCTGCACTATGGCGAGCTTGGCCAGCATGAAGATACGATACGCCGTTATATCAAAACCCATTTTACCGACCTCAAAGAAAAGCAAATCAAAGACCTGCTCAATCGTGATACCTGGTTAAGCGCCAAAGCCAGCATGCTCAAAGCCCAGGCCCTGCAAGCGCAGATAGGCAAGTCACAGTTTGATGACATGAACGACTACGACGACGCCATTGCCAAAGCAGCCAAGCTGGCCAACATCAGCCTGGACGCCAAAGACAAAAAAGCCATCGAAGCCGCAGTGAGCTGGAAAAACCCAGCCGCCCTGCCCGTCATCAAAAAAATCCACAAAACCAAGGCCGACGCTATCTACGGCCTGTTTAACGTGGATGGCAAAACCATAGAATACAAAGCCGATGGCGACCTGCGTGATTTTGAAAACGTCGCCCTAGCTCCATCCAAAACAGTCAACGAGATCAACGAAGCCTACTTCAAAAAAGAAGTACAACCGCACGTGCCAGACGCCTGGATAGATGCCAGCAAAAAAGATGATAAAGACCAACAAATCGGCATCGTCGGCTATGAAATTCCGTTCAACCGCCATTTCTACCAATATCAGCCACCGCGTGATCTGACTGAGATTGATGCGGATCTGGATGCAGTCAGTGCAGAGATCATGAAGCTGTTGCAAGAGGTACATTCATGAGCAAAATAATAAAGAGTCAAGAAAGCGATAAGGATTTCGCCGAGGTGGTACGTCTGATTGGCGAGGCACGACAAAAAGCTGATCGCACCGTCAATGCCCAATTGGTCGATCTGTATTGGGCAGTCGGTGAATACGTCAGCAAAAAAATAGAGGCGAACACTTGGGGCAAAGCAACAGTGAGTTCCTTAGCAGACTATATTCAGCTAAGACAACCGGGTCAACGTGGATTTTCAGCGCAAAACATCTGGCGCATGCGCCAGTTTTATGACACTTATTGCAACACGCCAAAACTCTCAACACTGTTGAGAGAATTGTCATGGTCTTCTCATTTGCATATTCTCAGCGGCAGTAAATTGCCGGAAGAGCGCGAATTTTACCTGCGCATGGCGAAAAAAGAGGGGTGGTCAGTTCGAGAAGTTTCTCGCCAAATAGATACGCAATTGTTTGCTCGTGTAGTAACGCAAGCACCAAAACTCTCAACGGTGTTGAGAGAATCGCAGCCGCAGGCAGAGCAAGCGTTTAAAGACAGTTACTTTCTTGAATTTCTGGGTTTACCGAAACAGCATTCCGAGGGAGATTTGCATAACAGCTTGCTCAACAACTTAGGACGTTTTTTAACTGAACTTGGAAGTGACTTCTGTTTCGTTGGTTCCAAATTCCCTGTGCAGGTAGGTGGGCGAGATTTTGAACTTGATCTTTTGTTTTATCACCGCGGGCTTAATTCGCTGGTGGCGGTCGAATTGAAGATTACCGAATTTGAGCCAGAACACTTGGGCAAACTCAATTTCTACCTGGAAGCCCTGGACCGCGACCACAAAAAGCCACACGAAAACCCCGCCATCGGCGTACTGCTGTGCGCGAGCAAAGATGATGAAGTCGTTGAATATGCACTGAGCCGTAGCCTTTCCCCCGCCATGATTGCTGAATACCAGACACAACTGCCCGATAAAAAACTGCTGCAAGCGAAGCTGCATGAGTTTTATCTGATGAATCTGGCGCAGGAGGATGGGGTATGAGTCGGTATAAGGCATATCCTGAGTATAAGGACGCAAAGAGTAAATGGTTGGATATTCTTCCCAAGGATTGGAAGCGTGCGCCATTGAAATATCTAGTTGCTATTAGAATTACTGATGGGCCACACGAAACTCCGGAATTTGTTGATGAAGGAGTGCCATTTCTCTCCGCAGAGGCGATAAAGAATAATAAGTTAGACTTCACGAAAAAGCGTGGCTGTATTACGAGAGCATTGCACGAAGTCTATAGTAAAAAATGTCTACCGCAACTTGACGATGTTTTTATGATCAAGTCAGGAAACACAACTGGGAACATAGCTATCGTTGAGACGACTGAAGAATTCAATATTTGGTCGCCACTAGCGTTGATACGTTCTGATAAATATAAAGTTTTACCTCGTTTTATTTTCTATTCGATGTGTGCGGATTACTTTAAGACGAGTGTTGAATTATCTTGGAGTCAAGGTACTCAACCAAATATCGGAATGGGAGTAATCGAAAATCTTCATATTCCCGTCGGCTCGATAAAAGAGCAGAAAACCATCGCCAACTTCCTCGACCACGAAACCGCCAAGATCGATACCCTGATCGCGAAGCAGCAAGAGTTGATCAAACTACTGAAAGAAAAACGGCAGGCGGTGATTAGTCATGCCGTCACCAAAGGCCTCAACCCCAACGCCCCCATGCGCGACTCTGACGTGGAGTGGTTGGGCGAAGTGCCGTCGCATTGGAAAGTTGCATCGTTGAAGTATTTAGTATCCGCACCAATTATTGATGGACCACATCTAACCCCCACCAGAAGGGAAGAAGGCATTCCGTTTATTTCGGCAGAAGCCGTCTCACAGGGATATATAAATTTTGAGAAAAAATGGGGGTATATTTCGGAAGAAGATCATCAACTATTTTCCAAGCGCTATTGCCCTCAACGCGGGGATATTTTAGTTGTTAAACTAGGTGCAACCACTGGCACTGTTGCAATTGTTGAGACGGACGAGGCGTTTAACGTTTGGGTGCCACTGGCTACAATCAGAACAAAAAATGATGTCCCATCAAAATTCGTTTTTTACTTACTTCAGTCAGTGCATGTTCGCGATGCCTTTAAGTTGTCTTGGACATTTGGAACGCAGCAAACATTGGGACTAGGCACCTTAGCTAATTTATCTTTTCCAATTCCAGTTAAGGATGAAGCACTCAAAATAGTCGAATTTATTGAGTCAAAGATTCCCACTTTTGATAGATTAATCAATGAATGCGAAGTCTCATATATGCTATTACAAGAACGCCGCACAGCCCTAATCTCCGCAGCCGTAACAGGAAAAATCGACGTGCGCGACTGGCAAGCACACAGCGACACAGCCTTAGCCGCCTGATAGCCTTTGATTAAACCAAGACTCCACCAGAGAACCTCTTTATGAGCAAAGCCAACGAACTGACCTTTCAAAACGACATGATCCGCCAGCTCGTGGCCAATGGCTGGCTGCTCGGCAAGGCGGAGCATTACAATCGTGAACTAGCTTTGTATCCTGAAGATGTGCTAGGTTTTGTCAGAGACACGCAAGACGAGCAATGGCAAAAGTTTTGTGCCTTGTATCCGGTGCAGCCTGAGCAAAAATTTCTGGAGCGGCTGGCGCAGCAGCTCAACAAGTCTGACCCGAATGCGGCGAATAAAGAGATGCGTACCTTTGGCACTCTGGGTGTCTTAAGACATGAACTGAAAGACCGGGGTACGCGCTTTTCGCTTTGCCAGTTTGCGCCTGAACATGATTTAAACCCGGATACCTTGGCGCGTTATAAGCAGAACCGTTTGCGTGTAGTGCCGGAATTGGTTTACAGTCCCTGGGTGAAGGAGACGGATGCTACGCCGCTGGATTCCCGCCTGCGCGGGAATGACGACGCTACGGGTACGGATGAGGCAAGCAATGCAAAAGCAAAAGCCTGGCGCATTGATCTGGTCTTGTTCGTCAATGGCATACCAGTTGCGACTTTGGAATTGAAGTCTGAATTTAAACAGGCAGTGCACAATGCCATGCGCCAATACCGCACTACGCGTTTGCCTGTTGACCCCATCACCAAAAAACCAGAACCACTGCTGACTTTCAAACGTGGTGCACTGGTGCATTTTGCGGTGAGCCAGTATGAAGTCTATATGACGACCCGGCTAGAAGGTGAAGATACTTTCTTCTTGCCCTTTAACAAGGGTACGCATGATGGTGGCGCTGGCAATGATGTGCCTGAAGATGTCACGCAATATGCCACTGACTATTTGTGGAATGAAGTCTTATTGCCCGACAATTTGCTAAAGATTTTGGGCCGCTATGTGCATTTGCAGATAGAAGAAAAAGAAGACTGGGAAGGCCGCAAGTATAAAAAAGAAAGCCTGATTTTCCCGCGTTATCACCAGTGGGATGTGGTGAATAAATTATTGGATGCAGCTCGTACCGAAGGGCCGGGGCATAAATACCTGATACAGCACAGCGCGGGTTCAGGCAAATCAAATTCGATTGCGTGGGTCGCGCACCAGTTATCGTCTTTGTATGATGAACGGGGCAACAAGCAATTTCATTCTGTGATTGTAGTGACAGACCGTACTGTGCTGGATGCGCAATTGCAAGACACGATTGCCCAGTTTGAACATACCGATGGCGTGGTTGGCCGCATCAATAACCAGGAAGGTGATGGTTCCAAATCAGAAAAATTGGCCAAGGCTTTGGAAAGTTCACAGCCGATTATTATCGTGACGATACAGACCTTCCCTTTTGTTTTGCAGGCGATAGAAAACAGTGTGAGTCTGAAAGAGCGTAATTATGTAGTCATTGCAGATGAGGCGCATTCTTCACAAACCGGCTCAACAGCGCGCAAGTTAAAAGAAGTCTTGATGGTGGATGGCAGTGTCAGTGATGAAGACGAAATCACCTCTGACGATATCATCGATGCGGCGGTTGCCTCACGCCGTGCTTCCAAAAACCTGAGCTATCTGGCATTTACTGCGACGCCAAAAACCAAGACGCTGGAATTATTTGGCCGCCGCCCTCGCCCTGACGAACAGGCTTCAAAAACCAATAAGCCTGCTGCCTTCCATGTTTACAGCATGCGCCAGGCGATAGAAGAAGGTTTTATCCTGGATGTATTGCAGAACTACACCAATTACAAAGTGGCATACAACCTCGCCATGCGTATCAACGATGCTGATCAACAGGTAGAAAGCAAAAAAGCCACGGTCAAACTCAACCAGTGGGTGCGCCTGCACGATCACAACATCAGCCAAAAGGTCATGATCATCGTCGAGCATTTTAAAACGCATGTGATGGGCTTATTGGGTGGGCAAGCCAAGGCCATGGTCGTGACCAGTTCACGCAAAGAAGCTGTGCGCTATAAAAAGTCTTTTGACACTTATATTGCCAAGAAAAGTGAAAGCGAGCCTGACTATCAAAAGATACGGGCAATGGTCGCGTTCTCAGGCGAGGTAGAGTTTAACGACAAGGACCCGAATATCGAAGCGCTGCTGGATCAAAAATTCACAGAATCGAATATGAACCCGGCCTTAAAAGGCCGCGACATGCGCAAGGCTTTTGATACGGATGACTATCAGCTCATGATCGTCGCCAACAAGTTTCAAACAGGCTTTGACCAGCCCAAGTTATGCGCCATGTATGTGGATAAAAAACTGGGTGGTGTGGAATGTGTGCAAACCTTATCACGTCTGAACCGCACTTACCCAGGCAAAAAAGAAACTGGCACTTTTGTTCTGGATTTTTTTAATGACCCTGAAGATATCCTTTCCTCCTTCCGGCCTTACTTTCAAACGGCAGAACTGGCAGATGTATCCAACCCCAATCTGATTTTTGATCTATTTGATAAATTGCGTACTGCGGACATTTTCACCTGGACAGAAGTTGAACAATTCTGCAAAGCCTTCTTTGTACAAAGCAAGAGTAATGCCGCCATAGCCAATATCTGCAAACCAGCGGTAGAGCGCTGGCAAAAACGATATAAGCATGCGGTAGAGGCTTATAAGCAAGCCAAGGAAATGTTTGAACGCACAAAGAAGTTCAATGACGCGGTTCTGATTGCCAATGCTGAAAACAGTCTTAAAGACTGCAAGAAAGCCAGGGACGCACTGGAGATTTTCAAAAAAGACCTGGGCACTTTCGTGCGTTTTTATGAGTTCATGTCGCAAATCGTTGATTACGACGACAAGGATTTGGAAAAACTCAGCCTGTACGCCCGCAACCTGCGCCCCATGCTGCGAGAAACCATCACCGATGAAGATGATATCGATTTATCGACTATCTCTCTGAGCCACTATCGCGTATCCAAAATCCGCCAGCAGCATTTGCTGCTGAAAGAAGACCAGGAAGAATACCAGTTAGTGCCGGGCGAAGGCGCAGGCACAGCCAAGGCTAAGGACAAGAAAACTGAGTTCTTGTCGCAGATAGTCCATAGACTCAATGAGCTGTTCATCACCGACCAGTTAAGTGACCAGGACATGGTCAATTACGCCTATACCATCAGCGACAAGGTCAGGGAGAATTCTATCGTCATGCAACAGATAGCCAACAACAGCGCAGAACAAGCCATGTTGGGTGATTTTTCCAAAGCTGTAGATGATGCAATTTTGGATAGCAGTGAAGTGCATCAAATTCAGATGATGCAGTTATTGTCTGACCCTAAACGCAATGCCGGTTTTGCGAAGGTGATTTTTGATTTATTGACGCGACCAGCGCCGTGATGAAAATCACCATCAATAACAGATAGAAAAATACTAGCCAAATAAATAGGACAAGAATGAGTATACGGACTGCATTATGGAAAGTAGGTAAGCAACCACAACAGTTGGTCGAATCTGTATTGGAGAGCGAACAATTATTGGAAGAAATGATAGTCTCTTCACCCAAATTGTTGTCAGATGAATGGCTATTGATCGGGCGGCAAGAGTCGACTGGCTTTGGTGGTCGCATTGATTTGCTGGCCATCGCACCTGATGGTGCCTTAGTACTCATAGAGATTAAACGAAACCGCACACCACGTGAAGTTGTTGCTCAGGCACTCGATTATGCAGCCTGGGTACAGACTCTGACTTCAGATGACATTGCTGGCATTTACAACCGCTTCGCCCCTGGTAAAAGTTTGGCAAATGAATTTAAAAACTATTTTGGCCATGAACTGGAAGAAGACACTATCAACGACAATCACCAGATTGTGATTGTTGCAGGTTCACTGGATGAGAGTAGCGAGCGTATTATCAATTATCTCAGTGACAGAGATATTGCAATTAACGTTTTGTGTTTCCAGGTATTCTCAATCGATGGCGAGCAGTTAATCAGTCGTGCATGGTTGCGTGACCCATTGTTAGCGCAAGTGACCGTTACGCCGATTGGTGAGGCAGAACCATGGAATGGTGAGTACTATCATTCCTTTGGTGACAGTGCTACCCGATCATGGAGCGATGCAGTCAAGTACGGCTTCATCTGCGGTGGCGGTGGTGCCTGGTATAGCAGAACAATAAAGCAACTTAATCCCGGGGATAGAATCTGGGCCAATGTCCCGGGCTCTGGATACGTCGGCGTAGGCATCGTGACAGGTCACATGCAGGCGGCAAGTGATTTCAAAGTGAATACGCCAGAAGGCGAGAGAAATATCCTTGAAGTTGCAAAAAATGGTAATTATCACGCAGCCTATACAAATGATCCTGAAAGAAGCGAATATTTTGTACCGGTCAATTGGATAAAGACATTTCCTCTGAATCAGGCTGTGCAAGAAATTGGCTTGTTTGGCAATCAAAATACTGTATGTAAGCCAACCACGCCGAAATGGCGCACTACAATAGATCGGCTGAAAGAACGCTTTCAAGTATCAAATAAATAATTCTTAATGCGCCTTTTCATCAGGCGCATTTTTTATTTTACTTATCGCTTGCCAATATCAATACCTATGCTCATCCACCAAATGCTTGTTAAAACTGTACTTGCTACCACCTTGCAGCACATCGGTCAGGCGTTTGGGGTTGGCGGATGAGATGAAGATGTCGGCGATGCCGTCCTTGACGCGGAACTTGGTGGCGGGGCTGAGGATATTGTTGGCTTTGATCATCAGGTGGCGGATGATTTTGGCTTTTTCGCTGCAGATGAGGAAGTGGTTTTCTTTTCTGAAGTTGGTCAGGGGGATGTTGAGCCACCAGCCTTCGTCGTTGCCATAGCGGACGACTTGGGAGAATTGGGTGTTGCCTTCGTTGAGGACGTTGGCTTGCAGGGAATCGTTGGCGATTTGGATGGCTTCGGCTTTGTTCATTTTTTTGTCTTCTTTGGCGTTTGGGTGGGGGGGTAGTAGTTAAATTGCTACTGGGTCTGCGATAGAAACCCATCCCTATCCCTGCCTTTCCCTTGATGGGAAAGGAGTATGTGGCGGTATTTTAACCGTTGCAGCTTCAATACTGACGGAATTGCTCGCAGTTCTCGTTTACCCTTCCTGCCACATTGCGTTAAACTGTATGCATATACAGTCATTTAAACGCTCCCCCTGCCCCATGCTTGCCAATCTGGAACATCCCTTTTACTACCTTGAAAACTTCCAGGCTGTGCTGGACTGGGTGGGTGGTCGTTATGCAGATTTGCTGACTGATGATGAAGAGGCGTTTATTGCGCAGTTTGGCAGCCTACCTCAGGCGTCGCGGGCTTTGTTTGTGCGTATGGTGATGCGCAAGGGTTGTGTGTTCAGGGCCAGCAAGCTGCTGTATGGCGAGATTGGTAAGACCTGTTCGGCCATGCAGGTGCTGGTGGATGTGGGCTGGGTGCAGGCTGATCCTGTGCTTGATATTGCGGGCTTGTTTGATTTGCTGCAAAAGCCTGAGCTGGCGCTGGTGTTGGCGATGACGCCCGCTGAAAAGAAATTGGCAAAGGCTGAGCAACTGGGATTGTTTGGTTTGCGGCATACGAGTAGCCAGGCGTTTTCTGCATGGTGTTCTGATTCTGTGGATGATGCGGCTTACCAGGTGCTGAACAAGGATTTGTGTGACCGTTTGCGTTTGCTATTTTTTGGCAATCTGTATCAAGACTGGTCTGAGTTTGTGTTGTCTGACCTGGGTATTTTCCAGTATGAGAAGGTGGAGTTTTCTGCAGCCTCACGTGGTTTTGGCTGTCGCGCGGATATTGAGGCTTATCTGGCTTTGCATGCCTGTCGTGAGGCTTTTCATGCGGAGCAGCCTGTGCCTGAGGTGCTAGCGCAATTGACTGCGACTGGCTTGCATGCCATGGACAATGCCTGGATTGCCAGCCGCCGTAACCGTTTGCTGTACCAGATTGGTGAGTATCTGGAAAAGCAAAAGGACTGGGTGCTGGCGCAGCAGGTGTATGGGGGTTGTACTTACCCGGGTGCGCGCTTGCGGGTCATACGTGTGCTGGAGAAAAGCGAACAGACGCAGGCTGCCTATGATTTGCTGACGCTGGCGCAACAAGCGCCTGAGAGTGAGGCAGAACATCAGCAGATCAGGCGTATTGCGCCGCGACTTGCCCGCAAGCTGGGGTTAGCCAAAGCCGCCAGAGTGACTAGTACGCCACCGATAGAACTGGGCTTGCGCCTGCCCTTCCCGCAAGAAGATTATGTGGTCGAATATGTGGTGCGGGATCATTTGCACACAGATGATGCGCCGGTGTTTTATGTGGAGAATGCGCTCATCAATTCGCTGTTTGGCTTGTTGTGCTGGCCTGTGATTTTCAAGGCGATACCGGGGGCGTTTTTTCACCCCTTCCAGCGTGGGCCTGCAGATTTATTGAGTGCCGATTTTCAGGCGCGGCGGGCGCATGATTTTGCTGCCTGTTTTGCGCAGCTGGACTCGGGTGCTTATCACCAGACCATACGGCAAACTTATGCGGCCAAGTCTGGTTTGCAATCGCCCTTTGTGTTTTGGAGTGCGCTGTCTGAAGATTTGCTGGAGATGGCGCTGGCCTGCATACCTGCTCAACATTTGAAGCATAGTTTCGAGCGCATCTTGCTCGATATACGTGCCAACCGCAATGGTTTTCCTGACTTGATACAGTTTTGGCCGCAAGAGCAGCGTTACCAGATGATAGAAGTCAAAGGGCCAGGAGATAAGCTGCAGGATAACCAGAAACGCTGGCTGGACTTTTGTGCCACGCATGATATGCCTGTGGCGGTCTGTTACCTGGAATGGCAAGAGGCTGAGCAGTGAACGCTGAAGGCACAGCCAGCTATACCGTCGCCGTGCGTGCCTTGTGCGAATTCACGGCCAAGCAAGGTGATCTGGATTTGCGTTTTACACCCTCACCCACAGCCGAGCAAGGCATGGCCGGGCATGCGACAGTGGCCCTGCGCAGAAACAGCAGTTATCAGCGTGAAGTGAAGCTGGAAGGCCAGCATGGCGGCTTGCATGTGCGTGGCCGCGCCGACGGTTATGACCCTGACTTGCAGCAGATAGAAGAAATCAAAACCTACCTGGGTGATTTGCATGCCATGCCAGATAATCACAGGCATCTGCATTGGGCACAGGCCAAGGTGTATGGGCATTTGCTATGTCAGAAACTGGGCTTGCAAAAGATCAGTGTGGCGCTGGTGTATTTCAATATACAAAGCCAGAAAGAAACGGTGCTGCAGCAAGAGTTGCTGGCTGCTGAATTGTCAGATTTTTTTGCTTTGCTGTGTGGCCGCTTTATTGCCTGGGCAGAGCAGGAAGTGGTACATCGTGCTGCGCGGGATCTAGCCTTGATGGGCATGGTGTTTCCGCATGCGACGTTCAGACCCGGTCAAAGGCAACTGGCTGAAGCGATGTACAAGGCCAGCAAGCGCAGCTGTTGCCTGCTGGCGCAAGCACCGACGGGTATAGGCAAAACCATAGGCTCTTTGTTCCCCTTGTTAAAGGCTGCGGCAGAGCACAAGCTGGACAAGATTTTTTATCTTGCAGCAAAAACGTCGGGGCGACAACTGGCTTTGCATGCGCTCGGCAATATCCAAAACAGTACACCCAGCCTCGGCTTGCGCAGGCTGGAGCTTGTGGCAAAAACCAAGGCATGTGAATATCCTGAAGCCGCTTGTCATGGCGATGCCTGCCCACTCGCCAAAGGCTTTTATGATCGTCTGCCTGCTGCGCGTGCTGCAGCTGCTGAACAGCAATTGCTGGATAAAGAGGGCTTGCGCAGCGTCGCCCTGACACACCAGGTTTGTCCTTATTACCTGGGCATAGAAATGGCACGCTGGGCGGATGTCATCATAGGTGACTATAACTATTATTTTGATCTGTATGCTTTGTTGCATGGCTTAACGATAGTGAATAACTGGCGTGTCGCTGTGCTGGTGGACGAGGCGCACAATATGGTGACGCGGGCGCGCCAGATGTATAGCGCTGAGTTGCAGCGTGACAGCCTGAAGCGTTTAAGAAAAGCGCCGCCGCCAGCGCTCAAAAAGCCTTTGGATAGCTTGCATCGCACATGGCTGCAACTGGAAAAAGAGCAGGAAGCTGATTATCAGCCTCATGCCGAGATATCAGAAAAACTCCTGACTGCGTTGACGCGGCTATGCACAGAAATTGGTCTTTACTTTGCTGACAACCCCAGCCAGTTAGCGCCATATTTACAGCAGTTTTATCTGGATGCCTTGCTGTTCAACCGTCTGGCAGAAAGCTTTGCTGATCATTCAATATTTGATATCAGCAAAGCGCATGGTACATCGACGCTCTGCATACGCAATATCGTGCCTGCTGCTTTCCTGACACCGCGTTTTGCGACCGGCCATACAACAGCGCTGTTCTCGGCCACGCTCAGTCCCTGGAATTATTATTGCGATACTCTTGGTCTGCCAGAAGGCACGGCCTGGGTGGATGTGGAGTCGCCCTTCTCTGCGGATCAGTTGCAGGTGCATGTGGTGGATAGTGTCTCAACCCGTTATGCCGATCGTGCGCGCTCTGTTGCGCCTATCGTCGCCTTAATGGCGCGACAATATCATGCGCAGCCGGGTAATTATCTGGCCTTCTTTAGCAGCTTTGATTACCTTGAGCAGGTCAGCAGCAGCTTCATCAATGCGCATCCTGATATACCTGTGCGTTTGCAAACCCGGCGTATGCATGAAACTGATCGCGAAGATTTCCTGGCGCAATTTACTGAGGATAGCCAGGGGATAGCCTTTGCCGTGCTGGGCGGCTCATTTGGTGAAGGTATAGATTTGCCTGGCGCTCGCCTGATTGGGGCTTTTATCGCGACGCTGGGCTTGCCGCAACTCAATCCCATCAATGAACAGATCAAACTGCGCATGGATAAAATATTTGGGGCGGGGTATGACTATGCTTATCTTTACCCTGGTTTGCAAAAGGTGGTGCAGGCTGCGGGGCGGGTGATACGGCAGACTGATGACAAGGGTGTGCTCTATTTGATTGATGACCGCTTTGCGCGTGGGGATGTGCGGGCTTTGTTGCCGGGGTGGTGGGCGGTGAGGTAGCGGTATAGTGCCTTGTAGTTTGGGCTTTTCGTAGGTTGGGCTTTTCGTAGGTTGGGCTTTTCGTAGGTTGGGCTACGCTTCATCAGCCCAACACTGGGCCTCAGCAAACGTATACGTCATTTAAACGCCCAGTGTTGGGCTGATACCCCGTAGCCCAACCTACGCGCTGCAAACGTATACGCTATTTAAACGCTGAGTGTTGAGCTGATACCCCGTAGCCCAACGTACACATCCTCTACGCTCCACCCTCTCAATCAACACAAACCCGCCATTAAACAAGTAAACCTTGTTATTTAACGAAACCATGTATATATTAATGGAACTCAATCACCATTTTTATAGAAGTTGGTCTCGATTATGAAAACTTCCAAGTCCCAGCAAGAGCAAACCCGGCGCACACTGATACGTACTGCCGTTGATCTGATTACTGAAAAAGGTTATGACGCCGCGACCATGAAGCAGATTGCCCGTGAGGCGGGTATAGGTGATGCGACGATCTACAAGTATTTCCCCAGCAAGGAGAAAATCCTGCTGGCTTATTATGAGTTGAGCATAGAAATCACGCTGGAAGTCGCGCAAGAAACGCCGGGGTGGGACGAGTTCACCCTGCAAGAAAAACTGCAAAGGCTGGTTGATGCCTTGTTGGAACTTTTGCTCGGTGACCGTGAATTTGTAGAAATCACACGCGATATTTTTGGCAAATCGCCGCTCTTGATGATGCGTGACAATATGCCTGGCCAGCAAAGCCTGAAGCTGGAAATTCTTAACTTGCTGGAAGAGGCAGAACAGCGTGGCGATATCGCGCCTTGTGACTTCAAGAATCTGATCAGCGGTTTGTTTGGCGATTATCTGTTTGCTGTTATCGCTTACTGGCTCAAGGATGAATCAGACGAATTCTCGAATAGCACGCAATTGGTGGATATGACGCTGGCGATACTGGTGATGGCTTTGAAGAGTGGCATCGTCAATAAAATATCTGAGCTGGCCAGCTTCATGCTGCGTAACCAATTGTCGCGCATCATGCAAAATGGCTCTGGTTTGCTGGAGATGGTCAAGCTGGTGCAGAATGGATTGGGACGTGGCCTGGGGGATGTGCGATGAACAAGGCACCACCTGCCAGCAAGCTGGGTAGAAGCACTATCACTGGCCTGGCCCTGGCGCATGCCGGAGCCAGCAAGCTGAGGCACAAGGCGCGCCAGATGTTGCGTAGCGATGATGACAAGCAGGCTGCGCAAGAAAGGCATGAAACCGAGCTGGGCCGCATACTTTTCAAGGCCCTTAATCAGTTAAAAGGCAGTGCTCTCAAGGTATCGCAATTGCTGAGTATGGAAGCTGACTTTTTACCAGAAGGCATACGTCGCGAACTGGCCAAGGGCTGCCACCAGGTCACACCGCTGAACCGAGCCCTGATACATAAAGTCTTTCAGCGTGAATTTGGCATGGCACCAGAACATTTGTATGCGCAATTTGATGCACATGCTTTTGCCGCAGCCAGCCTGGGCCAGGTCCATCATGCGCAGCTGGCTAATGGCCAGCAACTGGCTGTCAAGGTGCAATACCCTGGCATAGCCGCTGCCATAGGCAGTGATTTGCGCATGTTGCGTGGCATTTTTCAGACCCTGGCCATGGGCAATACCATCTTGCCGCGCAAAGAAGTGATAGACCGCTTCATGAGTGAGCTGGAAGTCAAGATGGGGGAAGAACTCGATTATGAGCATGAGGCCATGCAACTCAACTGGTTTCATGCCAATGTGAATTTGCCTGGCATCGTCATCCCCAAATGCCTGGATGAGCTGTCAAGCGCGCGGGTCTTGACGATGGAAAAAATCGAAGGCCTGCACCTGGATGCCTGGCTGGCAACAGCACCTGACCATGCCCAGCGCAATCACTTTGGGCAATTGCTGTTTGACTGGTTCTGGTACAGCGTTTGTGAACTGGGCCGCGTGCATGCAGACCCGCATCCTGGCAATTTTTTGTTCATGTCAGATGGGCGTTTGGCGGTGCTGGACTTTGGTTGTACCAATAAAATGTCTTACCGTTTTTGTGATGCCATGGCACGTAGCTGGCGCGCCCTGTTGATGAAGGACGAAATAGAGCGCAATCGCCTCTTGCGCCTGGCTTATATCGATCTGGGCCTGTTTTCTGATGCGGTCACGCAAGATGAATTTGACCATAGTGTCATGACCGCACTTGCTGATTTGCATGCCTGGAAGATGGAAGCATTTCAAAGCAAGCAGTTTGACTTCAGAGATAAATCACCCTACCCCAAGAGCATCAATGCAGAACATAGCAAGCTGCTGTCAGGCATTCTGGCGGGCTGGCATGAAGATGTGCCTTATTTTGATCGCGCCTACCTGGGGTTGATGAATATGCTCAAGAAAATGGGGGCTGTCGTTAATACTGAAATAGCGTGGACTGAAATAGCGTGGACTGAAATAGCCTGGACTACAGAAGGAGAAAAGCATGGCAATACCAACTAAGACCCGGAAAATCTGGATAGGTCATTATCTGATCGCTGTCGCTGCGCTGCATACCATCGCTGCCATACTATTCTTTGGTCCCGTCTTTATGGGCATGCTGGAGCGTGGGGTATTTAATACCGTCAATCGTGACCCTTTACGGTCGGCAGCGACCTGGTTCTTGTTGTTTGGCATTCCGTTTTTGTTATTGGGCATGACTATCAACAGCCTGGAGCGCAAGCCTGATTTTACCGAAGCCTATATGCTGGGTTGGGGTATCCTGCTCTGCTGCATCTTTGCGGTCATACTGATACCCATATCAGGTTTTTGGCTGGCCATGCCTGCAGCAATTGCATTGATGAACATACGTGTAAACCAAGGACAGGTAGCATGAAAAACAAGATCACGGAAACAGCAATTCCAGCATCCAGCAAAATCGCTGAAGATGTACCTGGCGCCTACTTTTACGATTGCTATCAGATGCCATTCAATCACGCAGATTTGAGTGCCATGCAAATCTATATGGATACTTTTGCCAAAACGCCAGACTGGGTGAATGCCTTGATGGGCATACGTAATCGCGTGGTGACATTATTTGGCTTAAAAAATGTGGGCGGGATGAAGACGCTGAACAAGAGCAAACCTGCAGCAGCCTACCAGGTCGGTGATAAGGCGGGGATATTTTCTCTGGTGTACAAGTCAGAAGAAGAAGTCATACTCTGCGATTCTGACAAGCATCTGGATGTCAAGGTATCGGTATCCAAACAAAGCAGGGATGGTCAGGCTTTCATTGCACTCAGCACCGTCGTGCATGTACACAATAATTTGGGGCGAGCGTATATGTTTTTCGTCGGGCCAGCACACAAAGTCATAGCGCCCGCGGTTCTAGCCAAGGCATAAAAGAGAATTTTCTATTAAGTCGGAGATAAACCATATACGTATTTCCCCTCATCATTTTTGTCATGCATTTGTCATAAATCCCCTCTAAGATGAAATCACTAAAACAAAAGAGAAAAGGGGATTAAAGACGATGTTAAGTAAATTAAAACAAAAATACCAAATGATGCGGGCGAGGAATATTACTAAATTTTCCGACTACAGGCGTCAGTTAGTTGATATACCAAATGCAGTATTCTTGCATTGGCAGGCAACAGCAAAAGATGAATTTCCCGGCATCCCTAGTGATGCCGTTTTTTTTACCCGAGCGGCAGAAGGCTTGATGATGTTTTTCAGTTGCATCAGCCGCAGTAAGCTGGCTTGTGCCCTGCCTTCAAAGGCAGCAGACTCTGTCTGGCATGCCTGGAACAGTTGGTCATCCATCAATCTGGATAATTTCTGCGGCAAACACTTTGGTAGCACCATACCCCATGTAGAAGCAGAAAATATGGCTAGCGGTATCGACGTCGCCTTGGCCAATTGTCTGGTCACCGCGCAAAGAGCGGAAGGTATATGGCCAGGCAGGCCGTCTGTCCCTCGCCTGTTTGCCCTGGATCGCCAATTGCGCATGCCCCACGGTTACGCCTATTTTGGCAACACCGTCAGCATAGGTTTCCAGGATATGAATGCACGCGGCTTAGCTAAAGGAAAACCTCACTACCCTGCAAGCTTTGAAGCCAGCCAGTTATTGGCCGCTGGCTTGATCACTGCTCTGGTTTATGAAGAAATGCTGAGTAGGCAAGCCCAGGCAGCCAAATCCGGTTCTTCATGTGGCGGCAGCAGTTGTGGCGGCAGCAGCGCCGACAGCAGTGGCGGCGATGGGGGTGGATCTGGCTGCGGCAGCAGTTGCGGTGGTGGCTGTGGCGGTGGTTGCGGGGGTTAATATTCGCCAGCCAGTGACGAAACCTTGTTGCTGACCATGCAGCGCGGTATTACCCATGCTTGTCACACCTGGATATAAAATTCTTTTGCGAATTAGAAAAAGAGAGCTGGAGCAGTAAACCTTGGAATGCTACCATTGCCAACAGAAAAACCAAGACCAATTACTAACGAAATATAGCGCCTGGTGATGAAGAATAAAGAAATGCATCTATCGAATATAAAAGTAATGAATATAAAAATAATGTTAACAGCCTTGCTGGCGATGACTGTCAGCGCCTGCGCGGTTGGTAACCGGTATTATCTTGGCGTAGCCGAAACTGACTCGCCACAAAAAATGGCGAATATCAAGTTCTCTCATGCGCTCAAAGTGACGGAGATTGATAACAAGGCATTCTTGCAAAATTCAGGTGCAGCTAATTCAACCTTGCATCAGGTGTTTTTGCCTGAGGGTATACACAAATTTGCGTTCAGGTATAACAGTGGAGTTTCTTATAGCTATGCAGACGCAGTGTTGACACGTCACCTGGAAGCGGGGAAAAGCTATGCCATCATGATGTCAGCACCGATAGAAAACAAAACCGTAGCGGGCTCTGACCGCAAGATTGCATTCAAGATTGAAGAAGTGGACAAGCCCTGACCTATATTTAAGGTGGTGAAGTTGCGCACCAAAGCCGGGAAATTGTAGCAAATCGATACAAAGCCCATTCCACCTGTATCACGCCAACAGGGTACACTGGCATTTTTATCTAGCCTGCGCTGCTATTTATGCCGAATTCCCCCTACTCCTCAGCCATAAAGTCATCCACTCCAGCTAAAAGCCTGATTGCCAGCCTTGTGTTACTGGCAGTCAGCCTGCCCTTGAGCTTGCCAGCCCTGGCAGAGATACGTCTGAACGACCCCATCCCCATCAACCCTGACTTGAAAATGGGCAAGCTGGAAAATGGCCTGACTTACTATATTCAGAAGAATGATACGCCGCGCAAGAAAGTGGAATTGCGCCTGGTGGTGAAAGCAGGCTCAGTGCTGGAAGATGATGATCAGCAAGGCCTGGCGCATTTCACCGAGCACATGGCTTTCAATGGTTCCAAGCATTTCAAAAAGCATCAACTGATTTCTTACCTGCAATCCATAGGTGTGAAATTTGGCGCAGACTTGAATGCTTATACCAGTTTTGATGAAACCATCTATATCTTGCCCATCCCTACCGACAAACCTGCCTATCTGAAGACAGGCTTGCAAGTCCTGGCTGACTGGGCACAAGGCGTGGAGATGAAGGCGGTTGATATCGACAAGGAGCGCGGGATTATCCTGGAAGAAGCGCGTCTGGGCAAGGGTGCCAGTGACCGCATGACGCGCCAGTTACTGCCTGAGGTATTCAATGGCTCCAAATATGCCGAGCGCCTGCCCATAGGCAAGGAAGACACCATCAAACAATTCAAGCATGACGCGCTGCGCCGTTTTTACAAAGACTGGTACAGGCCAGACCTGATGGCAGTCGTGGTCATTGGCGACGTGCAACCAGCAGAAGCAGAGAAAATGGTACGCAAGTATTTCTCAGGCCTGCAAAATCCCCAGCCTGAGCGCGCCAGGCCAGAAATCAATATCCCCAAGAATACCGCTTCCAAGGCGATGGTGATTACCGACAAGGAAGCCAGCAATAATTTGCTGATGCTGCGCTATCCTCTGGAAAAACAGCCCGCGCATGATGTCATTGCCGACTACCGCCAGGATATTATCCGCGGCTTCTACAAATCCATGCTGAACCGCCGCCTGGGTGCCTTGACTGAGCAAGCCAAGCCACCTTTCCTCGGTGCGTCTGCCGGCAATGAACAGGTAGTGGCGGGTTACGACTCTTTTATTTCGACTGCCATGTTGTCGCAGGCAGGCATACAGCCAGCCCTGGATGCGCTGATGCAAGAGAAAAACAGCATACGTCAATTTGGTTTTACGGCCACCGAGTTTGAGCGTGCAAAGAAAATCGAGGCGCGTGAATATGAGAGCATGTTCAATGAGCGCAGCAAATCCAACTCGGCCACTTTTGCGGCAGAATATATACGCAATTTCCTGACCAATGAACCTATACCTGGAATCAAGAATGAATACCTGTATTTCAAGGAATTCGCCGATGGTATTTCGCTGGAAGAAATGAATCGCTTCGCCAGACAGGCGACGCCGGATGACAGCGTCAAACTGATGTTTTATGTGGGCTCAAACAAAGCTGGCGAAACCGTCCCCAGCACAGAAGATTTGCTGGCCATGGCCGCCAAGGCCGAGCAACAAGCAGTACAGGCAAGGGTGGAAAAAGCAGCCAGTGCCAGCCTGATGACGGCATTGCCAAAAGCTGGCCAGATCGTCACTGAAAAAGAAAATAAACAACTGGGCCTGGTGGAATTGACTCTATCCAACGGCGTCAAAGTCACCCTGAAAAAAACTGACTTCAAGAATGATCAAGTCTTGATGAGCGCCCGCCGCGCCGGTGGCTTGTCGATGTTCGCTGATACGGATTATTTCAATAGCTATTACAGCAATCCGGTAGTCTGGGGCATGGGCATGGCTAATTTTAGCCAAAAGGATTTGCAAGAAACCCTGGCAGGCAAATCTGCCAATGTCAGAACCAGTATGGATAATTATTCCGAGAGCATAGCTGGTGCCTCGAGCAGCAGCGATATAGAAACCATGCTGCAATTGCTGTATCTGCGCCTGACTGCACCACGCAGGGATGAGGTGATGTTCCAGACCTTGATCAACTCTCAAAAAGAAATGGCCAGGAATAACTGGGCCCGCCCTGAAGCAGTCTTCTCTGAAGCGATTACGACGACGATCTATAAAGATAATCCACGTGTGCCACATCAGGCCAGGGTCGAGGATTTTGATAAAATCTCGCTGGACCGCAGCATGGAAATTTATCAGTCACGCTATGGCAGCGCCAAGGATATGCATTTCATCTTTGTCGGTAGTTTTGAGGTGGATAAAATCAAACCGCTGATCGCCACTTATCTGGCCAGCTTGCCTAACACGGATATCAAAACCACGTATCAGGATTTACATATCGATCCGGTACAAGGGGTGGTCAAGAAAGAAGTACACGCTGGTAATGAAGAGAAGAGCACGGTAGTACTGAGTTTCAACGGACCTTCGACTTATACACGCGAAGAGAATGGCCGCTTCCATGCCATGGTAGATATTTTGAATTTGAAAATCATCGACGTGTTGCGCGAAAAGCAGGGCTTGATATATAGCGGTGGCATGAGTGGTTCTTTTGAACGCATACCCAAGGATAGATATAGCATAGATGCAGAATTACCTTGCAGCCCTGAGAATGTCGACAAAGTCATCGCCGCCCTGTTTGCCGAGATCAAAAAACTGCAACAATCTGGCCCGCAAGCAGAAGACTTGAACAAGGTAAAGCAGTCTTGGTTGAAAGAACACCAGCAAGAATTGCTCAGCAATGAGAACTGGTTGAATCACTTACAAAATGCCATCTATTACAAGACTGAAGCTGAGTCGATATTGACGGTAGAAAAACGCATCAAGGCAATTACACCAGCACAAATTAAGGAAGCTGCCCAGCGTTATTTCAACTTCCAGAATTATGCGCAGATCGTGATGTATCCTGAGCAAAAGCAAGAAGCCAAATAAGGCCAGTCATCACCATCAAGGGGAGCTCATCTGTAGCAAGATGAGCTCCCCTTGATCTTTTCAGGCTGCTATTAATGTGGACCTAATTAAAAGAGAAAGTGTAATTCACATCCACCGCTGACTCAGTGCCAGTGCGGCCTATGATGCTGATACGGCGTGTCAGTTGCCAGCTGAGTTTGATACCACCACTGGCATCTGACAAACCGCGCTCTACCGACAATACCAAGCCAGGCATGAGGCGCTTGCCTACACTGACGACCTGGTCTGTGGTGGCATTGCTGGTGCCTGTGGAACCGGCGATGGTTTGCCCGGGTAAACGGCTGGAGGAACCATTCGATGACGAGCCTATCGAGAATTCATCAAAGCCCAGGCCTTGTACGATGTCACGTGGCACATTACGGCTGCCATCGCCCCCAAAGATGGCAGTAGCCGCAGACATCAGCAGCGAGGCATCGCCACTGGCCAGTTGATCCGAACCGCGGCCCAATACCAGCCACGAGAGTTTTTCTGCATCTGGCACGGCTGGTTCTGATACCAGCCTGACTTGTGGTGCACTGACTGTCCCTGCCACTTCTACCCCGGCCTCGACTGGCAAACCCTTGCGTAGTGCGCGTATGTTCAAACCAGGGTTGGATGGCGGCCCCTGGAAATTCAAAATACCGCGCTCTATCTCCAATTGCTGGCCATAGCCTTCATAAGCGCCCTTCACTGTGCGTATCGAGCCATTTGCCTGCAAGGGGCTGCCATCGCTGGAGCGCAGGCGCAGGCTACCTTCCAGTCCGGTATCCAGGCCACGGCCAACAAAGACAAAGTGCGGACCCATATCAAAACTGACATCGACGCGGGTTTTCAAGCCTTTATGATTACTGTCTGCTTCTGCCGCTTTCACCACGGCCTTATCTGTTTTGCGTATCACCACGACATCGCTGGATAGGCTGGGCGGTGGCAATTTGGGTAACCTGAAGTAGGCGCCATCGGCCAATACCTTGCCTGTCAGGCTCCAGATATTATTGGCTTCAACGATATTTGCCTGGCCAGACACCACCAGCCATCTATCCTTGCGTTGCAAGAGTGGGAACTGGTTCCATTGCGCTTGTATGCTGCCGGTTTCCTTGCCCATGTCGATATCGCCACTGGCTTTGAATTCGCCTTTTTTGCCTATCCAGTTTTCATCGCGGAATTGTGCATGGCGCGGCATATTGGTGACGGTGTTGGAAAATTGCAGATTCGTCACTTTCAGGTGCTTGTCTTCTATCTGCGCATCGAGGCTGCCGTTTGGCAATAATAAACCTTCGGAAGCAAAAGCGATTTCCATTTCGCGCCCGGCCAGATTGACCAGGTAAGCTGGTTTGCCTATATTGCCAGACAGGCGCGCATCGGCATTCAACTTGCCTTTTAATACCAGGCCAGGATTGATGAAGGGCCCCAGCCATTGCAAGTCAGGCACGGCTGCCGTGATTTGTCCGCTTAAAGGGGCGCTTGCCAGTATGGTCCAGGCATCATTTTGTTTGCTGAGCTGGGTATTGGCCTTGACTTGCCACTGCCCCAGGCGACTACCATCAGCCACCAGATCCAGGCTCAGATTGTCACCTGCACTACCGGCGACCACGCCACCCAGCTTCATTTGCAATTGCGCAGCACGTATGCCCAGGGCCACTGAAGTACCAGTACCTTCCGGGTCATTGAAGTGCAAATCACCACTTTGGCGCTGCAACTTGATCTCGCCCTGGGCACTGTCTTTTAATTGCAATTTCCATTGTGCGTTCAAGCGCAGATTGCCGCTGACTGCATGCTGAGGGTAAACCAGATTAGCGATTTCCAGCACATGGACATCACTGAGCTGGCCGCTGGTTTTAAGCGCGGCAGGTGTCCATTCCAGCTCATCCAGTTGCAACTTGCCCAATGCACTTTGCAATGACAGGCTACCCAGGCGCACCGATTGTGCCGATACTTGCAAGGGCGCTGAACTTTGCAAGCGAAAATCAGGCTGGCCATTTAAATTCAAAGCTTGCAACTGACCATTCCATGACCAGGCAGTGTCGTTTTTGGCATCGGTCTGCATGCTGCCATTGGCGACCAGGCTCAATGCCTGTTTGTTAGGGAAGATGGTTTCCAGGCTCAGTTTATGCGCGTCACGCCTGCCCTGTAATTTAAGACTCAGTTGTTCGAGCTTATCTGGATTATTGGCGTTGTTGCTGGCTGTGCTGCTGAGTGCAGGTAAATCACCACCGATATGCTGTGCCACGATCTCGCCATCAAATTGTCCTTTGGCACCGTTGGCCAGATTCAGGCTGGACTTCAAGCGCGCTATGCTGAATTGCTGGCTACCACGCTTAATACTGACTTGTTGTGCCAGGGCTTCCAGGCTACCTGCAGGTTCATTGAAGCGGCCACGCAAAATAACATCCGCTTTCAAATTGCCACCCAGGGCCAATTGCCAATTGCTGAGCAAGGGGTTGAGGTGACTCAGGTCCTGGGCATCCAGATTGAGTTTCAAGACATCATCTGCGCTACCCCAATTGCCTTGCCCTGTCAGGGTATTTTTACCCAGGCGCATGTCGAGTTGTTTGACCTGTATTTGCTGGTCTTGCAGCCAGCGCATATCCATACCCGCTTGCACAGGCTGCCCGGCATACTGCCCCTGCAATTGCTGCAAGTTGACTTGTACATCAAGACGTGGCGAGAGTTGGCCATGGGCGCTGAATTCTGCCTGGATACGACCAGCAGGCGTCGCTACCCAGCGTGCCGGATCAAAGTCCTTGAGGCTGGCCTTGAGCTTGAATGCCTGCTTGCCTGCAAAGCTGATATCACCCGCGCCTTGCAGATGTGCATCTTCAGCCTGCAAATCAAACTTGTGCAAATCCAGCAGCAGTTTCTCATGATGGTAACTGGCTTCTGCTTTCAGGCTGGCACGGGTATCTTGCAATTGTGCTTGCAGATTGATGCTGCTATCCCTGGCTGTCTGGGCAAAAAACTTACCCTGTATATTGCTGGCATGCAGGCGTTGATCAATTTGATGCAAATCTATATTCGCCAGAGCCAGTTTTAAATCCGCCTGCACTTGCGCTGCTTGCCAGTTGATGTCGGCATCACCTTGCAACTTACCCTTGCCTGCCAGTTGTACGGCCAGGTCTTTCAAACTCAGGTGCTGGCCTTGCCAGAATAAACTGGTGGTAAGCGACTGCACCGGCAAACCATGTTTGTCTATGCTGGTGGCCTGGGCATTTTGTATCTGGATGGGACCAGTCAAACCAAATGCCACCGTCTTTTTTTTATCATCACTGACGGGTTTTAATTGCGTCAAGATGCGCAAGTTTGCTTGCGGTGCTCCCGCCTGCCAGGCGGATGGGTCGAAATTCTGGACATCGATATCCAGCTCTTTTATATAAGGCGCAGTAAATGCGCTGATACCAGCCTTGGCATGGCCTTGCAGGTTTTTATTTTGCAGACTTTTATCGGCAGCATGATCGAGAGCAGCCTCTACTGCCACTTGCATATCATGCAAGCTGCCAGAGACTTTGCCTTGCAAGATGACAGGCGGTATCCCCTCCTGGACCTGGCCTTGCAGACTCAGTTGGCTATTCAGTTTGAAGGGGCTAAGACTGCCCATGTCGGCCACAGCCTTCAAATTTCCCCAGGGGCTGCTTGCTGCAGCCTGTGCTTTGAATTGCTGGTTTTGATAGGCAAAACTGCCTGTCAGCGCGCTGAGTTTTAAGTTTTCTATTTGCTTATCGTGTTCAACCAGTGTTGCTATGTGCAAGCGTCCCAATGCCAGCCTGGGTGCATTCACGCTTACAGGCAGGCTCAAGTTTGTGGGCACGCTGGCAGCCTGTTTGCCTGGACGGCTGGCAATGTTCAGGGCGCTTATCTCCAGCGCAGTAATATCGACCTGTTTGTGCCATAAGGCAGACGGATGCCATTGCAAAGAAAGCGCACTGGCATCTATATGTAAATCAGGGGAGATGAAACTGAATTGCTCAAGCTTGAGTTCATCCCCTATCGTGCCCTGCACGCCATCAAACTTGAGGCTGCCTGCACTCAACTTTTCTACCAGGGATAGCAAGCTGCGTGTTCCGGTTTCGGTCTTGCAAGCCCATATCAGCAAGATGCTGCTCAGGACGATTATCAGCAATGCGAGTTTGACTAATAAAAAAAACAGACGTGACAAAGGATGTCGCTTTTTTTTAGCAGGCAGTTTTTGCTCGGGCTGTTTTTCTTCTGTACTCATCTTAGAACGCAATTGCGATGGAGAAATCCAGGCGCACTTTCTTGGTTTGACGGCCATAGGCCAGGTCTAGCGCAATCGGCCCTGCTGGAGTCTTATATCTGGCACCTACGCCCATGCCTTGCTTCAAGCTCAATGCACGCCAGTTGTCTGCTGCATTGCCCACGTCCACAAACGTGGCTGCGCCCCAGGTCTGGTCCAGCCAGTGTACATATTCTGCACTGGCCGTTGCCATGACGCGCCCGCCGCGGGTGCTGCCTATATGCTGTATGCCCAGGGTCTGGTAGCCATAACCACGCACTGTCGTACTACCGCCTGTGCGGAACAGATAGTCTTCAGGGATACCCTCCTCGTCCTTGGAAAAAACAGCACCAAGTTCTGCGCGCAAGATAACACTATCGGTTTTGCGCACTGGTATCCAGCGTTGATATTTCGCATAGCTGCGTATGAAGCGCTGGTCAGACAATAAAGCCTTTTCTGAAGCAGCAAGATCGAATTGCAAAATCTCGCCCTTGCGTGGATCAAAGGGTTGATCGACATCGCGCCAGGTCCAGCCTATGCTGGCAACCAAGGCTTTGTTGACTTCTTCCGCCTCACCTTCTGAAGCAATTTTTTCCCTGACCATATTCAAGCCCAGGCGTTGCTCCAGATGGCCGCGAGTACTGGTACGTTTGACGCCAAGCGCATTGCGACTGGAACGCACACCAGCAATATTCTCGCGCTCCACCAGCACACCAAAAGAATCAAGGAAATTACTCTCCCTGGGCGGCAAGTAAATATCGGCATAACCCAGCTGTCGGCGTTGCTCCAGCCTGAGGGCACTACGCAAATCCCAGGCCTGATCGAGTATATTGCGGTCGCGATAAGCGATTTCGCTGCGGTAACCGGTATTGGTGCTATAACCCAGGCCAAAGCTCAAGTCACGGGCCTGGCGCTCTACCACGGTCACATCAACTGGCACGGCATCAGCTTTAGCTGGATCAGGATCAATACCAACTCCCACAGTCGCAAAATAAGCCGAGTTTTGCAAGCTGCGCTGAAAATCCAGCAAGCGCGAACGTGAATACACCTCTCCTTTTTTAGGAGGCTGGTAACGATCTATCAACCAGGATGGATAACGCTGCAAACCTGTTACACGCAATTCACCCAAAGTAAATACCGGGCCACTATCGACTTCGACTTGCAAGATGCCACTGTGCTGGTCAGCATCTATTTTCGCTTCACTGGCGATCATGCTGGCGGCGGCATAGGTATCCGCCCGTAAGCCTTCCAGCATTTGCGTCTTGGAATCTGACCAGTCAGCCTCGCGGAATGGCTGGCCTACTGCCAGGCCCCAGTCTTCCTGCATGGAACGTCGCCTTTTGATGAGGGCTTTATCCCCGGCATTAATTGCATCTGCCATGGGACCTTGCACTTTCAGCGAGACGTTCTCTATCACTGTGCGTGGGCCTGCCTCTACTGTGACATGGATGAGTTTATTTCCTGTCGCCGCTAACTGGTCGGGATTATCAAACTGGATTTGTGGCGAAAAATAACCTTCGGTCGCCATGATATTGCTGATATCCAGGCGTAATCTCCTGATCAAGGCTGGCGTGATGTTTTGTGCCTCGGCATTGCTGGCAAATTCGAGGATATGCTCTTTGAGTAAATCTGCCCAAGGCGATTTGGCAGCCTGTAATTGCAAGCGCCCGCTGCTGGTCTTGGTGGTATTGTCTTCGCTCTCTGCTGCAGATGCTGGCAGTTCTGTGCTGGCAGGTGTTTCAGTCTGCGCCCTCACCGCCCCTGCACTGCAAAGACCAGCACAGATCAACATCAATAAAGGGCGCAGTCTTATCTGCATCTGAATAAACTCACTTTGTCGCCAGACCAACGCGACTGATACCAAGTTTTTTTGCTTCTGAAATCACTTGTATGACCTCATCATAAATCATGCCCTTGTCAGCAGAAACCAGCACGGATAACTCAGGCTTGGCATCATGATACTCACGCAGTTTTTGCATCAACTGCTTGCGGTCCTTAGCCTCTTCCTTGCTTTCCTGGCGGTTATTGCCATTGTTACCGGCTTTGCTATTGATACTGATGGTCGACGCTGCATCAGGCCGCAAGGTGATTTCTATATAGTCAGTGGGTGGCTGGGTAGATTGCCCGGCTGTTGGCAAGTTGATGACGCTGGGATTGGTCATCGGTGCGCACACCATGAAAATCACCAGCAACACCAGCATCACGTCGATATACGGAACGACGTTGATTTCTGCCTTGAATTTGCGTTTACGTTCGCCACGCAGGGTACTCATGCTCACTCCCTCGCCCTAGCGTGACTGACGCTGGAGAATATTGGAGAATTCTTCGATAAAGGTTTCAAAGCGTATCGCCAGCCTGTCTATATCATGGGAATAACGGTTATAGGCCAGCACTGCAGGGATAGCCGCGAACAGGCCTATCGCGGTAGCGATAAGGGCCTCGGCAATACCGGGTGCCACCGCAGCCAGGGTAGCTTGCTGCACATTGGCCAGACCGCGGAAAGAATTCATGATGCCCCAGACTGTACCAAACAAGCCTATATATGGTGAGACAGAACCAACAGAAGCCAGGAAGGACAGGTGCGATTCCAGCAAATCCATTTCACGCTGGTAAGAGGCACGCATGGCGCGACGCGCGCCATCGAGCATGGCACCGGCATCCAGCGTCGCCTTATTGGCGGTCTTGACCTTGTGGTATTCACTCATGCCCGCTTCGAAGATACGCTCCAGTGCACCGCTGGTGTCGCGGCCAGTACGACGACTATTGGTCGCTGCCGCATACAAATCAACCAGATTGCCACCAGACCAAAAATTGCGTTCAAATTCCTCAGTTTGCCCTCGGGCTTTTTTGATGGCGAACATTTTGCTGAAGATATAAGTCCAGCTCGTCAATGAAACACCTAATAACAGGGCCATGACCAGTTGCACCAGCACAGAGGCATTTGTGATCAGGCTTAAAAATGAGAGGTCTTGGGTAACATTCATATTGAATCAATTCAAAAACAAAACACCGGGCAGATTATTGCAGCCCGAAAAATAAAAATAAACTCAGCCTATTTTTGCCAGCACCTCAGCAGGAATGGCTGCTGGCCTGACTTCTGCCTTGCTGACACAGCCCACCTTTATCTTGCCGCTGGCAAGCAAACGCTGGCCACACCAGGCTTCTTGCACAAATTGCACAGAGGCACGACCTAGTTTTTCGACCACGACAGTCAGCCTTAGTTCATCATCAAGCCTGGCGGGAGCATGATACTCGACTGCAGTGGCTTTGACGACAAACATCAAACCATGTTCATCCGCCATTTGCTGCTGATTGACACCCGCTGCCCGCAACCATTCAGTGCGGGCACGCTCGAAGAACTTCAGGTAATTCGCATAAAAAACGATGCCACCAGCATCAGTATCTTCATAGTAGACCCTGACTGGCCATACAAATTCTGTTTTCATAGTATAAACTTTACCAGCTATTCCAGCCATTAAGGGAATACATTTACTCTTTGTCACTCAAGTCCGGCAGGATATTGGACAGGCAGGACTTGCCATCCCCCGGTCTTGGGCAAGCCATCACTTAATTTGCGCGTATCTCGTGCTTTGCCATTGAACTTGCGCACGATAATGTATTTACCCGCTTCATATCCGCCATTGGGGATTACCAATCGCATTTGCTCGGGCTTGAGATATAGCAAGCAGGCACGTTCGCGCTCGGCAAACTCCAGGCGTTCCCATTTCTTTCTGGCCGGCTGATAACGAAATAGCAGGCCCTGCATGTAATTGGATGTAAATTCGCCGGAAATCAGCAGTAGCCGCTCTTTACTGCCCAGACATTGAACGGAAACCAAGCTCCCCCGTGAATTATCCTCTTCACCAGGATAGACACCTGTCGTTTCCCCATGCTGGCGCAGCACATAGACATGCGTATCCTGAATCTGATGATGACGCAAGACTGTGATTTTTCCGCCTGTGTCTGAGTCACATTGTATGACTTCTTTCAAATCAGGCGACAGACGCAGTTTGCCCGCTGACGCAGTTGCTGGCAGCTGGCAAACTAAAACCAGATAAACCAGAACCTGTCTGAAAATCACGCGGTAGTGCGCTTGATGACCAAGGGGCCATAGCCCTGGCAAGTCGGCATCATCTCTATGTGATTGATATTCACATGCGCTGGCAGCGTCGCTATCCAGTAAGCCGTTGCCGCGATATCCACCGCTGTCAATGGCACTGTACCCTCATACACCTTGGCTGCCGCTTCATCATTGCCACGGAAGCGCACATTGGAAAACTCTGTACCACCACACAGGCCTGGGGCAATATTGGTGGCACGTACCCCGGTACCTACCAGATCTGCACGCAAGTTGCGGGTAAATTGCTCGACAAAAGCCTTGGTCGCACCATAGACATTGCCACCGGGATAAGGAGTTTCACCAGCGACAGAACCGATATTGATGACCAGGCCTGTGCCACGCGCCACCATATCCGGCAAAATGGCTCTGGTGACTGTGACCAGGCCTTTGGTATTAGTGTCTATCATGGTGTCCCATTCATCCTGGGATGCCAGATGGGCAGGTTCTGTGCCCATAGCGAGGCCAGCATTATTGACGAGCACATCGATGTTTTTCCAGTCAGCAGACAAGCCAGCCAAAGCCTGGCGGATAGAATCCTTGCTGGTGACATCCAGGGTGACTGGCAGCAGGGCGGCTCCCAGCTCAGCTTTTAGCGCATCCAGTCTCTCGGTGCGGCGGGCAGCAGCAATCACCTTATGCCCTTCGCGAACAAATTTGCGGGCCATTTCTTCACCAAAACCTGAGCTTGCCCCTGTAATCAATACGATCATGCTGAATTCCTTCAATTTTTGTAGGTAATATGCCTAGCTGATGTTAACAGCCTATTGCATACTATTTTAAGTGCTTTTGCCGTTCGATACCTAAGTGCTAAAAATTTCATAATATTTACTTGTGCGAAAATTAATTTTTTTATAGCGATGCTGCTACTTGCCGATTCAAACGCCATCACGTAAAATCCTAGCACCATTTCATCTCACGTGACTGGCGAAGTGGCCATATCTGCCCTGTTAGACGGGCAAGCATCCTGGCCCAAGATGGAGATCCATCGGGAAGCGTGAGATTTCGGAGTCAAACTGACTCCAGCCGTGCGCCTGGGTAGCCTGATGGTAAAAGCAATGAGGCTGCCCCTATCCGTTTCAGACACCTCATTAACAACAATCATTGTTTATTAACAGGAATAATCAGGAACCGCCATGTTTGCAAAAAATCATACTCTCGCCAACGTAGATCCAGAATTGTTTGCTACGATACAAAATGAAAACGTCCGTCAACAAGAGCATATCGAGTTGATCGCGTCTGAAAACTATTGCTCCCCTGCCGTTATGGAAGCCCAGGGCTCCCAGTTGACCAATAAATATGCCGAAGGCTATCCAGGCAAGCGCTACTACGGTGGCTGCGAACACGTGGACGTGGTCGAGCAACTGGCCATTGACCGCCTGAAGCAATTGTTCAATGCCAATTTCGCCAATGTGCAGCCAAACTCAGGTTCGCAAGCCAACCAGGGCGTATTCTTCGCCTTGTTGAATCCGGGCGACACCATCATGGGCATGAGCCTGGCTGAAGGTGGCCACCTGACCCACGGCATGCCTTTGAATATGTCTGGCAAATGGTTCAATGTCGTGTCTTATGGCCTCAATGAGCAAGAAGATATTGACTACGATGCCATGGAAAAACTGGCACGTGAAACCAAGCCCAAGCTGATCATCGCTGGCGCTTCTGCATTCGCCTTGCGCATAGACTTTGAGCGTTTCTCCAAAATTGCCAAGGAAATCGGCGCGTACTTCATGGTGGACATGGCCCACTATGCCGGCCTGATCGCTGCGGGTGCTTACCCTAACCCTGTGCCTTTCGCCGACGTCGTCACATCGACTACCCATAAGAGCCTGCGCGGCCCACGTGGTGGCATCATCCTGACAAATGATGAAGCAATCGCGAAGAAGATTAATTCAGCGATTTTCCCAGGCCTGCAAGGCGGCCCGCTGATGCATGTTATTGCAGGTAAAGCAGTTGCCTTCAAAGAAGCGCTGACACCAGAATTCAAGGCTTACCAGGAACAAGTCGTCAAGAATGCTGCAGCTCTGGCGAACACCCTGACTGAACGTGGCCTGCGCATCGTTTCTGGTCGTACTGAATCTCACGTCATGCTGGTAGACCTGCGTCCTAAAGGTTTGACAGGCAAGGAAGCCGAAGCCATACTGGGTTCTGCCCACATGACTTGCAACAAGAACGGCATTCCTAATGACCCGCAAAAACCGATGGTGACTTCCGGTATCCGCCTCGGCAGCCCGGCTTTCACTACCCGTGGTTTCAAGGAAGAACAAGCAGTTAAAGTGGGTAATCTGATTGCTGACGTACTCGACAATCCGCATGACGCAGCGACGATAGAACGCGTGAAAGCTGAAGTCAAACAATTGACAGATGCCTTTCCAGTGTACCAAGCTTAAGAGATTCAACTGAAGCAAGGCTTAAGTATCAGGCAACACAATAAAAAGCCACTCGCTTGAGTGGCTTTTTTATATCAGGCAATTATAAAATCAATTATAAAAATCCATGGAGCACATTAAGACATGAAATGCCCTTTTTGCCACAATGATGACACCCAGGTCATCGACACCCGCGTTTCAGAAGAAGGTAATGTCATACGCCGTCGTCGTCGCTGTGCCGACTGCGACAAGCGCTTTACTACCTATGAGCGTATAGAACTGGTGATGCCCGTCATCGTCAAGAAAAATGGCAGTCGCACAGAATATGAAACCGCCAAACTGCGCGCCAGCCTGATGTTAGCGCTGCGCAAACGCCCGGTATCTGCGGAAGCAGTCGAGACAGCCATACAGAGAATAGAAGAAAAATTATTGTCCAGCGGAGAGCGCGAAGTTATGTCCGGTCATCTGGGTGAACTAGTCATGCGCGAATTGAAACGCCTCGACAAAATCGCCTACATCCGCTTCGCTTCTGTCTACAAAAGCTTTGAAGATGTATCCGAGTTTGCCGAGGCGATACAAGAAGTCAGGAAGAACTAAACTTACTTGGTCCAACAATCATTGACACTCAGAGAAGGACCACCAGTTAAGCCCCTGGCACCAACACTATTGATTGTGTAGGTAGCACAGGCATCACCAAACATCCTGCCCCCGGACTTAGGGACAGCCTGAATTGCATATGTTGTCGCAGTTGGCACACCTACAAAACTGATGTCGTAATCGACTGCCGTACCTGATGAGCCAATTGGGCTCACCAGGTAGGGCAAGACCGGCGCAACACCGGCGGCTGTCTCTTTATAGTTATTATTTTCGGTCAGAAAGCGCTCCATAAATTGCACATCCTGCATCAGCAATGACCTGACATCGGCACGTCGCCCTTTTCTTATATGTTCAGTATAAGAGGGGGCAGCAATGGCGGTCAGTATCGCTAAAATGGCTACAGCAATCAGTAACTCAATCAGGGTAAAGCCGCCTTGAGATTTTTTATTTAACACTTAACACCTCTGTACAAGTTGAACTTCAATTATTCCAGCGGTTTCAACAACTGCTTCCAGATACGGCGGGTTGGACTACCTTCGACAGGACGATCATCTCCTTTGCAAGCATCTGGATTGAGGTCGCAATTTTGAACTTTTGATGCCGGTTGATAAATAACAGCTCCGCCACCTTTTTTCAGTATCGTCGTACCAAATGTCAAACCACCTTGGCGACCACCAACAATAGCGTCTGTCGCATCTATCACCTTATCTCCATTGGTATCAAATGCGCGATACGATAAAGTATTTCCAGTCCAGGGATCCAGATAAAACGTCGTGGATTTACCATCCGAGGAGCAAGTATCAGCTGCACTTGCTGGGATAATCGTGGTAAATATCACTTCATCAAAAAATATCTGCGGATCTATAGTCAGACGTTCGCCTATCGACAAGTTTAAATCCATATACCATCCGCGCTTGGTGTTCCAGTCGACTTTTTGATTGTCAACTGCATAGAACGAAGTTCCAGACCAGCTCAATGTTTGTTTCTGCAAAGCGGACTGACTAGTGGTAATTGCCGACGATGTCACACTCTGTACACCTGTATTATCCCATACACCATACAAAGATTGAACTTTGGTATTCAAAGGGTCATCTGTTTCATAGATTTTACCCGTACCAAACAATACCATCATTCCACCCTTATCATGGGGTATCAAGTCAGGTTGCACAGTGATAGGCTGCACGACATTAGACAATTTTGCCTGGAACAATGGCTTACCAGAATAAGCAACCGTAGTGCCACTGCTAGCCACATCAAACTTCCACAGATTGCCCTGCAAATCACCAGCATAGATAGCTTTGATGGTTGTATCATTGCCCATCAAAATCCTTGGCGCAGACAAACCATTTGGCGTTGTAAGATCACCAACACCAGTATCGACTTTAGTGATGGCACCATCTTTCAAGCGTATGATGAACAATTTTGCGCGGCCAGACGTACTTTCATAACCGTTACCCATTACCGCAACCCAGTCACCATTCGGCATACGGCCGATTTCTGCATTGCCAAAGGTATAGCCCAAATCCGTATCATTGCTGGAGTTGATTTCCCACATAACTTTTGTTTCACCAAAAGAATCGGGATTAGTCACATCCAAGGCAAATACAGCACGACCACCAGCAGCCATCGTACCTACCAAAGCCGTTTTCCAAGCACCATCATAAAAGTCACCAACTGTTGGAGTACCATCAACAAAAAATCTATGCCCATAGGTAGTTCTGGACAGGGTTGGCAAATTACTCATGGCAGCCTTGGGAACATAGGCAAATGCTTCAACACCAGTCGCCGCATTGAATGCATGCAACATACCGTCATTGCCACCTATATATACCATTGCGGTACGAGTATTTTTTGTGATCAGGAAACTATTATATAAATCTTTACCTGCGGCGCTAGCGGGCATGAAACTGTAACCACCGTCATCCCCTTCTTTCACATACAGTGGTGCAGAATTTACAAAGTCACCAAAAGTCTGGGTCCTTGGACGCAAATAACCCAGATCAGGCCCACCTTTTATATAGTCAACGATATTGTCAGCCGTGACCTTAGTTGGTGGGTAAGTCGCTGCCTCATTTGTGAAAACCAGCTTATCTGTAGCAGCTAAGTTAGTGAAAGTAAATTCTTTACCCTTAGTCGCCAGATCTACATAAGTATATATTTTTCTACCAGGAAAAGCTGGTGCCGTGCCAGTCCAGCCTGTACCCGTAATCTTGCCCTGGAGATCCAATGGTTTTTGAATCAATTGACCGGACCAGTCAGAAGTACGGTAAGTCGAGGTGTACAAAGCACTGCCTGCACGTACTGTATTACTGGAAGTACCTACCGCAGCAGCGTCACCAACCCGCTCGGAAATAGTATTCAAAGAGTCTTCCAAAGCAGCAGCAAACTGTATAGGGTTGGATGCACTAAAAAACTTGCCTCTGGTATTAAACGCGGCGTGCCACAAATCATCAATCTGGTAAACAGAACCATCAGGCCAGGTTTTAGTGCCCGCAATCAAGGCTGGAATATCCACGGCGGGGTCCAAACTTCCACTCACTCCCAAGCCCACAGTGAATTGTGTCAAATGCTGCCAGAATGCCGGATCAGCAGTCGTTGTAGGCACATTCTTTTTAAGGCCAGTAAAGTCAGGCCGCAAATCATTTGCCCAGTAATAGGTGGCGACGTCCGCCAAAGTGCCGCTAAAACTATCGGAATACGGAGCAACCGCCTTATACTTACCTTTGCTGCCATCTGGAGCAGTATATTCAGGACCATCCGCACCATCAACATTGCCATTACGAGGTGAATTTGCGCCTGTGCCATTCCAGTAGCCGTCTGTCATCAGGATATTATAGTTCTGACGGCAACTCAGCTGTGTTGTAGTATCGCCCACACCATACTTGGTAGCCCAGGGGCCTTTATTGGTTGTGTCTCTAAAATACTGCCCTACTTCATCAAGCGCCTTGCGCAAAGGTGTGCCAGCTTGTGGCATTCTTTGTTGATACAAAGTATTAAGAAAAGCTGTTTTATTTGCGTCGCTGAAATCATCGGAGACGTGATTAATAACGGTACCGGTCGTATTAATAGTGCCATATCCTACGCGTATGGTTGAATTTTGTTTAGCAAAAGCCTGACCACTACCTCCTCGTGCAGAAAGTATGCGTGAACGGTAGTATTGAAACCAGTTGGCAAAGTTTTTTTGCTCTTCCACTACAGAGCAAGTGCTACCAAGGCAATCTGTCCGGGATGGGTCCTTGGGGTTTGGTATGGTATTCGTTGCTTTGAGTTCTACCCTGGTGAAGCAATCAAACTTGCTTGTAGTGCAATCTAACCTACCGGAAATATTATAAATATAATATAAACTCGGAAAAAAAGTTCTGCCATTTTTATCGTAACCAGTCGCATCATCTTTAAGGAAGTAATAGCTGGTCCCACTAAAGGTCTGGTTTTTAGTCAAATCTATGGTATTGGTATTACTACCGCCATTAGGAGCAACAGGATTGAATAAAGCAGCGGCAGGATTGGCTGCATCCATAGATCCTCCGCCTGCAGCAACCCAGGGTTTATACAAAATCTTTGGATTGTAATAAGCTTTATTTACGTCGGAAGAGCGCCATCTCGCAACCGTAAGATTGTCGCCAAATCCAACAATGACTTGATTCTCTTTGGAGTAGTCACCTGATCCACCCACATTATAAGTATCAACAGGCTTAGGGAAGGTTTGAGTTACCCAGCAAGAAGTATCCGCGCCAGGTGCAGTATCACCATTGCAATAATTATCAAATGTGGTGCCGGTAGCCTGATAACTACTGCCGTTCCAATACCTGTCCAGCGTAGGATTACCCGTCTTGGCTATATTGTCAGGCAACATATCAAACATCATGGAACCAGAATCGTCCAGAGTATAAAAAATATTCGGTGGTACATTTGGTTTTACCAAGGGCGGCACCTGAGATATGGTTGCATACGCATATCCTGACATGCCCATTTGGGCGATAAGGGCGCAAATCAACGTGCAACTCACAGATTTTTGCATACTCTTAATCATGATTTATTCCTTCATTTTTACTCTTAGCGATCATCATGAAATGGTTTCATGATTCTCGATCAATGGCGCTCACAAATTTCAAGACTTGTACAGCACCTCATAATGCATATTTATTTAGTGGTTCCGGCGCCAAGGTAAATAATCACTTGCAACCATATTTCAGAAGCGACGGAAATACCTGTTCCTCTGGCAGTAATGACATAGGCTTTCTGGTTTCCTGCAGAGTTAGAACCTGCATTTCTATTCGTGGTCAATCCGCTTCCAGTACTATCATCCTTGGGGCGATACCATTCTTCTATCATGCATTGTGGTGGTGATGCTGTATTCGTCACCAGAGTGCTTGATAAAACTTTGCCCTTTGTGGCCCAGTTTGAAATAGTCTTCCACAGTACAGGCGGCAAATATTGCCCAGGAGTAACTTGAACAGCAAGATTGACAGGAACACCATTGACGGTTGCTACTGTTCCCGGTAATAGCGCATCACCTCTATTCGTAATTTCAAATTCCTTTTGGCAGTAGCGTAATGCCGTTTCTGCAGCTTGAAATGCCACATTTTGCGCTCGTATACTATTCGTAAAACGTTCATCCTGAGTAGCACGTCTCACTGCCGTCATTGCCAGCATGGTAAGTACTATCATAAAGATCAATGCGGTCAACAAAACAAAGCCACGCTGGGAACTATATTGGTTTTTCATGATGTTTTTCCTTGTACCCTGCCACGCAAAGCGACAACGGTTGAGAAAGCCGAATACAACTTATTATCGGTTGCTGTGACTGTATTACCCTGGCAATCAATATAAGTTTGCTTGGCAGTGGTGACATTCGTATTGGTTGAAGTGACAACTACACAAATTTTCGCCGATATAACGGCATCCCAAGGTGAGGGTTGACCAGGAGTTCCTATTGCGTAAACCGGCAGTGTGGTCGGTGCAGCTAAACTCTCCAGGGAAGCTGCAGTATAAAATCCGTCCACAGATTGATTTCCATCACTGTCATAGCCATAAGTGACAGACATAGAAACCACATTGTCTGCTATCGGTTGCCCGGCCATAAAATCTGCCCCTGGCGCAACGCCACCATTACCAACACAATACAATTCATTACGACCAGTCGAAGCATTGGTCGCAATATAAAATCTGTTTTCCACATTGGCAGGAGAGCTCAGCACTGGACGCCCCATACAATCTGCCGGACCGGACACGCCTGCAGAAGAACCTGTATTAGAATTGACCGACTCAACAACATAACCGACTGAAAATGCATCTGGCGTGGCCCCACCAGTACAGCTAACTTGGCTCGCTGTTGGCGACGTAAAACCGCCAGTGCAACCTTTAATACCTATACCACTAAAATTGGTAGACCCGCCTTTCCCACCCTTTGTACTCGTTGACGCACTTTGCAGTTCACCATAACCTATCATGCGCACATGAAAGGCCATCAAATTCAATGCCAGACGTCCCTCTTCCTCAAGCAAGGCTTTGCTGTCAGTGACTCTGTAGGTCTGTGTATTCGTCACATAAAGTGAGCCAACAGCCAACAGGATAATGAAGCCAATCACCATCGCGACCATCAGCTCTATCAATGAACGGCCGTGAGCATATTTAATATTGAGGTTTTTCACATGTATCTCGCTTAAGGCGTGAATCTAATGGCAAAACAACGTACACCTACACCTGGTGCCGGAGGTGAACCTGTAGGGCAAGCAGGATCAACTGTGGTCAAATTCAATTCTTTCCACATCACAATCAAATCATAACCACTGGTAACTCCGCCTACAATAACTGGATTAACGTAGCCAGCACCACCATATAAACGCTTGGCTAAACCTCTCTGCCACTCGGCAAGATCCGTTTGCGCCACCAGTAAAGGTGTACAGGTAGCACCTTTACATGCCGTAGGCACGGTAGGCAAGGTCGCAATGGTGGTAGCATAATCAGTCGTATAGACATAGAACTGACTCGTCACACCAGCGCCATTTGCCCGCATGCGATCTCCAAGGTCATAGGCTGCCTGGGTGGCATCAGCACGCAAGTTAGCAATTTTTAAAAATTTTGTTGTGTTGGCTTGCAGGCTTGCAACGCCCAAAAGCCCCACGGCAACAATAACGATAGTCACTATGATCTCTATCATTGAAGCGCCGGCTTGTTTACGAAAATTAATCACTGTAGTCACTCCTTAACAGGGTAGTGTTTTTGAAACACGAGCCCGGCCGCCCAAGGCGACACATAAATACCGGTCATGGCTAGCGTCACTATCACTAGGTGGCCGTTTGATATTAAAATTGGCTGGTGCCGTGAATGTTTGACCAGTCGCACCAAAGCTAATGAAGTTTGTCGATATATCCGGAGACGGTATGATGGCACCCTCACTAAAGCTACGCATAAGAGGGGGCTGGACACGAATAATAGTGTCACCAGTGTCAATCACACCATTTTGATTGAGATCTATAAAAAGTACCCAGCCACTGCCCCAACCTGCATTTGTAGTTGCTACGTTATTGTCGGTTGCACAGACAGGCGCTACAGCCTCAGGATTATCACTCCGGCACAAAGTTACTCCGCCACCTAGCTTCAATGCCTCGCTCCGAGCAAGAAGCAGTGCCCCTTGCAGCGCATTAGCACTCGTCGAAATACGACTAGTAGTAATGAAAGCACTGTATGAAGGCAGAGCAATTGAAGCCAAAAGGGCAACAATCACCACCACAATCATCAACTCTAGCAATGTAAAGCCTTGCTGGTATCGGATCTTTTGGATCTTTTTTAATTTAAGTATATTCATGTTAACCCACCTTATGTGAATGCATCATATCTGTGACTGCTACCCAAGATCAAAGGCTACGCGACTAACGGTTAGCTTTTACTGATGAAAGGAGGCAACTGTTTTCAAATTGGCATTCCTGAAATATTCGCAGACTCATTTCTTTAGCGACGCAGCATGCTTTTTTCAGAATGATTGCTGCCTTCATAGAGAACCAGCTACCTGGAAGTAATAAATAGTTAATGGTAAATAATTTTAACTTGCCACTTATTGCTGAGTACAAACTTGGTTAAAAATAGCACTAAAATTCTCTTAATTCATCACTTTAAAGACTCAAAACCAGTCACCGCAAAAGCCTGAGATAAATAACTAAGATCTGGCTTAACGTTTTACAGGATCGTAGTATTCCAGGTTTTAGAAGTTTGAAGTCGAAACAAATAAAACACATTAGCTCCTTTTCATTGCCTGTCGCTTCGTAAAATCTTTTCAAGTTCAAGCGAATTTAGTGATCGTTCGGTCCCCCTACTCCATCCTCCATCAACAGCGTTATATCTTCGGGTGGCTTGTTTTCTCGCGCATGGTGTATGCCTGTATTTCCTGTTAAGCCATGCTAGTATAAAAAAAACAAATATCTCTGTTCATCAGCGAACGCCCGCTGGGCTCCTGCGTGCGCAGGAGCCACGATTGAGAGGTTTTGCGTTGAAATGCACGCATCCGGATGCAAAGATTTGAACGCAGCATCACTGATTGTGGTGTCAATGCTGGCAGCCAGCCATCCAGGTCATAAGAGAGTTGGCCTCACAACCAAAGAAACATATATCTCTGCTAACCAACGGACGCCACTGGAGCGCCAGCCCGGTGGCCTCCTGCCTGCGCAGGAGCGACGATGCGAAGGTTTTGCGTTGAAATACGCGCGTATACGGACGCAAAGATTTGAACGCAGCATCACCGATCGTACTGTCAATGCTCACAGCCAGCCGCCCAGGTCATAAGAGAGTTAGCCCCCCAACCGTCGCTCCAGCGCAGGCTGGAGCCTAGCGTCGTTGCTTGATGCGCCGTACAGTGAGCAAGGTCGCGATTGACCGATAAGAAAGTGGTGCGCACAGCGCACCCTACTGCGGTAATGAGGTGATGTTGCCTGGAAATCAGATAAAGAATGAAACGAAACGCCAAAGCCGCAGAGTCAAAGCAGAGATGTCTCATGTTTTTGCTGCTCTTTTGTTTTTCTTGTCTTTCTCAGTGCGACTCTGTGTCTCTGTGCCTCCGTGTTGAGAGGCCTTGATCTTGATCTTGATCTTGATCTTGATCTTGATCTTGATCTTGATCTTGATCTTGATCTTGATCTTGATCTTGATCTTGATCTTGATCTTGATTTTGATTTTGATTTTGATTTTGATCTTGTTTTTAGTTTGTATTTTCCGTTCGCGCAAAAGCAAAACCCCCACTCAATTAAATGAGCGGGGGTCTGCAGAATAAAAGCCTGACGATAACCTACTTTCACACTGGTTGCAGCACTATCATTGGCGCGTAATCGTTTCACGGTCCTGTTCGGGA